>CAZWDS010000085.1:0-14813 GCA_964632495.1 uncultured Rhodobacterales bacterium
AAGGAAACCGCCCTTGGTGGGTTGGCGGTCAATGTGCCGAATTGTTGATGGGTTGATGGATGAATTGCGCAATGCCTGCTTTGAGCCCGAAGGAACGCGGGTTGCAATGCGCTGGTCCGCGCGGATCAAAGGCGAAGCTGCCGCGCCAACCTGACACCCCAGCCGCTAAAACGCTTCGGGCTTCGCCTCACGCGCCATGTGATCCAAGACGGCGTTGACGAACTTCGGCTCGCGGCCGTCTGGAAAGAACGCTTTGGCCACGTCGACAAACTCGCTGATCACCACTTTGGGTGGCGCGTCGCCTTCCACCAACTCGGCTCCGGCGGCACGGAACAGAGCGCGTAAGGTGGGGTCGATCCGGTTTATGGGCCATTTTTCCACCAAAGCGCGGTCGGTCATCTGATCCACTTTGGCCTGCCAGGTCACCGCGTCGTCGATCAGCTTGCGGAACAGATCCACATCTCCCTCGGCCAGCTCGTCGCCATCGACAGCGGCCCCAAAACGGTGGTCTTCAAATTCCTGCTGGACGGCAGGCGCATCCTGATCCGAATGCTCCATCTGGAAAAGGGCCTGCACGGCATAGAGACGCGCCGCACTTTTCATCTGTTTGGCGTTCGTCATGAGCGGGTGTCTTTCGAAAAGCCGACGCCCGTGTCGGTGCGCGAGAATTTACGTGTCAAAGCAATCAGATGCAGGGCCGCTGCCGCCGCTCCGCCGCCTTTGTTCTGAGCCTCTGGGTCAGCCCGCACCGCCGCCTGTTCGTGGTTTTCCACGGTCAGGATGCCATTGCCGATGCAAGCGCCTTCCAACCCCAAAAGCTGAATCGCGCGGCTGCTGTCATTGCAGACCGTGTCGTAATGCGTCGTCTCGCCCCGGATCACGCAGCCGATGGCGACAAAGCCGTCATAATCGGCCTGACGGAAGGCGATGCGGATGGCTGTGGGCACTTCCAAAGCGCCCGGCACTTCGATCAGATCAACCTTTGCGCCCACGGCGGCCAGTTCGCTCTTAGCGCCTGCCACCATATTGTCGGCGATGTCTTTGTAATACGGTGCCACAACGATCAGCACTTTGACGGGCGCGTCAAACGTCGGGCGGTCCAGAACGTAATGGGATTGTCCTGCCATCAGCCCAGCTCCGAAACCTTGCGGGTGCCGGTGATCTCAAGACCATAAGCCTCGAGTCCGACGACTTTGGGTTGCGGTGAATTGGTCAAAAGGATCAGCTCGGACAGGCCCAGAGACGACAGGATCTGAGCGCCCAACCCATATTGCCGAAGCGTCTGGGGTGAGACCTCGTCGCCACCGGTCAGCTTCATTGTGGTGTCGCGCAACAAGACCATCACGCCGCGCCCCTCGTCGGCGATCACCCGCATGGCGTCGCCAAACTCGTTCCGCCGCCCTTTGGGGCCAAGGCCCACCACGTCCAGCATCGGGTCCATGGCGTGCATCCGCACAAGGCAGGGGCCTTCGGTCGTGATATCGCCTTTGATCAGAACGATGTGTTCGTCGCCGTGGGCCGTGTCGGAATAGACCCGCATTTCCCAATCACCGCCGAACTCGCTTGTCACGGTTTCACTGCGCGTAACGGCCACCAGATTATCGTTGCGTCGGCGATAGGCGATCAGGTCGCTGATCGTGCCGATCTTAAGCCCGTGTTTCTGCGCAAAAGCCACCAGATCGGGCAGACGGCTCATCGTGCCATCTTCGTTCATGATCTCGCAAATCACACCGGACGGGTTTAGCCCGGCCAAGCGCGACACATCAATCGCCGCTTCGGTGTGGCCAGCGCGGACCAGCACGCCACCATCGCGGGCGCGCAGGGGGAAGATGTGCCCAGGCGTGGCGATATCGCTTTCGGACTTGGCGTGATCAATGGCCACGGCGACGGTGCGCGCGCGGTCATGGGCCGAAATTCCGGTGGTCACACCTTCGCGGGCTTCGATGGAAATGGTGAAGGCGGTTTCGTGGCGCGACGAATTTTGCGAGGCCATCAACGGCAGGCCAAGGGCATCGCAGCGCTCGCCGGTCAGGGTCAGGCAGATCAGCCCACGCCCGTGCATCGCCATGAAGTTGATCGCCTCGGGCGTGGCCATCTGTGCCGGGATCACCAGATCGCCTTCGTTTTCCCGGTCTTCGTGATCGACCAGAATGAACATGCGCCCGTTGCGCGCGTCTTCGATGATTTCTTCGATGGAAGAGATGGCATCGCGCCAGTTTTCTTCAATCGGTCCAGCGGTTTCGAACGTCATGGTTTTGGCCTAGGCTGCAGTGGTTTCCCGGCCAATATCTTACAGAGCAGATGATGGCCAGAGGCAACCCGCAAGGGGGCTGCCTCTGGTCGTAACGTCAGGCCGTCTTGCGGCGACGCATCCAGGCAAAGGCCCCCAGACCTGCCAACAGCAGCGGAGCACCTGCGGGCAGTGGCACCTGGCTCACCTCGATCGACACCAGATTGTTCAGATCAACACCGTTCGAGGATGTTGTGCCACCCGTCGGGATCGGCTGGCCGAACAAGGTTGCGAACTCGGCGATGCTGGAGCTATGCACCACACCGTTTTCGTCATCGCCCAATCCACCCGGACCATTGCCGTCTGCCGGGTTGAAGGCCTGACCAAAGGTCTGGTTCACCTCGGTGCCTGCGTCATAGACCGAACTTGCGCCCAGAATGTAGTCGGTTGCGATGAACTGACCGGCGTCATCAAACAGCTGAATCGTCGAAGAAATGAACGTGTCATTCGACGGGATCGCCATGGACAGAACCGTCAGATATTGATTGGCGGTTGAATCCAGATTGAGAGTGAAGCTGTTGGAATTGCCGGGATCGAACACAGGCGGTTGGCCAGGTGCTGATCCAAATCCAGCAGGATCGGCCAGAGTGAAGGTCAAAGCGCCTTGCGATTCTGCATTCGCCGCTTCTTCGGCAACACCACCCAGCTCTGCCAGCGTCTCTAAAGAAGAACTGGCGGCCTGACCTTCGGTGAAGGCAGAATAACTGCCGTCATGGAAGACATTCAGGAAAGGCGTGTAATACAGCCCACCTTCGCTTGAGTTGTTCGATATCGTGATCTGTACGCTGGCCGCAGAGGCCGCAGTCGCCAGACCAGCAGACACAATTAGGCTGGCCGCCGAAAGGCGGGTCAGAAATTTAAAGTTCATGGATTTACCCCCTTGGAACTCATCAGAAAGGCGCGGTTATCCACGCCTATGGAGAGGTAAACACAGTTTGAAGCTTTGACCCCATCAACCCCTCTCACAGTCGCGAGAGCTTCTGTGATGTGTAGGCTCGGCAGGCGAACGTCAGGCTGTCTCGGTCAATCGGGCGACGTAGCGCGCCAGCGTGTCGATTTCGAGGTTGATCCGATCCCCAACTGCCACCCGGCCCCATGTTGTGACCTCTTTGGTGTGCGGGATGAAGTTGATGCCAAAGCTGGCACCATCCACCTCGTTCACAGTCAGTGAGGTCCCGTTCAGTGCGACCGAACCTTTGGGCGCAATGAACCGCGCCAGATCACCGGGCGCTTCGATGGTGACACGGGTGCTGTCACCTTCGTCCTTGATCGCCGTCACTGTCGCCACGCCGTCCACGTGGCCCGACACGATATGACCGCCGATTTCATCGCCCACTTTCAAGGCACGTTCCAGGTTAACTGTGCGACCCACGGCCCATGTATCCAGATTGGTTTTCGAAAGGGTCTCGGCACTGGCCTGCACCATAAACCAGTTCCGGGGTTCGCGCCCCAGATCCACCACAGTCAGACAGACGCCGTCACAGGCGATGGATGCGCCGATATCAATCTGGCTCACATCGTAAGTCGTTCCAATTTGCACATTCAGATCACCTGCTTGCGTCAGGTCTAGAATTTCGCCCATGTCGGTCACGATGCCAGTGAACATTGCCTGCCCTTTCCTTCGTCTCTTCCGGGTTAGCTGCCTTCCGGGTCTCACGCAAGCCGCCCCCCGTGACACAGCTTAAAGGACGGGTTAGGAAAGGCCATGCGGGCGGGACTTCAAGATCATCAGAACAGGTGCTTTCTGTTTTTGCAGGGCCCCCACGGGCCGTTCTTTGCCCGTCTTGGCGAACGCCTGCGTCTGGCCGGAGCGACGGTCTATCGGATGGGGTTCAATCCCGGAGATCAGATGTTCTGGCACGGTCCGGGCTTTCTGCCCTACCACGGTGCACCTGAAGACCTTGGGGGCGAGCTGGATCGGGTGATCAAAGAACACGGCGTCACCGATTTGGTGTGCTATGGCTCAAGTCGCGCCATTCATCAAACGGCCTTGGATTTGGCCGAAGCACGCGGGTTGACCTCCCATGTGTTTGAAGAAGGATATTTGCGCCCCTATTGGGTCACTTACGAACGAAACGGTGCAAACGCCAATTCACCAGTCACACACCTGACACTTGACGAAATGGCCCGCGGGCTGGAACACGGCGCACCTGCCCTGACTGAAGCGCCCGACCATTGGGGCGATATGCGGGCTCATATGTTCTGGGGCGCGGCCTATCACGCCTGTCTGTTGGTTGGTGCCAAAGCCTACCCCGCCTTTCGACCGCACCGCCACCCCGGTGTCAAAGGCGAGTTCTGGCTGCACTTTCGTCGTCTGATCGAAACACCGGTCCGCGCACTGCGTCGGCGGCTTGCAACGACCCGCATCAAACTGGGCGGATTTCCCTTTCATCTGGTTCTGCTGCAACTGGCCCATGACGCCAACTTTCTGGATCACGGCCCCTTCCCCGATCAGGCGACATTTCTGGATACGGTTTTTCGCGGGTTTTCCGAAGGCGCGCCCGCGCATCACCACCTGGTTCTGAAAGCCCACCCTTTGGAAGACGGTCGCGAGCCTTTGCGGCCCTTGATCCGACGCCTGACACAAGAGCATGGACTGGAAGGCCGGGTCCACTTTGTCTCGGGTGGAAAACTGGCCCCATTGTTGGATGCCGCACGCTCGGCGCTGACGGTAAATTCAACCGCTGCCGAACAAGCTTTGTGGCGCGCGCTTCCCTTAAAAGTCTTTGGAGAAGCCATATTTAACCGTCCAGAATTCGTGTCCGGTCAGCCTTTGCCCGATTTTTTTGCCGACCCCACGCCCCCAAAACGCGAGGCCTACCTTACATATCGGGCCTTTTTACTGGCGACATCCCAAATTCCAGGCGGATTTTATGGTTTTATTTCAAGGCGTAAACTTCTTCGGCAAGTGCCAGACCTCATGCTTTACCCCGACAGCACCTATGATCGGTTGCTCGACACCCAAGATGAGGCCCCTCGGCAACACCTCTTTCTTGTGGAATGATCTGGCCAACCTGTACTAGAAAAGTTATTGAATATTCGGTTAAGGTTTTTGCAAAAGGTGGCAACAAGCCTAATATGCCTCGAGGAGTCCGAGCAGTGAACATTAGAAATAAATCCCGCATTCGTTGGGTCGCCTTGTGCGTTTCAGCAAGTATTTTAGCATCGTGCGGGCTTCCCCGCTCCGGTCCTACAAAGAACGAAATCTTCGCCGGGTCCGTGCAGGAACAAGGCGATGCGTTCATCGTGACTGTCGATGATGCGGTCACCCGCGCCACGGCTTACACGCCGCCGCTTGGTTTTTCGCAGGCATTGGTTCACGCCAAGGTTCTGGGATCGGATACGATCCGCCCCGGCGACACGCTGGGCCTGACGATCTGGGAAAACGTTGACGACGGATTGTTGTCCACCGAGGGTCCTTCTTCGATTGCAGAAATTCAGGTCGATGGATCGGGTTTCATCTTTGTGCCCTACGCAGGTCGCGTCAAAGCTTCGGGTAACTCGCCTGAATCGATCCGCCGCATCATCACTGAAAAGCTTGAAGCGCAAACACCTGATCCTCAGGTTATGGTGCAGCGGCTGGCCGGCGACGGCGCAACGGTTTCCCTGATCGGCGGCGTTGGCGCACAGGGTGTTTACCCAATCGAACGCCCAACTCGCACATTGACTGCGATGCTGGCTCAGGCCGGTGGCATCACGCTGCCCCCTGAAGTCACCCAAGTCACCCTGACCCGCGGAAGCCATTCCGGGACAGTTTGGCTGGACGATCTTTACACCAACCCACGCCTCGACGTGGCTTTGCGTGCCGGAGACCGTGTGCTGGTTGAACAGGACGAACGCTTCTTCACCACTTTGGGGTCCACTGGGGCTCAGGTGAAGGTACCGTTTGAAACCCAAACAGTCTCGGCCATCGAAGCTTTGGCAACCGTTGGTGGTTTGAACCCATCTCTTGCTGACCCGACCGGCATCTTCGTCTTCCGCGACGAACATACCTTTATCTCGAAAAAGGTTTTGGGACGGACCGATCTGGAAGGCCATCAGCGTATTGTCTATGTGCTGGACCTGACATCGCCAAACGGTGTGTTTATCGCACGCGATTTCGACATTCGGAACGGCGATACAGTTTATGTCACCGAGGCGCCTTACAACCAGTTCAGCAAGGTTTTGTCGGCCATCATAGCACCTGCATCGACAGCCGCATCGCTTGACTCACTGACCGAGTGACGCCAAGCGACAGCCCGAAACGGCTTTGCGTATATTCAGGCGGCTTTCTTACCGAAGGCCGCCTGAAACACGTTTTAGGCCTGGCTGGATGGGATATCGCCCTTGGCGTGCCCGGCCCTGACGACTGGGTTGGCATCTGGGGACGGACCCCAACAGCCTGGCGCGGCGAGGCTGTCGCGGAATGGGCTGAAGCCCCGGTTCTAACGGTCGAAGACGCCTTCTTGCGGTCCGTGCATCCCAATCGGCTTACCCCCTCTGCCCCTATAGGATTGTGTCTCGATCAGACAGGCGTGCATTTCGATGCCAGCGCCCCTTCCGATCTGGAAACCCTTCTGGCCAAGCATCCTTTGGATGACACCGCGTTGTTGAATCGCGCCCGGTCTGCGATTGACCAACTGCGGTATTGGAACTTGGGCAAGTACGCAGCGACCGACCCAGACATTGATCCCCCGCCTCCCGGCTACGTTGTTGTCATTGACCAGACCGAAGGTGACGCCGCCTTGTGCGGGGCTGGACGCGCTGATTTTCTGGAGATGTTGGCCTTTGCGGGCGAAGAACATCCCGAATGCCCGATTTACATAAAATCCCATCCTGAAACGGTTGGAGGGGCCAGACAGGGCCACTTTCGGGACGAGGATTACTCGGACCGTATCTTGCCGATGCACACGCCAATCAGCCCGTGGCGGCTGTTTGAAGGGGCCGTTGCCGTTTATGCGCATTCGTCGACCTTGGGGTTTGAGGCAATCTTCGCAGGCCACAAGCCCCGCATTTTCGGTCAGCCCTTCTATGCAGGCTGGGGACGTACGCAGGACGAAACGCCCCCGCCGCGCCGCGAACGGGACCTGACCCGCGCTCAGTTGTTCGCCGCCGCGATGATCCTTTACCCCGTCTGGTACGATCCCATCCGTGACCGCTTGTGCCAGATCGAAGACGTCATCGCGTCGCTGGCCGCCGAGGCCCGCGCTTATCGCGAAGATCGCGACGGCTATTTTGCTGTCGGCATGTCCCCTTGGAAGCGACCGCATCTGTCCCGCGCTTTCGGGCGAGACCAAAAGCTGCGATTTGGGCGGCGCGCTAAAGCGCGGGACACGCGCAAAACGCTGGTCTGGGGGATGCAAGACGCGCCGCTTGAAGCCTGGCGGATCGAGGATGGGTTCCTCAGGTCGCGCGGCCTGGGAGCCGAGCTAACGCCGCCCCTATCACTGGTGATGGATCGCCCGTCGTTGTACTTCGATCCTTCGGTAGAAAGCCGTTTGGACCGGTTAATCGCTAAGTCTGGTGAATTGCCGGTTGCAGAAATTGAACGATCCGAGCGGTTGATCGCCTCTATTAAGCGCCAGTCCTTGACCAAATACAACATCGGGGCCGAAATGCCCGATTTGCCAGAGACGTCGCCCAAAATCCTTGTGGTGGGCCAGGTGGAAGACGACGCCTCGGTTCTGATGGGGGCTCATGATGTAAAAACCAACCAAGATCTTCTGCGCGAAACCCGCGCACAGAACCCCGAAGCCTGTCTCATCTACAAACCGCACCCCGATGTTTTGGCCGGTTTGCGCAAAGGTGCGGTGGAGGATGCCGAGGCGCTGGCGGATGTCGTTTTGGGGGATGTCCACGCCGATGCGGCCCTTCAGGCGGTGGATGCGGTTTGGACGATGTCGTCAACTCTTGGGTTCGAAGCTTTGCTGCGCGGTAAACCCGTCACCTGTCTTGGTATGCCGTTCTATGCGGGTCGCGGTCTGACGGTGGATCATGCGCCCCGCCCCGCTCATCGGACAATGGACGTGACGCTGACAGGCTTGGCCCATGCCTGTTTGATCGGCTATCCGCGCTATTTCGACCCGCGCGACGGCCGCCCGATTTCGCCCGAGGCCGCCTTGGCACTTTTGGCGCAAGACATTGAGTTTCCGCGGATGAACCGCAGCATGATCTGGATGCACACTCTGATCGCGCCCTTTCGGCGCTAGGGCCTCTTAAGAGGTGCGTCGCCAGCGATGCATCACATCGCCTCCGACGGGCTGACATGTGACCAAGTCAAACTTCGGCGCCAAGGCCAGTTGATCCACGCCCAAAGCGCCCACCCCCGGCGTGCCCTCGGCACCCAGAAGCTTTCCCGCTGAAAAAACCACCAGTTCGTCCACCAAATCCGCCTGCAACAACGATGCCGCAAAGGTGCCTCCCCCTTCACAAAGCACGCGTGTGAGACCTTCGCCCCCAAGCGCTATCAGAACGCTGGCCGGGTCCAATTGTCCGCTGATCACTTTGGCTGGCAAAAGTTTCGCCCCGATCTCGCTCCAACGCATTTCTGCGTCGACCGGCGCTTCGCCCTCACCATGAACCATCCAGACCGGAGCCTCGCTGATCGTTTCGACCAAACGGTTGGGCCACGGCAGGCCCAGATGACGGCTGGCGACAATGCGCACGGGCTGATGGCTGACCCCGATATCGCGCACCGTCAGCGTGGGATTGTCCGCCCGCGCCGTGCCGCCGCCCACCAGAACGGCGTCATGAGAGGCGCGCATCGCGTGCACTTTGCGTCGCGCTTCGGGCCTCGTGATCCACTGACTTTCACCCGTGGCCGTGGCAATCCGCCCATCCAGCGTCATCGCCAGTTTTAACGTTAGAACCGGACGGCCCGCCGTGATGGTCGAAAAGAAACCCGCGTGCTGCTGACGCGCTTGATCCGCCCCGACGCCAAGGGTCACTTCAATGCCCGCGTCACGAAGTATCGCCAAACCTTGCCCTGCCACTTTCGGGTTCGGATCCTCAACGGCCGCAACAACGCGCGCGATCCCAGCCTCAATCAAGGTCGTCGCACAGGGCGGTGTCGTGCCGTGATGGGCGCAGGGTTCAAGTGTGACATAGGCCGTGGCGCCCCGCGCGGCATCGCCCGCCTGAGCCAAAGCCACGACTTCCGCATGTCGATACGTGTCGGCGCGATCCGTGGTGCCACGTCCAACAACTCGACCGTCTTTAACGAGGACGCAGCCCACAGAGGGCCAAGGCCAGACACGGCCCATCCCCCGCGCGCCAAGGGCCAGAGCATGCGCCATGTGCCGGGCGTCAGTGCCCGTGTTGGAACCGGTCACTCGTCCTTTTGAACGGGCCTCAGCTCGCTCACGAATTTGTCGAAATCGTCAGCCGCCTGGAAATTCTTGTAAACACTTGCAAAGCGCACGTAACCGACCGTATCGATCCGCGCCAGACTTTCCATGGCGATCTCACCGATGGTGGTCGACTGAATGTCTGTTTCGCCCATGCTTTCTAAGCGTCGCACGATACCACTGATCATCTGATCAATGCGCTCGGGTTCGATGGGGCGTTTCTGCATGGCGATCCTGATCGAGCGTTCCAGCTTGTCGCGGTCGAAATCCTCGCGCTTGCCGTTTGACTTGATCACGATCAGGTCGCGCAGTTGCACGCGTTCATATGTGGTGAAACGACCGCCGCAGGCCGGACAGAACCGACGCCGCCGGATGGCCACGTGATCTTCTGCAGGCCGCGAGTCTTTCACCTGAGTGTCAATATTTCCGCAAAACGGGCAGCGCATCCGCCTCTTCTCCTGCCAATGTTTTGGGGTGTTAGTCCCCTTACCCACACGGACTATAGGGCGAAGCCCCGATCTTGGGTAGGGGCGATTTGAAACCACCACATGCACGGGGGTTCCCCGTGGCAAGGATGCACCGCCTTTTGCTTAGTGTGGTGTCACCAGAACTTCGCGTCGATGCGGATGATCGCGGTGTTCGAACAGATATACGCCCTGCCATGTGCCCAGCCCCAGACGGCCATTGATCACCGGGACGGTCAGACTGACGGGCAAAACGGCGGCCTTGATATGGGCTGGCATGTCGTCAGGGCCTTCCGAACGATGCCGCACCCAATCCATGGACGGGTCCGTGGTATGTGGGGCAAGCCGTTGAAAGAACTCATGAAGATCAGACTGAACGGATGGATCCGCATTTTCTTGTATCAAAAGCGAGCACGACGTATGCCGCACAAATAGCGTCATCATCCCGGCTTGCCCAACCATCGCGCGCAAGTCCTCGGTAAATTCGTAAAGTCCCGGTCCGCGTGTTTCGATAATTAGGGACTTAGTCACGAAAGGCGCGATTTCGAAGGTTGCACAAGGCGCGGGCCGCACCAGCTGTGACCGAGGTTCGGCTTCCGAAAATCGTGACCAGACCCGTGCGCTTTGCGCCATCTGGGCTAAGGCTGAAATCCAAACCATGGCCAGCCCGCCTAGGTGTCGAGGTCGTGCGATAAATCGGCGTGCCCGGAGACCGACCCAAATCGCGCACCACGTAATCCCCTGCCGCACACCAGAAATCTGGCGCACCGGCACGTCCACCGCGATAGGCGACGTGAAATCCGTTTTGGCCGCGCGGTTCGACAATCATGTCGTTCTGCGCGCGAAACGCGGCTGCAGGCGCGACGGTCAGGATCAGGGCAAGCATCGAGGCAAAGGCACGTTTCATGGCTCTTATGATGTCCAATGTGGCAAGAGGATCAAGGCCTTTGCAGCACAAGATAGCGTGTTCCGGCGGAATTGAGCCGTTCGTCGCTTTTGATCTGGAACCCGTGTCTGGTAAAAACCTTAATCGGATCAGTGCCTTGCTGGTGCGTGAAGATTGGAAGACCGGTTGTGAAGTGCACCGGCTCGATTGTCAGGTTCACGCGATCGATGGCATTATGGGCCAGAAACCAGTCGTGCACCCGGGTGCCGCCAAGGATCAGGCCCTTGGTCAAGGGATGCACGTCGCCCACCAGATCGGCGAGGTCTTTTGGATCCCGTGCCGCCGGATCAATCCAAAGCTGCGTCGGACGCCTCCAGCCCGCAACCTTACTGGAAAAGATGATCCTGCGCCGTTCCGGGCGGTCCGCGGCTTCATGAGTGTTGCGGCCCATAATCGCCCAATCCGCCGCCTCGACATCGCGAAAGAAAAGCGATTGTTCCTCGGCGCTTGCCCAGGCTTGCGGCGGCTCGTCCGTGCTGCGCGAGATAAAGCCATCCGCGCTGGTGGCCACGGTCAAAGTGAAGATCGTCATGGCGCCTTTGAAGGCTGAAGCTTGGCTTCAGTCAACCCTCGATCAGCGCTTTCAGATTGGCGAGCCCGGTTTCATAGTCACCGCCCACCCACGTATCCATCATCAAGCCCATCCAGCGGCCCATGGGAGTGTTGCCCATGTCCGTCGCAAGGTCCCAGGTCACGGTGGTTTTCCCGGCGGTTTCGACCAGATTAAACTGGGCCACTGCATTGCCCATGTCGCCAAAATCAAGCGCGGTCACGACCTTAGAATTCTGTTCGGAAAGAGAAATTTCCTGTGACCCACTGCCGACCTGAGGATGTTCAGACGCCCAATCCAGCTTGGCGCCCACCCCTTCATCAGGGCCGGAATAGGTCAATTGCACCTCTGGATCACGGCCCAGCCAAGGCGACCAATCCGCGCCGGCTTTCAGGCTGTTCACATAAGGGAAAATCTGTTCCGCCGGGGCGTCGATTTCAATTGATCGCGCAACGGTCACGTCTTTGGGCAACAGGAAACCACCCGCGAAGAAAATTGCTGCCAGAACAACAACTATCCCTAGCAACCATTTGAAAATACGCATTAAAAATCCTCCCGTTTCAACCGGGAAAAGACCCGGCGCTCAGTATCCTCCCATCATGCCTCGCAAAAATGGAAGGGCTGCCGCAGCGGCGATGCCGACCACAGCGCCAACCGCCATACGAGGCGCGACACCGCCAATGTTGGGCGCGAAAACGCTAAGAAGGCCGCAGACGACGGCGTAAAAAACAAGTGAAATTGGTTCCATGGGCTTGAGCCTATCAGGTTTGAACAATGGGTAAAGTACGCTCTGCTCAGGGCCGGTTCACCCTGTCAAACGTATATCGGTGAGCACAAAGTATACGCATCGGACCCGGCATTTATTCCCGTTTGTATATATGAGCGGGCGTAGAGGGGGGGCAAAGCTGAAGGCTTAGCAATCTGCCCAAAGGCGGGAAGTCTGATCAAAACACTGACCGGCAGCCACCTTCGCGTCGAACAATTCAGTGTCCCAGGGAAAATCCACCGTTCCCGCCAAACAGCTTAGCTTGGCCACTTGGGTTTCGCCGCGACTGACGATGATGCCGCCCGAGATGTTGGTTTCGATGTCGTCGTTTTCGTTTTCAGGATCAATCCGCTCGATACTGGCGTGGACCAGATAACTATAGCCCGCGTTCTGAAACACCACGTCTTCCCAGATCGTGCGGCCAATGCCGGGCCATGGGGTCAGGTGCACATCACGCACGTCCCGGGTCAGGGTCAGGCTGTTTGTGGGATGGCGGAAGTCATAGGTGGCCGTCGCGTCGCTTAGCGTCACCCGTAGATCGCGGCCCTCGCCCATATCGCAGGCAAAGAGCAACGTTTCGGCAGACGCCTCTGTCGCCAACAACATTGCCATTGCGATCCAGCGTATCACCCGAACAGCCGCTCGCCCTGTTCGTCGATCATCTGCTTGGCTTTGATGATCGAGGTCATATTGGCGCTTTCCAGATCATCCAGCGTGTCGGCGCGGATCAATTGGTGGCTTTTCCCATCCTTTTCGATCAAAGCGCCCACGCGATACCGTCCGCCCTCGTTCACGGGGTTCGGAGTGATGGCGAAATCTTTGTAGGTTTCGGGCTGGGGTGTCGCGGGCGGGGGGCCGCCGCCGAAGAGTTTTTTCAAAAAAGACATGGGCTGGCTCCGGAATTGTGAGGGTTTGAGGGTGCCGGATTGGCGCGGCGCGTGCAAGCAAGTGTCGTGGCCCTGTTTTTCACCCCCCAGGACAGGTTTCGGATTTTTTTTTCGAGGTCCCGTGAATAATCCCGAAGGCTGGCGCGTAACCCTTGTGAACAGACCAAGCAAAACGAAAGAGGACAGACAAATGACCAAGACAAACCGCCGCCAGTTTTTGAAATTCGGCCTTGGCGCCATGGCCGTGCCGCTGGTTGCAAGCGCCGCCAATGCCGCAGGCCACGCCGTTCATGTGATCGAGATCCGGGGCCACAGATTCTCGCCGTCGAATTTGGAGATGAAGGCAGGCGACCGCGTGCAGTTCATCAATCTGGACGGCGCGCCCCATACGGCAACTGACCGGGGCGGCAAGTTCGACACCCGCCGGTTGGGCAAAGGCGACGACAAGACGATCCGCATCACGGCCAAAGGCACCTACAACTATTTTTGCGAGTTCCACCCCGGCATGACCGGTCGGATTGTTGCCAGTTAATCGTTCCCCGCAATTAATGAGTGTTGTGTTTCACACCTGGTGTTGGCCCGATCCCCGCCAACGCCGGGTGTTTTTTGTCTATTAACCGAGCTGTTTAAACGCTTCATTCAAAGGCTCACTAGCAGTCGGCTTAGCTTTCTGCTTCTTGCCCAACTTCTGTAACTCTTGGCGCGCCTTTGAGATGTCAAATCTACGACAAAACGGGATCATTAACTTGATGATTTCGTCTGCCTGTCCTTCAGGATCGATATCAAGGAGCTGTTCGGCAAGCTCAATGCCGCGAGAGTTTTTTGACACTTCGCGCCCATCCGGAGTGAGGATCACATTTCCAGGTCCAAGACGAAACGAATCTCCGAAAATCCTATGAAGCCTGATGTCCATTAAACTACCTCATGTTCGCAGTCAGTTACCCGAATCTTGAAGGTCTCGCTCAACATGTTTACTTCGCCTTCGAAGGAAGGTCCAATTCGCAACGTTTGCGGGGGACAGAGTATTTCGTCCTCCCAATCGTCTAGATAAAGGCTTGGCGTCGTAATTTTAAGGCGTTGGCGCAATATAACGAAAGGCTCGTCGCTATGCGCAACAGCTACACGCAAGGCCTTACTTGGAAACAAAGACCACGAATTTGGTGCACTTTCTTCATAACTTGATTCATCCTCGCCAACGTCCATTCCGCCAAGGCCGCGATAGACCATATAATTCGTAGCATCTGAAAACCGCTCTACGAGCGCGATCAGGGCCATCAAATGATCGCTAGGTACGGAACCGCTTCGAACGTCCGCGGACTCAACCATGAATCCTCCAAACTGATAGTCTTGGAGTAGTTCCACTTCTGCCTGAGTAAGCCCGCGCTGATCGTATCTTGAAAATGGGGCAATCCCGGGTTGGGAGTTCTCTACAAACCACTCCTCAAGATCCGAAATCGGATCATACATGCAGCAACCTCGCTACTGATCCAAGAAACTCCGCAGCTTCCGGCTCCGGCTTGGATGCTTCAACTTCCGCAAAGCCTTCGCCTCGATCTGCCTGATCCGCTCTCGCGTCACGCTGAAC
>CAZWDS010000086.1:0-14373 GCA_964632495.1 uncultured Rhodobacterales bacterium
GTTCTGGGCGACGGCGCGACCTATCTGACCTTCGACATCGACGCGCTGGACCCGGCCTTTGCGCCCGGTACTGGTACGCCGGTTTGGGGCGGTTTGACCACAGCTCAGACAGGCGTCTTGTTGCGCGGTTTGGCGGGGATCAATTTGGTGGGCGCGGATGTGGTTGAGGTGTCTCCGCCCTTTGATCACGCGCAAATCACTGCTTTGGCGGCAGCGCATGTGGCTTATGATTTGATCGCCCTTTGGGGCTGGCCAGATCGGGATTAGGAATTGTTTACTGACCTATGGTAAAAATCCGATCCATGCAAAATGTGTACATCCTGATTCTGCTGCTTTTGGTGGCCCATATTGTCTGGCGGGTTTGGCCGGATGATAAAGACCGTTGGCATGTGGACCCGGCGGATCGCGAATTGGCCCGTCGGTTCGAGGTGCGTTTGATCGGGCTGGAAGCGCCTCGGTTTGCCGCTGATGCCAACACCTTGCTGACCACCATGCAAACCATTGCAAACAATGAACCCCGCACATGGTGGCTGGACGGCGATATCGACGAAGGGATGCTGACCTATACGCATCGCACGCTTTTGGGGTTTCGCGACTACACAACGCTGATGGCGGTGGACGAGGTGGGCGGGGCCAAACTGTCCGTCTACGCACGCCCCGGATGGAACGTCTATGACTGGGGTGTCACGCAAAAGCGCGTGGATCGTTGGCTATTGCAGGCGGAGCAAACGCTGGCGCGGTGACGCATCTTCTTGCAGGGACGATGACATACAGCCCTGACCGGTTTCGCGCCACATCGGCATATTCAGGGACATGTCACATTGCGCCATGAACGCGCGCCCCCCCACAGTCAGGCAGATGGTTTCGCCCAGTTCGACCCGAAGCCCCTGCGTATCCGTGCAAAAACAATCCACGGTGCGCCCGTTCGGGCCCGACACGTCTGCAAATGCAGGCGACGCGGCGAATAGGGCTGCAAGGCATAGGCGTATCATGATCCAAGCGTACCACTATTGGCGGATTTTTCAAAATGCCCTGAATGCGTGACTTATTCGCGTATTTCTGAGCGTGCCGCCGCATGATCCACCGGTCACCCGACTTGACCCTTGCCCTTTGATGGGGGACAGGAAGATATGGTGCCTTTAGACACACTTGAGCAGATCCGGTCGCGGTTCCAGTTTCTGGAAGCGAAGATGTCGGGTGGGGCAGAGGCAGGCGAGATCGCGGACCTTGCGCGCGAGTACGCCGAGCTGAAACCCGTGGTCGAAGAGATCGAGACCTACCGCGCCCTTTTGGCAGCCGAAGAAGAAGCCCAATCCATGCTGGACGATCCCGAAATGCGGGAATTGGCCGAAGAAGAACTGGGCCGCGTGAAAGACGCCATTCCCGTTCTGGAAGGGCGTTTGCGTTTGGCGTTGTTGCCGAAAGATGCGGCCGACGCCGGTTCAGCTATCATCGAAATCAGGCCCGGGACCGGGGGCGACGAAGCCTCGTTGTTCGCGGGCGACTTGCTGCGGATGTATCAGCGCTATGCCGAAACCAAAGGTTGGAAATTCGAGATTATTGAACTGTCCGAGACCGAATTGGGCGGCATCAAAGAAGTGGTGGCCAATGTGGCGGGCGACGGTGTTTTCGCGCGGCTGAAGTTTGAAAGCGGCGTGCACAGGGTGCAGCGGGTGCCGGAAACGGAATCGGGCGGGCGCATTCATACCTCGGCGGCGACGGTGGCCGTTTTGCCCGAAGCCGAAGAGGTGGACATCGACATTCCGGCGACGGACATCCGCATTGATACGATGCGCGCCAGCGGCGCGGGCGGTCAACACGTGAACACCACGGATTCGGCGGTGCGGATCACGCATATTCCAAGTGGGATTGTGGTGACGTCTTCCGAAAAATCTCAGCACCGGAACCGCGAGATTGCGATGCAGGTGTTGCGGGCGCGGCTTTATGATGCCGAACGTCAACGCGTGGCGGATGAACGCTCGGCAGATCGCAAATCTCAGGTCGGATCCGGGGATCGCTCGGAACGGATCAGGACCTATAACTTTCCGCAAGGGCGCATGACGGATCATCGGATCGGGCTGACGCTTTATAAGCTGGGCGAGGTTGTGGCCGGTGATCTGGATGAAACCGTGGATGCATTGATCGCAGCGGATCAGGCCGAGAAACTGGCGGAGCAGGGGCTTTGAGCGGAGCCGATTTTTGCGCAAAAATCGTGTCGGAAAATGCGCATTTTCCGTTTACCCGACCGTGACGCGCAGCGAGGCGGTTCAGCTTTTGGAGGCGTCTGGCGTTCCCGATGCGCTGCGCGATGTGCAGCGCCTGGAACGGTTTGCAGGCGACAACCCCGTGCGGTTTGCGGATGCCGTGCAAGCCCGCGCCAATCGTCAGCCCATTTCCCACATCATCGGCACGCGGGCGTTTTGGGCGCACGACTTCAAAGTCACCCCGCAAGTCTTAGACCCCCGGCCCGAGACCGAAGTGCTGGTCGAACGCGCTTTGGCGGAACCCTTCACAAAGGTCCTTGATCTGGGCACCGGGTCAGGCTGCATTGTGATTTCGCTCTTGGCTGAACGGTGCGAAGCGCGCGGTGTGGGTACGGATATCTCGGAAGCGGCGGTGCTGGTGGCTGGTGACAATGCCGCGAGGATCGGCGTGGCCGACCGGCTGATCCTGCCGGTGTCTGAATGGTACGACGACATTGGCGGGCGCTTTGATCTGATCGTGTCGAACCCGCCCTATATCGCCGTTGACGACATGGCCGGCTTGGACCCCGAAGTGCGCGACCATGAGCCTTGGATCGCCCTGACAGACGAGGCCGACGGGTTAAGCGCCTATCACAAAATTGCCGCCGGCGCGGTGAGCCATTTGACCCCGGGCGGGCGCCTTTTGGTCGAGATCGGTCCAACACAGGCCGATGCCGTTCAGGCGCTATTTCGGGCTGCAGGTCTTGAAGATTGCCAGGTCCACTTGGATCTTGATGGCAGAGATCGGGTCGTACAGGCCCGCGCACCTTCGACGAAATAGGTGCATATTCGCGCAAATCGGGCAGTTTCAGACTAATTTGTCGCAAAAACTGCTTGGCAAGGCCCCTTTCACTGGCTAAACACTTGCCTGCGGGCGGAGGGATATCTGCTTTATCCCCCCGGTTTTTCTGCCAAATCCATGCACGGTCGGACGCTCGAGGGACGAGCTTGATTTTAAGGCGACGTGCATCACCAGACCAAAGGCTGGCCTAGTACACACATGAGATCTTCCAAGTCACGATCGCGGTCGAAATCGAACCGCAACCGCTCTGTCGGCAATGTTGTAAACCGCGTGTTCGATAGCTCGGGGCCCGAGGGTAAAGTGCGCGGCACACCTCAGCAGATCATTGATAAATATAATCAATTGGCCCGCGATGCTCAGTTGTCCGGCGACCGTGTGGCGGTGGAGAATTTTCAGCAGCATTCGGAACATTATTTACGGATGTTGTCCGAGGCGATGAAAGAGCAGGCCGAAAAGCAGGCGCAGCAGCAGGATCGCCAGCGCAACAACAACAATAATAACAATCAGAACAACAACAATCAGGGCGGCCAGCAGCAGCCCAATCCGCAGCAAAACAATCAGAACAACCAAAACAACAATCAGAACGGCGGCGACAACACCCCGCAGCAACCCCGTGAAGATCGCAAACCGCCCAAAGCGGTGACCGAAGCTCCTGCTGCCGAGGTGATCGAGGTTGAAAGCGGCGAAAGCGCCTTGGTTGAAACGCCCGAGAACAATGCGCCCAAGCCGCGCCGCCGCAAGCCCAAGCCCGCGCCAGAAGCGCCCGAGGCTGTAGAGGCCAGCGAACAGCCAGACCCACCAGCGGACGCCGCTGAATAAGGCTTTACGCTTTTCGCAGAATTTCCGATAGGGCGCAGAAGGCTGCGACCTCGACCGTTTCTGCGCGATCCGTGGGTTTGATACCGGCTGCGATCAGACGGTCTTCGATATCAGGGGCCAGCCCTTTCAAGCTGGAGCGCAGCATTTTCCGCCGTTGATTAAACGCTTTGGCCACAAGCGTGCTAAGGGCCTTGGCTTCGGCGGGGTACAAGGGGTCGGCAAGGGCTTCGATATGCACAACCGCCGAGCGCACTTTAGGTGCAGGTGTGAACGCTTGGGGCGGCAGATCCATCACGATGCGTGCGCGGGATCGCCAATTCGCCAAAACAGACAGACGTCCATAGGTTTTTGAGCCGGGGCCAGCGACGATGCGGTCTGCCACTTCGCGTTGGAACATCAGCGTCAGGCTTTGCCAGAAGGGCGGCCATGTGGGCGGTTCCAGCCAGCGGGTCAAAAGTTCCGTTCCGACGTTGTAGGGCAGGTTGGCGGCGACCTTGATGGGCGGCGTCAGGGCCGTCGTTGGGTCGAACTCTAAAGCGTCGGCATTCACGACGGTCAGACGACCGGGGTAGGCGGCTGCGATTTGGTCCAAGGCGGGCAGGCAGCGTTCGTCTTTTTCTATCGCCAAGACGCGCCGCGCGCCTTCCGCTAAAAGGCCCCGGGTCAAACCACCGGGGCCGGGGCCAATTTCCAGAATGTCGGCGCCTTCCAGATCTCCGGCAGCGCGGGCAATTTTCGCGGTCAGGTTCAGATCCAATAGAAAATTCTGCCCCAAAGATTTCCGCGCTGACAGACCGTGGGTGGCGATCACCTCGCGCAGGGGCGGAAGGCTGTCGATCCCGCTCACCCCGCATCCGCCGTTTGGCGTGCGCGGGCCATGGCCCATGCCATGCGCAAAGCTTCGATCATGGACACGGGACTGGCTTGCCCGGTGCCTGCGATGTCAAAGGCGGTGCCATGATCGGGCGAGGTGCGCGGGAAGGGCAGACCAAGGGTGACATTGACGCCCCGATCAAAGGCCAGCGTCTTGATCGGGATCAGGGCCTGATCGTGGTACATCGCGATGGCCACATCGTAACGCGCGCGCGCTTCGGCATGAAACATCGTGTCGGCGGGAATGGGGCCTTTGATATCAAAGCCTTCCAACGCCAGCTTTTCGACCACCGGCAAGATCACAGCCTCGTCTTCCACACCAAGAATGCCGCCTTCGCCTGCGTGGGGGTTCAGGCCGGACAAGGCAATGCGCGGCGCACCCACACCAAAATCACGGCGCAGTGCGGCGTCGGTCACACGGACCGTGCGTTCCAATCCGTCGGACGTCAAAGCCTTCGGGACCTGATAAAGCGGGATATGGATTGTGGCAGGCACGACGCGCAGTTCTTCGGCGGCCAGCATCATGACAACGTGGTCCGCGCCCGCCAGATCGGCCAGAAACTCGGTGTGGCCCGGGTATTCAAAGGCGGCGTGATCGACCAGTTCTTTCTTGGCAATCGGCGCTGTCGACAGGGCCGAGGCTTCGCCGTCTTGGATCAACGAAACGGCGCGGCGGATCACTTCGACCACACCGCGGGCATTGTCGGGTTCGGGCGCGCCGAGTGGAGCGGGTTTCAGGAAGGAATGGGGCAGGATCGGCAAGCCGTCATGAACGGCCTGTACAGTGTCAGAGGGAGACCGGATCAAAGCAAGGGCCGCGCTTTCGGGAAAGTGGGCCGGATCACCGATGACGAAGAAGGGCACTTCGGTGCCTAGGGTTTCCCAGGCTTTGACAAGAATTTCCGGGCCGATCCCCGAAGGATCGCCGCAGGTGACAGCCACGGGGGGCAGGTCGGGATGGGTGGTCATGGTCAGTTCGTCAGATCAATGACCGTCGTGGTCGCCCGCAACTCGGTCAGATAATGCAGCGCCGTCGTGGTCAGCCGTGTGTTCAAAAGGCGGTTGCCGATGATGTCCAGATCGACGGTGTTTTCGGCACCGGGCTTGCGTTCGCAAAGCATCAAAACGGTGGCTTGCGCGCCGCGCGTTAGGGCAAGTGAGGTCTCGTTTTCGTCCAGGTTCGCGATCTCGGCCCGGATGTCTCCGGGAAGCTGTGTGGTTGGGGCAGAAGTGCGGATCAGCCGGTCTTCGGGCAGGCCTTTGGCCGCACCGTAAAGATCGTCACAGACATCCACACTGGCGGCGACCACCGCGGCCTCGGTCGGGCTTTCCGCGATGAACAACGCATAGTCGACCAGAATGGTCTCTTCGGTTCCGGCCTGCACCTGCTCCAACTCGCGCAGCAAGAAGACGGCGACTGCGTTCTCGATTTCGATCGGACGGCTGATCTGGCCGGGGGCCAAGGCGCCGATGACGCCGCGAATGTTTTCTGGCAGGCTGTCCAATGCGGTCCAGTTCAACTCGCCGCCACGATTGCGCGAATTGGCAACCGAATAGCGACGGGCTGCGGCGGCGAAGGCGTCTTCGCCGGGCAGCGCCGAAATTTCAGCCGCGCGTTGGCGCGAGGCCAAGGCGGTTTCAGGGTCTGCTGTGGGCAACAGAATTTCCGAGACCAGAACACGCGTGCCCCCGTCCGTACCTGTCTTGGCCAGCGTGCGGCTGACCAGCGATGGCGGGATGGTCGCGCGGACCTCTTCCGAGAACTGAGATTGCACAACTTCGCGCCAGGCCACACCAGCCAGAATGAAATCGCGGAAAGTTTCGGGGGCCACACCGGCACGGGTCAGGATTTGCATCACCTGCTCAATCTCCAGATTGCCGCGGGCTGCAAACTCGGCCATGCCGGATTCGATCTGCTCGGGCGAAACTTCGATTTCGGCGCGTTCGGCGGCGGACAATTGGACGGCTTCGTTGATCAGCTGTTCGCGGGCGAACGTGCGGGTGTCGCCGGGCGCCCCAAGAAGCGATAGCAAGCGGCTGCGTTGATCAATCTGATAGCGCGTGACCACCCGGTCACCGACCTGCAATTCGGGCGCAAACAGGTTTTGGGCAATGCCGCGTTCAGACCCAAACGACATCAGCAAAACTGCGATCAGAAACACAAAACGTACCATCAGATTTCTCTCATCCTCTGCAGATCCGACCGGGCTTTTGACCCGAGCTTTTGCCCCGGTTGCCGACACCGATCAGCGACATGCGAAACTCTATTTCATTCGTCGGGTCAACGCTAGTCGAGCTGGCAAATCGGCGCGAGAGCGAAAGCGACATGTCCACGCATTCGGTCCGATAGCCAAGGCCAATACCCGCCCGCGCGGCGCGATCAGCGGCAAAGTCATAGCGCCAATCAGCATTGGCCGACCAGTTGTTTCTAAGATCAATTTCACCCTCAAATGACCATTCCGACAGGCGATCATCCCTGTCTTCGGCAGGTTCGGGCAGCGCGAAGATATAGCTGGAGGACAAAGCGAAGCGGTCTTCGATCCAATCAATCCGGGTTTCGGAGAGGGTGATGTCGATGTCATCGTCAAAGACCGATCGCGAGAAAACGGCCAGGTTATCGCCCACGCCAAGGCGTCCCGAGACCATCCATTCCGACTGGTCGCCCGCCAGACCCGAGCCAACAGCATAGCCCAATTGTCCGCCCAGATTGGCGACGCGGCCGAAGGCCAGATCGACTTCCCAACCGTCGGGATCTGTGCGGCTCCAAGTGGCGCCAAGGGCGACACGGGTGCCGTCTTCGATCCCGTCGACGCCGGGGTAACGGGTTGGCGAAAAGAGGTTGGCCTCGTCGAATTCCACAACGCGGCTGTCTTCCAACGGCACCGCATCGCCGCCGGTATCCGCCACATCGATCCGAAAGATCGGTTCCAGCACTTCGCGTCCGCCGTCTGCGGTGGTGCGGCCAAGGGGATACCGCAGTTCGACTGCGGCGCGGGGCACAAAGCGGGTGAGGGCGCTGTCAAAGTTGCTGTCTGACGCGATGGTATAAGCATCGACGCGGAAGCCCAGTTCGGCCTCGGTCACAAAGCCACCGGATTCCCAAGATCGCGACCAGTCAATCGCCGCCCCAAGCCGCGACACATCGCGGCCCAGCACATCATCGGACGATGGCCGGATCAGGGACGAGTTTGACAGGCTTGCAACGGTACGACCCCCAAAGGCCAGTTCGGGGATGACGCGTTCGTAGTAGATGTCGACAAACTGATCCGGCAGGGTGTCGCGGATCGGGATTTCGCTTTCGCGGAAGGTGCGGAATTCGGTGATCTCGGCGCGGAACAGATCCTTGCTGCGCACGCGAGTCACCGATAACTGATTGGTCAGCCTGTCTTTTTCAGAGTAATCGTAGGTGAAAAGGTATCCGGGATCAGAGGCGAATTCCAACTGGCCTTCGAACACAAAGTTCTTCGGCAATTGATGCGTGAAATTGGCAAAGAGATAGCCCCGTTCGCCTTCCAGATCGTCTTCGCTGATCGCACCTTCGATGTCGATGCGGCCCCGAAACAGTTCTTGGCGATAAGTGAATTCCAGCGTGGTGGTCGGACGGGCCAGATAGGGGGTGAGCGTCAGGTCGGCGTGGTCTCCGAAGGTTAGAAAATAGGGCAGCTTGATGCCGGTTTCCAAATTCGTGGCGGTTCTGATTTCCGGGGTCAGGAAGCCGCTTGCACGGTCAAGGGTTGGATCGGGCAGGCGCAGGCGCGGGAAATAGAGGATGGGGACACCGGCGAAGCGGAATTGCGCATTGGAGAAGTACAACTGACGCTCGACCTTGTCGTGGATCACACGCGCCGCCCGGATTTCCCACAGCGGCGTTGGATTATTGGCGCAGACTTGGCAGGTCGAGGCAACCACGCGGTCCAACCTTGTATAGCGCGCATCGACGCGGGCGATTTCATTGGCGGCGATCTGTAACTGTTCGTTCAGAACCATCCGTGCTGAGATCAGGACGCCATTCCTTAAATCACGGTCCAACTCGGCAGCATCGGCCAGAAACAGGGTGCCATCGTCGTCGGTGACGCGGATCGGGCCGGTGATCGTCAACTGGTCGCCGGTACGATTGTAGCTGACGGCGGCAGCGGTCAGGCGCGTGCCTTCAAAAAACACCTCGACATTGCCAGAGGCGGTGACGCGCCCTGCGGGATCGACGGTGATGTTGTCGGCCACCAAAGACGCAAGGTTCTGCGCATGTACTGGTGTGGTCAGCGCGAACAGCGTGACAAGGATGGAAAAGAAATACCGCATCAACCGTCTTCCAAATGCAAAAGCAGCCCAAGGGGCAATAACAATGCCGCCAATGGTGGGAACCATGCGGCCATCAGGATCGGGATTTGCCCGTTTTCCCCAAGGATCGCGGCGAAATTTCGGATGAAGTACAACAAGAACCCCAATCCAAGCGCCATCATCACCATCATGCCGGTCCGCCCCATGCGCGTATGCCGCATCGTGAACCCGGCGCCAACCAGCACCATTGCGGCCAGCAACAAGGGCAGCGCCAGTTCCATATGAAAGAACGTTCGATGAGCGCGGGCGGAAAATCCAGCGGCTTCCAGTCGGTCGATAAATCCCGGAAGCTCCCAAATCGGAATGGCACTTGGCGCGCCGAAACTGTCAAGGATTTGGTTGCGGGTCAGGTTAGAGGCAAGGCTCAACTGCCCGGTTTCGAAACTGTCGACTTCTGGGATCAGGGCATCGGTGTCGAACCGCCATTCCTTGGCATTCACAATCGACCACGCCCCCACGACCAGTCGCGCACTCTCAGCCTCGATCCGGTAGGTGGGCAGACCGGTTTCGTCATAGCCAAGGAAGGTGACGCCAAATAATTCGGTCCCGTCCAGATTGGACCGGACCGCCCGGATCACGGTTTGTCCGTCGGACGCGCCTTGGCGCAGCCAAAGTCCTTCGTCGCTGACTGACAGGGTCGAACTGTCGCCGGACAAGCGGCTGGCCTGAGCCTCGTATTGCTTTTGCGTGGCGGCAACCATCGGGTTCACGCCCGCGACGCTAAGCATGCCGATCACAATCGAAAGTATGATCGGGGCGATCAGGCTTTTCATCGCGGATCGCCCCGAAGCCCGTGTGACCACCAATTCCGAAGACCGGGCCAATCCCAGAAACAAAGCCAAGGTGGCGATCATCATGATCAGGGGCAAAATGCGATAGAGATCGTCGGGCACGGCCAAAATGGCCAGACCAATCATCATCGAAAAACTGGCGTCCTCGTGGCCACCAAATTTGCGGATCTGTTCGATCAGCGAGGTCATAACGAGGACCGCGAAAAAGATGAACAGCACCGAGAAAAAGCTGCGCAGGAACTTCTTGCCGAAATAGAAGTGCAGGGTCATGAGATCACACGCCTCCGCCGTTTGAACAGCGCCGGTCGATCTGCGATCAGCAAAAGAAACAACCCGATCCCCAAACCGAAGACTGGACCGGCATAGGCCAGAAACCAAAGGCCGGCATCATTGCGCACGGCACCTTGGCCTGCTTGAGACACCATTTGCACAAGGATCAAAGCACCGATTGCCCCGATAATCTGACGCCAGACTCCAAACCGCGAATAGCCCCCCACCATCAATGCGGCGAACCCGATCAAGGGCGCGATCAGCGCGTTCAGGGCGTCGCTGAACCGTTCGTGGGCTTCTGCGATCAGGCGGTCGCGGGTGCTGCCGGTCAATTCGACGGTTGTCGGGGATGCCTCCAAAAGCATCGGCGTTGGCAATTCGCCCGCCTTCCGGCGACCCGAAGAAACACCTGCCACCAAACCATCCAGATCGAAGGCAAAGTCTTCGAACCGGGTGACCGACAGGCGGCGGCTGGCATTGTCAAAACTTTGGGCCATACCGTCGATCATGATCAGTTTTGGGCCGTCATCGCCCCGAACCAAAAGCGCTTCGCGAGCGGTATAGGTGACGGTGCGTCCTTCGGTGCGGGCATCGGACAGAAAAACGTTTTCCAAAATTCCGACCGACGAGATATCGCGGATGTAAAAGGTGACACCCTCAACCGGATGCAAAAACTGGCCTTCCGACAACAGACGCGCGGTCATGTTCTCGGCAATCTCGGCGCTGCGGTCTGACAGGCGGGCTTGGCTGATCGGCACCAGAATATGGGCCAGGATCGAAGACATCATAAAGACGATCACACCAAAGCCCAGCACCGGACGCATCAACCGCCAGGGCGAAAATCCGGTCGATTGCACCACCACCAATTCGCTTTCCGACATCAACCGGTTCGTCACATAGACCGATGCCGCAAATCCCGCGATTGGCAACACGACTCGAATGACGTTTGGCAGGGAAAGCGCTGTAAACTCAAGGAAAACCACCGCCGACTGTCCGTTGGCGATCAGTTGGTCAAACAGGATCACCGCACGATTCACCCAATAGACCAGCACAAGCACAAGCGAGAAAAAGCCAAACAACGTGACAAGTTGCGCCAGGATGTATCTGTCAAATCGTCCGATCATGGGCCTGCTTACCGATCCTCTGGAAAAGCCTAGCCCATTGGGCGGTTCGGGGAAACCATCTATGCCTTGGACCGGCGGATTGCGGCACTTGAGCGATCCATGCTGGAAAGCGGTGGCGTGGGCCGCTAGGTAAGGGCTGAACCTAACCGAAAGGCCCTTTTATGTCTGATCTGCCCGCTTTGAACCTGACCGAAACCGATCTTGATGCCGTTGCAGATGCAAAGGGGGCGGTCGTGGTGTTTGTGACGGAAGAGGGCAAGCTGGACGTGGCCGCGCGTCGGGTGAACCGTTTGACCAAGGGCGCGGTGGCCCGGGTCGCGGAAAGTGCGCGGTTTGCCAAGCTGGACGAAGGCGGCGCGGTGACGCTGTCTTTCCCGGTTGGATTGGCCGCGGATACATTGCTGGTCGTGAAGCTGGAGCGCCGCACGCGGGGCGATGTGGCGCGTGCCGCCGGTGGCCGGATCGGCGCGGTGCTTGGAGCGGACGGTGCGTTGATCTTGTGCAGTGCATTCAAGGGCGCAGGCGATGTGGTTTTGGGTGCGCTTCTGAGGGCCTATAGCTTTGAGCGGCACCGGACCAAGGATGATGAGCCCAAGGGCGCTTTGACGGTCATGGGTATGGACGACACCGCCGCCGATGCGCAAACCCTGCGGGCCGTGGCCGAAGGCGTTTGGTTCACCCGCGATCTGGTCAACGAACCCTCGAACGTTTTGACCACGACCGAGTTTGCAAACCGCTTGGAAGGGTTGCGCGATCTCGGTCTGAAGGTCGAAGTTCTGGACGAAGCCGCGTTGGAAAAACTGGGTATGCGGACTTTGCTGGCCGTGGGCATGGGCAGCGAAAGCCCGTCGTCCGTCGTCGTGATGGAATGGAACGGCGGAACGGCCGGAGAGGCTCCGGTGGCTTTGGTTGGCAAGGGCGTGGTTTTTGACACCGGCGGGATCAGCCTGAAACCGGCGGGCGGCATGGAAGACATGACCATGGACATGGGCGGCGCGGGCACCGTCGCGGGCGTGATGAAGGCGCTGGCCATGCGGGGTGCGAAAGCGAACGTCGTGGGGCTGGTCGGCTTGGTTGAGAATATGCCCGACGGTAAGGCTCAACGTCCGGGCGATGTGGTCGTTTCGATGAAGGGCGACACGGTCGAGGTGATCAACACCGATGCCGAGGGGCGTTTGGTTCTGTGCGATGTGATGTGGTACGCACAAGAGCGTTTCAAGCCCACAGCGATGGTCGATCTGGCGACCCTGACGGGTGCGGTGGTTATTGCCTTAGGTCATGAAAACGCTGGTGTTTTTTCCAACAACGACGTTGTGGCGTCCGCCTTCCTGAAGGCCGCCGGTTCGGAAGGCGAAGGCGCGTGGCGGCTGCCATTGGGCGCGGGTTATGACAAGCAGTTGAAAAGCCGCGTGGCCGACATGAAGAACGTCGGCGGACGACCTGCGGGCTCGATTACGGCGGCGCAATTTCTGGCGCGGTTTGTGAAAGACGAAACGCCTTGGATCCATCTGGATATTGCAGGTGTGGCCAGCCTGAAATCGGCGACGGCCTTGTCTCCGAAGGGGGCGACGGGCTGGGGCGTTTTGGCGTTGAACCGCTGGATTGCCGATGGGTACGAGGGCTAAGATGGGCGCTGCGTATTTCTATCACCTGACCGAACGCCCGCTTGAAGCGACCTTGCCGGTGTTGATCGGCAAGGCTTTGGGCGCGGGTTGGCGGGTGGCGGTGCGGGGGCGCGATGCGGACCTGTTGGACCGCCTGGACCGGCAGTTGTGGCAGGGCGACGGGTTTTTGCCCCATGGGCTAGCGGGTGGCGATCACGATGCGGATCAACCGGTTTTGCTGACAACCGGTGCGATTGGAAACGGTGCGACCTGTTTGATGAGCGTCGGCGGTGCGGATGTCTCGCCCGAAGAAGCGGGCGCGGGCGAACGGGTGTGCATCTTGTTTGATGGTGCGGATCAGGGCGCTGTGGAACACGCCCGCAACCAGTGGAAAACGCTGACAGGTGCAGGTGTCGCGGCGCAATACTGGGCGGAAGAAGATGGCCGTTGGGTGAAGAAGGCCGAGAGTTAGGGTTTCAAAGTCAGCGTATCGCCCGAAAACTCGATCGTGTCGAAGCGCGATAGAAAGCTCATCCCCAACAGCGACTCGCGCATTTCGCCGCCGTTCACTGCCACTTGCACCCGATCATAACGCACCGGGCCGACCGACATAAACTCGACCGTGGTGAAGGCGGTTTTGACGCTGCCGTTCGCCGTTCGGGCCGAGCCAAGGAAGGGCAGGTTTTCGGGGTCCAGACCGATCTTTTCCGCGTCCGCCATGGTCAGCACCACATCCGTCGCACCGGTATCCACGATGAAATCCACCGGCGTACCGCCCACATTCACAGTCAGGAAATAATGCCCGCCGGGTCCGCGCGGCACTTCGATGGCCGAGCCATCGGAGACGACGGTTTGGCGCGGGATCACATCGCGGCGCACGTCTTCCCAAAGCCCATAGCCTGCCATCAGTCCAAAGATGATCAGACCCCAGGCCATCAGCATCCGAACGTTTTTACCAAGGTTGCCGCGGCTTTCCGCAAAGAACCAGCCACCCACGGCGACCAGCAGGATCAAAAGGTAAATGAGACGGGGAAGATTTTCGCTATCCATGAAGGTTAGATAGGAGCCTCCGCAGGATTACGCCAGTCTGCTGGAGTTGAAACCGCTGACTGCGCGCATCGAGGTTGTTTCGGGAGCTTCGATTGTCACTAGCATCTGTTTGCGACGCAACTCGCTGATAACAATGAACATTGCGATGGCAGACAGGGCAGGAACCAAGACGCCCCAAGGGGCCAGAAATTCATACATGATGAAAACCTTTTACGAAAAACATCTGTAAAATATGATCGAAAATTGTGGCAATTCTGGGGCAGCGTTCCTCAGGAAATGCGCGTTTGGTTAATTGTCTTTCTCGATCAGACCCAATCCGCGCAGGTAAATCCCGATGCCGCTTTCCAGCAAATCCTCGGGCGAAAACGGCGATTTGGTGCCGGGGGCACCGCGCGCGAACAGTTCGACCACGCCGTGGCTCATCGCCCAGATATGGGCCGAAAACATCTGCGGCGGCGG
>CAZWDS010000087.1:0-7696 GCA_964632495.1 uncultured Rhodobacterales bacterium
TGAACGGGGCTGTCATCGGAAAGGATTGCATCATCGGGGCAGGGGCCTTGATCACCGAAGGTAAAGAGATCCCCGATGGGTCTTTGGTGATGGGGATGCCCGGCAAGGTCGTCCGACCCGTGGAACCCCGTCATATCGAACGCAACGCCGAGACGGCGAAACATTATCAAGACCGCCTGCAAGAATATCGCGCGGGCTTTCGAAAGTTGGACGGATGAGCAAACCACCCCTGAAACGCGCCCCTTGGCCAACGAGCGTCAGCCGCCCGGTGGTCACGCCTTTGCAAGCCTCGGTTGTTTACGCCTCGCCCGACCCAGATGCTTTGGATGCTCAGTATGAGGGGCAGACTAAGGGCTTTACCTATGCCCGCGAAGGCCATCCGAACGCCGAAGTTCTGGCGGGATTGATTGACGGGATGGAGGGTGCGACGGGCGGCGTGGTGGTCAGTTCCGGCATGGCGGCGATCACGGTTGCGTTGATGGGCGTTTTGAAAGCCGGGGATCATGTGGTGGGGGCGGATCAGCTTTATGGCCGCTCGCTTCGTTTGATGAATGAAGAATTGCCCCGGATGGGGATCGAAACGTCTTTGGCAGATCCGACGGACGTGGGTGCGTTCGAAGCCGCCCTTCGCCCCGAAACGCGCATGATCCTGATCGAAACCGTGGCCAACCCGACCCTGCGCATTGCAGATCTGACAGGCATCATTGCGCTTTGTCGGGCGCGGGGCATTCTGGTAGCGGTTGATAACACCTTCACAACACCCGCCTTGATCCGGCCTTTTGATCTGGGCGCGGATCTGGTGATTCATTCGGTGACGAAGATGCTGGCGGGCCATTCGGATGCGACGCTTGGGTATGTTGTGGCGCAGGACGCCGCGTTGACCACGCGCATGGCCACTTTGGCGGCGACGCTTGGGGTCAATGCCTCGCCATTTGATTGCTGGATGGCGGAGCGGGGGCTTTATTCTTTCGATATGCGGTTCCAGCGGGCTTCAGCCACTGCGAAAGCTTTGGCGGAACAATTGGCGGGCATGGATATGGTCAAGCGTGTGCTTTATCCCGGCCGCCCCGATCATCCTGACCATAACCGTGCCAAAAGCCTGATGGAAAAGGGCAGCGGCAATATGGTCAGCTTCGAGTTGGACGGGGGGCGCGATGCGGCGAACCGCTTTGTGCGTGCGTTGGACGGGGTCGCTTTCGCACCCACCCTTGGGGATATCGCAACCACGGTCAGTCACCCGGCCAGTTCATCGCACCGCGCACTAAGCGAAGACGATCGACTGGCGCTTGGCATATCTGAGGGGTTCTTTCGCATCTCGGTCGGATGCGAAGAGCCTGATACATTGTTAGAGACTTTCGCGGCGGCCTTGGCCTAGCACTCGACGATTTCAAACGTGAAGGTCTGGCAATGCTGGCGAACTTCGCGTTCGATCACGTCGGGTTTTGGCAGGTTCGAAGCATACGCGCGATAGATGCCTTCAAACTCTAGATCTGAAAGCAAAGCCGCCATTTCAACGCAATCAAATCCATGCGCCAAGACCGGCGAAATGACGATGGTTGGCTGGTAATGCGCCAAAGCCCCTGCCGTTAGTTCGTGAAAAGATAGAAACGAAACCTGACTGCCGGACGGAAGTGGGTTTCCCTTATTGCACCACTCGTCCGGGTCTCCGATAGCCAATACTATAACGGAATTCGTGCCGCCTAATTGCGTGTTAATGGCCCGCTCTTTCATGAGCGCGTCGCACTCTCCATGTTTTCGCCCCATAAGGATCCCCACTTATATAAGGTCGCAACTATATAAATCTTTGTGTCATCTTCGTTCTGCGAGACAAGATTTGCTAATTAGCCAGGAAACGCAAGCAATAACTCAACCTTTGATTGAGCGGCGCGTTTTGGGGAACACTGGTTCTATGTGGTGTGAAGTTGAGGTATCGACGGGGGGTACTCGGTGTCGGTTTAGGGAAGAATACCTTTGAAAGACGTGGTTGAAGCGATTTCAGTACCTGCAGTTTTGGTGGATCGTGAGGCGCGGATTGGGGCTGCGAATGCAGCTGCGCGCGCGATCTTCGGAGATCGGATCGCTGGGCGGCACTTTGTCACGGCCCTCAGACAACCGCCGCTGTTAGAGGGTATTGAAGCTGCTTTGGTGTCTGGCACAGCTGGACGGGCCAAGTATCTGGCATCGGATGCACGCGCCGATGTGATTTATGATGCGCGGATCACGCCAGTCTCCGACACGGGGTCTGTTCTGGTTTGCTTTGAAGATAGAACGGCCATGCAAGAAGCTGGCCAGATGCGGCGTGATTTTGTGGCGAATGTTAGTCACGAATTGCGCTCTCCCTTAACGGCGGTCTTAGGGTTTATCGAAACGTTGCGCGGGGCGGCTAAGGATGATCCGGTGGCGCAAGACCGGTTCCTGACGATTATGGAGGACGAGGCCAATCGGATGAACCGTCTGGTTCATGATCTTTTGTCGCTCAGCCGTGTCGAAGCCGAGGGCAGGGTGCGCCCAAGCGAGCCGGTGGACCTTCCCGGTGTGGTTCATTCGGTGATCGGGACGCTTGCCGCTTTGGCAAAAGAGCAGGGCACCGGGATTATGACCCAAGGATTGGACGTCGAGACTTTGGTGCCGGGGGATGCGGATCAACTGGGCCAGGTGGTTCGGAACCTTCTGGAAAACGCGATCAAATATGCCGGCAAGGATCAGGATGTGACGATCCGGATGACCCGGGATGCTGCGCATCCGCTGGTGCGCGGCGCAGCTGTCATTTTGTCCATTGAAGACAAGGGCGAGGGCATTGATGCGCGCCATATCCCCCGTTTGACCGAGCGTTTCTATCGAATCGATTCGCACCGATCCCGCGAATTGGGTGGCACCGGGCTTGGTCTGGCGATTGTGAAACACATTGTGAATCGGCACCGTGGGCGTCTGCAGATCGAAAGCACCCTTGGAAAAGGCAGTTGTTTTTCGGTCATCCTGCCCATGGACGCATAGGCTTCCGTTGGGTCACACGCCCAATATCTTGTGGTGTCATAAAACTGTTACCTGCCTGTCACAAAACCATAGCGCGGGCGTTTTAGATCGTTCGCAGCGGGCCACGAGGGGTGGCTCGGGTGAATTTTAGGAGTTTCCACATGCTGAACGCGAAACAGGCCGCCTCTGCCTTGGCGATCATCGCTGTATCCGCAACCACCGCCGCCGCGCGTGACCAGGTTCAGGTCGCCGGTTCGTCGACGGTTCTGCCTTATGCGTCCATCGTAGCCGAGGCTTTTGGCGAGAACTTTGATTTTCCAACGCCCGTCATCGAATCCGGCGGCTCGTCTGCTGGTCTGAAGCGCTTTTGTGAAGGCGTGGGTGAAAACACCATCGACATCGCCAACTCATCGCGGAAAATTCGCGAAGGTGAGGTTGCCGCCTGTGCCGACGCAGGTGTGACTGACATCATCGAAGTGCGTATCGGCTATGACGGCATCGTCTTTGCCAGCCAGATCGACGGCCCCGAGTTCACAGCATTTGAACCGGCCGACATCTTCAACGCCCTGTCCGACGTCGTCTTGAAAGACGGTGAAATTGTCGACAACCCTTACACCCAGTGGGCGGACTTCAACGCTGATCTTCCAGCGGTAGACATCATCGCTTTCCCTCCGGGCACCAAGCACGGCACGCGGGAAGTTTTTGAAGACAAGGTTGTGCTGGCTGGCTGCGAAGCCACAGGTGCGCTTGAGGCCCTGATGGAAGCCAATGGTGGTGACGAAGACGCCGCCGAGAAAGCCTGTATCACCCTGCGCAAAGATGGCCGCTCGGTCGACATCGATGGCGACTACACCGAAACGCTGGCGCGGATTGATGCCAACAAAAACGGTGTCGGCATCTTTGGTCTGGCGTTCTATGAGAACAACCAGGACGTTTTGAAAGTCGCCACCATGGGCGGAGTTGTGCCTTCGACCGAGACGATCTCGACCGGGGAATATCCCGTGTCGCGTCCTTTGTACTTCTACATCAAAAGCGCGCATCTGGGCGTGATCCCGGGCCTGAAAGAATTCGCATCCTTCTTCGTGATGGACGAAATTGCAGGCCCCGATGGTCCTTTGGCCGAATACGGTCTGGTGGCTGACCCCGAATTGGTCGACACTCAGATGATGGTGGAAGAGGAACAGGCTATGGGTTCGGGTTCCTAAGCGACAATAATGACGAAGGAGGGCGCGCATGGGTGCCCTCCTTTTTTCACGAGTGACGGTTTTACTTTGACGACGCGCAGCATGACGAGGGTGGGATGCCGCTATATTGGTTGATAACGGGTGTCCTGATCATCGCCGCCATTGGCTTTGTCATGGGACGCAACCGGGCAATGGCCTCGGCGGGCGGTGATATCCGCGGGTTGCATTCCCTGCCAAATTACTACGGTTGGAACGTCGCGCTGACGGTGATGACACCGGCCTTCGGGTTGATGGTGTTGTGGCTTTTGATCCAGCCCCTGCTGGTAGACAGTCGTGTCTCGGGATTGATCCCGGATGCTGCGGTCGCAGACGGATCAACCCTTAGTCTTTTGATGAGCGATGTGCGCCGTGTGTCCGAGGGCCTTGGCTTGTTGGCGGCCCGCGATGGTCTGGACGCCGCTGCGCTGGCCGGCATTGACGCCGCCGATGTGCGCAGTTCCCTTGGCAGTGTTGGCGTGGCCCTTGGGGCCGATGTCAGCGACGAGGTTCTGACGGCCGCCTTGGAATACCGCCGATTGGCCGGGCAGGCGGGCACCTTCATGTGGGTTGCCGTCGTGCTGGTCGCTTTGGGCGGATTTGCTGTGGCCTATATGGTGACAAACAAGGACTTCCGCGCGCGCAACACCGTAGAAAACGGCATCATGCTGGTGCTGATTGGCGCGGCCTCTATCGCCATCCTAACGACCTTTGGCATCGTTTTGTCGATGCTGTTCGAAACCCGCAACTTCTTTCACGGACATGACTGGCGCGACTTCTTCTTTGGCACGGTCTGGGCTCCGGATTTCCGGGGCGATTCCGAACTGGCCATCCTGCCGCTTCTGTGGGGCACGCTGTTCATCTCGTTCATCGCGCTGTTGGTGGCGGTGCCGATTGGGTTGTTCGCTGCGATTTACCTGTCCGAATACGCAACCCGCCGGGTCCGCGCGATTGCCAAACCGGCGATCGAGGTGCTGGCGGGTATCCCGACGATTGTTTACGGGCTGTTCGCGCTGATCACCGTCGGCCCTCTGATCCGGGACTATCTGGCCCTGCCGCTGAGCCTTGGGGAAAGTTCCTCTAACGTGTTGACGGCGGGCGTTGTGATGGGCGTGATGTTGATCCCGTTTGTGTCGTCCTTGTCCGACGACATCATCAACGCCGTGCCCCAAACCATGCGCGATGGTTCTTACGGGTTGGGCGCGACGCAATCCGAAACCATCCGCCAAGTCATCGTGCCCGCCGCTTTGCCCGGCATTGTGGGTGCCATCCTGTTGGCCGCGTCCCGTGCCATCGGCGAAACCATGATCGTCGTCCTTGGCGCAGGGGCGGCGGCGGCGCAGTTTGATCGCGGCCTTGGCCATCTGGTGAACCCGTTTGAGGCGATGACCACCGTGACGGTCAAAATCGTCAGCCAGTTGACAGGCGACACCGATTTCTCGTCGCCCGAAACTCTGGTTGCCTTCGCCCTTGGCCTGACGCTGTTCGTCATCACCCTTGGCCTGAACGTGTTGGCCCTCTGGATCGTGCGCCGCTACCGGGAGCAATACGAATGACCGATATGACCGCCGCCCCCACAAAAGCGCCGCAAAGTTCTCTGTATGCGACCGACGCCCGTACCACCAAAAGAAACCGCGCCGAAGCCCGGTTCAAGCTTTATGGTGTAATCGCTATTTCGCTGGCTGTGCTTGCCTTGATCGCGCTGTTGTCGTCGATCATTTACAACGGCCTTGGGGCGTTTCAGCAGACGTACATTTCGCTTGAGGTCGAGCTGCTGGAAGACAAGCTGGACAAGACCGGTGAACGCAACCCTGCGGATTTGGCCAAAGTCTCGACCTTCGGCTACACACCCCTGATCAAAGCCGCCATGAATGCCAAGATCGAAGCGGCGGGGATCGAGATTGACGGGCTGAAGAAAGCCGAAGGCCTGATCTCGAAAGAGGCGGCGGCGCAGATGCGGAACTTCGTTCTGGCCAATCCGCAAGTCATCGGCACCACGCGACAGTTCGAATTCTTGGCCTCGGGTCGCGTGGATGGATATTACAAAGACCGCGTGACGATGCTGTCGGCCGAGCGGGACAAGAACATCTCGCCCGAGCAGTTGTTGCTGGCGGACGCGTTGAAGGAAGAAGGCTCACTGGAAACCCGGTTCAACTGGAATTTCCTTATTTGGCCCGACGCCTCGGAAAACCGCCCCGAAGCTGCCGGTTTGGGTGTGGCGATCTTGGGTTCGCTTTACATGATGATTGTGGTTCTGGTACTGGCGCTGCCGATTGGTGTGGCCGCGTCGATCTATTTGGAAGAGTTCGCCCCCAAGAACCGCATCACGGATTTGATCGAGGTGAATATCTCGAACCTTGCCGCCGTGCCGTCGATTGTTTTCGGTATCCTTGGTCTGGCGATCTTTATCAACTTTGGGGGGTTGCCCCAGTCCGCGCCGATCGTGGGCGGCTTGGTTCTGACGTTGATGACGTTGCCGACGATCATCATCGCGACGCGTGCCTCGCTAAAGTCCGTACCACCGTCGATCCGCGAAGCGGCCCTTGGCGTGGGTGCTTCGAAAATGCAAACGGTGTTTCACCATGTTCTACCCTTGGCGGCCCCCGGCATTTTGACCGGCACGATCATTGGCTTGGCGCAGGCGCTTGGCGAAACGGCACCGCTGCTTCTTATCGGCATGGTGGCCTTCGTGCGTGAATATCCCGGCGCACCACCCGATGGTTTCTTTGATCCGGCCTCGGCGCTTCCGGTACAAATCTATAACTGGACCACCCGCGCCGATCCGGCCTTTGTGGAACGGGCGTCCGGTGCGATCATTGTGCTGATGATCTTTCTGCTTTGTATGAATACACTGGCCATCATCCTGAGGCGACGCTTTGAGCGACGCTGGTAAGGGCAGGGGACACCCGATGAACGATATGCGAACGATAGAACGGACGACCGACATGCAAGACATCAAGATCAGCGCGAAGGCGGTCGACGTGTACTACGCGGACAACCACGCGATCAAAGACGTGAACGTCGAGATTGAAGACAAAACCGTGACCGCCTTTATTGGGCCGTCTGGCTGTGGCAAGTCCACGTTCCTTAGGTGCCTGAACCGGATGAACGACACGATTGATATCTGCCGGGTGACAGGCGACATCATTCTGGACGGCGAAGATATCTATGACAGCCGCATCGACCCGGTGCAGTTACGCGCCAAGGTGGGCATGGTGTTTCAAAAGCCAAACCCGTTCCCGAAGTCGATCTATGACAACGTGTCTTACGGCCCGCGCATCCACGGGCTGGCGAAGAACAAGTCTGATCTGGACGACATCGTCGAACAATCCCTGCGCCGTGCGGCCCTATGGGACGAAGCCAAGGACCGTCTGGATCAACCCGGCACCGGTTTGTCCGGCGGTCAACAGCAACGTCTTTGCATCGCCCGCGCTGTGGCGACCGAGCCCGAGGTGTTGTTGATGGACGAACCCTGTTCGGCCCTTGATCCGATTGCGACGGCG
>CAZWDS010000087.1:7706-14299 GCA_964632495.1 uncultured Rhodobacterales bacterium
GGCTCGGGTCGAAGAACTGATCGACGAGTTGCGCCAGAATTATTCGGTCGTGATTGTCACACACTCGATGCAGCAGGCGGCACGGGTCAGTCAGAAGACAGCGTTCTTCCATCTGGGAGAATTGGTTGAATACGGCGAGACAGGCACAATTTTCACCACGCCCGAAGACAGCCGGACGGAAAGCTATATCACCGGACGGATCGGGTAAGAGGCATGGACATGAATGAACAACACATAGCATCCGCCTTTGATCGTGATCTTGAAGCGATCCAGGGCGTCTTGATGAAAATGGGCGGGTTGGTCGAAACGGCCATTCTGGACGGCGCGAAGTCCTTGGTCGACCGTGATGTCGAACTGGCTGAGCGCGTGCGCGGCGGCGATAAAGCCATCGACGCTCTGGAAGAGCAGGTGAACGAAGAAGCCACCCGCGTCATCGCGCTGCGTGCCCCCACAGCCAGCGATCTGCGCACGGTTATGACCGTGATCAAGATCAGCGCCAACCTAGAACGCTGCGGCGATTATGCCAAGAATCTGGCCAAACGCACGACGGTTCTGGCGGAATCTCCTATGGTTGAAGGGGCCGATGTTTCGATCAAACGGATGGCCCGTGAAGTGCAGTTGATGCTGAAAGATGCACTGGACGCCTATATGCAGCGGGATGCGGAACTGGCCGAACAGGTCATCCTGCGCGACGAAGATGTTGATCAGCTTTACAACGCGATCTTCCGTCAACTGCTGACCTATATGATGGAAGACCCCAGCAACATCACGTCCTGTATGCACCTGCAATTCATCGCCAAAAACATGGAACGCATGGGGGATCACGTGACCTCGATTGCCGAACAGGTGGTCTATCTGGTGACCGGCCACATGCCTGATGATGCCCGTCCGAAGAAAGACCGCACGGCCTATGTGACGGAAGGCTCGTAACAGTCATGTCGGACGCGGCGCCTCAGGTTCTGGTGGTCGAAGACGAACCCGCACAACGTGAAGTGCTGGCTTATAACCTTGAGGCCGAAGGCTATGACGTGGCCAAGGCGGAAACCGGCGACGAGGCTTTGTTGCTGGTGGACGAGGTGCAGCCTGATGTCATCATCCTTGATTGGATGTTGCCCGGTGTGTCGGGCATCGAGATTTGCCGCCGGCTGAAAACCCGCACCGAAACCCGCAGTATCCCGGTGATCATGCTGACCGCGCGCACCGAAGAAGCCGACCGGGTGAGGGGGCTTGAAACCGGGGCGGATGATTATGTCGTGAAACCCTACTCTCTGATCGAGCTGATGGCCCGCGTGCGCACACAACTGCGCCGCGTGCGACCTGCAAGCGTTGGCGAGCGTCTGGAATACGATGACATCACGCTGGACGCCGAAACGCATCGCGTTGTGCGTGGTGATGATCCGATCAAGCTGGGGCCAACCGAATTTCGGCTTCTGTCGACCTTCATGGAAAAACCGGGCCGCGTCTGGTCGCGCGAACAACTTCTGGACCGCGTCTGGGGCCGCGACATCTATGTGGATACCCGCACCGTGGACGTCCACGTGGGCCGCCTAAGGAAAGCTTTGTGCCAACATGGCGGAGAGGATCCCGTACGGACCGTGCGCGGTTCAGGATATGCCTTGGGGTAAGGCGGCCCCCGGGTGTATACAGCGCCAGCCCGTAATACGTATAATCATGATTATGTTAACATATAGATCGTGAGGCTATGATAGACGTTGATCGGCTATGTGTGGAAAAAGGACAAGAAATCAACGTTCTGAACCAAATAGCTTATTTGAAATTTCCAACGCTTCCGTTGCCTAGGGCTCGATCAACACTGTTAGGCCGTTAACGCGAAGATTTGGAATGGGTCAGCGATGAAAAACCATGCAGGATATCGCGATCAGTCTTGGTCTGACCCAAGCCACTGTGGAAAAAACTTTTCAAGAACGCCGGCGACATTCTGCGCAAAGCCTCGGTTCAGACTCAGATTTTGGTAATGTCGGGAATCTCATGCTTCCCTGGCGTCAAGCAATGCGTATACTACGGGCAGTGAAGCAGAGGATTCTGTTCTGATGCGACACCGATCATCTTTCTGACCCTGGGGTCGTGTTAAGGGAAAGATCGCGGATTTGAACCAAAGTACTTACGTGGTGGATTTGGGTTGAACCGCTGAACGAGTGATCGGTACGTTCCAGTTCGTCATCCCCAATTGGCGCGTATCTATTTGTTTATTTTGGCGGTGCCATGTCCCAATGGCACCGCCTTTTTATTATGCGTAATTAAGGCGTTAGCCTTGCGCAGCCTTGGCAACCTCGGCGGCGAAGTCCTCTTCCTTCTTCTCGATCCCCTCGCCCACTTCCAGGCGCACGAAACCTGTGATGGTCACGCCTGCGTCTTCGGCACATTTGGCCACAGTCGCTTTGCCATCTTCGCTTTTGACGTAAGGCTGGTTCAAAAGGGTCACTTCGGACAGCCACTTCGTCATCCGCCCGCCGATCATTTTTTCGATCACGGCTTCAGGCTTGCCGCTTTCACGGGCAATGTCCATCTGGATCGATTTTTCTTTTTCGATCGCAGCCGGGTCCAGATCGGCTTCTGACAGCGCGGCGGGGTTGATGGCTGCGATATGCATGCCAACACCGCGCGCAAATTCATCATCGCTGCCCGAATAGGCAACCAAGACACCGATTTTACCCATGCCGTCCGCGGCGGCATTGTGGATATAGGACGCAACCTTGTCGCCTTCGATCCGCACCATCCGGCGCACAGACATGTTCTCGCCGATCTTGGCGATGGCGTCGGTGACAACTTCGCTCACGGGCTTGCCGCCCAGATCAGCCGCCTTCAAAGCTTCAACATCGTCCACGCCCATAGCTGCGCCGGCAATGCCAGCGACCATGGACTGGAATTCTTCGTTCTTGCCCACAAAGTCGGTTTCCGAGTTCACCTCGACGACCACACCGGTGCTGCCCTCGGCTTTAACCGCGACCAGACCTTCAGCCGCCGTGCGGCCTGCTTTTTTGTCGGCCTTGGCCAGACCCTTGGTCCGCAGCCAGTCCATGGCGGCTTCCATGTCGCCGTCGCTTTCGGTCAACGCCTTCTTGGCGTCCATCATGCCCGCGCCCGTTGTGTCGCGGAGCTCTTTCACAAGTGCTGCCGTGATTGCCATCTTGGCTCTCCTGATTGAAGTGGTTGCCGGAGGTAAGCATCCCTACCCCCGGTTTCAAGTGTTTGGGTTTATTCGGCTTTCGCGTCGTCTGCGGGTGCCTCGGCTGCGGCCTCTGCCGGAGCTTCTTCTGCGGGCGCTTCCGCAGCAGCTTCTTCCGCAGGCGCTTCAGGGGCCAGGGTTTCTTCAACCGTGGCTTCCATTGCACCCATGTCAACACCAGCAGCGCCCAGTTGTGCGCTCATGCCATCCAGGGCCGCGCGGGACGCCAGATCGCAATACAGCGCAATCGCACGTGCCGCATCATCATTGCCGGGAATGATATAGTCGATGCCATCGGGCGAGCAGTTGGTATCAACCACAGCCACAACCGGAATGCCCAGCTTCTTGGCTTCGGCAATGGCCAGGTCTTCTTTGTTGACGTCGATCACGAACAACAGATCGGGCACACCGCCCATTTCGCGGATACCACCCAAGGAGGCTTGCAGTTTCGCCTGCTCGCGCTCGATCCCAAGACGTTCTTTCTTGGTCAGACCTTCGGCCCCGTCAGCCATCTGCTCGTCGAACTTTTTCAAGCGATTGATCGACTGCGACACGGTTTTCCAGTTGGTCAACGTGCCGCCCAGCCAGCGATGGTTCATGTAATACTGTGCACAACGCTCGGCCGCATCAGCGATTGGCTTTTGAGCCTGACGCTTGGTGCCGACGAACAGAATGCGGCCGTTCTTGGCAACCGTTTCACGGATCACATTCAAAGCCGCGTCCAGCATGGGAACGGTTTGTGTCAGGTCCATAATGTGGATGCCGTTGCGATCACCATAGATGAACTCGCCCATGCGGGGGTTCCAACGTTGGGTCTGGTGACCAAAGTGAACGCCAGCTTCCAAAAGCTGACGCATCGAGAATTCAGGGAGCGCCATGTCCATATTCCTTTTCCGGTTTCGCGCCTCGGCAGAGCCATCAAGGGATTTCTCCCAACCGGCGGATACATCAAGGATTTCTCCCTCAACGACCCAAACTCTGCCTGTGAAGTGCGCGCGGGATAGGACGAAGCGCAAGCGATTGCAAGAGAAAAGCGGGTTTGTCTTAATCCCTTTTAAAAATACGCAATTTTCTTACCCAGCTAGAGGCTCAGCCGTCAAAGAACTCCGAGCTGTCCCCAAGGTATCCGGCCCAGGCAAACCAATAGGCCACGTGCCCCGCCACCCGCGGCGCTGTTGCGCCATCCGGGCCCACCAAAGCCTCTTCCGTCTGGCTCCAAACGGTTCCATCCACACTCAAATCGGGCGCAAATTCCAGATCACCACGATCATAGGCACGCACCGTCCGCCCCCCAGCATCCCCGATCAACACCAGATTGTGGAACCCGACACTGTCATTGATCACCTTGCGGTCCGCAAAAGCCGTGATCGGCCAGGCTTTGGTCCCACCCGACAATCGCACGCCAAAGACGTAGTCCTTTTCGGTCAGCTCTTGCCCCTTCAGCACAGCCGGGAACATCAGATCATCGGACGCGAAATAGTCATTATAGACGACGCCCGAGCCGTAATCCCGCAGAAACCCGGTGTTCAAGTCAAGAACGCGCGTGTCCGGATTGTCGGCCTTCCAGTTTTTCCACTCGGTGATCACAACGGGGCGTTGTTTCAGTTCAATTCCACTGTCGACCAATTGGCCCGACACGGGCTTGCCGGTGAACTGGTTCCAAAGGGAATGGGTTTTGCGATCAAACATCAACTTGTTCGACCGATAGAGGAACCCGGACGAGCCGAAAACCAGCGGATCATCTTCTCCCAACTTGGTCTCAAACAAAATCCCCGCACCGCAAAGCGTGCAATACGCCAAGGCCACCGGCACACCACCAATCACCTCGTTGAACATTTCGTGCCAGCCCATGATCCGCAACGGGTAGGCCCGGGTGTCCCCATTGATCGATACACCAAAGACCAGATCGTCGTCGGCCAGATAATCGGCCGCACTGGCGGGGATCAGGCGCGGGTTGTCCAAGGATGGAATGCCATCTTTGCGCACACCGCCCCATGTCACCTCTTCAAACCGGATCTTCATGGTGTCGGGCGTGATGTATTTGGGGCTGAGAAACAGGTCGAAGTTTTGATCGATCTGCATCAGGACATTCGCTTTGAACGGATAATAGGCCGGGTTTGATGTGATCTCAGGGTTCTCTTCCTGCCAAAGCATCCAGTCAAACCAGCCTGTGCGCGTCTCGCCAGTAAGCTCTGTCAAAGCCTGATCATAGGCCCCGCGCAACCCAAAGCGTGAGGCGAAGATCACAGACGACACCAGATCCGTCCCGCCACGCTCGGTGATCAAATCCAAAGCGCCGCCAACTTGCCCCGGATCATTGCTGATCAGGCTGTATAGGATCGGCTCGATCGGGATTTCTTCTGGGTTTGACTGGGCATTCAGGATCAGTCCCCCTGCCCCCAATGCGCCAAGCGATGTCGTGCCAGTCAAAAAAGCGCGTCTGTTCAAAGCCATAGATCATACTCCGATTTCGGTGCATTTTGATAGCGCAAGATGTGATCACCACGGAATCACGATTGGGTCAGGCCGGCAGCAGGATGGATCAGCGAAGATGCCAAAACGATGAGCACGCAGACGGTTCTTTACCAGTCCGATCATCTCCGAGCGGTCATGTTCGGGCCTATGTCTGGGCGCCTGATCGTCACCTTTGATCATTGGTCGCGCGGCAAAACCGACTTTGGCACGTCGCAACACGCCCGCTTCTGGGCAAAGAACGATGTGTCGCAGCTGTCTTTGAAAACCAAGCGCAACGATTGGTTCGTCAATCCGGATACGGGCCAGTTGGAAGAGGTCTTGCGAAAAGCGGTTGAAAACTTCGACCACGTCAACGCCTTGGGATTTTCCATGGGGGCCTACGGCGCGCTTCGCTTGTCAAAAGCGCTTGGGGCCGATCACATGGTTCTGGTGTCGCCACAATTCTCGGTCTGGGCCGACCATGCGCCGGACAGTCAGTGGTGGAAACGGTACGAAGGCGCATTGGGGCCGGTTGATGGAGCGTTGAAAGATCACGGTCGGGCGTCTCAGAAAGGCGACCTGATCTTCGATCCTTTCGATCCCGAAGACGCCTATCACGCCCGCCTGTGTCTGCACTGCTTTCCCAGCCTGACCCCCGTGCCCCTGCCCTTCGCCGGCCACCCGGCCCATCAGGCGATGTCCGAAAGCGGTCAGTTCCGGCCGTTCCAGAAGGCCGCCATGGCCGAGACGTCCATGCGGGGTCACATCTTAACCAAGTTCAAAACGATCCGGCGGACATCGGACAGATATCAGCAAAACCTTGCGCGCTATCTGAAGGCCCGCCGAGCGCGAGGCGAAACGGAAAAAGGCCACCCCGTCAGGTGACCTTTCCCGGATATTCTCCGCCTTTCGTCAAAGGCGCGGGCCCTTTCAGGAGTCGGCCATCTCCGAC
>CAZWDS010000088.1:0-13379 GCA_964632495.1 uncultured Rhodobacterales bacterium
TATGTTTATCCGCCCGAACCTTCCATGCGCATCGTGGCGGATATCATTCAGTACACCTCGGACCAGATGCCCAAGTTCAACTCGATCTCGATTTCGGGCTATCATATGCAAGAAGCGGGCGCGAACCTTGTGCAAGAGCTGGCCTATACGCTGGCCGACGGGCGCGAATATGTGCGAACTGCCATTGCGCGCGGGATGGACGTGGATGCATTTGCGGGGCGTTTATCGTTCTTTTTTGCCATTGGCATGAACTTCTTCATGGAGGCCGCCAAGCTGCGAGCGGCGCGTCTTTTGTGGAGCCGCGTTATGGAGGAGTTTGAACCGAAAAACCCACGGTCCTCGATGCTGCGCCCCCATTGCCAGACCTCGGGCGTGAGCTTGCAGGAGCAGGACCCCTACAACAACGTGGTCCGCACCGCTTATGAGGCGATGAGCGCGGTGCTGGGCGGCACACAGTCGTTGCACACCAATGCACTGGACGAGGCGATTGCCTTGCCTACGGATTTCTCTGCACGGATCGCGCGTAATACGCAGTTGATCTTGCAAGAGGAAACAGGCGTTACGAATGTGGTCGATCCGCTTGCTGGATCGTATTATGTAGAGAGTCTGACGGCAGAGCTGGCCGATAAGGCTTGGGCGTTGATGGAGGAGGTCGAGGAAATGGGCGGGATGACCCGCGCTGTTGCCTCGGGGATGCCCAAACTTAGGATTGAGGAGTCCGCCGCTCGCCGTCAGGCCATGATTGACCGGGGCGATGAGGTGATCGTCGGGGTCAATAAATATCGCAAAGACAAAGAAGATCCGATCGATATTCTGGAGGTCGATAACGATGCGGTGCGCACGTCTCAGATCGTGCGACTAGAGCGTATTCGCACCGAACGGGACGCGGACGCCTGCGCGGCGGCTTTGGAGGCCGTTGAACAGGCGGCAAAAGGTGACGGTAACTTGTTGGCAGCGGCGGTTGAAGCGGCGCGCGCACGGGCCTCGGTTGGAGAGATTTCTATGGCGATGGAAAAAGTGTTCGGACGGCATCGGGCCGAAGTGAAGACTTTGGCTGGTGTCTATGGTGCAGCTTATGAGGGTGACGCTGGCTTTGCGCAAATCCAGAAAGACGTTGAGGGTTTTGCCAAGGACGAAGGTCGTCGACCACGCATGTTGGTGGTGAAGATGGGTCAGGACGGGCATGATCGCGGTGCCAAGGTGATCGCCACGGCCTTTGCTGATATTGGGTTCGATGTGGACGTGGGGCCTTTGTTTCAGACGCCGGAAGAAGCGGCGCAGGATGCGGTGGACAACGATGTGCATGTGGTCGGAATTTCGTCTCAGGCAGCGGGACACAAGACCTTGGCGCCGAAATTGATTGAAGCGCTGAAGGCGGCGGATGCCGAGGATATCATCGTGATTTGTGGCGGCGTTATCCCGCAGCAGGACTATGATTTTTTGAAGAACGCAGGTGTGAAGGCGATTTTTGGACCCGGGACGAATATCCCTGAGGCCGCGGCGGATATTCTGAATTTGATCCGGCAAGCACGGGCCTGAGGGATTTGCGTCGCGGTCCGCGCGTCGAGACAACGAGGGGCTTTGCCCCTCGCGCTCCCCAAAGTATTTTGGGCAAGAGGAAAGGGCGACGCGGATCATGGGCAAGCGGATGACGGTTATCTTGGGAATGGCATTGGGCCTGGTTTGGTCTGTGGCCGTTGTTTGGCTGCCGGGGCAGGGACCGCAGCCGTTTATTCCGATCAATCTGGCTTTGATCTATGCGTTTTTGCCCGGTGGTTTTCTTATGGTCTTGATGATCGGTTGGATTGCCGCGGGGCGGTTTTTCAATGATGACAGGATTGATGGCGCACCACCTGCGTTCGGGTCCCGCGCCGACATCAATCAACGTGTGTTGACCAACACGGTCGAGCAGATGGTTTTGGCCCTGTTGATCTGGCCCTTTGTGTCTACGGTTCTGGGAGCCGTCACAGTGATCGTCATGGGGCTGGCCATGGGGGGTGCACGGCTATTGTTTTGGGTTGGGGCTCACTTGTCGCCGTCTTTGCGCGCTTTCGGTTTCGCGGCCAGTTTTTATCCCACGGTCTTGGCGGGCATCTGGTCACTTTGGCGGCTAGCCACCTGAGGCGGGCTGGAAAATCAGTGCCAGCGACGCCACCAAAAGCGCGGCCATCGTCCAGTTGAAAACACGGAGCCGTTCGGGGTTGGTGAGAAGGCCGCGCACCGCATGGCCAAGGCAGGTCCAGATAAGGATCGATGGCAGGTTCACTGTGGCGAAGGTTGCTGCAACGATCAGGATCGCCGTCAGGCTTTCCGAGGGCGCATAGACCGTGATCGCCGTGAGGGCCATGAACCAGCCTTTCGGGTTGACCCATTGGAACCCGGCCGCTTGCAGGAATGTGAAGGGTTTGCCTGCCGTTTCGCCCTCGGCCGGCGGGGCGGCATTGGCGATTTTCCACGCGAGGAACAAGAGGTAAGCGACGCTGAGCACTTTCATGATGGTGTGCAGGAGGGGATAGGCTTCGAACACTTGGATCAGGCCCAGCCCGATCATCACGATCATGAACCCATGGCCCAGAGAGATGCCCAACATATGGGGCACTGTGCGGCCAATGCCGAAGTTTGCACCCGACGCCATCAGCATCAGGTTGTTTGGGCCGGGTGTGATCGAGGTCGCGACGGCAAAGCCGATAAGGGCAAAGAGAAGTTCCATAGTCATCGTGCAACTATAGTGTGCTTGAAGTGCAATTTATCACTTTTTGTCTTGAAGGTGGATATAGTTTCACAATTATATACGAATATGGATGAAATCAGCGAACGAATATTGCGCGTTCTTGAGGCTGATGGTCGAATCTCGAACATCGAATTGGCGGATCGTGTGGGTCTGTCGGCCTCGGCCTGTTTGCGCCGGGTTCAGGAATTGGAGCGTTCGGGCGTGATCCAAGGCTATCGCGCGGTGTTGAACCGGACGGCTTTGAAGCGGGATTTCGTGGCTTATGTTGCCGTCGGTCTGAGTGGTCACACCAAGGCCGTGCAGGCGGATTTCGAGAAAGCGGTTGCTGCCATGTCCGAGGTGCTGGAGTGTCACAACATCACCGGCACAGTGGAGTATCTTTTGCGCGTCGAGGTCGCGGATTTGGTGGCCTATAAGGCGTTCCATATGGATCGGCTCGGCACCCTTGGCATGGTGAATACGCTGACGACATATGTTGTCATGGGATCGCCTAAGGACGCGCGGGGCTGAACGTTGGATTCAGGATTATTCGCGCTTGGACGTTGTTTTCCCTTGCAGGTCGCCGTTGCATCCGCAGAGTTGGCTTATGCGATTTTCTCTCTCTCTTGATCACCTTGCCGTCGTGTGTCGTACGCTTGAAGAAGGCACGTCTTATGTCGAGGCGGTGTTGGGGGTTGAGATGTCACCCGGCGGCAAACATCCGGCAATGGGGACGCACAACACTTTGGTGTCGCTTGGGCCGTCCGCCTATCTTGAAGTGATCGCGATTGATCCTGATGCGCCACGTCCCGACCATCCGCGTTGGTTCAATCTGGATGCCTATGATGGACCACCCCGGATCATGAACTGGATTTGCGCGACAGATGATCTGGACGATGCGCTTGATATGGCGCCTGACGGGTCTGGTGATCCTATGGCGTTAAGCCGGGGCGATATGGCCTGGCATATGGCGGTTCCGCCTAACGGTGTGCTGCCTTTCGATGGGGCCATGCCTGCGCTGATTGAATGGGAAACCGAGATGCACCCCAACCGGCGCTTGCCGGACCATGGATTGCGTCTGTCGCGTTTGGATGTATTTCATCCGGAGGCTGACGCGTTGATGGCCGCCTTTCCTGCGCTTTATAATCTGGGGGATGTGGCGGTTCTGGCAGGCCCCGAAAAACGTCTGATCGCCTCGATCTCGACCCCTGAAGGGATGCGCGTGATTGCATGATCGTGCGGGCTGCAGTTGATGGGGATGCGCTGGCGCTGATGGCCATTCAAAACCCGGTCATTCGCAACACGGCCATAACATTCAATTCGGTTGAAAAAAGCAAAGCGGACTTTCACGCGGCCTTTCGCGATTTGCCTTGTTTTCTGGTGGCAGAAGACGCGGCCCGCATTCTGGGTTTTGTGTCGTATGACCAGTTCCGCCGTGGCGTCGGATATGCCCGCACTGTTGAACACACCATCGTTCTGGCCGACGATGCGCGCGGGCATGGCGTCGGGCGTGTCTTGATGACGGCGGCGGAAGAACACGCGCGGGCGGGTGGCATCGGCTCGATCTGGGCCGGTGTGAGTGGTGAAAACCCAGATGGCGTCAGGTTTCATGCGCGGCTTGGCTATGAAACCGTTGCGACGTTGCCGAAGGTTGGGTTCAAGTTTGGGCGATGGATGGACTTGGTGGTGATGCGCAAATGGTTGGGTGACGTGGAAGAGCGCAGCGCTTAGGGTGCGGCCCATGTCGATTTGGACGCGCATCACCGAGGCTGTTCAAGCCCTTGCCGCAGGCGAAAGCCTTTCCGCCGTTTTTGAAAAGCTGCGCAGCCCGCCGGAGCGCTCGGTCGGCTTTACCATTGCGGTGATCGCGCTTGGCGCCAAAATGGCCAAGGCAGACGGGCAGGTGACCCGCGACGAGGTGGCGGCTTTTCGCGAAGTGTTCCACATCCCCTCCGAAGACGAAGCAAGCGCGGCACGCGTGTTCAACCTTGCCCGACAGGACGTGGCCGGGTTCGAGGAATACGCCGCCCGCGTCTCGGGTATGTTTGATGATGCCGATGAGACCTTGTGTGATTTGATGGAAGGACTGTTCTATATCGCAATTGCGGATGGATCGTATCACGAGCAGGAAGACACATTCCTTAAGCGTGTTGCTGGCATCTTTGGCCTGTCAGACAGCCAGTTCCGTCGTTTGCGTACACGATTTGTCGATGATGCCGAACCCGATCCCTGGGAGATTCTAGAGGTCGAACCGGGAACGCCAATCGACGAAGTGCGCGCCGCATGGCGTCAGCATGTGCGTGATGGCCACCCGGATCAGATGATCGCACGTGGTGTGCCGGAAGAGGCGGTGCGTTTGGCCGAAAAACGTTTGATCGCAATCAATCGCGCGTGGGAATCGATCAGCGAAGGCCACGCCTGATGCGTATTGCCACCTATAACGTCGAATGGTTCTCGAACCTGTTTGATGACGATGGAAACCTAATGGATGACAACCGTTGGTCCGGACGGAGGGACGTGAAGCGGCATGAACAGATCGCAGCTTTGGGGGTCGTGTTCACCGCTATGGATGCAGATGCTGTCATGATCATAGAAGCTCCTGATAGCCATAAACGTCGCGACGGGGGGGCGGCGCTTCAGAATTTTGCCAAGACGTTTGAATTGCGGACGACGCAGGCGGTCCAAGGGTTCATCAACGAAACCCAGCAAGAAATCTCGTTGCTTTATGATCCACAGGCTTTGACCGTGCGCCACGATCCCAAGGGCGATCCGCGATTTGATGCGGAATACGAAATAGATCTGGATGTGGACGCCAATCTTGACCGGGTGCGGTGGTCAAAACCCCCGTTGGAACTGGCGGTTGAAACGACCAAGGGCATGGCTTTTCGGATGATCGGTGTCCACGCCAAGTCGAAAGCGCCCCACGGCGCGCGGCGCAAAGACGAGGTGATGCGCATTGGCATTGCCAACCGCCGGAAGCAGTTGGCGCAATGTATTTGGTTGCGCGAACGGGTCGAGGACCATCTGGATGCGGGCGATCCGCTGGTCGTGCTGGGCGATTTTAATGATGGGCCCGGTCTGGATGAATACGAACGTCTGTTCGGGCGTTCGGGCGTCGAGATCGTGATCGGCGGTGACGACGAAACCCAGCTTTACGATCCTCACGCCGAATACTTGTTGCATCGCCGATTGGGCGGAGTGTCGCCCACAACAGCGCGATTCTGGATCAAAGATCGCTGGATGCAGGCCTTGCTGGACTATGTGATGGTTTCGCCTGATTTACGCGAAAAGGCGGGGCGTTGGTGCATTTGGCACCCTTACGATGAACCGGTCTGCGTAAAGATGCCCGAATTGCAGAACGCGCTTTTGACGGCCTCGGATCATTTCCCCGTCTCGGTCGATCTCGACATCTAAATTGGCGGCTTTCATACCTTGTTAAGCATCTTTTGGTGAGTGTACTCTGCGCCAAATCAGAGAATCCGGGGGATTTATAAATGGCAGGTTCGGTCAACAAGGTCATTATCGTGGGCAATCTGGGGCGAGACCCGGAAACGCGTACGTTTCAGAATGGCGGCAAAGTGTGCAATCTGCGCATCGCAACCTCGGAAAACTGGAAAGACCGCAATACCGGTGAACGTCGCGAGCGGACGGAATGGCACTCGGTTGCTATTTTCTCGGAACCTCTGGCGCGGATCGCCGAGCAGTATCTGAAGAAGGGCTCGAAGGTTTACATCGAAGGCCAGTTGGAAACGCGCAAATGGCAGGATCAGTCAGGTGCGGATCGCTATTCGACCGAAGTCGTCCTGCGCCCTTATCGCGGTGAACTGACTTTGCTGGATAGCCGGGGTGACAACCAAGGCGGCGGCGGTGGCGGCGGCTATGATGACCGCGACAGCTATGGCGGTGGCGGTGGTGGAGGCGGCGGTGGCCAGCCCGCACCTGCAAGCCAGGATCTGGACGACGAAATTCCGTTTTGATCAACGCGCCAAGACGGATCGACCGGTCTTGGCAAGAGCCTCAGCGTATTGAAAGGGCGTCTTTCAGGACGCCCTTAAGCACGTCCAAAGGCACGTCGCTGGTCACAAAGGCGTCACCGATCCCGCGCGCAAGGATCATGCGCAAGGCACCGTCGATCACCTTTTTATCCTGACCCATCAGGTCAATTAGCGCGTCGGCATCCGGCAAATCGCCCGGAATATCGGCCAGATCACACTTCATTCCCATCGTCTTCAGGTGCGCCCGCACCCGGCTTGGGTCTTCCTGCGCACAAAGCCCCATGCGGGACGACATTTCGAACGCCAAAGCACAGCCGACGGCCACGCCTTCGCCGTGTAGCAATCGGTCGGAATAGCCCGTCGCGGCTTCTAAAGCGTGGCAAAAGGTGTGGCCAAGGTTCAAAAGGGCCCGGTCGCCTTGTTCGGTCTCGTCTCGCGAAACGATGTCGGCTTTCATTTCGACCGAACGACGCACGGCATAAGCGCGCAGGTCTTTGTCGCCTGAAGCCAAGGCAGGACCATTGATTTCAAGCCACTCGAAGAACCCGGCGTCGCCCAGCATCCCGTATTTGACCACCTCGCCATAACCCGCCAGAAAATCACGCGGGGTCAGCGTGTCGAGGACATCAATATCTGCCAGAACCAATGCGGGCTGATGAAACGCGCCGATAAGGTTTTTCCCGGCAGGCGAGTTGATCGCCGTTTTGCCGCCGACCGAACTGTCGACCTGCGCTAAAAGAGATGTCGGAATCTGCACAAAGCGAATACCGCGCCGCAGGATCGCTGCTGCAAACCCAGCCAAGTCACCGATCACACCGCCGCCCAAGGCAATCATCACGTCGCGACGTTCGATCTTTTCGTCCAGAAGCCACTCGACCGACCGTTCCAGATTGGACCAATTCTTGGTCGCTTCACCCGCAGGCAGAGCCAGTGCGCTGGCCTTTACACCACCCGCCGCAAGACCGGCGGTTAGGCCCTCAAGATGTGCAGCAGCAACTGTCTCATCGGTCAGAATCGCAACGCGCGGGCGGGGCAGGAATGGCGCGATTTCGGTGCCAGCCTTGGCGATCAGGCCGGTGCCCACAAGGACATCATAGCTGCGATCGCCCAAAGGCACGCGGATGGTTTCGGGGCTCATGTCGTCATCTCCAATACATCGGGACGGGCCAATAGCGCGGTTACCACCTGTTCGGTCATATCCTCGATCGAATAGGCGCTATCGGCATCCACATGGATGTCGGCCAAAGCATAGATCGGGTCACGTTCGATCTGGATCTGGGCCAATGTGGCGCGCGGATTCTCGGTCATCAAAAGGGGACGCGTGGTCTTGTGTTTGACCCGCTGCCAAAGCAATTCATGGTCGGCACGCAGCCAAACGGACACACCCTGTTGGTTGATCATCTCGCGGTTTTCAGGCCTTAGGAACGCACCGCCGCCTGTCGAAAGAATGCCAGGTGTGCCGTCCAGAAGGCGTGCGATCACTTGGGCCTCGCGGTCACGGAAAAAAGTTTCGCCATCGCGTTCGAAGATTTCCTTGATGGTGGCATTGGCAGCGCGTTCGATTTCCGTGTCACTGTCCAGAAATTCGACGTTTAGATGCCGTGCGAGGTCCGTTCCGATAGCGGTTTTACCGGCGCCCATCATGCCGATCATGGCAACTGTCTTTTTCAGCTTGAATGGCAAATCCGCCGCGTCCCGCATCACTTTCGAAAACCCCGCTTGTCAATGGCGTGATCTTCCGCAAAAGACCAGTTATAATTCATCGAAGACCCGCGAAAGCGTGGCATTTGCCCTTGGAACGATCCTGAAAAAGGGGCTGAGGCAAGAGGTTATTGAGATGATGCGACTTCTGAAGCTGTTGTTCGTTCTGGCCGTCCTTGTGGGCGCCGCAGTGCTTGGATACGCCTATATTGGCGATCTAAGCCCCGAACAGTCGGATGTCAGTGCTCCGGTTGAGCTGAATGGCAACTGACAAGGCGGCTTTTAACTGGCTCGGCGCAGCTTTTTTTGCGTCACTGTCGCCAAGTTGGGCGGATGCCCAGGAACGGACCCCTTTGTCCGCAATTGATTGGTTGTCCGATTCGATTGATTTGCCCGCTGATGAGACCCAATTGGGAACAGACGAGACGCCAGCGCAATTGCCTAACGATGTGACCGTGATGTCATTGGATGCACCGGTGCCCGATAGCGTTGGATTGCGTCCGGCGAATGAACTTGGCCTTAACCCTGGCCTTTGGGGGCGCAGTTCGGCGGCGGATTTGGCCCGAACCTTGGCCGACATGCCTGATGGCGTGGAAGCACCGCCTACGGTGATGACGTTCTTGCGCGATGTGCTGACCGCCGGGTTCGAACCCCCTGTGGATGCCGCGATTGACGATAGTTTCTTTTTGGCTCGCATCGACCGTCTTTTGGCCATGGGGCATTTGATGCCGGCTGCTGACCTTTTGAAAAGTGCTGGCCCGACCGAAGCCAAACGGTTTCGGCGCGTTTTTGACATTGCGCTGCTCACTGGCACAGAGACCGAGGCTTGCGGCATCGTCGAATCCACGCCGGATCTGTCGCCCACCTATCCAACGCGGATTTTTTGCCTTGCGCGTTTGGGCGAATGGGACGTGGCGGCCTTGACGCTTGGCAATGCCGAGGCACTTGGCATCTTGTCGGACGATGAAGACGATCTTTTGAAGATCTTCCTTGATCCCGAGTTGTTCGAAGGCGATCCATTGCCGGACCCGCCGCGCACACCGACGCCTTTGTTGTTCCGATTGTACGAAGCTGTGGGCGAGCGCATTCAGACGGACCAATTGCCGGTGGCGTTTGCTCTGGCCGATCTGGAAGGCACGCAAGGCTGGAAAGCCCGGTTGCGGGCTGGCGAAAGACTGGTCGCCGCCGGGGTGATGAGCTTTGAAGACATGATCGCCGTGTTTTCGGAACGCAAACCTGCCGCCTCGGGCGGGGTCTGGGAGCGTGTTGCTGCTCTTCAAGCCGTTGTGCCCGCCTTGGACTCGGGACGTGCGGACAAAATTGGCAGCACCCTTTCGGCGGCTTGGATCGCCGCGGGGCAGGGTGGCTATACCCAGCCTTTCGCCGAATGGGCCGTGCCTTTTCTGACTGGCATCGAGTTAAACGGCCCGGCCCGTCATTTGGCGTTCGAGATGGCATTGCTGGCCGGGAAATCCGAAATCGCGGCAGAGTTCGTAGGAGACAGCGACGAAGATCGTTTCTTGCTGGCATTGTCGACAGGGCAAGGCGGCGCGCCTGCGGGGGCCGGGTCGTTATATCAAGCGATTTCGCGTGGCATGGTCACGATCAATGCCGGGTCCACCTACGAAACGCTGATCGAAGATGATCGAAGCGGCGAAGCCATGTTCCGTGCGCTTGGACATCTAAAACGTGACGCGGGCGGGAACCCTCAAGCCACGCAGAATGCCTTGGCCTTGTTGCGAAAATTGGGGCTATCGGACCTGGCGCGGCAAATCGCGGTCGAATTGATCCTGATGGATGGTGCTGCATGAGCGGAATGGAACAGGTAGCGACTTTTCTGGACGCGCAGGCCGCCGAACTGGATGCCTCGGAAAATACCCGATTGGCTTATGCGCGGGATCTGAAAGACTTTTGTCAGTGGTTGGATCGCCGAAAAGCGGACTTGTTGGATGCGTCTCAAGATCAGATCGAAAGCTATCTGATCGATCTTGATGCGGCAGGTATGGCACGGGCTACGCGCGCGCGCCGTTTGTCAGCCGTCCGCCAATTCTATCGCTTTGCGTTTGAAGAAGGCTGGCGCACGGACAACCCGGCTGTTCGGATCAAGGGCCCGTCGCGCGAAAAACGCTTGCCCAAAACGTTAAGTGAGGACGAGGTTGACCGGCTACTCACCGCCGCCCGCGAAAAAGGGCGCGAGGCGGACCAATTGCGCAATACCTGCCTGATGGAAGTGCTTTATGCCACGGGTCTTCGCGTGACCGAGTTGGTGTCGCTGCCGGTGATGGCCGCCCGGGGGGACCCCCGTATGCTTTTGGTACGCGGCAAAGGCGGCAAGGAACGGATGGTGCCCCTATCGGCGCCTGCGCGCAGTGCTTTGGCGGATTGGCTGGCCTATCGCGACACCGCCGAAACCTTGGCCGAGAAAGAGCGCGGGATCCCGCCATCCAAATTCCTGTTCCCATCCCATAGCAAAGCCGGGCATCTGACGCGGCACAGGTTCTATCTTCTGATAAAAGAACTGGCGGTTCATGCGGGCGTGTCGCCCGATACAGTCACGCCGCATACCTTGCGCCACGCCTTTGCCACGCATCTTCTGTCCCATGGTGCCGATTTGCGCGCGATCCAAACTCTTTTGGGTCACGCCGATGTCGCCACGACCGAGATTTATACCCATGTGCTAGAAGACCGCTTAAAGGACCTGGTGCTGGACCTCCACCCTTTGGCGAAAGCCTAGCGTCTCAGCTCGGGCGGAAGAGTGTCCTCGCTTGGCCAAATGCCAGTCGTCAGCGCCGCGTGATAACCTTGGATCAACCCGGCAACTTCCATGGCAGACCGCGCCGCTTGGTGATCGTAGGACAGATGGTGGAAGGTAACATCGTTGTCTTGCAATACCGCATAGCGCGTTTCGGGGCGTCCATCGTGGGGAGGCAAGCCCAAGGCGCCTGCGTTGATCCAGTGGTGTTCGCCAATCCAGCGGTGAAACGCGATGCCCGAATGCCCGGCAATGATCCCGTCTATCGGGCCAATCCAGGCTTCAAGCGCTGCAATCTCGGCTTCAAACTCAGCTGCTTCTGAGGTGGGCCAAAGAAACCGGTTTACCTTTGTCGCACCCCCATGCAGCACAGCATATCGCCGCCCGTTTTGCATAAAAGTCCCAATGTCGGGAAGGCTTGCCATCCAAGCCCGCGCGTCGTCGTCAATGGCGGCTTTGGCCGCAGGATACCAACCTACCGACAGCAGATCACAGGCCGTGCCCTCGCCAAATCCGCATCCGCAATCGGGCGCATCTTCCGCAATTTGCAACTCGCAATTCCCCGCGACCACGGGCCAACCTAATTTGCGGATCAGATCCACGGTTGCCGCAGGATCCCCGCCATAAGCCACCACATCGCCGGTACAAACCGCAGGCCCGTCGCACAGATCGGCCAAAGCCTGCAACGCCTGAAGGTTGGAATACGGGCCCCCAAAGACTGTGACGCCTTGGTCGAATGTCCCGAAATCCTTGATGCGCATCGCAGCTGTCCCTTGAACCAAAGCCATTCACACCCCATAACAGGTGAAACCCCTCGAAAGACAAGGAAAAATGGAAAGCGTCCCTTATTCGATCGATGCAGCCTTCTGGCTTACCAGCGGCGCAATCCTGTTGTTACTTGTCTTGTCCGGCTTTTTCTCGGGCAGTGAAACGGCGTTGACGGCTGCGTCGCGCGGAAAACTCAAAACTCAGGCGGAAAAGGGCCAAAAGGGTGCCGAACGGGCTTTGAAGCTGACCGAGGACAGCGAACGTCTGATCGGCTCGATCCTTCTGGGCAACAACCTCGTCAACATTCTGGCGACGTCTCTGGCAACGGCGATGTTCACCCGGGCCTTTGGCGAAAGCGGCGTTGCGCTGGCCACCTTGGTGATGACGCTTCTGGTTTTGATCTTTGCCGAGGTGCTGCCGAAGACTTATGCCATCTCCAATGCTGAAACGGCTGCGTCTCGTGTATCCACTCCAATCCGCTATGTGGTTCTTTTCCTGAACCCGATCGTGCGCACCGTCCGCGCCGTGGTGCGTGGTGTGCTTTATCTCTTCGGCGTACAGATTGATCCCGACAGCCGCATCATGTCTGTGCGTGAGGAAATCGCAGGCGCGTTGCAGCTTGGCCATTCCGAAGGCGTGGTCGAAAAAGAACATCGTGATCGCATCTTGGGCGCATTGGATCTGGAAGAGCGCACGGTCGAAGAAATCATGTTGCACCGCAGCCAGATCGAAATGATCGACGTGGATTTGCCGCCCGACGAAATTCTTGAACTATGCCTGCATTCTGCGCACACCCGGCTGCCGGTCTTTCGCGGCGAACAGGAAAACATCATCGGTGTCTTGCACGCCAAAGACCTGCTGCGTGCCACCTACGGTCGTTTTAGTGATGGCGGTTCTGGCGCGGACCTTTTTGCAGGGTTCAACGTCATGGACGTGGCCATGGAACCCTATTTTGTGCCCGAAACAACTTCACTGGATGAACAAATGCGCCAGTTCCTGCGCCGGGCCACGCATTTTGCGTTGGTGGTCGATGAATATGGCGCACTGGAAGGTCTGATCACTCTGGAAGACATTCTGGAAGAAATCGTCGGCGAAATCACGGATGAATTCGATGCCGACGAAGAGGTGACTCTGAAACGGACCGAAGCGGGCGATGTCGTTGTCGATGGTGCCATGACGATCCGCGATCTCAATCGCGCAACAGACTGGAACCTGCCGGATGAAGAAGCCGTCACGATCGCCGGTCTGGTGATCCACGAAGCCCAAACCATTCCGATCAAAGGTCAGGTCTTTTCTTTCCATGATTTCCGCTTCGAGATCTTGGAACGTCAAGACAACCGGATCACAGGCTTGAAAATCCGCAAGCTTTAGGGCGCGCTAAGACTTTCCTCTTGCTAGAAATACTTCGGGGGGGGGCCGCGTCAGCGGTCGGGGGCAGCGCCCCCTTTGCGCG
>CAZWDS010000089.1:0-11128 GCA_964632495.1 uncultured Rhodobacterales bacterium
GGCTTCAGCCCGCCATCATCGTGTGACCGGTGGGCTACCGGTCTCACCCCTCAATCCTGCACGCTCTCCAACCACGCCGCCACATCCGCAATCGGGGCCGCCGTAATGATCGGCTGGCCCGTCTCGCTTTTGATCGACCCGTCGGGATATTCGAACAAGGCTCCGAACACCGGCATTTCGCCGCCGTGGGACATCATCGGATCGCGTCCGTCGATCTGGCGCACCACCTGAAACACCGGGAAGACGCCGCCGTTCGATTTGGCCAATGCCGTCAGATCGGGTGGTTCGACGCGCATATTGGCGCTCATCGGGCCGTCGCCTTGCGCATCCGCGCCATGACAACCCGCGCAGAACATTTGAAATATCTCGCCACCCGCCACCGGGTCAGGCTCGGCCAAGGCAGGGGTGGCCAAAATCAGGAAACTTGCCAAAAGGGGTCGCATCGCAGTCCTCCTATGTTGCATCCAAATCCCAAGGTCAGGCCTCAGCGTTGCTGGGTCGCCAGCCATTCCGCGATGCTGACGATCTCTTCCGCCGCCACCACTTCGCGTCCATCGGGTGCCACCGTCGCCACCGAGGGGCCTTGCAACAACATGCCGAAGACCGGCATCGGATCGCCGTGCGCCGCAACCTCGGTCGTCCCGTCGATCCGTGCGATGACGCGGGCCAGCGGGAACGCGCCGTCGTTGGTGGCTGAAAGGGCGGTCAAATCCGCAGGCGGCACCCGCAACAGGGACGCCATCGGTCCGTCGCCCAAGGCCTCTGCCCCGTGGCATCCGGCGCAATGATTGGCAAAGGCGGCTGCCCCCTCGTCAAGGTTTTGTGCCGCCATGGGGGAGGCGACAAGGGCGAAGCAAAAGATCAATCTAGATCGCATTGGGTTCTCCTTTTGCCATGAGTTTACCGCAGCGGACGCAGCCACGCCTTGATCCAGCGCAAGGGCCCTGTCACAACACAGGCTATGACCCCAAACACCGCTTATGCCCTTACGATGTTCGCCGCCGGGATTGGTATTCCGACGCTGGCCGCGCTGAACGCGTCCCTTGGTCAAAAGATCGGCAGCCCGGCCACCGCTGCGTTCATCCTGTTCATCGTCGCAGGTCTGACGGCGACCGTCGCGATGTTGGTCACCGGTCCGGGCGCATTGAAGGCGATCCCCGCGCAACCCAAGCACCTGATGCTGGGCGGCATGTTGATCGCGTTCTATGTCCTAAGTGTCACCTACATCGCGCCCCACTTCGGCGTCGGCAACGCGGTGTTCTTTGTGCTGATGGGCCAGCTTGTCGCGGCCGCGAGCATCGACCATTTCGGATTGTTCGGCGCGCAAGTCACGCCATTGTCCGTCTCGCGGGCGGGCGGCATTGCGTTGATGGCGGCGGGTCTGGCGTTGACGCAAAAAGCATAAAGGGTTGTGCGTTCGGCCGTTTCGAAAGGACCGGCAAACCCGCCACAATCGCCAGAATGCGCTAAACCAGCTTGCCGCCTTCTAAGCGCAGCGTACGGTCCATCCGCGCGGCCAGTTCGGGATTATGCGTGGCAATCAGAGCCGCCAGCCCGGTTTCCCGCACCAGTTCCATCAGCGCGGAAAATACCGTGTCAGAGGTCGCGGGATCCAGGTTTCCCGTCGGCTCATCCGCCAGCAACACCTTGGGTTTATTGGCTAAAGCGCGGCAAAAGGCGACGCGCTGCTGTTCGCCTCCGGACAGCGCCGCAGGCCGGTTGTTCGCGCGGTCTGCCACATTTACGCGGGCCATTAGCTCCATCGCATGGGCGCGCGCCTCGGCTTCCGGCACGGCATTGGCCAGTTGCGGCAGAACCACGTTTTCCAGCGCGCTGAATTCGGGCAACAAATGGTGAAATTGATAAACAAAACCCACGTCTTGCCGACGTGCCGCTGTTCGTTCGGCGTCGCGTTTTTCGGTCATATCCACGCCGCCGATGGACACCCGACCGCTGTCGCAAGAATCCAGTAAACCCGCAATATGCAGCAGCGTCGACTTGCCCGCCCCGGACGGTGCGACCAAGGCTACCACTTCTCCCTTGGCCAAGTTCAGATCGGTTCCGTCCAACACGCTTAGCGCATTTGGTTTTCCTGCGTTATACGTCTTGGTGATCCCGGCCAGTGTCAGCGCATCACTCATAGCGCAAAGCCTCCACCGGGTTCATCCGTGCCGCGCGTCTTGCGGGGAAAAACGTGATGCCCCAAGACAATAGCAGCGATAAGCCAACAGCGCTCAGAACGTCGCTCAATTCAAGTTTCGCCGGCAGACGATAGATGCCACGCACCGAAGCCTCCCAAACGCCACCCCCTGCCGCGCCATTCACGAAGGCCAGGATTTGGTCGAAGTAGACGGCGAACAGGCATCCGATGATTACGCCGAACAAAGTTCCGATGGTGCCGACAAGCGCGCCTGTCAGAAAAAACACCCGCATAACAGAGCCTTGCGTCAATCCCATGGTGCGCAAAATGCCGATGTCGCGGCCCTTGTTTTTGACAAGCATCACAAGGCCCGAGATGATGTTCATCGATGCGATCAACACCAGCACACTCATCAGCACGAACATGACGGTGTCTTCCACTTCCAAAGCCCGTAAGAACCCGCCCGCAGAATCCTTCCACGTCCAGACCAATGCTTTTTCTCCACCTGCGGCAATCAATGCCGGTGCCAAAACATCAATCTTTTCAGGCTCTTCGACGTTCACCTCCAACTCATCCGCCACGCCGTCGCGGTTGAAGTAACTCTGAGCCTCGGCAAAGGGCAGATAGGCGCGGGTGCGGTCGATGTCGTAGCGGCCTGAGTTGAATATATAGGTGACCTCGTATTCATTGATCCGGGGGCTGGTGCCAAAAGGTCCTTTGACACCGTTGGGGTTGATGAAGCGGACGACATCGCCAACCGTCACGCCCAAAGACCGCGCGGCTTCGCGACCGATGGCAACGCCTTGGTCGAACTGGTTCAGCGTCCCAAGGGCGGTTTCCGGGTCAGCAATACGTGAGATTTCGGCCAGATCTTCGCGAGCGATTCCAAAGACTTCCAGCCCTGTATTCTCATCCCGGTGCACGGCCATAACCTGACCTTTGACCAAGGGCGCAACCCGGGTGACGCCATCGACCGCGCCCAGTCTTTCGGCCCACTCCGCATAGTCGGGTATAACGCGCGACACGCCGGCTTCGGTTTCATAAGCCGAGGAATAAACCGTGACATGGGCGTTCGCGCCCAAAATGGTTGATACGAATTCGTCCCGAAAGCCTGCACGCACGGCCAAGGTGATGATCAAGGCCGCGACCGCCAAAGTGATGCCGATCAGCGATATCCACGTCATGACGCTGACGCCGCCTTCGGCACGTTTGGCGCGTAAGTAACGCCACGCGATCAGAAACTCAAAACGTGAAAAGGGCCTTGGGGTGGCCATGACTGCTCCGGTCTTTTTCTTTTCAATGCCGGGGCAGGGCGGCCGGGTCAAGCCATAGGGCGCAGGCTAAAGGCGTGCATCCGCCGGCAATTCGGGGATACCATTCAGTGCGGTTTTCAGTTGGGCTGCGTCCATGTCTTCAACAGGCAGCGCAATCAGGTCGTCGATGCGGGCAGAGAGTCGGGCATAAACACTTGAAAAAACGCGGGACTTTTCAATATCGCTTAGGGTTTCATCCGCCGGATCGGGCAGGCTCCAATGCACTGTCGTCGGCCCTCCGGGCCAAATCGGGCAGCTCTCTCCGGCGGCATTGTCGCACACCGTCACGATCAAGTGCATCTTTGGCGCATCCGGTTCTGCAAACACATCCCAGCTTTTCGACGAAAACCCCGACGTGTCATGCCCGTGCCCTGCGAGCATTGCCAACGCCAAGGGGTGTGGCTGACCCTTTGGTGTGGACCCGGCCGAATATGCGCCAAAGCGCGTGCCGCCTTTTTGGGCCATGATCGCCTCGCCAAGGATCGAGCGGGCCGAGTTTCCTGTGCAAAGAAAAAGAACGTTGAAGGTCATGAGTGTGCGTCTAGCGGGTCATTGCAACAGCCATGTGACAAGATCATTCTGCGGTCAAATGAGGGCGAACGTCCTGACCGGCGGCGGCATAGATGTCTAGCAGTTGGTCAAAGGTGATGCCGTCTTCCTGAAGCCGCGCCAACGCGTGGGCTCCGTCATGGACTTCCAGAATGGGGCGTTGGTCGGCGGCCTCAATCACCAGATTACAGGGTGGCCAATCTTCAAACTGGAACCCGGGTAATTTGTTCATAAGCCACGAAAAGCACCCTTCAAACGTGTCCAGTTTGCCAGTCAATTCTGCCTGCACATAGCGGTCGAAATTGGCGGGATTGACGCTGCCCCAAGGGCCGAAAGCAAAGCTTTGATCCGTGTCGATGATGGGCAAGCGCAAAACGCAGCGGATGAACCGATGCTCGCCCCAGCGACACAGATCAGCACTAAGCGTATCGGTGCCGGAATAAAGCACATCCTGTCCGCTGTCTTCGCGATTGCCGTGGGGCCAGGGATCGGGATGGTCGTAGCCAATGTCGAACACGCCGGAAAAAACCGTTCCGCAACAGGGACATGGTTTGGTGCTGTCGTTAAACCTTTGCCAGCGCGGATCATCGTCAAGGCTCATTCCGCTGCCTTCAGCGCAAAGCCCTTCTCGATCTGGTCCGATGGGGCAACGGGGTATTCGCCCGAGAAACACGCATCGCAATATTGCGGCATGTCGTTGTTGCGCCCCGCACTTTCGCCAACGGCGCGGTACAGACCGTCCAGCGAAATGAACTTCAGACTGTCGACACCCAGATGATGGCGCATCTCTTCTTCGCTCATCGTGGCAGCCAGCAGTTTTTCTCGCTGCGGCGTGTCGACGCCGTAAAAACAAGGCCAGGACGTGGGCGGGCTGGCAATGCGGAAATGCACTTCGGCGGCACCAGCATCCAGGATCATTTCTTTGATCTTGCGACTGGTCGTGCCGCGCACAACGCTGTCATCTACCAAAATCACCCGTTTGCCTTTGATCAGCGCGCGATTGACGTTCAACTTCAGACGCACACCCATGTTCCGGATCTGCTCGGTCGGCTCGATGAATGTCCGACCCATGTACTGGTTGCGGATGATACCCATCGAGTAAGGGATGCCGCTTTCCTGAGAAAATCCTATGGCAGCAGGAGTTCCGCTGTCTGGCACGGGGCAGACCAGATCGGCCTCGACAGGGGCTTCTTTCGCCAGTTCCTTGCCAATCGCAGACCGCGTTTCATAGATCGAACGACCGTTCAGCTGGCTGTCAGGGCGTGAAAAATAAACGTGTTCGAAGATGCAGAACCGGGATTTCTTGGTCTCAAAAGGATGGTGGCTGGATAGTTTGTCGTGCTCGATCACGACCATTTCGCCGGGTTCCACTTCGCGCACGAAATCGGCACCGATGATGTCCAAGGCGCAGGTTTCCGAAGCCAACGCCCACCCATCATCATTGATCCGACCCAAGACCAAGGGCCGTACGCCCAAAGGATCGCGCACGCCGATCAGCTTGGTGCGCGTCATGGCCACGATGGAAAAGGCGCCTTCGACGCGGCGCAGCGCGTCTTTCATCCGTTCGGGCACGGTTTTCTGCAAGGATCGCGCCATCAAATGAATGATGCATTCGCTGTCAGAGCTGGACTGGAAAATCGAGCCCATGCCGATCAGCTCGCGGCGCAGCGCATCGGCGTTGGTGATGTTTCCATTGTGGGCAATCGCGGCCCCCCCCATCGAGAACTCGCCAAAGAACGGCTGCACATCGCGGATTTGGGTGTGGCCCTTTGAACCGGCAGTGGAATAGCGCACGTGGCCAATCGCCAAGGCACCGGGCAACGCGGCGATCACGTCTTCCTTGGTAAAATTGTCGCGTACAAGGCCGAAGCGACGGACCGAGTTGAAGCCCTCGTCCGGGTCATGAGACACGATCCCACCCGCTTCTTGCCCGCGATGTTGCAGGGCATGCAGGCCAAGGGCCACGAAGTTCGCTGCATCAGAAACGCCGGTGACACCGAAGATGCCGCATTCCTCACGTAGTTTATCGTCGTCGAAAGGGTCGGTGATCAACGGTCGAGGCATGGATGGTTCGGACATTGAGGTCTCGAAATAGCAGCGGCGCGGGATCGTCTTAACCTGTCCTGATGGAGGTGTCACGCGGGCTTTTTAGCTAAAATGAAAGAAGGCCCACGTCAGGGCAGACGCGGGCCTTCGGATCCTGAAATTCTTGCACCATACGGGTGTCACTTGGAACGCCAAATTAACTCGTACTCAAATTACCTTTTTCATCCCTACATGAGGCGTCGGGAGCCAAAAAAGCTACACCGACGCCAAACTCACTCACTCGTTACAGCGAAATTTTGGAACCACCGCCATTCCGCTTACAAGACCCGTTATGCAGACAAGCCTTGGCATGAGTTGGGCGGAAATGTTCTGCATCTGGGCAAGTTTGTGGTCTGCGTTCTCAATCGTTAAGATTTACGTTGTGTAAACCATCAGGCCTTAGAAACAATCGCCCTGAATTCGGGGCATTCATGTGGGAATATCCAAACAAATAAGGCGCATTGTTTCCAAAACAAACACAAGATGCCCGGTGAAATCGTCGAAAAATTTTATGGCGGAATTGCCTTGATTCAACTTCTGCCCGTGAAAAAAAGTTTTGTGTCCTAGGCGAAAAGTGTTGCTGAATCGCCCTAAGTGACCGATTCATATGGGATATTTCGGTCGCTCAGGCATGGTTTTGACCAAAGCCTGAGCGGCGAAATGCAACATTCAAGTGGAAGAAGAACACTGGCCGATCAGGTTGTCGTACTGCTCGGCGATCCAGCCCGGTGCATCTGTCGGGATCTGCTCGTCAATGGCTTCGGACAACTGGGCAAAAACCACCGCTGTGCGGCTGTCATCCACCATTGGGATCGGGTCGGATACGATGACGCGTTCATAGACAATAAACGCAATCGCCACCAAAATCGCACCGCGCACGACGCCAAACAGGAAACCAAGTCCCTGATCAATGCCGCCAAGGGCCGATCGTTGGACGGCGCCTGCAAACAAAGGAGTGAAGATCGACACAACAATCAAAGCTGCTGCGAAAACGGCCGCGAAGGCGGCAATCATGGCCAATTCACACGAAGGCCCAAGGAAATCTTTCAGAACGGGAACCTCTTTCATCAAAGGTTCAACCGTGGGGGCGAACATATAAGCGGCGATCGCGGCCACTATCCAGCCACCAATCGACAGGATCTCGCGGACAAAGCCACGAGAATAGGCCAAAACAGCCGAAAGGATAATGACGATGGCCACAATGCCGTCGATGATGGTGAAACCGTCCATGCCTAGTGCCTCTTAGTTCTTATTCCTGTGCGCGCTTTATCCAGCGCCAAACACATCACCCACCAAGGCCGCAAGATCAGGCATCTTTTGCACCTTCATTCCCACGGTCGAGCCGGTCTTGCTTCGGTCTGGCAGAATCGAGGCTTCAAAGCCAAGCTTTTCCGCTTCCTTCAGCCGGGTTTCCGTTTGTCCCACCGGTCTCAGCGTCCCTGATAGGCTTATTTCTCCGAAAACGACAGTCTGGCGGGGCAATGCCGTGTCTTCACGCGCGGAAAGTAGCGCGGCGGCCACAGCCAGATCTGCGGCGGGTTCGGTGATTCTAAGGCCACCGGCGACGTTCAGGTAGACATCGAGGCCCGCAAACGGGATGCCACAACGGGCTTCTAACACCGCCAAAATCATCGCCAAGCGGCTGCCATCCCATCCCACAACCGACCGGCGCGCCTGCCCGGCAGGAGCGGGCGACACAAGCGCTTGGATTTCGCACAACACCGGCCGGGTGCCTTCGATGCCGGCAAAGACGGCCGAGCCGGGAGTTTCCGCTTCGTGATCAGACAAAAACAAGGCCGAAGGATTGGACACTTCGGCCAGTCCATCGCCTGTCATCTCAAACACGCCGATCTCGTCGGCGGGGCCAAAGCGGTTTTTCACAGCGCGCAAGATGCGAAACTGGTGACCGCGCTCGCCCTCGAAGTAAAGCACGGTATCGACCATGTGCTCGACCACGCGGGGGCCTGCGATCTGGCCTTCTTTGGTGACATGACCAACCAGCACCACGCTGATCCCGTGGCGCTTGGCAAAGACGGTCAGCTCGTGCGCAACACCGCGGACCTGAGACACAGAACCCGGGGCGCTTTCGACGTTGTCGAGCCACATGGTCTGGATTGAATCGATGACGGCAAGCGCGGGCTTTTCTTTTTCAAGTGTCGTCAGAATGTTGCGCAGGTTGGTTTCCGCGGCCAGTTGAACCGGCGCATCCGTCAGTCCCAGCCGACGCGCCCGCAATCGCACCTGGCTGGCCGCTTCTTCGCCTGAGACATAGATGGATTTTACCCCGTTGCGCGCGAAGGCCGCCGCCGCCTGCAACAGCAGTGTCGATTTTCCAATGCCGGGATCGCCGCCGACCAGGATGGCACTGGCCGGAACCAAGCCGCCGCCCAACACCCGATCCAATTCGCCTAAGCCTGAGATGTCGCGTTCTAATGGTTTGTCTTCGCTTGATAAACTCCCAAGCGGCACCATCGTTCCGCGTGTCGCGCCCAAGCCCTTTTTCGAAGGCCCCGCGGCCAGCGGCACGTCCTCAGAGATCGAGTTCCAAGCCCCGCAATCATCGCAACGCCCGGACCATTTTGCATGAATCGCGCCACAATCCGCACAGGTGAAAGATGGTGCCTTTGCCATGCGGCCTACATGCCGTGCCGTGCAAGGCGAGACAAGCGCAGAAGTGCTTTAGCTAAGGTCGGGTTACGCGATTTCTGGGAAGGAACGACAAATCACTGTCGAAGTGCTTGGGGGACGGCAGCAGTTTCGGACGCCGTTTGTCCGAACTCACGTTGCCCCGCATATTTTTGGCGATGGACAAAAGGGACGGGCGGGATTGTTCGTCAACCCGAGGGGTCGATGTCCGAAAAGCACTTCTGTTGTGGCGGAACATGGGCATTGGCGTATCGGGCCAGTGCGGTTTTTCAAGGATCAACGGTTTCCCCGGAACCGGGTTCCGGCGGAACGTGATCGGTTCGACATCATCGTCATCGTCGATGTCCACTGGGTCGTACTTGGACTTCTCTTCCAAGGGGTCGCAGATCATGACGACGCCAAGCCAAATCGCAGGGCTGAAGAAGGCCAGCAGAAACACCAGCCAATTGACGGGCGCAAACATGAAGGCCCAAGGCAGCATGGCCACAAACACAACAGCGGTCAAAAGACATGTCGCGGCGTAAATCCAAACGTTTGATGATCGCGAGCTTAACAAGCGTCGCAACGCCAACCAAGCAATGGCGAGCGGAAGAACGACAATGAATGCACGAAATAGCAACAGAAATAGCGAGCTTAGGATGGCCATAAGCAAAGTCTCCATAGGCCACCCCCCGGCAGCGTGTCCCATGACTGTGGTTAAAAATGTCTTACGAGTCTCATTTTCGCCGTAATTGTTTCCAAATTCGAACCAGACTGTTGCAAACTTGCACAAAAGCAACCTGCAGAACGCGTATTTCTTGAGGTTATCGAACGGTCTCGATCGGTCCGTCGGCGCTGCCCGAGATAAATTGAGCCACATGCGCATCACCGCTTGCATCCATGTCGCCGACAGGGCCGGACCACTGAATAACGCCTTTGTGCAACATTGCGACATTGTCGGCAATGGCGCGGACGCTGGACATATCATGGGTAATCGTCATCGCGGTGGCCCCCATTTCAACGACAATTTCGCGAATCAAATCGTTGATAACGCCGGACATAATCGGATCAAGACCGGTGGTGGGTTCGTCAAAGAAGATGATCTCGGGTTCCGCTGCAATGGCGCGGGCCAGTCCGACGCGTTTCTGCATGCCGCCGGACAGTTCAGCCGGGAACAGATCGGCCACATCGGGCGTCAAACCTACACGGCGCAACTTTTCAACGGCAATTTCGCGGGCTTCTGCTTTTGGACGCTTCAACGATCCGCGCAATAGACGAAACGCAACATTCTGCCAAACAGGAATCGAATCGAACAACGCTCCGCCCTGAAACAGCATCCCGAACCGGGCCAAAAACGCGTCCCGTTCTTTTGAGCCTTGGCGCAGGCGTGTCACGTCTCCGCCATCCACAGTGATCTGGCCTGTATCCGGCGAAATCAGCCCCAGCACGCATTTCAACAGGACCGACTTGCCCGTGCCCGAACCGCCGATGATGACCATGCTTTTGCCCTGCGCCAATGTCAGGTTCACGCCCTGCAATACGTGCTTGGGGCCAAAGGACTTATGAACGTCTTGAAGTGCTATCATGCGGCAAAGAACAATTCAGTGAGGATAAAGTTGGCGGCCAGGATCAGCACGCTGGCAGCGACTACCGCACTTTTGGTCGCGGCCCCCACGCCCTGCGCACCCCGGCCCGAGCGCATCCCGAAATAACACCCCATCAAAGCGGCCAGAAACCCGAAGACCGCGCCTTTTGAAAGGGACGAGATGATGTCGAGCGGTTCTAGGAAATCGACGGTGTTGCGCAAATATGTGCCAGCGTTGAAGCCTAGACGCTCAACACCGACTAAATAGCCGCCCATGATCCCGATGATATCGCCCACGCCGACCAGAACAGGCATCACCAAAGTGGCGGCCAGAACGCGCGGCAGGGTCAGGTATTTCATCGGATTGGTGGACAGAGTGGTCAGGGCGTCGATTTGTTCCGTCACTTTCATGGTGGCAATCTCGGCGGCGATAGAAGACGTCACGCGCGCTGCAATCATCAGTCCCACCAGCACTGGCCCCAATTCGCGCACCATGCCGATGGCCACGATCTGCGGCACCACGGCCTCGGCCGAAAAACGCGCCCCACCGGCATAGATTTGCAGGGCCAGTGCTCCCCCAGTGAAAATCGTCGTCAAACCGACCACGGGCAGCGAGAAATATCCGATCTGCAACAACGCATGTGCGAATTCGCGTGGGTAAAACGGGGGACGGAACAGGTGACTGACCGTTTCGGCTGCAAAAAGCGTGACGCGCCCGATGGCGGCTAACATGCCAAGCACAATCCGCCCGATGGCTGCCAGAAAACTCATGCGCCGCCCTCGTAGGTGCGCGTGTAGCGTGTGCCAAGCGAGGTCAGGATTTCGTATCCG
>CAZWDS010000089.1:11138-13202 GCA_964632495.1 uncultured Rhodobacterales bacterium
GATCACCCGGCGCGCATAGCGGTTGCCAAGATTGGTGAGGATTTCGTATCCGATGGTGCCGGCTGCCTCGGCCACATCATCAACCAAACGGTTAGGGCCTATCATTTCCAGCGTTTCGGGAACCTCGGGCAATGCAGTGACATCCACGGTGATTAGATCCATCGAGACACGGCCCACCACAGGGCAGGGCACGTCGTCTGCATAAAGAACGGCGTGCGGACCCATAGCGCGGATCAATCCGTCGGCATAACCCGCCGCCACGGTGGCAACTGTGGTTTCGACTTGTGCTGTCCAGGTGTTGCCATAGCCCACGGTTTCAAAGGGGCGCACTTGGCGGGTCTGGATAACGGGCACGTCCACGCGCGCGACGGGATGCGCGTCGACAAAGGGGTGGCCACCGTAAAGGCCGATGCCCGGGCGGGTGAGTTCAAAGTGATACTCGGCCCCCAAAAGCGTGCCGCCCGTTGCGGCCAAGGATCGCCGATGCGCAACACCGTCTGTCATGCCTTTGAAAACACGCAATTGTTGCGCGTTCATCGGATGGTCGGGTTCGTCGGCACAAGCCAGATGGCTGATCACCAATCGCGGGCCCGCCTCCATCAGATCGGATCTGAGCGCGTCCCAGTCGGCAGGCTCCATCCCCAAGCGGTTCATGCCGGTATCAAGCTGCACGCCAAAGGATTTGCCCGGCGACTTGGAAAAGTGCCGCACCACCTGTTCGGGCGCGTTCAGCATGGGGATCAGGTCGGCTTCTTCCAGCGCTTCGGTGTCATCGGCCATGTGCCCGGAAAACACATAGATATCAGCGTTTGTGCCAACCGCTTTGCGCAACGCGCGGCCTTCGCTTGTCACCGCCACGAAAAAGCTGGTCACTCCGGCATCCGCCAAAACAGGGGCCACTTGAGATACGCCCAATCCGTAAGCATCCGCCTTGATCACAGCGCCGGTTTCGACGCCTGCACCAGACATAGCGTCCAATGCCGCCCAATTCGTGCGGATCGCGTCCAGATCGATGGTAAGATGTGCAGCGCCCATAAGCTTCGGTGTCCGATACGAGCGTTGCGCCGTCAAGCCCCGGATTGGTCCCCGATTGGCCCCCGATTGGCAAAGCCGCGTTCATCAGGTAGGCGCGAAGGCGAAGGAGACCCCGATGGGCGAAATCATTCTGGTCCGGCACGGGCAGGCCAACAGTGCAGCGACCACCGAAGAAGATTATGATCGGCTCAGCCCCTTGGGCTGGGATCAGACCAAACGTTTGGGCGACTGGATGCGGGCCCATGCCTATGAGTTCGATCATATCCTGTCCGGCACGCTGCGCCGTCATCGAGAATCCGCCGAAAGCATGGGGGTGGTCCCCGAAGAAGACGCCCGCCTGAACGAGATCGATTATTATCGTCTCAGCCATTCCCTGAAGGATCGCAAAGGCGAGCCTTTGCCAACCCATGACACCTTCGTCGACCACATGCCCAAGGTCTTTGCCGCCTGGAAAGAGGCCGAGATCGAAGGCAATGAAACCTACGAGGCCTTCGAAAAGCGCATCGCCACCTTGTTGGCCGAAGCTGCCATCCCGGGACGGCGCGTGTTGTGCGTCACCTCCGGCGGCGTGATCGGCATGGTGATCCGGCAAATTCTTGAGTTGGACCTGATGAAGCTGTCCCAGGTGATGCTGCCGATCTGGAACTCCTCGATCCACCGTCTGCACGTACGGTCGGGCGAAACCATGCTGGCGGGATACAACGCCATTCCCCATCTTGAAGGCCCGGACTTAGCCGAGGCCAGAACCCATGTGTGAGATCTGATGCTAAAGCTCTTTTGCGCGCCCTTCACGATATCTTCTGTGGTCGTAGTTACCTTGAACGAAGGCGTCCATTGGGAGCCGATCCGTGTTGACGTGGCCGGCGGCGAACAGACCCGGCCCGATTATCTGGCGATCAACCCGAAGGGCCGCGTCCCGGTTTTGCTAACACCAGAAGGACCATTGACCGAAACAGGCGCCATCCTTGAATATCTTGGCGAAACCGCCTTGCCCGATCTGGTGCCCGCCGATCCTTTGCACCGCGCCCG
>CAZWDS010000090.1:0-13046 GCA_964632495.1 uncultured Rhodobacterales bacterium
ACCTTCGTCATCTACGGTGATCGAGCCGCGCCGGTCCGGGATTGTGCCGTCGTCCAGAACCGTGACGCCCTTGGAGGCGATCTGCTGACCCATCAGGCCCGCGAAGGCCGAGGATTTCTTGCGGTTGAAGTCGCCTTCCAGCCCGTGGCCGATGGCTTCGTGCAGAAGGATGCCGGGCCAGCCGGGGCCGAGGGCGACGTCCATGACGCCGGCAGGGGCGGGGACGGCTTCGAGATTGACGAGCGCGATGCGGAGCGCCTCTTGCGCAAGGCCCTTCCAGTGATCCGCCTCGATCAAGCCGGTCAGCGCGTGGCGACCGCCGCCGCCTGCGCCACCAGATTCGCGGCGGCCGTTTTCTTCGACGATGACGCTGACGTTCAGGCGGGTCATGGGGCGGGTATCGGTGACGGAATGGCCTTCGGGGCGCAGGATGACCACCTCTTGCAGCGATGCGGCCAGCGAGGCCGAGACTTGCACCACACGAGAATCAAGGGCGCGGGCGTAAGCGTCGATCTCTTTCAGGGTGTCGATTTTGACCGGGAACGCGGCGTCGGCCATGGGATCGGTGTCGCCGTAGAGCTTTTGATTGGTGGCTTGGGGGGCATCGGCCAGCGTGCCGCCGCCGTTGCCCACGGCCAATCGCGCGGTTTCCACGGCGCGTTTCAGGGCGTTTTCACTGATTTCCGTGGAATGAGCATAGCCTGCAGTTTCGCCGCGCACCGCCCGCAGACCGAAGCCTTCCGAGGCGTCATAGCTGGCGTTCCTGACCCGGCCATCATCAAAAGACAGCATTTCCGAGCGGCGTCGTTCCAAAAACAACTCGCCATCGTCCGCGCCCTGAACGGCTTGTCTCAGCAACGTGAGCGCGGTTTTTTCGTCCAGAAGGGTGTCAAAGGGGCGAAAGGGCGTTTGGGCGGTCATTTTCAGGGGTCCTTGCCGATTGCTTGAAAGCGGCTGAATGCCGCAATCTGGTGCCTTGTTCATGCACCTCTAATATGGTTTCTAGCGCCAAGAGAACAACAGGCCCTCTGCAAACTGTTGATAGGGCTGATCAGAACACCGCCAACAGGACTTTAGACTGATGCGCTTTAGAACATTCCTTACGGGTTTCACGTCGCTTTTTGCGGGTGGGGCCGCTTTTGCTCAGGAGTTGCCGATCATCGGGACGCCTGGACAGGGCAAGATTGGCTTTCAGACCGCTGCAACCGAGTTGATGCGGGACATCCACTGGCTGGACAACATGTTGTTGATCATCATCACCGCGATCACGTTGTTCGTGGTGGCTTTGCTTGTGATCTGCGTTGTGAAGTTCAACCAAAAGGCCAATCCCACTCCTTCGACTTTCACCCATAACACGCCAATCGAGGTGGCATGGACGCTTGTTCCCGTGGTTGTGTTGATTTTTATCGGGGCGTTTTCGCTGCCGGTTTTGTTCAAGCAGCAGGAAATCCCCGAGCCTGAGGTGTTTATTAAGGCGACGGGCTATCAGTGGTACTGGGGCTATGAGTATCCGGATCACGAGATCGACTTCGAAGGCTATATGATCGGTGTGGATTCCGGCAACGAGCTGACGCCTGAGACGTCGCAGCAGTTGGCCGACGCGGGATATACGGATGAACATTTCTTGCTGGCGACAGACACTTCGGTGGTGATTCCGACAGGCAAAGTTGTGGTGATTCAAGTGACCGGCGCGGATGTGATCCACGCGTGGGCCATGCCGGCCTTTGGTGTGAAGCAGGACGCGGTGCCCGGTCGTTTGGCCGAACTGTGGTTCGAAGTGGATGAGGGCATGGAGGGCGTTTACTTCGGTCAGTGTTCCGAACTGTGCGGTCTGAGCCATGCCTACATGCCGATCACTGTGAAAGCCGTAAGCCAAGCTGACTATGACGCTTGGGTCGCTGCGGTGCAGGAAGCTGGCGAATATGTCGAGCCTGGACCCAAAGTGGTGGCAGCAAACTGATGACCGACGCGTCGATCAACGCTACGCGCGACTATGAACCGACGTTCGGGGATTATGTCGCTTTGTTGAAGCCACGGGTGATGTCACTTGTGGTTTTCACGGCTTTGGTCGGCATGTTGGTGGCGCCTGTGTCTTTGCATCCGTTCGAAGGTTTTGCCGCGATCCTGTTCATTGCACTTGGAGCAGGGGCTTCGGGTGCTTTGAACATGTGGTACGACGCCGACATTGACGCTGTGATGCGCCGCACCGCGAAACGTCCTGTGCCATCGGGGCGGGTCACGCCGGGCGAGGCATTGGCGATTGGTGTCGGCCTGTCTGGCATTTCAGTTGTGATGTTGGGGCTGGCGACGAACGTCTTTGCGGCGGGTCTGCTGGCCTTCACGATTGTCTTTTACGCCGTGGTTTACACCATGTGGCTGAAGCGCTGGACGCCGCAGAACATCGTGATTGGCGGGGCTGCGGGTGCGTTTCCTCCGATGGTGGGTTGGGCGGCTGCGACGGGGAGTGTTTCGCTGGAAGCCTGCCTGATGTTCGCACTGATCTTCATGTGGACGCCACCGCATTTCTGGGCCTTGGCCTTGTTCATGAAGTCCGATTACGACGATGCGGGCGTGCCGATGCTGACGGTGACCCATGGTCGTCCGTCGACACGCAAGCACATCTTGGCCTACACGGTTTTGCTGGCCCCCGTGCCGGTTTGGCTGGCGCTGACCAGCGTGGGCGGGCCGGTGACGTTGATCGTCGCTGTGGCGCTGAACGCTTGGTTCCTGAAAGGGGCTGTCGACATTTGGCGTCGGAACGAGGTGATGGCCGAAGCGGATAACTATGCCGTTGAAAAGAAATTCTTTCGCTTTTCGCTTTACTATCTCTTTGTGCATTTCGGCGCTTTGGTCGCTGATGCGGTGATCCGGGGATTGGTATGAGCGAGTTGAAAGCCACACACGAACTGCACGGCCGCCGCTTTTCGCGGAACCTTGGGGTTGGACTGACGCTGACGTTCCTTGTGGCGATCGTGTTTGGCCTGACCGTTGTGAAAGTGCAGCGCGGCGAGTTGAATGAAGGCTTCGATCATGTTGCGCGGCCTGCGATGGAGGTGAAGCAATGAGCCTTGAGCAGGGCAAGCGGAACACTGTTTTCAAGCTGGTGGGCGTGATCTTGTTCATGGGGTCGCTGGCTTGGGCGTCGGTGCCTTTGTACGATCTGTTTTGCCGGGTGACCGGATGGGGCGGGGCCACGGATGTGGCTGAAGCCGGGATGGATCAGCCGCTTGAAGAAATGGTAACCGTCCGGTTTGATGCGTCGCGTGCTGCGGATATGCCGTGGGATTTCGAGCCGGAGCAACGCAAAATCAAGCTGCGCATTGGTGAAGAAGGACTGGCCTTCTACGAAGCCCACAACCCCACCGACCGCCCGATTGCAGGCACCGCAAGTTTTAATGTTGCTCCTTATTCTGCTGGAGCCTACTTCTCGAAAATCCAGTGCTTCTGCTTTGAAATGCAGGTGCTGGAACCCGGGCAGACCGTGTCGATGCCCGTCACTTTCTTTGTCGAGCCCGAGATCCTGGATGATCCCGATGCTCGGTTTGTCAAAACGATCACGTTGTCTTACACGTTCCATGAAACCGATCTGCCTGAGGGTTATGCTTTGGATCAGGCGGCATTGGAAACGGATAACGCGATCAATTCGCTTAACTAATCGCCCGAGGGACCACCAAAATGGCGCACGAAAAAGACCACGACTATCACATTCTAAACCCCTCGATCTGGCCGTTTCTGGGCGCTTTGTCGGGCTTCATTATGCTTTTCGGCTTTGTCTTGGCCTTTGGTCAGAACACGCCAGATAGCCTGAAGCAGCCTTGGATGTTCCTGATCGGCTTTGTCGCCGTTCTGTACGTCATGTTTGCCTGGTGGTCCGAGGTGGTGAAAGAATCGAACGTTGGCGATCACACGCCCGTGGTTCGGATCGGCCTGCGCTATGGGTTCATCATGTTCATCATGTCCGAGGTTATGTTCTTCGCGGCATGGTTCTGGGCCTTCTTCAAAAACGCGCTTTACCCAATGGGCCCCGAAAGCCCGATGGTGGATGGCGTTTGGCCGCCTGTTGGGATCGAAACCTTTGATCCTTGGCATCTGCCCTTGATCAACACGCTGATCCTGCTTTGTTCAGGCGCAGCCGCCACCTGGGCGCACCACGCTTTGGCCCATGAAAACAACCGCAAAGACATGGCCACGGGCCTGATCATCGCGGTGGTTCTGGGGCTGATCTTTACGGTCTTCCAAGCCTATGAATATAGCCACGCGGCCTTCGGATTCTCGGGCAACATCTATGGCGCGACGTTCTTTATGGCGACCGGGTTCCATGGCTTCCATGTGATCGTGGGCACGATCTTCTTGTTCGTTTGCTACCTGCGTCTGCGCGCCGGTCACTTTACGCCTGAAAAGCACATCGGCTTTGAGGCTGCGGCTTGGTACTGGCACTTTGTGGACGTTGTTTGGCTTTTCCTGTTCGCCGCGATTTATATCTGGGGCGCCTAGGTCACAGACCTTTTCAAGCTTTTGGGTCGGCGCGGCATTGTCCGCGCCGATTTTCGTTTCAGGGACACCAACGTTCGCCAAGGCCATAGGATAGCGGTGCAGAGAGCGGCATGCCGATTGCGTCGTGCGGCTTTGACGGCCTGTTCGCGAAACGTCCGAATTTCAAGCTGTGCGCGGGTTTCCTGCGCCCGAGGTGGGAATTTGGGTGTGATCAGGGGCATCATAGAGCTGATCCTTTCAGAAATGCGGGTATGATGTCTGCCTATCGGATCAAAGTGGTCTAGAAATCAGTTGGTTTTGCAAATAGCCTTTCAATTATGAAAGATGCTCTCTCTTTAGATGATCTGATGCAGTTCCTTGCGGTCTGCGAGGCGGGCGGTTTGGCGGGCGCTGTGGCCGAGACCGGGCAAAGTGCGCCGACGCTAAGCCGCAAGATGACGGGGCTTGAGCGTCAGACGGGGCGACGGTTGTTTTTGCGGGGCCGTCAGGGGTTCGCTTTGACAGCCGAGGGCAGGGCGCTGCGCGACGAAGCGGCGGACCTGAGCGGTGTCAGCCGTCGATTGTCACGTTGGCAGGTCGCAGGCCCGGCGACGCGGGTTCGGATCACGGCGGGCACATGGACGTCGTCTTGGCTGGCCGCGCATATGCCGCAGTTCTGGCAGGTGGGGGCGGACTGGGTGCCGGAGTTCCTGTCTTCGAACGCGGTTCTGGATATCTCGCGCCGGGAAGCCGATATCGGGTTTCGCAACCGTCGGCCCGAGCAGGGTTGGCTTGCGGGGCGTCGGTTGCGCCAGATCGAGTATGCTGAGTATGGTTTGGATGCGGATGTGAAAGGCTATGTCACGTTGCCCGAGACTGCGCCGGGCACACCTTCGACACGCTGGGTTCACAGGTATCGCGCGGGCGATATTGTCACCACGGCAACCGACATGCGGTTGGCGCTTGATCTGGCGAAAAGTGGTGTTGCGCGTCTTGTCCTGCCGACCTTTGCCGCAGAAGGCATTTCGGGCTTGTCTCGCTTGGAAGATCCGATAGACGAACTGATGCACGAAGAATGGCTGGTTGCGCATCACGACGCGCGTCATGACCCGCCGGTGCGTCGTGCCATTGATGCTTTGACACAATTTGTCGTGGGGGCATCTGATTAAACCGAGGCGAGGCTTTGCGACGCTATTTGATCCCTATGATTATAGGTCTTTCCGGCACCCTTGTGTTAGCCTCCTTTGGGGTGTGGCAGGTGCAGCGGTTGGCGTGGAAAGAGGGCATTCTGGCCGAGATCGAAGGCCGGATTGCCGGACCGTTGGTGGCTTTGCCCGCCGTGCCGGAGTTGGATCAGCACCGGTTTTTGCCGGTCGAGGTTATGGGCGATTTTGACGGCACCGATGTACCTGTCTTTCTGTCCCATTCCGGCGGGCCGATTTATCGGCTGATTGCGGCGTTTCAGACCGATGATGGTCGTCGGATCATGGTGGACCGGGGCGGGATATCGGCCGCACAACCGTTGGACGACGCGCGACGCACCGCGGCGATGTCTGGCGTGACGGTGACAGGCAATCTGCATTGGCCCGACGAAGTTGATAGCTGGACGCCGGAACGAGATGCGAACGGGGTCTATTACGGGCGTGACGTGTTGGAAATGGCAGACGAACTGGCGACTGAGCCTGTTTTGGTCATTCTGCGCGAGGCGTCAGAAAACACACCGCCCGCGACGCCATTGCCCGTGACAACCACGGGCATTCCGAACAATCATCTGGGCTATGCCGTGCAATGGTTCGGCTTGGCGATTGTGTGGGCGGGGATGACTTTGGCTTTGCTCTGGCGTATCCGAAAGCGAACCGTCTGAGGACAGATCATGAAATACATCTCGACCCGGGGCAAATCGCCGGCGCTTTCCTTTGAAGACACGATGCTGACCGGGCTGGCACCGGATGGCGGGCTGTATGTGCCCGAGGCTATTCCAACGCTGGACATCGACCAGATCGCGGCGATGGAAGGGGCCACTTACGAGGATATCGCCTTTGCGGTCATGCGGCCTTTTGTGGGCGAGACGTTCAGCGATGATGCATTCCGTGTGCTGATCGCCAACGCTTATGAAGGGTTCGGCCACGTTAGCCGCGCGCCTTTGAAGCAGGTCGGGGATGGTCAGTGGCTGTGTGAATTATTCCACGGGCCGACCTTGGCGTTCAAAGATTTCGCGATGCAGTTGATCGGCCAGATGTTCCAGCAAGTTCTGACGAGGCGGGGCGAGCGGATCACGATTGTGGGGGCCACCAGCGGTGACACCGGCAGTGCCGCGATTGAGGCGTTTCGGGGTTTGGACAACGTCGATGTGTGCATTCTGTATCCCCATGGCCGTGTCTCTGAGGTGCAGCGCCGTCAGATGACCACGCCAAGCGAGGCGAATGTGCATGCTTTGGCGGTGGATGGGACCTTTGATGATTGTCAGCGGCATCTGAAGGACATGTTCGCGGATCAGGCGTTCCGGGACGAGGTGCGTTTGGCCGCTGTGAACTCGATCAACTGGGCGCGGGTGATGGCGCAGGTGGTGTATTACTTTAGTGCGGCGGTGTCTTTGGGGGCACCAGAGCGAAAGGTCAGTTTCTGCGTGCCGACCGGGAATTTCGGCGACATCTTTGCGGGTTACATCGCCAAAGAGATGGGTCTGCCGATTGATCGTCTGGTGATCGCCACCAACCAGAACGACATTCTACATCGCTGTCTTGAAACCGGGACTTATGCCAAATCTGGCGTGAAGCCGTCGATTTCGCCGTCGATGGACATCGAGGTTTCGTCGAATTTTGAGCGTGCTTTGTTTATGGCGCATGGTCGGGACGGACGGGCCGTCACGGGGTTGATGGAGGATTTGAGCGCTGAGGGGTCTTTCCGGGTGTCGGGCAACGCGCTTGAGGTTCTGCGGAACCACTATGACAGCGGCATGGCCGACGAAGACACAACACGGACCGCCATCACCCGCACCTTGACGACCAGTGCCGAGGTGGTTTGCCCGCATACTGCCGTGGGGCTTCATGTGGCCGATCAACAGGCGGTGTCCGAAACACCCATGATCACCCTTGGCACCGCCCATCCGGCCAAGTTTCCGGCAGCTGTGGAAAAGGCAACGGGCATCCATCCCCCCCTTCCCAAGCGGATGGCAGATCTTTATGACCGCTCGGAACGCGTCACACGGGTCAAGAATGACTTGGACGCTTTGAAAACACTGATCCGGGAGAAACGCGCAAGGTGACTGTCAATTTGCACCGACTGGCCAATGGCGTCACGGTCGTAACGGAACATATGCCGGGGCTGCAATCGGCCTCTCTTGGGGTTTGGGTCAAGGCGGGTGGGCGCCACGAGCGTGTCGAACAGAACGGCATCGCGCATTTTCTGGAACATATGGCGTTTAAGGGCACCAAGACGCGGTCTGCGTTGCAGATTGCCGAGGCGATTGAGGACGTGGGCGGTTATATCAACGCTTATACCTCGCGCGAGATGACGGCGTTTTATGCGCGTGTTCTGGCAGAAGATGCCGGGATGGCCTTGGATGTTCTGTCGGACATCGTGTTGAATCCGGTGTTTGATCCCAAAGAGATCGAGATCGAACGGCACGTGATCTTGCAGGAAATCGGGCAGGCCTTGGACACGCCCGATGACATCATCTTTGACTGGTTGCAGGAAACCGCGTTTCCCGATCAGCCGTTGGGTCGTCCGATTTTGGGGCCTGCCTCAAAAGTGGAACATTTTGATCGGGCCGATTTGGCTGGTTTTGTGCGTGAACGCTATGCGCCGGGCAACCTGATTGTCGCGGCGGCCGGGGCCGTGGATCATGATGCATTGGTCCGCATGGCAGAAGACCGGTTCGGGCATCTGGCCACCAGTGCGGCCCCTGTGATCGAACCCGCGGCATTTCGGGGTGGCGAGTGCAGGGTCGAAAAAGGGTTAGAGCAAGCCCATGTCGCCTTGGCGTTTCAGGCGCCGAACTATCGCGATGACGCGGTCTACACGGGCCAGATTTTCGCCACGGCCATGGGCGGGGGCATGTCGTCTCGCCTGTTTCAGGAGGTCCGTGAAAAGCGTGGGCTGTGCTATACGATTTTTGCGCAAAGTGGAGCCTATGCCGACGCGGGCATGCTGACGATTTACGCAGGCACCAGCGGGGCCGAGGTGCCCGAGTTGCTGGGCCTGACCGTGGATGAATTGCGCCGTGCCGCCGATGACATCAGTGTGGCCGAGGTGGACCGCGCGCGCGCTCAGTTGAAAGCGGGCATGCTGATGGGTCTGGAAAGCCCGGCCAGCCGCGCCGAACGACTGGCGCGTGTTATTGCCATTTGGGATCGGGTGCCCGGGATCGAGGAAACCGTGACCAAGCTGGATGCCATCGACGTCGCCGCGGTGCGCGATATGGCGGGCGGATTGGCGCAATCGGGGGCGGCTGCCTTGGCGCTTTATGGCCCTGTGGCCAGCGCGCCCACGGTCGGCGACATCACGAGCCAGCTGGCCGCCTGATGTTACGCTTTCGGGGACGGGTCCGCATTGACACCGAACGCATGGTTCTGCGCCCGCCCCAGCACACCGATTTTCGCCCCTGGTCCGAATTGCGCCGCAACAGTGCCGAGTTCCTGCAACCCTGGGAGCCGTCCTGGTCCACGGATCACCTAACGCGCAAGGGTTTTGTGAACCGGGTTTATTGGGCCAATCGGTCGATCCAGCAGGGCACCGCTGTGCCGTTGTTTTTGATCCGGCGCGATGACAATGGTCTGTTGGGTGCGATCACCCTGGACAACATCCGTCGCGGACCCGCGCAGGCTGGCACCATCGGCTATTGGATCGGGTCAGAGTATGCGCGCGAAGGATACATGCGCGAGGCTTTGACGGCGATGGTGCATCACGCGTTCGAAGTGCTGGGTCTGAGCCGGATTGAAAGCGCCTGTTTGCCGGAAAATGCAGCGTCACGGGGCTTGTTGGAAAGCTGTGGGTATAAATACGAGGGCGTCGCCCAAAGCTATCTTCAGATCAACGGACGTTGGCGCAACCATGTGCTTTACGCAAATCTGCGGAATGATCGACGCGGGCGCGTTGACGGCTGATCCTAAGCCTCGGCCTGGTTGAGTTGACGTTGCATGAACCACCGACCCGTCAGGAGCAAAAGTGACCAGCGGTGTGTCGCACGCAAAGAGATCGAAAGCTGATCTGTCAGAAGATCGCGTTTGTGGATCATGCCATCCCGCTGGAAATCCTGCAGCCTCATCATCAGGGCATGACCCCAGGGAAAGCTGTGCGATACTTCCTGTTCGGTCACATAGCAGCCCCCCGTGGTGGGTTTGAACCATTGTTCAACAGTTGCATCTGTCGCCCATGTGCCATCCGCGTCTTTCGTAAGAAGCCGGGTGCTTTGGTGATCTTCGTCGTCCACATCGATCACGGCCCAGAAACTGGGCGCATCGGCATCAATGGGCATCAACCCGGCCTCTTCCGCCTCTTTGCGCAAGGCCATGTTGATCTCATAGGCCGGATCGTCCGGTTGAAGATCAACGGCTTCAAAGAAAGCTTCGGTGCTTTCGAACTGGGGCCTTTCGGGCGTGTTGAGGCCTTCGAACATATCCGTTTCGGGCGTGTCCATCCAAACCGGAAACACGCCGTCGGCATCGGGCGTGCCTCCGCGGTATTGCCCACGCACACTTTCGGGGGCTAATGGAAACCACTCTCGCGCGGCCTCCAAATCGGCCGGCACTTTGATTTTCGCGGTCAATGTGACCTGACGTGGTGTTGTGCGGGCGAACAGATCGTTGATCTTGTTTTGCCCCCACATCAGCGTCCAGACGGTGAAGCCCAAGAAAAACAGCCAAGCCAGAACCGATCCGCCCGCAAACCCGGCGATCAGCGCGTACATGGTCACGATCAGCGACAGGGCAAGGGTTTCTTCAACCGCATTGGGAAATAGCACCGCATGGCCGGCAAAAAGCGCCCCCAGAACAACCGCCAAAACAATCAGACCCACCAAGGACGCGCCGATCCCGCTGAACCCGATCAACCCCAGAAAGGCAACAACGATCAGCGGCAAAACGGTTGCACAGCCGATCAGACGCCACAATCGGTTTAGGCGATAGAGAGCTTCGGGCAGGTTTGGCAGGGCGAAGGGCATGGCAAATCTCCAAAGAAATCACCGCGATTCTACGTAAGAATTCGGCCAAATTTTGACCGAAACACCGAATTTCTTCAGGTTGCAAAGGTGTACGGGGCACTTTGCGCCACGATCAGGGGTGGGCGCGATCCTGATCACGCTTGCGCGCCGTTTTCAGAAATTGCGCGAGTGATTTCGCAGGGTCCGCCTTGAACGTGCCGTCTGCGGCATCCGACGCCATCCGATCCACGCGGAACATGCGAAAATCGTTGCGCATTTCGCACCACGCCACCAAGGTCCAGACCTTACCCCAGAAGAACAGGCCAAGCGGGCGAAGGGTGCGGTCTGACGCATTGCCATCTTCATCCCTGTAGGCAATTGTCAGCCGGGTCCGAAGTTCTATAGCATCTTCCAACCGATCAAGCCGCGCGCGCGTTTCGTCGTCCAGATCGCTCATCTGGAAGGCATGGACCTGCACACGCTCGGCCTTGCTTCGTTCGGCATCGGGCAAGACCGCGTTGATCTTAACAAGGGCCTCTTCCGCCGCCGCAGCCATCGCGGTGCCGCCCCATGCACGTATCAAACGCGCGCCTGCCACCAAGGCGACGATTTCGTCACGGGTGAACATCAAAGGCGGCACGTCATAGCCGTCGCGCATCAGGTATCCGACACCCGCTTCGCCCTCTACAGGCACACCCGATCCGATCAGATCGGCCACATCGCGATAAATCGTGCGTTCGGACACCTCCAACCGCTCGGACAATTGCCGCGCGGTGACAAGCCGACCGCCTCTCATAAGCTGAACGATCTGAAACAGGCGGTCGGCGCGTCGCATGGGTTACCCTTTCGCCAGTTCAAACAGACCGATCGAATTGCCATCGGGGTCGGTTGCGTACTGGAAGCGGCCAAAGGGCATTACCACGGGGTCACCCACCAAGGTGCCACCGGCTTTTTCAAACCGATCCGCTGCAGGTTCCAAGGTGTCGGGCACATGCAGGTGGATCGTCGGGCCGGTGCCGGGGGCGGCGGGTTCGCCCGGATAGATATGCCCGGACACACCTGTCGCCAGGTCTTGGACGGGGAACATGGCCATAGGGTTCGGGCCGCTTTCGTCTTTGGTCAGGGCAAAGTTGAACACTTTGGAATAAAAAGCGATTCCGCGGTCAATGTCACGGACGGGAATTTCGGTCCAAGCGATGGTACTGGCAGGAGCAAAAGTCATTTGGGTCATCCTTTGTTGAGTTGGTAACCCCTTCTGACACACCCCTCCTGACAGCATTGTGTCAGGATGTTTTACGAAACTGAAAAATGGTTTTCATCTCTTGAAAAGTACGCCGGAGAGCGCGAGAGGCTGGCCTCTCGTTAAAACATCGCGTGCGCCGAAGGCGCTCAATCGGGCAGGTCGGCCGAAGGGATGATCGGGAAAAACTGTCCGCCCGACCACAGGCCAAACCAGCTTTGCCCGTCGTGGTCGGCATGCGCACCAATATCCACCATCCGGTAAAAGCTCTTGCGGTCGATCAGCGCCTCAAGATTGGCACGGATCAGGACATAGGGTGCGGGTTCGCCGGTGTCTGGGTCACGCACCACGCGGATGGGGTTGTCGGGGCCTGCACTGGCGAAATCTCCAACATTGGTCTCAAACGTCAGGGTTTGAGCGGTGTCCAAGCCATCCACAGTGAAATCCACGGCCACAAAAGGCGCGTCATCGACAACGATTCCAACCTTCTCGACGGGGGTGACCAGTACATATCGGTCGCCGTCTTTGCGAAGAATCGTTGAAAACAGCCGCACCAGCTCGGGTCGTCCAATTGGCGTGCCCAGATAAAACCATGTCCCATCCCGCGCGATGCGGATGTCCAAATCACCGCAATCGGGTGGATTCCACTGGTGAACCGGCGGCAAACCGCCCTTTGAAGCGGCGCGGGCGCTGTTAGCCAGACTTTCTGCCGAGAGTTTCACGGTGTTTTGACCAATCTTCGCTTTTGCCATTTGTGCCGAACGCAATAGTTCGTTCTTATGGGATCATAATCTGAACGGGAGCGATTGCCATGTCTGACACGCCAGAGCTTGTGGCCGAAATTGAAGGGCTGGGCGAAAAACTGGCCGAAGCCAAGGCCAGCATCACCAAGCGGTTCATTGGACAGGAACGTGTGGTGGACCTGGTGTTGTCCTCGATCCTGTGTGGTGGGCACGGATTGCTGGTGGGTTTGCCGGGCCTGGGAAAGACACGGTTGGTCGATACGTTGTCTACGGTTTTGGGGCTGGACGGCAAGCGGGTGCAGTTTACGCCGGATTTGATGCCGGCGGATATTCTGGGCTCGGAAGTGCTGGAAACAGGGTCTGATGGCTCTCGGGCGTTCAAATTCATTGAAGGCCCGATCTTTTGTCAGCTTTTGATGGCGGACGAGATCAACCGCGCCTCGCCCCGGAC
>CAZWDS010000091.1:0-1149 GCA_964632495.1 uncultured Rhodobacterales bacterium
GACCGACGAGGCACATTTGGATACCATGGAGCCTTACATGGACCTGAAAGTACAGAGAAATGAGGATGAGTTGTCAGCGACGGCATCCATCAAAGAGAGTTCAATAGAAAGTGCCTGCGTCATGACTTTCCCGGTCGACGGCGCGGACGTCTTGAAGCTAAGGAACGATGTCAAAACAGCATTGGATGCTTTTCCTGTCCACGGGTCGGAAGAATGATCGCAAAACTCCTCATAGCCAACCGGGGCGAAATTGCCTGTCGTGTGATCGACACCTGTCGCGGGCTTGGGGTGGCGACGGTGGCGGTTTACTCCGATGCTGACGCAAACGCGCGACATGTGGCCATGGCGGATGAGGCGGTGCGGTTGGGGCCTGCTCCTGCGACCGAGAGTTATTTGAAGGGCGAGGCCATTGTTGCGGCGGCCCAGGCAACGGGGGCGGATGCGGTGCATCCGGGCTATGGGTTCTTATCCGAGAACCCGGAGTTTGTTGAGGCGGTCGAGGCGGCGGGGCTGATCTTTGTCGGCCCTTCGGCCAGCGCAATTCGTGCCATGGGATTGAAGGATCACGCCAAGGCCTTGATGGAAGAGGCGGGCGTGCCCGTCGTGCCGGGCTATCACGGGGCCGAACAAGACGCAGGCTTTCTGGCAAAGCGGGCGGACGAGATCGGCTTTCCGGTTTTGATCAAAGCACGCGCAGGCGGCGGCGGTAAGGGGATGCGGTTGGTCGAGCGGGCCGAAGATTTTGCCGACGCTTTGGACAGCGCCCGAAGGGAGGCAGACGCCAGCTTTGGCGACCCGGCCTGTCTGATCGAGAAGTACATCCAATCGCCGCGCCATATCGAAGTGCAGGTCTTTGGGGATGCCCATGGCAATGTCGTGCATTTGTTCGAACGGGACTGTTCACTTCAGCGCCGCCATCAAAAGGTGATCGAGGAAGCCCCGGCCCCCGGCATGACGGATGACTTGCGCACCGCTATGGGGAAAGCGGCGGTGGCGGCGGCGAAAGCGGTGAATTATCAGGGGGCTGGTACGGTGGAGTTCATCGTGGAAGGGGCGACTTTTCCTGATCCGTCCGCCTTTTGGTTCATGGAAATGAACACGCGGCTTCAGGGCGAACATCCGGTGACCGAGACGATCACGGGGCTGGAT
>CAZWDS010000091.1:1159-13033 GCA_964632495.1 uncultured Rhodobacterales bacterium
GGATTTGGTTGCCCTGCAACTGGCCGTGGCCGAGGGGCGGGCTTTGCCTCTTGCGCAGTCCGATCTAACGATCAATGGCCATGCGTTTGAGGCACGGCTTTATGCCGAGGATCCTGAAACCGGGTTTCTTCCGGCCACGGGGCAATTAGAGCGGTTGCAATTTGGGCCGGGCGCACGGATCGAGACGGGCGTGCGCGAAGGCGATGAGATTTCACCTTTTTATGATCCGATGATTTCCAAGGTGATCACCCACGCTTCGACGCGGGATGCGGCTTTGCGTCAATTGGTCGTGGCTTTGGAAAAGACCCGGATCGCCGGGTTGGCGACCAATCGGGATTTTCTGATCCGGCTGGCGCGGGACGATGATTTCGCCGCCGGGCGAATGGACACCGGGCTGATTGCCGCGAAAGGCTTTGCGCTGGTCGAGACGCCCGAAGCGACGATTGTGGACGAGGCGGTTGCCGCGCTGGCCGTCCTTAGGCCTGAGCGCGGAGACGCACCGTTCAAAGCGCTGTCGCACTATCGTCATTTCGGCCCGGCCCGCCAAATCGCGCGGTTCGAAAGCGGCGACGTGACGGTTGAGATGGACGGGGGTAAGACGCGGGTGACTTCGGCTGTCGGCCGTGTGGAACTGACGGAAGTTTCTTGGCAGGAAGATCGTGTGAGCTGGATCACGTCCGAGCGGCGGATGCAGGCGTCTGTCTTTGTCACCGCAAAAGCGGTCACAACCGATCATCAGGGGATCACGCGGGTCTTCAGGCGGGCTGAAACCGGCAGGGCGGACGAGGCGCAAAGCGCGGATGCGATTGTGGCGCCGTTGACGGGGCGGGTGGTGTCCGTTGTCGTGACGTCTGGCAGCACGGTGGCGAAGGGCGATGTCTTGGTGGTGGTCGAAGCGATGAAAATGGAACATCGCATGACCGCACCGCGCGATGGTGTGATCGAAACGGTCACGGTGACCGACGGCGATCAGGTGGCACAGGGCGACGTTTTGGTCCGGCTGGAGACCAAAGCATGAGCGATGCTGTGCGTCTGTTCGAAATGGCTCCGCGCGACGGCTTGCAAAACGAAGCCCGCATTATCCCCACGTCCGACAAAATCACTTTGGTCGATTTGCTGTCGGCGACGGGGTTGAAGAAAATCGAAACGGCCAGTTTTGTGTCGCCCAAATGGGTGCCGCAAATGGCCGATGGGGCCGAAGTTTTTGTGGGCATCACGCGGCGAGCGGGTGTGTCTTACACCGCGCTTACGCCGAACATGCGCGGGTTGGAGCGGGCGCTGGAGGCAAAGGTCGACGAAATCGCAGTCTTTGGGGCCGCGTCGGAAACTTTCAGTCAGAAGAACATCAATTGCTCTATCGCAGAAAGTCTGGACCGTTTCGGGCCCGTCGTCGAACACGCCATTGCCAAGGGCGTACCGGTGCGGGGGTATATTTCCTGCGTCACGGATTGCCCGTATGAAGGGGCTGTGTCGCCGAAAGCTGTGGCTGAAGTCGCGCGCGGGTTGCGGGGCATGGGGTGCTATGAGGTGTCGCTGGGCGATACCATCGGCAAAGGCACGCCCGAAACGGTCACCGCGATGCTAGGGGCCGTTTTGGCCGACATGCCTGCGGTCGAGGTGGGCGCTCATTTCCACGATACCAACGGTCGCGCTCTGGACAATATTCGCGCCAGTCTGGCCCTTGGGATACGGTCTTTCGATGCCTCGGCGGGCGGCTTGGGCGGCTGTCCTTATGCGCCGGGTGCTGCGGGCAATGTGGCCATGGAAGCGGTTGTCGAGATGTTGGAGGCGGACGGGTTTTCAACGGGTGTCGACGGGGTGGCTTTGTCAAAAGCTGTCGCATTCGCGCAGTCCCTGCGAACCAGGAAGGAATAAGCGATGGACGACTTTCAGGCCTTAAAGCTGACGGTGGATGCGCGGGGTGTTGCGTATCTCAGCCTGAACAATCCGGCGCGAAAGAATGCGTTGAATATACAGATGATGGACGAGCTGACGGCATTCGCTGATCAGGCTCCGTTGCGGGGCGACATTAAGGTTGTTGTGCTGTCGGGCGAAGATCAGACTTTTTGTGCGGGCGCCGATCTGAACTGGATGCAGGCTCAGATCGATGCGGACAAAGCAGGACGCAAGCGCGAGGCGCAACGCCTTGCGGGGATGTTGCGGGCATTGAACGAAATGGCCTTGCCCTTGATCGGGCGGATTGAGGGGTTGGCTTTGGGCGGTGGTGTTGGCATGGCGTGTATCTGCGATATCGCGATTGCAGCCGAGGATGCCCGTTTTGGACTGACGGAAGTGCGGTTGGGTCTGATCCCGGCGACCATCTCGCCTTACGTGGTGGCGCGGATGGGAGAAGGCCGGGCAAGGCGGGTGTTTATGAATGCGCGCATTTTTGATGCGGACGAAGCGCAAGGGTTGGACATCATCGCGCGACATGTGCCCGCCAATCTGTTGGACAGCGAGGTCGAGGCCGAGGTGACGCCCTATCTGAGTTTGCCAACTGGGGCAGTCGGTCGGGCTAAATCCTTGGCGCGGTTTCTTGGTCCCCCCATCGACGACGCGGTGATCGCCGCCACGATTGACCGATTGGCCGAGGCTTGGGACACCGAAGACGCAAAAGAAGGCATCGCGGCGTTTCTGGAAAAGCGCAAACCTGATTGGGTTAACCGTTAGCGTCCCGCACCTTTTGTGCATCCGCCTTGCCCTTGTCGAATTCAGCGCGACGCCGCGCGATCTCGTCGCCCGATAGTATCGCGGCGTTGGAATAACTGCGTTGCCAATCCGGATCCCCTGACCAAACCAACGGCGATTGGACGGTCGTCCGGGGCGCGCTGGCTGTTTCAAGAAGCTGCATCGCCATCTCGGCCACATACACTTGGCTGTCAAAGTCGTTCGGCAACCCCGCACCATTGCCAAGGGGCAGGTTGTTGAACAGCAACCTGGGCACGCCCACATGTTCCACGATGTCCTTGGCGCATCCCGAGATCACCGTTGAAATCCCCGAGGTTTCCAAGGTGCGGGCGGCCAGGCTAACCGACTGGTGACACACCGGACAGTTCGGCACCAAGATCACCGCATCCAGGGCGTCGTCACGGCACCGCGCGGCAAGCTCGACGCAATCCACCTGACGCGTGGTCTTCTGTGATCGATTGGTCGGAAGCCCGTGAAACCGTGGACCAACCGCACCAATCCGACCCTGCGTTTCAAGCCCGCGCAAGGCCTTCAATGGGAAATATGTCCCCTGATCCGCGCCCAAAGTATGGTCTCGGTCATAGGCGATGTGCGAGATACGCACATCCGGATCCTGCGCCGTGGTGTGGGAATAAACCTCGTAAAACTTAGCCGACCCATTGTAAGCCGCCCCCGGTCCCTGATCGCCTTTGTCGGGCTGAAACAAGGCTGCTGTGGTCACAATCCCAACTGTGCTTTCAGCCAAGGGCTTGGCCAATGGCACAAACGGCACGTCGTCAAAGCGCGCCCATTCATAAGGCTCACCGAAGCCAAGTGTTTGATAATAAGACCTTATGCGTTGAATGTAGGGAAGCGGGGCAGTGTCACTCACGGGCGGTCCTTTTCAGGGTTCAGGTTATAGTAATGCCGATAAAGACAGGGATTTCGACCCCGTAGGTTTGCGCTCAGTGCATACCGGCTTTCCAGTAGCGGCTATTGCTGCGGTGCAGAACGGGACCTAACTTTAAACCAACGAAACGACCAAAAGTCATTCGAGAGGTTTACCAATGGCAACGTTACACGCAACCGCATCTTCCAGCGCCTTCGGCGTCCATCGTCTAAAGCGCGGAATAGAAGCATTTTTCGCAGGTATCAGCGCTTGGTACGACAACTATCTGACCGCCCTGTCGCGCAGCGAAGAGTTCCAACGTCTGAACGACATGTCTGACACGCGGCTGGCCGAACTGGGCCTTCGCCGCGAAGACATCGCACGCCACGTTTTTCGGGATGTTGCAGGCCAATAACGCGTCGGGCGCTCTTGGGCGCTTAAGAAAAGCCGTCGGCTGTCAGGCCATACCTGTCTGACAGCCGTTCGCGCAAAAGATACTTTTGCACTTTGCCGGTCACCGTCATCGGGAAATCGTCCATAAAAGCCACGTAGCGCGGAATTTTATAGTGGGCGATCTGGCCTTTGCAGAAGTCGCGCACCTCGTCTTCGGTGACGATCTCCTTGGCTATCACACAAGCGCAAAGTTCTTCGCCCATCTTCGTATCTGGCAGGCCAATGACCTGCACGTCCAGAATTTTGGGATGGGCGTACAGAAACTCTTCCACCTCGCGCGGATAGATGTTTTCGCCGCCCCGGATCACCATATCCTTCAGCCGCCCCGAGATCGTGACATAGTCCGCGTCATCCATCACGGCCAGATCGCCTGTGTGCATAAAGCCTGCGTCATCAATGGCTTCGGCTGTGCGCTCGGGATCGTCCCAGTATCCCTCCATCACCAGATATCCGCGGGTGCATAACTCGCCCTGAACACCGCGCGGAACGATTGCGCCGGTTTCATCCACCAGCTTGACCTCTGCATGGGGCTGGATTCGGCCGACGGTGGACACGCGCCGTTCGATGGGATCGTTCAGAGCGGATTGGAAGGACACCGGCGAGGTTTCGGTCATGCCGTAAGCAATCGTCACACCAGTGCACCCCAATTCCCCAAAGACGCGCTTCATGACTTCGATCGGACAAGGACTGCCCGCCATGATGCCCGTGCGTAGGTGAGACAAGTCGTGGGCCGCCAGATCAGCGTGTTCCAGCATGGCGATGAACATTGTTGGCACGGCATAAATGCCGACGCAGTTCTCTTGGCTTAAAGCGGACAAAACCGCGCCCGGCTCGAACGCCTCAGAAGGATACACAACCGTGGCAGCATGGGTCAGGCACCCAAGGTTGCCCATCACCATCCCAAAGCAATGATACAGTGGCACCGGAACGGCCAGGGCTTCGCCCTGTTTCAGCCCAATAGCGTCCACCACGAAGTGACCGTTGTTCAGAATGTTCCGATGGGTCAGCGTGGCGCCTTTCGGCGCACCCGTTGTGCCCGAGGTGAACTGGATGTTGATGGGATCGGTGTGTGCGAGCGCCTTGCCAATGGCCTGCAAATCTTTGAGTTCGTTAGGGGAAGGCGGGATCAGCAAGTCACCGAAGTTCAAGAAACCGGGCGAGGTGTCTTTGCCCAGCCGGATCAGAAACTCAAGCTTAGGCAAGCGGTCGGTGCGCAGTTCGTTCAGCATCGCGATATAGTCAGACGTTTTGAACGCCGCCGCGGTCACCAGGGCCCGACAACCGACCTTGTTCAAAGCATAATCGACCTCGGCCAACCGATAGGCCGGGTTCACATTCACAAGGATCAACCCCAGCTTGGCGGTGGCATATTGGGTCAGCGTCCACTCAACACAATTTGGAGCCCAAATGCCGACACGGTCGCCCTTTTCAAGTCCAAGACGCCGAAACCCAGAGGCTAGGGCATCGACCTGTTGGCGCAATTCTGCGTAAGTCAAACGCACGCCTTGGTGCCTTGAAATCAGGGCGGGCGTGTCGGGGAACGTTTCGGTGATCCGGTCAAAGGCAGCGCCGATGGTCTCGTCGATCAAACCCGGTTCTGTGACGCCTGTGACGTGAGATAGCGCAACCATGATGTCCCCCTCTGCCAGAAATTTGTGCCACGATCACCGCATCAGAGCAACGCCAGAGCGCAGATTCATAAAGTATGAAAAGAGCGTATTTCTAAAGAGATGAAAGCCCCATTTTTGTCGTCTTCTTCTCGTCAAAAAATACCTTGGGGGAGGTCTTGTCAAAGACCGGGGGCAAAGCCCCCAATCAAAAATGTCGTGCGCTGCAAGCGCTCGATTCAATCGGTCGGCTCAAGGCCGTTGGTGCGGGCGATGAAGTCGGCCAGCATGGGGACATAGCGGTCGCCTTCGCCTGCGGCTTCCATGGCGGCGTAGGCGTTTTTGACCACCGATTGTACAGGGTTCACCGCGCCGACCGAGACCGCAAGGTTGGCCAGATAGGCCATGTCTTTGTGCGCGTTGCTGATCGCGAATTTATGGGCGTTTTCGTCTTGGTCCAGTGACCATTTCATATAGGTTTCATAGAACCCGTTCGACAGACGCCCCGGGCGGATGACGCTGTCGAATTGGGCCGTAGACAGGCCGGATTTTCGGGCCAGTGCAAGGGCTTCTCCGTAGAGTGCGCCATAGCCCATGGCGATGAAATTGTTGATCAATTTCATCTTGTGACCAAGGCCGGTTTCGCCGAGGTGAACGATGACGCCGGCCCAGGTTTCGATGACGGGTTTGACGGTTTGGAACACGTCCGGGTCGGCGCCGACCATGGCGTCTAGCGTACCGTCCCAGGCTTCTTTCGGGGTGCGACCGAGCGGTGCGTCGACCATGTGGCCGCCTGCGGCTTTGATCTCGTCGGCTAGCGCAAGGGTCGAGACGGGATCGGAGGTGGAGCAATCGACGATGATTGTGCCGGGTTTCATGTTGGCGATGATGCCGTCGGGGCCGCGCAAAAGGGCTTCGACCTGGATCGAGCCGGTGACGCAAAGGTGAATGATGTCAGAGGCTTTTGCGAGGGATTTCACGTCCGTTGCCTCTTGCGCACCACGGGTTTTCAGGTCTTCGACCGCCTCGCGTTTCCGGAAGGCCAGAACGGTCAGCGGATAGCCTGCTTCGACGATGTTTTTGGCCATGCCATGGCCCATAAGGCCGACGCCGATGAAGCCGATTGAGGGTTTGGTCATGTCTGGTCCTTTTAGATCACTGGTGCCTGCGTTGCGTCCAACATGGCGCATCATGGGCGAAAGGTTAACGCCTGATTTGCGGGGAAAAGCCCAAAAATGCAACGTCGGTATTACGTCGGTATTGCGTCGGTATCACGTCGGTGGATGTGCGGTGCGCCTGAGCAGCAGGACGTCAGCGCGGGTGCTAGTTTATAAAGATGACCGCGCCGTTAAGGTTTTGAACAATCAGGGCGCTGGCCGCTGGTCGCTTCCCCTCCGATTTAAGCCACGGAGGGGAGGTTTGCTGTGCCTTTGATCGGACCGTCTTAGGCCAGATGCGTCTTGAAATGCGCGACGGTGCGATCTCAGGACAGCTTGGCCATTTCTTCGTCGTAGCGCGGCGTGCTGTCGTTGTGGAACCCGTGGTTCGCGTTTTCATAGATATACGCTTCGTAGTTTTTGTTATTGGCCTTCAGCGCGGCTTCGTAGTCGGGCCAGCCTGCATTCACGCGTTCGTCCAACGCGCCGTAGTGGAGCAAAAGCGGGGCCTGGATCTTTGGCACATCTTCCACGCTGGCTTGGCGACCATAATAGGGCACCGAGGCTTTCAGTTCGGGGTAAGCTACAGCCGCCGCATTGGCGACACCGCCGCCGTAGCAGAACCCGGTGATCCCGACGTTGCCGGTGGAGCCATCGTGGTTCATCGAAAATTCGACGGCGGCAAAGAAGTCGTTCAGCAGCTTTTCGCGATCCACGGTCTTTTGCAGTTTGCGGCCTTCGGCATCATTGCCGGGATAGCCGCCGACCGAGGTCAGGCCATCGGGAGCAAGCGCCATGAAGCCGTCTTTGGCCAATCTGCGGGCAACGTCTTCGATGTAAGGATTGAGGCCCCGGTTTTCATGGACGACCACAACGGCGGGCACAACGGCGGGCACAACGGCGGGCAATTTGCCTTCGACGCCAGCGGGGCGCACCATATAGCCGCGCACCTCGCCGTGGCCGTTGGGCGAGGGGTAGGTGATGTATTCCGGCACGATGTCTGGGTCATTGAAAGACACCTGTTCGGCCAGCGCATAATCGGGTGACATCAGCCCCAGAACGGTAGCGGCGGTCATGCCGCCGACGGTGAACTTGGTGGCGCGTTGCAGAAACTCGCGTTTGGTGATCATGCCGTGGGCGTAAAAGTCGTAGAGTTGCAGCAGTTTCGGATCAAAGTCTTTTGCGGTCAGTCGCATCATGGTTCTGTCTCTTTAGAAATAGTGCCGAAGACCTATGTGCATCTAGCCGTGCAAGATCACGCCAGTATAGCCGATTTCAACGGTGGCAGGTTGAACTCTTTTTGATGTGCGCTTGGCGTTTACGTGCCTGCAAGATGGTCTTTCATGCGTCTAAGGGCTTCTTGGATGTTGTCTTGGGAATTGGCGTAAGATAGCCGGATATAGCCTTCGCCCAAAGTTCCGAAGTCGGGCCCGCCGATGGTGGCGATGCCGGGGCCTTCCAGCAGGTCCGAGGCGAGCGCTTTGGCCCCAAGGCCGGTTTGGCTGATGTTCGGGAAGGCATAAAACGCGCCTTTGGGTGTGATGCAGCTGACGCCGGGGATGTCGTTCAAAAGATCGACCACGAGTTTACGGCGGGCGTCGAATTCCCGTCCCATGGTGGCGACGGCGTCTTGAGGGCCGGTTAGGGCCTCAACGGCGGCGTATTGGGCAGGCGCGTTCACGCAAGACCATGCGTTGACGGCCAGTTTGCGCGCGTTGTCGTAAAGCTTGTCGGGCCAGACGGAATACCCGAGGCGCCAGCCGGTCATGGCATAGGTTTTGGACCAGCCATTCAGAAGGATCAGCCGGTCGCGGATGTCCGGGTAGGCCAGCATCGTGGCGTGTTCTTCGCCGTCGTAGAGCATCTGGTCATAGATCTCGTCTGACATGATCGCGACGTGTTGGGGCAGGCCTTGGGCGAGTTTGTCGACTTCTGCCTTGGGGGTGACGCCGCCGCAGGGGTTGGCGGGCGAGTTCACGATGACGAGGCGGGTTTTGTCGGTGATCAGCGACAGGGTTTCTTCGGCGGAGAAGGCAAAGCCGTTTTCTTCGCGGATCGGGATCGGAATGGGGGTGGCCCCGGTGTATTCGATCATCGAGCGATAGATCGGAAAGCCGGGATCGGGGTACAGAATTTCCGCACCCGGTTCGCCGAACATCAGAATGGCGGTGAACATGGTGACTTTGCCGCCCGGCACGATCAGGACGTTGTCGGGGTTCACCTCTGCCTGAAAGCGGCGGTCAAGGTCGGCGGCGACGGCTTGGCGTAATTCGGGGATGCCGGTGGCGGGGGTGTAGCCATGGTGACCATCGCGGATCGCTTTGATGGCGGCTTCGGTGATGTTTTCCGGTGTGGGAAAGTCGGGTTGGCCGATGCCAAGGTTGATGACGTCTTTGCCTTGGGATTGAAGCGCGCCTGCGCGGGCCAGAACGGCGAAGGCGTTTTCTTCGCCGATACGGTCGAAGCCGGGGTGTGTGGTGAGCATGGGCGTCCTCGTCATGGTGTTGGCTCAGCGATACTGGAATTGGCGCAGGGATGGTAGGGAGGTTTTGCGCGGTGCTGGAAGGGCTTTGCCCCTCCAGACCTCCCCAGCATATTTTCAACAAGAAGAAAGCCCGAGGGTCTTTTTGGGGTGGGTCAGTGTCAGCCCCATGCCGCAGAAATGGAGGTGGTTGCCTGTTGCGTCGATGCTGAACCCTTGCCAATCGGTCCATGCCGGGTGATGCCAGAGCGGGATGTTGACCGCGGCGGGCGGCGTGTCGAAGGTGTTTGTTTCTTCGAGGGGGCAGTGATCGCAGAGCGCGAAGAAAGCGTTTGTGAGGAGCACCTGAATGAGCGCGTCTTCTGTCGTTGCGTTTGCAGAGCGCCAGGATTCCGGGGTGCGGGTGCCGGCTTTGTCCAGCCAGTCGCCCGTCACATAGAGTTTGTCGGGCGCGTCAGGGGAATAGCCGAAGGCCCAGACGCCTTGATTTTCCGCGGCGAGCAGTGTCATGCCGTCGCTTAATAGGGCGTCGTCGGGGGGCTTGTTTCGCTGAGGGCGCAACACCGTACCAGTCGCCAATAAATGTGAGCGCGTCTGAGACGGTTTGGAGCTGGGTGCGCACGTTCCTATGTGGCCTGACTTAATATGTCGCCCGCCCGCCTGAAATGTCGAAGACTGCGCCGGTGGTAAAGCTGCAATCGGGCGAGGCCATCCATGCGACCATGTTGGCGATTTCTTCGACTTCGACAAAGCGGCCCTTGGGGATTTTGGATTTCATGTAGGCGACGAAGTCGTCGGTCATCTGGGTCAGGATTTCGGTATTGGCGGCCGCTGGAGTGATGCAGTTGACCGCGATGTCCTGGGTGGCGACCTCTTTGCCAAGCGCTTTGGTGAAGCCGATGACGCCTGCTTTGGAGGCGGCGTAGTGTGACGCGTTTGGGTTGCCCTCTTTGCCCGCGACCGAGGCGATGTTGACGATGCGGCCATAGCCTTTGGTTTTCATTGTGGGCAGGACGGCTTTGTTGGTGAGGAAGGTGCCGGTGAGGTTGATGTCGATGACGCGGGCCCAGGCGTCGTGGGCCAGTTCGTCAACCGGGGCGACGTTGCCTGCGATGCCTGCCGAATTCACAAGAATGTCGATTGGGCCGAAGGCGGTGAGGGTGGCGTCGCGGGCGGCGTCGACGGACCCCGGATCTGCGACATCGCAGGTGAAGCCTTGGGCGTTTTCGATGCCCTTGGCGGCGTCTTCGGCACCGGCCAGATCCCAGAGGGCGAGGCGTGCGCCCGAGGCAGCAAGACGGTGGGCGACGGCAAGGCCGATGCCTTTGGCACTGCCGGTGACGATGGCCACTTGGCCGGACAGATCATACGTATTGGTCACATCACGGCTCCGATTTGCCAGGGGACGAATTCATAGTCGCCGAGGCCTTGGGCTTCGGATTTGGAGGCTTCGCCCGAGGCAACACGCAGGAACATGTCGTAGATTTCGCGGCCCTTTTCTTCGACCGTGGTGACGCCGGTCAGGATGTCGCCTGCGTTGATGTCCATGTCGCCTTCCATGCGCGTGAACATTTCGGTGTTGGTGGCGATTTTGACGGTGGGTGCGGGTTTGGACCCGAAGGCCGAGCCGCGTCCGGTTGTGAAGCAAACGAGGTTGCAGCCGCCTGCGATTTGGCCTGTGACGGAAGCCGGGTCATAGCCGGGGCTATCCATGAAGGTGAAGCCTTGGGCGGTGACGGGTTCGGCGTATTTATAGACACCGGTCAGGGGCGAGGTGCCGCCTTTGGCCGAGGCCCCAAGAGATTTTTCCAAGATGGTCGTCAGGCCACCCTTTTTGTTGCCGGGGGATGGGTTGTTGTCCATCGAACCTTTGTTGCGCAGCGTATAATCTTCCCACCATTTGATCAGGCCGATCAGCTTTTCGCCGACATCCCGGCTGGTGGCGCGACGGGTCAACATATGTTCGGCGCCGTAAATCTCGGGCGTTTCGGCCAAAACGCCGGTGGCGCCTTGGGCGGCGAGGAGATCGCAGGCGTGACCAAGGGCGGGGTTGGCGGTGATGCCGGACCACGCATCTGAGCCGCCACATTGGAGGGCGACTTTCAGCTCGGACACCGGGCAGGGGGTGCGGGTGGCTTCGTTGGCAATGGGCAGCATGTCGCGGATTTTAGCTATCCCGGCGTCGATGGTCTTTTGCAGGCCCGCGACGTTCTGGATGTTCATGGTCTGGAAAGTGGGGCCTTGTTTGAGGCCATAGGCATCGAGCAGCCAGTCGATCTGGTTCATCTCGCACCCAAGGCCCACCATAAGAACGCCTGCGTGGTTCGGGTGTTTCGCGTAGCCCCACATGACACGTTGGAGCGCTTCGAACCCGTCGCCGTCACCTGCCATGCCGCAGCCCGTGCCGTGGACAAAAGCGACCACGCCATCAACGTTGGGGTATTGGGCCAGTTCGTCGGGTCCAAAGCTGTCGGCGATGCGGCGGGCTGCGGTGGCAGAGCAGTTCACGGATGTCACCACAGCGATATAGTTGCGGGTGCCGACCTGTCCGTTTTCGCGGCGGTAGCCCATGAACGTGTCGCGCTGGTCTTCGGGCACCTGTGTCGCGGGGCGCAGATC
>CAZWDS010000092.1:0-1004 GCA_964632495.1 uncultured Rhodobacterales bacterium
TCATCATCTGCACCAATGCCAAGACGGATGCAGAAGCCAAGGCGCTGTTGAAGCATTTCAACATGCCGTTCAACAGCTGAGCCTGGGAGAGATTAATCATGGCTAAAAAAGCAATGATCGAACGCGAGAAGAAGCGCCAGAAGCTGGTGGACAAGTATGCCACGAAGCGTGCTGCGCTGAAGGAAATCGCAAAAGATGAATCGAAGCCGATGGAAGAGCGTTTCAAGGCGCGTCTTAAGCTGGCGAAATTGCCGCGCAATTCGTCTGCCACTCGTCTTCACAACCGTTGCCAGCTTACAGGGCGTCCACACGCCTATTATCGCAAGCTGAAAATGTCGCGGATCGCGCTTCGGGAACTTGGCTCGCAAGGCCAGATCCCGGGCCTGGTCAAGTCAAGCTGGTAAGGAGGAAATTTCATGAACGATCCTCTTGGTGATATGCTGACCCGCATCCGGAATGCCCAGATGCGTGGAAAGTCCACAACCCTGACACCGGCCTCCAAGCTGCGTCGTTGGGTTCTCGATGTGTTGGCCGACGAAGGCTACATCCGCGGGTACGAAGATACAGCTGACAAAGCGGGCCATCCGGCCATCGAAATCAGCCTGAAGTACTATGAAGGTGAACCGGTGATCCGCGAATTGAAGCGCGTATCCAAGCCGGGTCGTCGGGTGTATCTGGGTGCGAACGACATTCCCGTCGTCCGTCAGGGCCTGGGTGTCTCAATCGTATCGACGTCGCAAGGCGTCATGTCGGATGCAAAAGCACGCAATGCCAACGTTGGCGGCGAAGTGCTTTGCACCGTCTTCTAAGGAGGGATTTTAATGTCTCGAATTGGTAAAAGACCGGTTGAGCTGCCCTCGGGTGTCGAAGCCAAAGTCTCTGGTCAGACCGTGTCGATCAAAGGGCCAAAAGGCACCCGCGATTTCACGGCCTCTGACGATGTCACGCTGAGCGTGGCCGACAATGCGGTGACTGTTGAGCCGCGCGGCAAGTCCAAGCGGGCG
>CAZWDS010000092.1:1066-7991 GCA_964632495.1 uncultured Rhodobacterales bacterium
AGATCTACGGCGTTGGTTACCGGGCACAGGCACAGGGCAACAAGATGACCCTGAACCTTGGTCTGTCTCACGACGTGGTGTTCGAAGTTCCCGAAGGCGTCACCGTTACCACACCGAAGAACACGGAAATCGTGGTCGAAGGTATTGATCAGCAACTCGTCGGCCAAGTCGCAGCTAATATCCGCGAATGGCGCAAGCCCGAGCCCTATAAGGGCAAAGGCATCAAGTACAAAGACGAGTATATCTTCCGTAAGGAAGGCAAGAAGAAGTAAGGACCGGATAAATGGCACTTTCCAAAAGAGAATTGTTCCAGAAACGCCGCATGCGCGTCCGGAACAAACTTCGCAAAGTCAACGCAGGCCGCGTACGTTTGTCTGTTCATCGTTCGAACAAGAACATCAGCGTTCAACTGATCGACGATGTTGCAGGCACGACAATCGCCAGCGCCTCGTCCTTGGAAAAGGACTTGGGCGTTGTGGGCAAGAACAACGTCGAAGCCGCCACCAAGGTGGGATCGGCAATTGCCGAGCGCGCCAAGAAGGCGGGCGTGGAAGAAGCATACTTCGACCGCGGCGGGTTCTTGTTTCATGGCAAGGTGAAGGCATTGGCCGAAGCTGCGCGCGAAGGCGGATTGAAAATTTAAAGGGTCAGGCGGGTTTAACCCCGCCTTGCCGATGACCGGGGGGCTTTGGTTCACTGCGGTTGAGAAAACGCGCTTCGGCGCACGAATGAAATAGGAGGCCACATGGCCAGAGAACAAAATCAGAGAGGCGGAGGTCGCGGAAATCGCCGTGACGAGACGCCCGAATTCGCTGACCGTCTGGTCGCGATCAACCGTGTGTCAAAGACAGTGAAGGGTGGTAAGCGTTTCGGCTTTGCCGCTTTGGTCGTCGTCGGCGATCAGAAGGGTCGTGTTGGTTTCGGCAAGGGTAAAGCGAAAGAAGTGCCTGAAGCGATCCGCAAGGCGACTGAACAGGCCAAGCGTCAGATGATCCGCGTGCCTTTGCGCGAAGGTCGCACACTTCACCACGATATCGAGGGCCGTCATGGCGCTGGTAAAGTCGTGATGCGGACGGCGCCAACCGGTACGGGTATCATTGCCGGTGGTCCAATGCGGGCCGTTTTCGAAATGCTGGGCGTTCAGGACGTGGTTGCCAAATCAATCGGCTCGCAAAACCCCTACAACATGATCCGAGCGACCATTGACGGTTTAAAGAAAGAGTCTTCTCCTCGGTCCGTGGCTCAGCGCCGTGGAAAGAAAGTCGCCGACATTCTACCGAAGCGGGATGACAAGCCTGCTGCCGAAACCGCCCCCGAGACTGAGGAGGCCTAAACATGGCAAAAACAATCGTCGTCAAACAGATCGGCTCGCCGATCCGCCGTCCCGCCAAACAGCGAGCTACACTGGTGGGTCTTGGCCTGAACAAGATGCACAAAACGCGCGAGTTGGAAGATACACCTTCCGTTCGCGGTATGGTCGATTCGATCCCGCATTTGGTCGAGATCGTCGAAGAGCGTGGCTAAGCCAACCTGTTTTTTTGAAAAGGCAGATTGCACGTTCCGGCAAGATTTGAACGCCTCCTTTGGAGGCGTTCTTTTTTTGCGGATATCTGCCTTGTTGTGACGCCTTACCGGACAGCGGCTGAAGATTTCCGTCACTGGTTGCTGCGGCCAATTCAGATGGTGATAGAGCTTGGCGCTTAACTTGCGCGCTGCAGACCGGGTTCGTCGCTTCCGATCTGAAACGCCGAGGTGGTTGATCGCAGTTCTTTGGCCCGTTCACTAAGAAGCGTCGTCGATGCGGCTGTTTCTTCGAACATTGCCGCGTTTTCTTGAGTGATCTTGTCAATTTTTGCCAGTGATATGTTGATTTCACTAAGTCCCGACGCTTGTTCAGTGGTCGATTTTGCGACGTGATTGACGACTTCAGCAAGAGCAACGATCAGGTCCGAGATGTCGGAAATACTGGTGCCGGCACGGCGGACTTTTTCACGACCTGAGTGAATTTCAGTTTCACTTTTAGAGATTAGCGCGTTGATTTCCTTTACAGCGTCTGAAGAGCGGTGAGCCAGTCCGCGCACTTCAGATGCAACAACGGCGAACCCCCGCCCGGCATCACCGGCACGGGCCGCTTCCACGCCAGCGTTCAGCGCTAGAAGATTGGTTTGGAATGCAATCTCTTCGATTAAATCCGTAACCTTTGAGATTTCGTAGGATGATTGGACGATACGTTCCATTTCATTGACGGCTTCGGCTACCACTACGCTTCCCTCCTTGGCAGCGTCTTCGGCTTTCTGAACTTGAGTTTTTGCACCGCCCGCACTTTGCGATACGGACTGCACCGAGACTGTTAATTCTTCCAACGCAGCAGCCGTGGATTCCAATGTAGAGGCCTGACTTTCCGTCCGGCTTGACAGATCCTGTGCTGATACCGAAAGAGAATCGACTTCATTTTCGATCGTCTCGGAGCCAAAGATGACGTTTCTTATAGCGGTAGAAAGTTCGGAAAGGGCTGTCTCAAAACCGGATTGGAGTTTCTGGAAATCCCCATGGAATGTTCCGTCCATACGCGCACTCAAATTGCCAGCAGCCAGTTCACTCGTGACACCTTCGATAGCGTGCAGGCTTTGTGTGACGGTGGCCAAAAGTTCGTTAAAATCTTTGGCAATCGAGCGCAATCCGTTTTCGGAATAGTCTTCATCGATCCGGTAATCTAATTGACCGAACCGGGCTTTTTCGATGGCGGCTTGGATATCGTCTTGTAAGTTCTTTCGCTGTTCAGTCAGGGCCTGCTCTTTAGTTGCATTGGCTACTTGTTCGGCCTGAAGAGCCTTTTGCTCTTCAAGCAGCTTTGTCTGCTTTTCCGTCATCTCTTGGGCAATTTTCATGTCCCGCTTGGCCTGTTCAGACAAGGCAGTGTTTTTTTGCAAAAGTTCTTTGAACGCGATGCAAGACTTGGCAATTTTCCCCATCTCGGTTTCTGCGACATAGCTTTCGACGTCTACATTTGTGTTTCCAGCGGCGAGTTCAGAAACGGCTTCAGAAATACGCGCGCCAGGAACGAGCGCGCTTCGTCTGACTGTGGTTGAAATACCCAAGGTCAGTGCGACGAATGACAGGAACATAGTGCCAACGAGAACCAGTACGAGGGCTGTGGAGCGCTGCAGGTCGTGCGCAATTCGATCAGCTTGATGTTTGCTGTCTTCTGCAATGGCAACAGTTAGGGTCTGAATTCCGGCCAAAGCGACTGCGTCCGAAATTCTGACAACATCGTCGATTTCGTTTGCGCTTGCGCCGGAATCGATAAGTTCCAGCGTCTTTTGTGTTGCGGCAAGATAGGCTTCAATCATAGCCTCAATATCATCAAGCGCCTTGGCTTCGGCGTTGCTCAATTGAAATGTGCGGTAACGAGCAATCTGTGATTTTGCACCTTCGGCCTTCACAATGACTTTTCGCGCTCTTTCAATTTCCTTGCGAATAACAAGATTCTTGAATTGATGGATCATGCCACCAAATCCAAGTTCTTGACGAATCCGGTTCAAGATATTGGCTTTGGCGAATTCCGGTTCAGCCGCCATGAAGTGTGCAAAACCCTCCAACGCCGGAGAATCGTCGATCGTTACGCGACTATCAATCACCTCGGGCAGGGAACCGAGCTGATGGCCAATAGTCACTTTCTTCATGTTGGCTTCATAGGCTGTCACGGTATCTCTTATACCCTTTATGGCCGCCTGCGACGCTTCATCTGGATACAAGGCGGATAGGACTTCAAGTCGGGTGAGAATGCTGCCCGTCGTGTTCTGTAAATTGGTGGCGCGCTCATTGCCGCCACGCAGAACTAGGTTTTTGAAATCGTGGATCATGCCGCCGAAGCCAGCGGCACCGATGATGTCGCGGATGAGAACTGATTGCTGGTGGTTTTCGGCGGAGTAATTGAGCCAGTCACGTTCGACATTTTGGACCTCGGAACGAATGTAAATCGCAAAGGCCGAGAGCACCAAACCTGCGATGGACAGGACTATGGTGACCCAATGCGTCAATTTTTTAAGTGAGAGTACTTTGAACATGACGACCATCCATCGTTTTGCTTCGTTTCGAAGATCAACGTGGCTTAGCGTGGTCAGATTAATGGGTCGTTGAGATTGGCGATCGCTACTCTATTTCGGATAAAGCGTGGTCATCGGGACCGAGCGACCGTTGTCCTGAGTGATCCGAACGTGGCTTCTGTTCAACTGACGCGGTTCCGAGACACCGACAGAATGGGCGATGGTTTCGACTTCTTTGATAAGGTTCTTTGCGTAGTCTGCGACCCGCTCCCTTTTATCCTCGGGCACGAGGCCTTTTTGGAATCGTTTGTCATGGGTCGTGATGCCTGTGGGGCAGGTGTTTTTGTTGCATTTCAGGGCTTGGATGCAGCCCAGTGAGAACATGAAGCCGCGTGCCGAGGTGACAAAATCCGCACCTGCGGCCAAGGCCCAAGCAACGTCCCCAGGGTTGACCAGCTTGCCGGATGCGACGATGCGTATGCGCTCTTTCAGCCCGGCAGCATCACGCATGTCGACAAGGGCGGGAAGAGATTCGCGGATAGACATGCCGACCAAATCAATCAGAGGCATAGGCGCAGCCCCTGTGCCGCCTTCTCCGCCGTCCAGAGTGATGAAATCGGGTGCCGTTTCAGGGCCGCGTCTTGTGATGGTGTCAAACAGGTCTAGAAGGGCTTCTTCGGTACCCATCACGGTCTTGATGCCCACGGGCTTGCCAGTGACGTCGCGGACGTGGCCGACCACGTCCAAAAGGTCATCCCAATCGTCGATCTCAAGATGTCGGTTCGGGGATATCCCGTCTTGGCCCACGTTCAGACCTCGGATTTTAGCGATCTCCGGCGTTACCTTGGCACCGGGAAGGATGCCGCCTTTGCCGGGCTTCGCGCCTTGGGCCAGCTTCAGCTCGAACATGCGCACCGTGTCGTGGGCGGCGACTTCGCGCAATTTGTCGTCGGACAATCCGCCCGTGGCATCGCGAACGCCGAATTTCGCCGTACCGATCTGAAACACAATGTCCGCGCCGCCTTCAAGATGAAACGGGCTGACGCCGCCCTCGCCTGTGTTCAGCCAAACCCCGGCCTTCGCTGCGCCATGGCTCAGGGCTTGAACCGCTGGCTTTGAAATGGCCCCATAACTCATCCCCGAGATGTTGAAGAAAGATCGGGCGTGAAAAGGTGCGCGTGTATCGGGGCCAATCACAAGAGGATCGGCGCTTGCAAATTGATTATCAAGCGGGGGAAACGCGGCGTTCACAAAGATCGGGGTGCCGACAACGCCCAGGTTGCGGGTCGAGCCAAACGCCACCGTGTTTCCCTTGCCCTCGCCGGCACGTTTGATCCATTCGCGTTGAGCGCGGTTGAACGGCAGTTCCTCTCGGTCCATGGCAAAGAAATACTGCCGGAAGAACTCGCCCAAAGTCGAGAAAAGGTGCCGAAATCGGCCCAAGACCGGATAGTTGCGCCGGATCGCATCCTCGGTCTGCACTCTGTCGATGACAAAGAGGATCAGCGCGAGTGCCGCAAGGATGCCCACGACGACCACAAAGGTCACAGCCAGAAAATTCAGTGTCTCCATCGCGAATCCCATGAGATCTCTCCTCTGATCAAGACCCTGATACGATGGATCGTGTCGACGTGCAGTCACAACATGCGGAGCAGGGCAGCAATGCAAGTCAGTTTTATCGATGTCGGTGTTAGAGACTGATTTTTGGAACAGAATATTGATGTTATTTGCGCGCGGTGCCGAATCTTGGGACGATGATCCGGCAACACCTTGGTGGAACTTGGTTGAGGCCTCCCAAGCTGGGGTCGCAAATCCATTGATTTCCTGCAAAGGTTAGACGCGAAACAGCCATAATTGGACGGCATTTTGACGTCGGGGCCGCAACAGGGCGCAGAATGCCACCTTGGACTGACATCTATATCGTGACAGCGATAGTGCTTTTGACGCTTGCTCCTATGACGGCGAGTTTCCTGCAATGCTGGGCTGGCCGCGCGCGAGACATTCAAGGCTCGGGCGTTCCAAAAGGGAGGTCCGCGTGTGATACCTGCGGCAAGACCTTAAGTGCACGCGACCTGATCCCGATCATCGGATGGATTGTGAACAAAGGCCGTGCACGCTGTTGCGGCGCTGCGCTTCATCCGACGCTGATCTACTGTGAGGTTCTGATCCTGTTGGTATCGCTATGGGGCATTTTGGTTGTGCCTTGGGCCCTCGCTGTGCCGACATTGGTGTTGGCGTCGGGTTTGCAGGCCGTCGTTTTGCTGACGGGGCCAGAACCCAAGGCCGCAAGGGGCTTTGCCGCAGGCCTTGTTGTGTTGGGCTTGGCGATTACGGCACTTGTCTTCGAAGACCGCCTGCTGATCCATGCGGGCGCCACCCTTTTGGGGCTGGTCCTTTGGCTGGCGGCGCGTCTCCAGCGGACCCTTGCGACGGATGCGCTGTTTTTGTTATTGCCCGCGGGGGCCTTCTTGGGGTTCCAAGGCTTGGCCATCGCCTGTTTTGTCGCAATTCCGATAGCCCTTGCCTTTCGCACATTGAAACCCTTGTTTTACCCAAGCGAGCTGCGCCGCCCTGTTATGCCCGGCGAGGCGGTTGTCTTCGGGCTGGCGGCGGCTGTTTGGATCGTCTGGCTGTATTTCATGGTTTGAGCCCTTGCCACGCCCCCCGGATGTCCCCTATACGCCTCCGGTGGTCATAAGACCCACGTGAAAAAGAAACGCCGTGTCCGTCCCAATTCGCTTTTCGGGGACGCGTCCGGCTCACAAGGAGAAGCGATATGAAACTGAATGAACTCCGGGATAATCCCGGTGCCACCAAGCGACGCAAGCGTGTAGGCCGTGGGCCGGGCTCGGGCATGGGTAAAACAGCTGGTCGCGGTT
>CAZWDS010000092.1:8001-12543 GCA_964632495.1 uncultured Rhodobacterales bacterium
CCCGTTCGGGTGTGGCGATTAACGGATACGAGGGCGGTCAGATGCCTTTGTACCAACGTCTGCCAAAGCGAGGCTTCAACAAGCCGAACCGTAAGGCTTTTGCCGTTGTAAATCTGGGCCTGATCCAAAAATTCATCGACGAAAAGAAGATCGACGCCAAGGGCGAGATCACCGAAGACGTGTTGATCGAATCCGGTCTGGTGCGCCGCAAGAAAGACGGTATTCGCGTTCTGGCAAAGGGCGATTTTTCGGCCAATGCCAAGATCAGCGTCACCGGTGCGTCCAAGTCGGCCATCGCAGCTGTCGAGAAAGCTGGCGGCTCACTGACGGTCACAACGGCGTCGGCGGCTGAGTAAGCGCTTGTGGGCAGCCTAACCGCTGCCTACATAACTTAGAGTTTCCAGCGCCGCCGTCCGGAAACGGGTGGGCGGCGCTTCGCATATAAGAGAGGCCGCATATGGCATCCGCAGCAGAGCAAATGGCATCCAACGTCAGTTGGGGCATGTTGGGCAAAGCGACCGAGCTTCGCCAGCGTCTGTTATTCACGCTTGGACTTTTGATCGTCTATCGCCTGGGCACCTATATTCCGGTGCCAGGGATCGACGGCATCGCCCTTCGTGAGTTCATGGAACAAGCCTCGGGCGGGATTGCCGGTGTGCTTGGCATGTTCACAGGCGGTGCTCTTAGCCGGATGGGCATCTTCGCCTTGGGCATCATGCCTTATATCTCGGCCTCGATCATCGTGCAGCTTTTGGGTGCCACTTGGGAACCGCTTAAAAACCTCAAGAAAGAGGGTGAGGCAGGGCGTCGCAAAATTACGCAATACACACGGTATGGCACAGTCTTCTTGGCGACATTCCAGGCATATGGTCTGGCCGTGTCCATGGAAGCAGGCGATCTGGTAACGGATCCGGGTTGGTTCTTCCGTATTTCGACTGTGATCACCCTTGTGGGCGGCACCATGTTCCTGATGTGGCTGGGTGAACAGATCACTGCACGCGGCGTCGGTAACGGTATTTCGCTGATCATCTATGTGGGTATCGTGGCCGAACTGCCGGGCGCTTTCGCTCAATTCTTTGAACAAGGCCGCGTGGGCGCTCTGACAGCAGGGGTGACCATTGGCATTATCGTGATGTTGCTGGCGACGCTTGTCTTTGTGGTCTTCATGGAACGATCCCTGAGGAAAGTGCATATCCAATATCCGCGCCGTCAGGTGGGGATGAAGGTCTATGACGGTGGATCGTCACACTTGCCGATCAAAGTGAACCCGGCGGGCGTTATCCCGGCGATTTTTGCATCGTCGCTTTTGCTGCTGCCGACAACGCTCAGCACCTTCTCGGGCGCTAATGCGGGTCCGGTGATGAGCTGGATCCTTGCATACTTCGGCCCCGGCCAGCCGCTTTACCTGTTGTTCTTCGCAGCCATGATCATCTTTTTCACGTATTTCTATACGCTGAACGTCAGCTTCAAACCCGATGATGTGGCCGACAACCTGAAGAACCAGAACGGCTTTGTGCCCGGCATCCGGCCCGGCAAGAAAACCGAGGAATATCTGGAATATGTGGTGACACGCCTACTGGTCCTTGGTTCGGGCTATCTGGCTTTGGTGTGCCTTATCCCCGAGATGATCCGCAGTAACTTGGCCATCACAGCCTATTTCGGCGGTACGTCCATTCTGATTATTGTGTCTGTGGGGATGGACTTTATCCAGCAAGTACAGTCCCATCTGTTGGCCCATCAATACGAAGGGCTGATCGAAAAATCCCAGCTGCGCGGCAAAAAGCGCGGAGGGAAAAAAGGGACGGCGAGACGATGAATATTATACTGCTCGGCCCACCGGGGGCCGGGAAGGGCACTCAGGCGCGTATTCTTGAGGATGAGCGCGGGATGGTGCAGCTTTCTACCGGTGACATGTTGCGCGAAGCACGGACCAGCGGAACCGAGATGGGCCAGAAAGTGGCTGCCATCATGGACGCGGGCGAACTGGTCACGGATGAAATTGTGATTGGCCTGATCGAAGAGAAACTTCAGTCGACGGACGGCAACGGATTTATCTTCGACGGATTCCCACGGACGTTGGCGCAGGCTGACGCTTTGGGCGAGCTTCTAAATGCGAATGGTCAGGGTCTGAACGCTGTCGTCGAGATGCGTGTCGACGATGATGCGCTTGTGGCCCGGATCACGGCACGGTCGACCTGTGGAAGCTGTGGCGAAGTCTTTAACGACATTACCAAGCCTCAGCCCAGTGATGGCAAGTGCTCGAACTGCGGGGCATCCAACTTCCAACGTCGCGCGGATGACAACGAAGATAGTCTGCGCATCCGGTTGATGGAATACTATAAAAAGACCTCCCCCTTGATCGGCTACTATCATGCCAAGGGTAATTTGCGCACGGTCAACGGCTTGGGCGAGATTGACGCGGTGAAGGCCGAGATTGCTGACGTCTTAGGCTAGTGGCCTAAGACGGGCAGGTCCGGTTCTTGGCCAACCCTTCAAGCAGGTTCGTGGCCTTTGATTGATAGACCAAGGGAAATGGGTCTTGGTCGGCCTCGGTTCTAAGCCAGACAGAAAACGTACTGCCATCGGCTAAGCCACCGTCCTTCAAACACGCCGCCATGTCTATGCTCAGCGATCCCTTGGTCTTGTCGGGAGCGGTATCTTTCCAGGCCCGTACTTTGTCCTGCAAGGCCAGCAAGCGTGGCACATCGGTTGGCGCAATTTGATAAACCACGCGTCCGCCATCATTGGTTTCCGCCAGAACGAAGATCCCGTCCACCGTTTCGCCGGTATCGTTTCGCGTAGCGCTAAAGCGCAGGACTGCGCCATCTTTCACAACGCCAATGCCGTCTGGCAAATCAAGGATTGCTTGAATGTCGGTCGGATCGGCTTCCAGCGGCGATATGGCATTCAACCTCTCCATCGCTCCAGGAGCAACAAGCGAGCATGCGGAAAGCAAGATAATCGGAATTATGGGGCTAAATCGCATTTTCTTTCCTTGATTCTATTAATTTTTAATGTTTTACATTAAGTTGTGATATTTGGAAAGGAAAAGTTATGAACTCGACATCGCGTCTTCCCAGTGTTCTCTTCGTTGGCACATGGATCGTTATCGTGGCTTTGCCTTTGACGTTCATTTGGATCGCCGCAACTGGGGCGCTCAGCCTTGAAGCTGTGGCCGAACGCTTTCCTGGGGTGATCATTGGGGATGGCTTGTCCGAAAGCGCGATTTTGGTCGCTTTTGGGATCGGCATGATCCCGTTTCTGATCGTCTTGGGTGTCATGTGGCATATGCAGGCCTTGTTCCGGCTTTATCAAAAGGGCCAAGCGCTGACCGAGAAGGCCGCTGTGCGGATCGGGTATATCGGTGTTGGATTGTTGCTGACGGCTGTGGCGCGGATTTTGGCGAACACATTGCAAGTGCTGGTCCTGTCGTCGGCAAACCCGGTTGGTCATCGGATCGTAAGTGTCGACTTAGAATTCTCAGAAATTGCGCTGTTTCTGGCGGGGGGGCTGATGATCGTGATCGGGCGCAGTATGGCTGAAGCCGTCTTCGCCGCGGAAGAGGTGCGTGGGTTCGTTTGATGGAGATTGTCGTTCGCCTTGATGTGATGCTGGCCCTTCGAAAGATGAAAGCCCGCGATTTGTCCGCTGAAATCGGCATTGCCGAGCAAAACATCAGCCTTCTGAGAACCGGAAAGGTGAAGGGTATTCGATTTGAGACTTTGGCGCGAATTTGCACCGTCTTAGAGTGTCAGCCGGGAGATATCTTAGAGGCTGTCCAGACAGGTGAAGAGAAAAAGCTTGACACCAAGTGACAGCCCCTTGACGCCCAACTGTTAACGACATACTTACCGCCATCTCGACTGAGAATCATATGTAAAGCCCGGTGGCCGCAACGCTCCGGGCTTACGTTGTGAAAACAGGGCCTGGAATGACGGGCTCGCAACGAAAAGGAAAAGATACGTGGCACGTATTGCTGGCGTGAACATCCCCACTGGGAAGCGTGTTCCAATCGCCCTCACTTATATCACCGGCATTGGCCATACCTCGGCCGCCGCCATTTGCGAAGCAACCAACATCGACGCGACGCGCCGTGTGAACGAACTGTCGGACGCCGAAGTTCTGGCCATTCGCGAACATATCGACGCGAACTTTACCGTCGAAGGCGACCTGCGCCGTGAAGTGCAGATGAACGTCAAGCGTCTGATGGACCTTGGTTGCTACCGTGGCCTGCGCCACCGTCGCAACCTGCCTGTCCGCGGGCAGCGCACATCCACCAACGCACGCACACGCAAGGGCCCTGCAAAGGCTATTGCCGGTAAGAAGAAATAAGGAGGTCCTGTCATGGCACGTGATACACGTCGCGGGGGCAAGAAAAAGGTCTCCAAGAACATCGCCGCTGGGGTTGCACACGTCAACTCAAGCTTCAACAATACCAAGATCCTGATCTCTGACGTACAGGGCAACGCCATTTCATGGTCGTCTGCCGGTACGATGGGTTTCAAGGGTTCGCGGAAATCCACACCTTATGCTGCGCAGATG
>CAZWDS010000092.1:12553-12790 GCA_964632495.1 uncultured Rhodobacterales bacterium
CTGAGGATGCGGGCAAGAAAGCACAGGAACACGGCGTGAAAACGCTTGAGGTTGAAGTGCAGGGTCCGGGGTCTGGTCGTGAATCAGCGCTGCGTGCGCTGGCTGCTGTCGGGTTCAACATCACATCCATCCGTGACGTGACCCCAATGGCCCACAACGGTTGCCGCCCACCAAAGCGTCGCCGCGTCTAAATCATCCAAACGCCTTGGGGCCCTGCGTTTTCGCGCGGCCCCAATC
>CAZWDS010000093.1:0-12683 GCA_964632495.1 uncultured Rhodobacterales bacterium
ACTCTGTCGTGGTGATCGAACACAATCTGGATGTCATCAAAACCGCAGACCACATCATCGACATCGGCCCCGAAGGCGGCGACGGCGGCGGCAAGATCGTGGCCACCGGCACACCGGAAGACGTGGCCTTGGTCAAGGGCAGCCACACCGGCCACTACCTGGCCGAAATGCTGGGTTTGGCGAAAGTGGCGGCAGAGTAGGGCGGTTCCGAACGCGTTCACGACACATCGGTGCCTCGAGGGGCGCGCCTGTGCTGTAGCTCAGACGTTTTCGTCGGCGTGAAAGTCGATATGAATGTGATTGCCGTCAGGGTCGCGGACATTGATCTGCACCAGCGGAATGCCGGGCACCGGGTCGACCGTATACGTCACACCCTGCGCATCCAGCCGCGCGCGCATCTCGGCCATGCCGGTGGCCGAAAACGCGAAATGCTCGATCTGCGGCTCGATGGACTGGGGCGCTGTTTCGACACCCACCAGATGAACGACCGCGTTGCCGTTGACATACATCCAAGCCCCCGGAAACCGAAAGTTCGGGCGATCCCCGCTGACCATGCCCAACATCGTTTCATACCATGCGATCATGTCGTCCAGCTGCGTGGTCAGGACATTGACGTGATCCAAGCGTTGCAGACCCATGTGCTAAGCCTCCAACTCGATCCAGACCGGCGTGTGGTCTGACGGCTTTTCACGCCCGCGCACGTCCGTCTCGATCCAGCAATCCTGCAACAGATCGGCGGCTTGCGGCGTCAGCAGATGGTGGTCAATCCGAATGCCATCATTCCGATCCCAAGCCCCACGCTGATAATCCCAGAACGAGTAATGCCCGGGGCCGGGGTGGCAGGCGCGGAAGGCTTCGGTGAAGCCAAGGTTCACGATGCGACGGAAGGCATCGCGGCTTTCGGGGCGGGCCAGCGCATCTTCGCGCCAAGCCTCGGGCTTTGCGGCGTCTTCGTCTTGCGGAATGATATTGTAATCGCCCGCCATCACGGCCGGTTCCTCGGCGGCCAGCAAGGCTTCGGCGCGGGTCTTCAAACGTTCCATCCAGGCCAGTTTGTAGTCGTACTTTGGCCCCGGCACCGGATTGCCGTTCGGCAGGTACAGCCCGCAGACTCGCACCGCTTTGTCACCCATCACAGTCGCTTCGATCCAACGCGCCTGTTCATCACTGTCATCGCCGGGCAATCCGCGCGTGACATCTTCCAAAGGCAGTTTCGACAGGATCGCGACCCCGTTAAAGCTTTTCTGCCCATGGGTTTCGACGATATAGCCAAGGTCTTCCAGCTCGGTCCGCGGGAAATTCTCGTCCACCGATTTGATTTCCTGCAACAGCGCCACATCAGGGGCCGAGGTTGTCAGCCATTCACTCAACCCCTCAAACCGGGCCTTGATACCATTGATGTTGAACGTCGCGATTTTCATGGAGAGCCCCCGTTTCACCTCTCATAGCGGCTGATCAGAAAAACGTGAAGCGACCCTTGAATGTAAATTCAATTTACATAGGTGTTTATCACAACGACCATTCAGGGAAGACAGACATGAAAAAGAAAATCACGCTCGCCGCTTATCTTGCCGGGGCCACAACGCTGGCAGTAAGCCTGCCTGCCATGGCAGACCGTTACAATGACGTACCGTTTCAAGACGGCGCCAAAATCACCGTTGATGCAGAGAAGATGCTGAAAACAGACGATAAAGCCTGATCACATCGAAAAGCTGGTGCCACATCCGCAAGATGACGACGCATTTGGGTTTTCGATCACAAACCGTGCGCCGATCAGCTCGTCGGAAAAATCAATCACGGCGTTGGCCAAAAAGGGCAGGGAAACTTCGTCGACAACCACCTTCTGGCCATCGCCTTCCAACACCAGATCACCTTCAGCGGGATCGCCCAAGTCGATGTTGTACTGAAACCCGGAACATCCGCCGCCATCCACGGCGACGCGCAGCGCCTTTGGGGCATCAGCGCCATCGTTGATCTCGGCCAGCCGCTGAAAGGCGCGGGGCGTGACTTTTGGGGGCAGGGTCAGGTCCATTGGTTTTCCGGCGTTTTCATTCCGTTACACACACAATATATGGGGCGCGGGACAGGCGAACAAGGGACGACCATGCGCGCGCCTTACGCATCAGACCCCGGCGCATCCCGGGGCAGGCTCTTTCCAGAGGATGAGAGCGTCTTTCGGTCGTGTTTTCAGCGCGACCGGGATCGCATCATCCATGCCAGTGCGTTTCGCCGTCTGAAGCATAAAACCCAAGTGTTTATCGAGCATGAGGGCGATTATTTCCGCACCCGCCTGACCCATTCCATCGAAGTGGCGCAAGTGGCCCGCACGATCGCCAATACCCTTGGGCTGAACACCGAACTGACCGAAGCCGTCGCGCTGGCGCATGACCTTGGCCATACCCCCTTCGGTCACACCGGCGAAGACGCCCTGGCCGATATGATGGAGGCCTATGGCGGGTTTGACCACAATGCCCAGGCCTTGCGCATCGTTACCGATCTTGAACGGCATTATGCGGAGTTCGACGGGTTGAACCTGACTTGGGAAACCCTTGAAGGCATTGCGAAACATAATGGTCCAGTGGTGGGGCATCTGCCCTGGGCACTACAGGTGTATCAGACAAAGCACGATCTGGAACTGGACACCTACGCCAGTGCCGAAGCCCAAGTGGCGGCGATTTCCGATGACGTGGCCTATAACCACCATGATCTGCACGACGGTTTGCGGGCCGAATTGTTCTCCACCGATGAACTGGCGGAACTGCCGATCCTGAAGGGCTGCTTCGAACGGGTCGATGCAAAATATCCCGGCCTGAACTACTATCGCCGCCGTCACGAGGCTTTGCGCCGATTCTTTGGCGTGTTGGTTGAAGACGTGATCGGTGTAGCGCAAGACAGCCTTCAGCAAATCCAGCCCGAAACCGCGCAGGATATCCGCCGCGCCGGGTTCCAGATCATCCGGTTTTCCGACCCGGTGTTCCAAGATCTGAAAGTGATCCGCGCCTTCCTGTTCACCCGCATGTATCGCGCACCTTCCGTGATCGTGATGCGCGAAAAGGTGACCCAGGTGGTTGAAGAACTGTTCCCGTTCTTCATTGCGCACCCGGAAAACCTGCCCAAACAATGGCGCAAAGACGTGGAAGAGGCGAAAGGCGAAGTGGCGCTGGCCCGGATCGTTTCGGACTATATCGCAGGCATGACGGATCGGTTTGCGTTGCAGTGCCACGAAAAATTCATCGGCGGCATCGACGCCTCAGACGTGGTCAGCGTGCCGGTGCCCTGAGATGAGCGAAGATGATCTGTTCATGCGCGTGCTGGTCGGTTTGGAATTGCTTTCTTTTCTGGTTGTGTTGGGCTGTTGCGCCCTTGGCGTGCGCCACACCCAGAGGCGATTGCAGATTTTGCTGCGCGAATTTGCCTCTGAAGACCAACCAGGAACCATTCGTGAAAGACTTTTCCGCAAATTACCACCCGAGGTGCGCCGCGAACGGCGCGAAAAGCTGCGGCCCATACAAAGAGAGCTGTATTTCTGGTTTTTCTTTCTGGTGTTGGCCTGTGTGATGATCAGGGTGTTCTGGGAAACTCTGCCGATCTGAAGACTGCAGAGACTGACGCAAAAATCGCTGTTCCAAACGGAAAACGCGTGGTTTTCCGACGCTCGTCCCGTGTCGGACGTCGCCCTGCGTTGACTGTTACACTCAGGCTCGGTAACCCCCGGCCATGAACATTTTTGCTGATATCCGTACCTCTGTCCTTGAAACACTGGACGCCATGGTCGCCGATGGCGCTTTGCCCAACGATCTGTCCTGGGGCAACGTCACGGTCGAACCACCGCGCGATGCCGCCCATGGGGATATGGCCACCAATGCCGCCATGGTGCTGGCCAAGCCTGCGGGCCAACCGCCGCGGGCCATTGCCGAAGCCTTGGTCGAACGGCTGACCAGCGATCCGCGCATCGACAGTGCCGAAGTGGCAGGCCCCGGTTTTATCAACCTGCGTCTGGCCCCCATCGTCTGGCACGATGTGGTCGCCGAAGCGATTGATGCAGGCGCCACCTTTGGTCATTCCGGCATGGGCGCGGGCGTGAAAGTGAACGTGGAATATGTCTCGGCCAACCCGACGGGTCCGCTTCATGTGGGCCACACCCGGGGCGCGGTCTTTGGCGATGCTTTGGCGTCCTTGCTGGCTTTCGCCGGATATAAGGTTACGCGGGAATATTATATCAATGACGGCGGTGCTCAGGTCGATGTCTTGGCGCGGTCTGTTTACCTGCGCTACCTCGAAGCCCACGGGCAAGACGTGGCGTTTGAGGATGGCACCTATCCGGGGGATTATCTGAAACCGGTAGGTGCTGCGCTGAAGGCCAAGGTCGGCGATGCGTATTTAGAAAGAGATGAAGCCCATTGGCTGGAGGACGTGCGCGACTTTGCGACCGACGCGATGATGGAGCTGATTCGCGCAGACCTGGCCGCCATCGGTGTGAAGATGGATACCTTCTTCAGCGAAAAATCGCTCTATGGCTCGGGCCGGATCGAAACGGCGATCGAGACGCTGGATCACAAAGGCCTGATCTATCGCGGCACGCTGGAACCTCCCAAAGGCAAGGTGCCCGAGGATTGGGAACCCCGCGAACAGACCCTGTTCAAATCCACCGAGCACGGCGACGACGTGGACCGCCCGATCAAAAAGTCGGACGGCGCCTGGACCTATTTCGCCCCCGACATCGCGTATCACAGCGACAAGATCGACCGGGGTTTTGACGAATTGATCAACGTCTTTGGCGCGGATCACGGCGGCTATGTCAAACGGATGAAGGCAGCGGTTTCGGCTTTGTCGGATGGCCGGGTGCCAGTCGATATCAAGCTGACGCAACTGGTGAAGCTGTGGAAAAACGGCGAACCGTTCAAGATGTCGAAACGCGCGGGAACCTTTATTACATTGCGCGATCTGGTCGATCAGGTCGGACCGGACGTGACACGCTTCGTGATGCTGACGCGCAAGAATGATGCGCCGTTGGATTTCGATTTCGACAAGGTGACCGAACAGTCGAAAGACAATCCGGTCTTCTATGTGCAATACGCCCACGCCCGGATCCGCTCGGTGATGCGCAAGGCCGAAGAGATGCATCTGGATTGGTCCGACAACGCCAAGCTGGAAGACGAGGCCGAGTTCACGCTGGCCCGCAAGATTGCCGAATGGCCACGTCTGGTAGAAATCGCCGCGCGGAACAACGAACCGCACCGGGTGGCTTTTTACCTCTATGACCTGGCGGGCGACTTCCACGCACTTTGGAACAAGGGCAACGACAAGCCCGCCTTGCGGTTCCTGCAAGAGGGCGATCCAGCCGCCACGGCTGCCAAAATTGCGCTGCCCCGCGCGACGGGCGTTGTTATTTCCAACGGATTGAGTATCCTAGGCGTGACACCGGTCGAGGAAATGCGCTAACAAAAGGCGCCCCGCCGATGTCGAAACGAGCAGGAAGACCGCCGGATCAACCGGTGGCTACATGAGGCATGGATAATGGCGGCAATCAATTATGATGATTACGGCAGTGGTACGCGTGGCGGATCGCTGACAGCAGTGCTCAATTGGGCAGGTGCTTTTCTTTCGGTTTTGCTGATTGCAGGACTGGCAACTTGGGGCTGGAAGCTTTGGGTGCGCGATGTGACCGGCGTGCCGGTGGTGCGTGCGCTGGAAGGCCCGATGCGGGTGGCCCCCGAAGAACCGGGCGGTTTGGCCAGCAACTATCAAGGGCTGACCGTGAACCGGATCGCGGAAGAACAGGCCCAGGCGGCCCCTGCAGATCAGGTGGTACTGGCCCCGGAGCCGACCATTCTGAACGAAGACGAAGACCTTGCCATGGCGGCCCTGCCATCGGTCGAAGATGAACCGATCGTGCCTGCGGGCGAACTTTTGGCAACACCGGACATTGGCGAACCCCTGGTGGTGGTCAACGACTCGGACGGTTTGGTGCCCTTCGACAACGTCGATCCCGCAGACGAGGCTTTGGCCTCGGTTTTGCCCGACATGGCAACACCCGAAACGGTTCTGCCCGAAGAAACCACCTTGTCGGCCACGGACCTTGCGGTGCAACTGGCTTTGGGCGTCGGGACGGCAGATCGGCCAGACCCGTCCGAAGCGCGGATCGTTGCAGCGGCTCATGTGCCGGTGGTCACCCCGCGCCCCTTGGTGCGTCCGGCGAATTTGCGCGTTGTCTCGGCTCCGGCGGTTAATGTTCCGGCGGGTGAGGTTGATCCGGCCACCATCCCGGCAGGGACGCGGCTTGTTCAGCTTGGCGCCTTTGCCAATCAGGACCTGGCACGGGCCGAATGGCAAATCCGTCTTGGAAAATTCGGTGACTACATGGTCGGCAAATCGGCTGTTTTGCAAGAAGCCGAAACCGGCGGTCGTGCCTTCTATCGGCTGCGGGCCATGGGCTTTGACGATCTGTCCGAAGCGCGTCGCTTCTGTGCTGTGCTGGTGGCCGAAGGGGCGAACTGCATCCCGGTTGTACACGACTGAATGGGGCAGGGCGCGTGTATTCTCGCGCCCAAAGCGCCAGAGTTAAGCCCCAAGGAGGCTGCGTTTTTCAGGGATGCAGACCCTTGGGGCTTTATCTTGTTTGCCCGCAATTGCGAGACCCCCGATCAACTGCGGCGTCTGACGTATGACTTGCGCGATAGCGTCGGGCGTGCGGCCCCGATCCTGATTGATCAGGAAGGCGGGCGCGTGCAGCGGATGCGTGCGCCGCACTGGCGCGAGTATTTGCCCCCCTTGGATCAGGTAGAGGCCTTCTCTGACGCAGAAAATGCATCGGAAAATGACGCATTTTCCGCGCGCTACACAAGCCACGTGATTTCTGCGTCAGAAATCAGCACAGAAAATGCTTCATTTTCTGGTCTTAGGGCGATGTATCTGCGCGGTTTGCTCATCGGAACGGAGTTGGCCGCCCATGGCATCGACGTCAATTGCGCACCGTCCGCCGATCTGGCTTGGCCCGATACGCACGCCTTCTTGCGGAATCGCTGCTACGGCAGTGAACCGGCGCAAGTCGCCGCAATGGCGCGGGCCTGTGCCGAGGGCTTGATGGACGCCGGATGCCTGCCCGTCCTGAAACATGCGCCCGGTCATGGGCGCGCAACACTGGACAGTCACAAGGCTTTGCCGCGCATAGATGCCGCTTTGTCCGACCTCCAAACCAGTGATTTCGCGCCGTTCCGCGCCCTGTCCGATCTGCCCATGGTCATGACCGCCCACATCGTCCTGCCCGAGATCGACCCGGATCGTCCCGTCACCCTGTCCCGCAGAGGCATCGCCTATTTGCGCGAAACCCTTGGTCTGACAGGGCTTTTGATGAGCGATGATATCTCGATGGAGGCTTTGGACGGCGCACCGCAAGATCGCGCGGCGCGCGCGCTGGACGCGGGCTGTGATCTGGCGCTTCATTGCAATGGCGATCTGGCCGAGATGCAGGCGATTGTTGCAGCCACCGGTCCAATGCGCCCCGAGGCGGCCAAAAGGGCAGATATAGCGGTTGGCTGCCGTCGAACCCCAATAGATATTGACATTCAGGCCGTTGAAGCCGAATTTAGCGCTCTGATTGAAGGAGCCTGAACATGCCGGATGGCGACGCTGATTTCGACGATGTCGAAGCGCGTCTTGAAGCCGAAGCGTTGATTGTCGACGTGGATGGTTTTGAGGGGCCTCTGGACCTGTTGCTGATGCTGTCGCGCACCCAAAAGGTGGATTTGCGCAAGATCAGCGTTTTGGCTCTGGCCGAGCAATACCTGGGCTTTGTGGAACGCGCCAAGACCCTTCGCATCGAACTGGCCGCTGACTATCTGGTCATGGCGGCTTGGTTGGCCTTTCTGAAATCGCGTCTGTTGCTGCCGCCTGATCCGGCGGATGAGGGCCCGTCCGGCGAAGAACTGGCCGCGCACCTGGCTTTCCAGTTGGAACGTCTGTCAGCCATGCGCGATGCGGCGGCGAAACTGATGGCGCGGGATCAAAAGGGCCGGGATTTCTTTGTCCGTGGTATCCCCGAAGATGTGACCCGCGTGCGCCGCGTGCGCTATACGGCCACCTTGTTGGACCTGATGCAGGGCTATTCGCGTCTGCGCACCAAAGAAGACTTCCGGCCCTACGTCATGGACCGCAACAACCTGATGACGCTGGAACAGGCGCTGGACCGGATGCGTGGGCTGATCGGATATGCGGGCGAATGGACCGATCTGTTGTCCTATCTGCCGGAAGGCTGGGAAACGGATCCAAAGCGCCGCCGGTCGGCCACCGCGTCGCACTTTGCAGCCTCGCTGGAACTGGTCAAGAACGGCGCGATCCAAATCCGCCAGACCGAAACCTTTGCGCCCATTCAGATCAAGGCGGTGCCAAGTGGCTGAGACGGAAGACATGACCGAAGACAAGCCCGAGGTCGAAGAGGCGCCCGAAAGCCTGTTCGAAGCACCGCCCATTGCGGAACAAGAACGCATGGTCGAAGCGATCCTGTTCGCCAGCGCTGAACCCGTCGGTGTGGCCGAGTTGAACGCGCGGATGCCTCATGGCTGTGATGCGAATGAAGCCTTGGTGCTGTTGACCAAACGCTATGAAGGTCGCGGCGTGCAGGTGAAAAAGGTGGGCGACGGCTGGGCCATGCGTACGGCCGCTGACCTTGGCTTCCTGATGCAAAAGGAAACGGTCGAGACGCGGAAACTGTCCCGCGCCGCCATCGAAACGCTGGCCATCGTGGCCTATCACCAGCCCGTCACCCGCGCCGAAATCGAAGAAATCCGCGGCGTTTCGGTCAGTCGGGGCACAGTCGATCAACTGCTTGAACTGGAATGGATCAAGTTCGGTCGCCGCAAGATGACGCCGGGCCGCCCCGTGACCTATATGGTGACACAGGAATTCCTTGATCACTTCGGTCTGGAATCGGCGCGTGACCTGCCGGGTCTGAAAGAACTTCGCGCCGCCGGCCTTTTGGAAAACCGACCTCCGCCGGGAGAACCCGGCGAGGACGACCCGGAAGAAGACGAAAACCAGACAGACATGTTTGTGGAAGAGGAATAGGTCTATGAATACCAACCGTCTGATAAACATGGGGCTGAATTTGCTGATGCGCTATGGGTTGAAGTACTTCATGAAGGGTAAAAAGGTGGATCCGAACGCGAAACGCGCCGCCGACGCCATGAAAGCCACACGGCGCATAGGGCGCATGTGACGGCGACGGTTCGGGACCTGACCGACCCAGATCACCTTATCCCACTCAAACCGATCCTGCTGGATTACTCCGGCGTCATCACGGGCATCCTGCAAAACAATCACGGCATCCATTTTGCGCCCGAAGACCTTCTGGCCAGCATGTTCGATGACCTGTCCGTCTTCCTGCCACCAGGTGGCCGGTCTTTCGTTGCGGAAAGTGATGCGGGCGCGGTGCTGGGCACTGGTTTCCTGAAAACCTTGCCCGGCAAAAGGGTCGAGCTGAAACGGCTTTACGTGCTTGATGCCGCACGCGGGCAGGGTATTGGTCGCCTGCTACTGGATCATGCCATGGAAGAAGGACGAAAGATGGGCGCGGTCACGATGTGCCTTGATACCCTCAGCGCCCTGACGCCTGCCATCGCCATGTACACATCGGCTGGGTTCAGGATCACGGGGCCATACCCGGAAAGCCAGGTCACCACAGTCAAAGCCGCCGCCGCACATGCGACGTTTATGGAAGTGACGCTTTAAAACGGGGGATGTGGCGCATTGCAGGATTTGCGCCCACTTTGCGTTCTGGAATGATAGAGGGATAAAACGTCCGGCGCTAACGCACCAGAACAGTCTCGGCCCGATCCGGGCCGTCATGCATTTCGCATGGTAATTCAACTTAGGACCTTAAGAACCCCAGATTGCCCGCTTGAAGACTGCCAACGACGGCAGGGGCATGTCTGAAAAACTTTATCCTTCGCGTTCCAGCTTCTTACGCGCAAGCTTACGCGCACGACGGATCGCTTCAGCTTTCTGGCGCGCCTTTTTCTCAGAAGGCTTTTCGAAATGCTGCTTCAGCTTCATTTCGCGGAATACGCCTTCTTTCTGAAGCTTTTTCTTCAGAACACGAAGGGCTTGGTCGACGTTGTTGTCGCGAACACTAACCTGCATATGGTTGTCACTTCTGTTTGACTTTAGGCCAATGGCCGTTTGGAGATGCTCGCATAGCAAGCATATCTACGCTTGTACAGGGTCACTGTTACAAGTGTCGCAAATTGCTCGTCTATTCGCCACAAGACGCCGGGCTCAAAGCAGAGGGATGTCTTTGTGCCATTGGGGGAATCGTTTACACTGATCGAAAGTGCTGAGTGTTTTGACACTGGGGGCTGCCACCCATGCCTGACTTCGACATCTATACATTGCCGGAAAGCGAGATCACGATCTCGGGCGGTGGTCAGTTGTCCGGTGTCACCCAAGGTGATGGCAGTCATCTGGATAATCTGTTTATCACTCTGGATTCAAACAACTTTCAGGCCGTCACGATCACCGATAACGATGATTTCTTCGCGGACAACGATGGAAATCAGTCACTGACCAATCCAATAACCTATGATGGAACGTCCCATGCGGCGGGACGCCGGGTCGAGGCGGAATACTCACTTACGCTCGAAGACCCGGACGGCAATACCTATACGGTGATTGGCTTCAATATCGTAGGAACCGGCGGGGGGAGACCTTTCGGGTCCGTTGAAGGTTTGGCTTTTCTGGATGTTTTGCCACCTGTTGGCGTTCCGCTGGAGGTGATCGCTTCACAAGAAGGCCCCGGCAATTCCGAGACACCGTTCGACGACTATTTCACACCACCCTGTTTCGTCACCGGCACGTTGATCGATACACCAGAGGGGCCGCGCGGGGTCGAAACGCTGGCGGCGGGCGATCTGGTCACGACGCTGGATCGTGGTCCGCAGGCTTTGGTCTGGGTCGGCTCGAAGCACATCGCGCCCGATGCGTTGGCCACCAAGCCCGCCCCTTGCCCGCTCCGTTTGCGCCAGAACGGTCAACCCCTGACCGTGTCCCCCCAGCACCGCATTCTCATGTCTGGCTGGCAGGCGGAACTGTTGTGCGGCGAAGACATCCTGGTGGCGGCCAGACATCTGGTGCGGGCAGGGCGGGCTGACGTGCTTACCCTGGATCAGATCGGCCCCCAAGGCGTGACCTACTGGCATTTGATGTTCAACCGCCACGAGATTGTCACCTCGAACGGTATCCATAGTGAAAGTTTTTGCCCCGGTCCCGAAGTCATGCGTCACATGCCCGGGGCGGTGCGCGAATTCCGACGGTTCTTTCCCGGTTTCAATCCCAAGGTGACGCCCTTTGACACTGTGCGTCGGTCTGCGAAAGCTTACGAAGCGCGTGCCCTTGCCGCCGCTCTGGGCGCCGCCCAACACTAAAGCGTTTCGACTTTACCTTGAGACATCATATATCGCTTTTCGCGTTCGACCGAAGGGAGAGGCAGCGAACAAGCGATTCATTGTTTAGTCGAAACGCTATAAGGCCCCAAGGTTCACGTCATCCTGAAGTGCTTGGACAGCTTCAACCCTTGCCCTTGATAGTTCGACGCGATCTCGCGTCCGTAAAGCACCTCTGGTACCTCGGTCATCCGTTCATAGACCAAACGCCCGACGATCTGCCCATGTTCCAGCACGAAAGGCGCTTCGTGGCAGCGCACTTCTAACACACCACGCGAGCCTGATCCGCCCGCTTCGGCCCACCCGAACCCCGGATCAAAGAACCCGGCATAATGCACCCGAAACTCGCCCACCATCGCCAGATAGGGCGCCATTTCGGCGGCGTGATCGGGCGGGATGACAATCGCTTCGCGGCTGACAAGAATATAAAACGCCCCCGGATCAAGGATGATCCAGCCGGTGTCGGTGTGCACTTCTTCCCAGAAATCGCGCGGATCGTAATGCGCCAGCTTGCTCAGATCGATCACACCGGTGTGCGGTTTCGCGCGGTATCCAACCAGCGTACCGTCTTGTGGTTTCAGGTCGACCGAAAACCCAAGCCCGCCAGAAATCATCGCATCGCCCGACACAATCGGAGTCTTGTCGTGCAACGCTTGCAAGGCGGCATCGTCGATCAGGGTCTCGCCTTCGCGAAAGATAATCTGGTTCAGCATTTGCCCGGTTTCAGCGATGACGGAAAAACTCTGCGGGCAAATCTCGACGTACAATGGTCCGGCATAACCTTCCGGGATGCGGTCGAACTCGGTGCCGTAATCGGTGATGATCCGGGTCAGCAAATCCAGCCGTCCGATAGAGGATTTGGCACTGGCCGCCCCCGACATGCCTTGAGGCAGGGACAAGCTTTCCAACAAAGGCACGACATAAACGCAGTCTTTTTCCAGAACGGCACCAGCGGTCAGGTCGATCTGGTGCATGGTAAAATCGGCCAGCCGATCCGCAACGCGACGATCCTTGCCGGCCAGAAACGACGCGCGCACGCGGTAAGCTGTTTCGCCAAGACGCAGATCAAGAGAGGCGGGCTGGATTTGTCCGGGCGTGATCTGGGTGTGGGCCCTGATCTGGTCGGATTGCACCATCTGCCGGATCGCACGGTCTGGCAAAACGCCGGTCATACAAACCTCTTCAGTGTGGTGCTGGTCGGGCTAGCAGGACTCGAACCTGCGACCTTCCGTCCCCCAGACGGACGCG
>CAZWDS010000094.1:0-1332 GCA_964632495.1 uncultured Rhodobacterales bacterium
ATAGACCTTGCCCGAAGACATCACCACGCGCTTGATCTTGTCATCGGCTTTCAGCTTGGTATCTGAATTGCCCTTTTCCGCGTCATCCCACAGCACCCTGTGGAAGCTGGAGCCGGTCAGGAAATCCTGAGCTTCGCTGACAGCCATCTTGTGACGCAACAGCGACTTTGGCGTCATGATCACCAGAGGTTTCCGGTACGACCGGTGCAACTGGCGGCGCAGGATGTGGAAATAGTTGGCAGGCGTTGTGCAATTGGCGACGATCCAGTTGTCTTCGGCGCACATCTGCAAAAACCTTTCCAGCCGCGCAGACGAATGCTCGGGCCCCTGGCCTTCGTAGCCATGGGGCAACAGCATCACAAGGCCCGACATGCGCAACCATTTGCGTTCGCCCGACGAGATGAACTGATCGAACATGATCTGTGCGCCATTGGCGAAATCGCCGAACTGCGCTTCCCAAAGGACCAGCGCATTGGGTTCGGCCAGAGAATAGCCGTATTCAAATCCGGCGACCGCATATTCCGACAGCATCGAGTCGATCACTTCGTAACGCGCCTGACCCTCGCGGATGTGGTTCAGTGGCTTATAGCGTTCTTCGGTTTCCTGATGAACGAAAGCCGAGTGACGCTGACTGAAAGTGCCGCGCGTGGAGTCTTGACCGGCCAGACGCACCGGGAAGCCTTCCAGCAACAGGGATCCAAACGCCAAAGCTTCGCCCGTGGCCCAGTCGAACCCTTTGCCGCTGTCAAACATCTCGCGCTTTGCATCCAAAAGGCGTCCGACGGTTTTATGTATCGGAAAGCCATCCGGCGCAGTGGTCAGGGATTTGCCGATCTCGGCCAGAGTTTTCTTGGCGATGGCGGTCTTGCCACGTTGGTATTTCTCGCCTTCGCGGTCCAGATGGCTCCACTTGCCATCAAGCCAATCGGCCTTGTTGGGTTTGTAATCTTTGCCGGCCTCGAACTCTTCGTTGAGATAGGCTTGAAACGCGGCTTTCATATCCTCGATCTCGCCCTCGGGGATCAACCCGTCTTTGACCAGCCGGTCGGTATAAAGCGACAGCGTTGTCTTATGGCCTTTGATTTTCTTGTACATGATCGGGTTGGTGAACATGGGTTCGTCGCCCTCGTTGTGACCAAACCGGCGGTAGCAGAAAATGTCGATCACCACGTCTTTTTGGAACATCTGGCGGAATTCGATCGCAACCTTGGCGGCGTGGACGACCGCTTCGGGATCGTCGCCGTTCACGTGGAAAATCGGCGCTTCGACCATCAGCGCGATGTCTGTGGGATAGGGGCTGGAGCGGCTGAAATGCGGTGCGGTGGTAAAACC
>CAZWDS010000094.1:1342-12208 GCA_964632495.1 uncultured Rhodobacterales bacterium
GGTCTTGTGCCCTTTGAGGCCCGAGAGGCCAAAACACTCGGCCACAACGCCTTGACCGGCAAACGCCGCGTCGCCATGTAACAGGATCGAAAGCACAGATGTCCGCGCTTCGTCATTCCGTTGATCCTGTTTGGCGCGCGCCTTGCCCAAGACGACCGGGTTCACAGCCTCAAGGTGCGAAGGGTTGGCCGTGAGCGACAGGTGAACAGTGTTGCCGTCAAATTCACGGTCCGACGACGCCCCAAGGTGGTATTTCACATCGCCCGAGCCATCGACATCTTCAGGTTTGAAACTGCCGCCCTGGAATTCGTTGAAAATCGCCTTGTAGGGTTTGCCCATCACATTGGCGAGCACCGAAAGACGTCCCCGGTGCGGCATGCCGACGATGATCTCTTCCACACCCAAGGCCCCGCCGCGTTTGATGATCTGTTCCATCGCGGGGATCAGGCTTTCGCCGCCGTCCAGACCAAATCGCTTGGTGCCCATGTATTTGACGTGCAGGAATTTCTCAAAACCTTCGGCCTCGACCATTTTGTTCAGGATGGCTTTTCGACCGTTCTGCGTGAAGGCAATTTCCTTGCCCAGACCTTCGATCCGTTCCTTCAGCCAGGATGCCTCGGCAGGGTCCGAGATGTGCATGTATTGCAGCGCGAACGTGCCGCAATACGTGCGCTTCACGATAGCAAGGATTTCACGCATCGAGGCGGTTTCAAGGCCCAATACGTTGTCGATAAAGATCGGTCGATCCATGTCGGCGTCGGTGAAGCCGTAGGATTTAGGGTCCAGCTCGGGGTGCGGGGTTTGATCCTGCATTCCCAAGGGATCAAGATCAGCTACCAAATGGCCACGGATGCGGTAGGTGCGAATGATCATCAGCGCGCGGATGCTGTCGAGGACCGCGCGTTTGATCTGATCTTCGGACAGAGACACGCCTTTTTCGTCGGCCTTGGCGGCAATCTTGTCGCCGGCTTTGGATTGAGCCTCGGGCCCCAAATCGCCCCATTGCCCATCCATTGCCGCAGTCAGTTCATCATCGGGCTGTGGTGGCCAATCGGGACGGGCCCAACTTGGCCCCGCCGCTTCGGCCTGCGCGTCTATGCCCGCATCGCCAAGCTCACGAAAGAACGCCTGCCAGCTTTCGTCGACCGCGTTCGGGTCGTTCGCGTATTTCGCGTAAAGCTGCTCGATATACTCGGCGTTGTGGCCTTGTAAGAAAGACGAGGCTTTGAAGGTTTCGGTTGGGGATTGTTCGGTCATGAGAAGGACTCTCTAGATATGAAAAAGAAGCCGAATTGCATGATTGTTACTTAGCTGCACCGTAAGTATAGACGTGTCAGTTCATCTTGCATTCTTCGATGGGGCTTTGAATTCTTGTCAGAGAATGCCGAATGCCAAAGAAGTTTTTCAGAAACCAGGCTGGATTTGTAACCACCTTTAATGCAGGCGCATTTGGAGGGATGATAGTCACGCGAGCTTTCCATGCAGGACGGTGTCAGCCAGCCTGCAATCGCAGCTGAACTGAAGTGAACTAATCCCAGAACCAAAGCTATCACTACCAAGCGTTTCATTGCCCAATCGCCTCCAACATTGCCTCGCCCAAACCTGCCGGGCTGTCGGCAACCACGATGCCTGCAGATCGCATCGCCTCGATCTTATCGTCGGCGCCGCCTTTGCCACCGGCGACGATTGCGCCTGCGTGGCCCATCCGGCGGCCCGGAGGCGCGGTGCGGCCAGCGATGAAACCGGCGACGGGTTTGGAGCGGCCTTTCGCGGCCTCGTCTTTCAGAAATTGCGCGGCTTCTTCTTCGGCCGAGCCGCCGATTTCGCCGATCATGATGATGGACTGGGTTTCGTCGTCGGCCAGGAACCATTCCAGCACGTCCAAATGCTCGGTCCCCTTAATCGGGTCGCCGCCGATGCCGACGCAAGTGCTTTGCCCAAGGCCCACGTCAGTGGTCTGTTTCACCGCCTCATAAGTCAGCGTGCCCGAGCGTGACACAACCCCAACCGAGCCTTTCTTGTGGATGTGACCCGGCATGATGCCGATCTTGCATTCGTCGGGCGTGATCACGCCGGGGCAGTTCGGTCCGATCAGGATGCTGGTGGAATCTTCCAGCGCACGCTTCACGCGCATCATGTCCAGCACCGGGATGCCTTCGGTGATCGCCACGATCACTTCCATGCCCGCGTCGATAGCCTCAAGAATGCCGTCGGCGGCAAAGGGGGGCGGCACATAGATCGCGGTGGCGTTGGCGCCCGTCACATGTTTCGCCTCGTGGACCGAGTTGAAGACCGGCAGGCCAAGATGGTCTTGTCCGCCTTTGCCGGGCGTCACGCCGCCAACCATTTTCGTTCCGTAATCAATGGCCTGTTCGCTATGGAACGTGCCCTGAGAGCCGGTGAAACCCTGACAGATGACTTTGGTGTCTTTGTTGATGAGGACCGACACGATTAATTTCCCTTCTTATAGGCAAAGGCACCGGTCGACACCTGAATGGTGTCGCGACTGATGCGGCGTTCGGGCAGATAAGTGGCGGTTAGGGTGACCCTTTGGCCTTTTCGGGTCAGCGTGACACGCGTTCCGAGGAATGACTTTTGCTTTTGGCCGACGGTAAAGCCGGCGCGTTGTAGGGTTGCCAATGTGGTCGAAACGGCAGCGGCGAAATCTTCGCGCGGCAAAGTGGATATGCCATACCCGCATTCGCCACGCCGCTTCATGCTAAGCTTAACGGTCGATGCGTTCCCGGCGATGCGAGCGGCGTTGTCGTACCCAATACCGGGTTCGCGGAATCCGATAAGGCCGGGCTTCAGCCCATGTTTTTCGGACACCTGAGCAAAGGACAGCCCTGTCATGGCGTCAGCGCACATGTTGGCGGCGCGGGTGAAAGTGCCGTCGGGGCCGAAGCCCTTGCTAGGCCTTGGTCCGGGGTTGCAGGCCGCAAGGGCCAACACCGAAAATACAAGAATAGGATTCGGATCATGGTTTACTCACTTCGGCGAACGCAAACGTTCGACGTTTAAGAATGTCTCAACACCGCTCGGCCCGGGGCGGGTGCCCACATGGACGACAGCGATTTTCTGGCGGTTCAGACGGCGGGCGGCCAACAGGGCAGTGCCCGACGTGCGGAGGTCTTCGTGAATGGCAGGCGTTTCAACGGGCGTCGTGATGCCTTCGCGGGTCAACCGCGCAGTCACGGCCTGAACGGCGGGATCTGTGTAGTCGCCGAAAAAAGCAACTTCGCATCGCCGATCGGTTCCGGGCGTTGCCGCACGGTTTGTAGCGGGTGAGGGTGCTGCATCGGTGAATGGCTCAAGATCGTAAAAGTCATGTGTGACGTTTGCGATGCCAAAAACCTTGGCCGCCTTGCCCGCGGTCAACCTTGGGGAAAAGCAATTTTCGGCAAAGGCCATGATCCCGGCACGCGCATCGGTTTCCGGCGATAGTGCCTGACTGGACATCGAAAACAATGCGGTCATGGAAATGGCCAGCAAAAGCAATGTCTTGGGCGAGCGGCCGGTCCGTCCGATGTATGTGGATCTTCGTGTCATGCTATTTTACAATCAACATCAGCATTTCGTCGCCATCGTCGATGTCCCGGATGAACGTCATATTGCGGCGTCCCGGCACCACGCGCACGCTGGTCAATGTATTGATCGTGACCGCTTCTGCATTGCGATGACGCGCTTTGATGAACTTGTCGAATGCGCCTGCCAGTTTAGGGTTTTGCTTTACCATAACGGCGCAGGCGGGTTCGCTGGGCATGTCGACCACAACGGCCGCCGGCTCGCCAGCTTTTGCATAGACGAACGTACGTTTGCGCTTCAGCGTAACCACCAGTTGATAGCCATCGGACTTCAAAGCCGACACCACGCGTCCCGGATCGGCCCTGTATTGATAGCAATAGGTGTTAAACGTCTGAATCGCTTTGCGCGTAGATACGTTCGGAGCAACTTCGGCACCTGCACGCGCAAGCTCGTTTGCGGCCTGCCATTCAACGTTTACGCCGCAGCCAGACAAGGCAAGCGCGACACATGTCAGAATTACTTTTTTCATCCCTTAACCGCCTTTACGATCTTTTCTGCCCCGTCTTTCAGGTCGTCCGCCGCGATCACGTCAACGTCGCTTTCGTTGATGATCCGCTTGCCTTCTTCGACGTTGGTGCCTTCAAGCCGCACAACCAATGGCACTTGCAGGCCGACCTCTTTCACGGCAGCGACCACACCTTCTGCAATCACATCACAACGCATGATGCCGCCGAAGATGTTGACCAGAATGCCTTTCACTTGCGGATCAGACGTGATGATCTTGAACGCCTCGGTCACCTTTTCCTTCGTCGCACCGCCGCCCACGTCTAGAAAGTTCGCAGGTTCGGCCCCGTAAAGCTTGATAATGTCCATCGTCGCCATGGCAAGACCCGCGCCGTTCACCATACAGCCGATTTCACCATCCAGAGCGATGTAGTTCAGGTCGTATTTCGACGCCTCCAACTCTTTCGGGTCTTCTTCGGTCGTGTCGCGCAGCTCCATAATGTCGGGGTGGCGATAAAGCGCGTTGGAATCAAAGCCCATCTTGGCGTCCAGACACTTTAGATCGCCCTTGTCGGTCACGATCAGCGGGTTGATCTCCAACATCTCCATGTCTTTGGATACGAACAGATCATATAGCTGGCCCATCAGTTTGACACATTGCTTGACCTGCGGACCGGACAGTTCCAGCGCGAAGGCGATGCGGCGACCGTGAAAGGCCTGATATCCAGTGGCCGGATCAACGCTGAACGACAGGATCTTTTCGGGCGTGCTTTCGGCCACCTCTTCAATGTCCATGCCACCTTCCGTTGAGGCGACGAAGCTGACGCGGCTGGTCTGACGATCCACCAGAAGGGCCAGATACATCTCAGTTTCGATGCCTGATCCGTCTTCGATGTAAATCCGGTTGACCTGCTTTCCGGCATTGCCAGTCTGTTTTGTCACCAACGTGCGGCCCAGCATGCGTTTGGTTTCCTCGGCTGCTTCGCCAACCGACTTGGTGATCCGAACGCCACCTTGTTCGCCAGCATCGGCTTCCTTGAAGGTACCTTTACCGCGGCCGCCTGCGTGAATTTGCGCTTTAATGACCCAAACGGGGCCGTCCATGGCACCTGCGGCGGTCTTGGCCTCTTCAGCCCGAAGAACGACACGCCCGTCAGCCACAGGGGCACCATGATCCCTAAGCAAGCCTTTGGCTTGATATTCGTGGATGTTCACTTGGGCCTCCTCAGAACGGTATGTGTTTCGGATGGCACATAAAGAGTGAACAAATAAATGAGTTTAATGTGATTACATAGGATTCTAGACAAAAAAAACACATTTGTGATCACATAGAAAAAACAAGTGATCACAAATTATGATTGCGGAACTTGAAGCCAAGCTGAAAGCCCGAAATTGCGCGACACGCCTTCAACACAGCAGGATCGTCTAGCAATCGTGCCATTTCCTGTGCGGTTGCCGGTGCGTGTTCCGCCAGCCCACCTTCCTGAACGTGATTGAAATTGCGTTTTGCATAGAGGTCATCCGTGCGGGGCACCGCTTGCGGATCAGCGTAGTATCCGTCACCGCGCAGTGCTTTTCGGGCATACATATCGGGCGTGCGTACCGAAAAATGGGCGACTTGACCAAGGATATAGGGGCGGGGTTCTGCAACCAGCCGATTGAAGGGGCGATGACTGGGGTCATAGAACCGATCGTCTGCGGGCGTACCGGCGGACGTCAGAACCGGAAAATCCTGCCGCGTGATGCCATCGGCCAAAATAGGGCGATGGATGTCGAGCCTTTTGATTTCGGGGCCATAACGGAACAGGGTTTTGACCTGCGCGTTTTGCCCCCGCCGCCGTTTTGCGGCCCATGTGAAATCAGCGCTCACGTGGCGACCCGGCCAGGTTTGGTGATGGCTGTCACCGAAAAAGCGCCACGCGACCATCAGGGCTGCGTTGTTGTCCAATGCGTCAATCATATCCGTGACGTTACGGTGGGGCGGGCTGGGCAGCAGGAATTCATCCGCGTCCAGCCACATCATCCAATCGCCATTGCGAAACAGGCCGGCTGTGCGTGCGGTTCGTTCTGCATTGGCTTGTGGTGCGATGCCTGGCGGAACCACTTGTCTTAGGTGGTCGACAACTCCCGCGTCCGCCAAGCGATCAAGCAAATCATCGCTGCCGTCCTCGCAATCGTTGGAGACGACAACGATGCGGTCGAATCCGATAACGCGATGATAGGCCACCCATTCCAACAGGAACGGACCTTCATTTTTCTGTGCTGAGAAGAGAACGCGCTCTGACACTGATTGGCCTTTTTAGGTCACAAAACCAGAGGTCAGAGCGCGTGTAAATGTGCGTGCCTTAGCCTAGCCCGCCGTCGATGCCCTGACAGGCTTCGACCAAGCCTTTTACGGCGTCGACTGATTTGTCGAACATGGCTTGTTCGTCTTTGTCCATTTTGATGTCGACAACCTTTTCAATGCCACCGGCACCAATCACGGTTGGAACCCCAACATACATGCCTTTCAGACCCAAGGCCCCATCAACGTAAGCCGCACATGGCAGCACACGCTTTTGGTCTTTTAGATAAGCCTCGGCCATCTCGATCGCGCTGGTGGCAGGGGCATAAAAGGCCGAGCCATTGCCCAAGAGGCCCACGATTTCCGCGCCACCGTCCCGGGTGCGCTGTACGACGGCGTCCAGTTTTTCCTGGCTTGTCCAACCCATCTCGACCAAATCGGGCAAAGGAATGCCGCCAACGGTCGAATACCGTGTCAGCGGCACCATAGTATCGCCGTGACCGCCCAGCACAAAGGCCGTGACGTCCTTCATCGATACTTCGAATTCAAGCGACAGGAAGTGGCGGAAGCGTGCGCTGTCCAGAACACCGGCCATGCCGCAGACCATGTTGTGGGGCAGGCCCGAATATTCGCGCAAAGCCCAGACCATGGCATCCAGGGGGTTGGTGATGCAGATCACGAAGGCGTTTGGCGCATGCGCCTTGATGCCTTCACCGACGGACTTCATGACTTTAAGGTTGATACCCAAAAGATCATCGCGGCTCATCCCCGGCTTGCGGGGGACACCAGCAGTGACGATGCAGACGTCCGCACCTGCGATATCGGCATAATCTGTGGTGCCCTTTAGGCTGGCGTCAAACCCTTCAACAGGTCCCGCTTCAGCGATATCCAGCGCTTTGCCCTGAGGCGTTCCTTCGGCGATGTCGAACAAGACAACGTCGCCCATTTCCTTGATGGCTGCGAGATGCGCAAGCGTCCCGCCGATCTGACCCGCGCCGATCAGCGCGATTTTGGTTCTGGCCATGATGGTCTCCGATCCAATTCTAGGCAGTGTTCGAGCGGTGCCTAGCCAAGCTGGGCGGTGCTTTCAAGTCAAAGCCCATTAAAATTGGAAACCATTCGTTAAACATCGTCTTGATCGCCAGCGGCGTCGCAACGACCATTCTATTCGTAGAACCGGGTGTGAAGTGGGATCATCGACCCCTCATTTGCACTGCACTTCAAGTGTTTGAGGGGCGTTACAAACGATATAAATCACACTTGGGTCGTCCAGCGACATCGCCCGCAGACCATGCGTTTGCACAATGTGCGGGCGGATGTGTTAGCTGCGGATGCCAGCAGGTTCGACGGCTTCGTCAAGCGTTTCAAACGACTGACCACTTGCCACAAGGCACGTGATACCATTCGGCATTGTGACCGTAATCGTCCACGTCCCGGTTTCATGGCTGGCGTAAACTTCGACAACACGGCCTTTGGGTGCCATGCCAATCGACTGACGGCTTTCACCATATTTGGTCGACAAACGTTCAACGACGGCTTCGCGCTGACTGCAATTCTGACCCTGTGCAAATGCGGCGGATGGCACCGTGGCAATTGCGGCAAGTGCAAGGGCGGCAAGTTTGAGCTTCATCTCAGACCTTTCCGGAGGCAATTCGCCCCCTTGGCTGCAAGCCCCGATTTTCAGGACTTCATGGACCCAAGGTGAGAACATAACGCGAATATGTGGTTAACAGAGCGGACGTTGATCCTAAAAATTTGCAACGATCTGTTAAAACGGGATTCTCTTGAGGTCGGCCCGGGTTGCGTAGATGGATTGCTTTGTGCAGGTTCGCGCAGATTCTGCCTCAGAGGTTAAAAATGCGTTCTATCCAGACCTTGTTTCGGTCCGTCCTTTATATCCCCGGTTCTCGCGCCCGCGCACTGGACAAAGCACGCGGGCTTCCCGCTGATGCGATTATCTTCGATCTTGAGGACGCGGTTGCGCCCGACGAAAAAATAGCGGCCCGTGAAACGCTGGCGGGCGAATTGGCAACTGGCGGTTACGCGCATCGCATCAAACTTGTGCGGATGAACGGGTTGGACACGGAATGGGGCGCCGATGATGCGCGCGCAGTGGCAAGTATGGACTGTGACGCGGTTCTTGTGCCCAAGGTCGAAAGTGCGGCTGATATCGACGCGGTTCGGACATTGATCCCAAACCTGCCCGTCTGGTGCATGATCGAAACCCCGCGTGGCGTGTTGAACGCTTTGGAAATCGCCGATTGCGCCGCTGTCGAGGGATTCGTTCTTGGGACCAACGATCTCGCCAAGGATAACGGCTGCGCAACGGGCGGTGATCGCGCTTCGATGATGACCGCGTTGCAATCCACCTTAATGGCTGCCCGGGCCGCTGGGATTATTTGCGTTGATGGCGTGTTCAACGCGTTCAAAGATGACGACGGTTTATTGCTTGAGTGTGAACAAGGCCGAACCCTTGGCATGGATGGAAAAACCCTGATCCATCCCGCTCAGATCGACATTGCCAACCAGATCTTTGCCCCCACAGCCGGCCAAATCGACCTGTCAAAGCGCCAGATCGAAGCCTACGATGCCGCCATCGCAAAAGGCGAGGCGGTGGCCGTTGTTGATGGTAAGATCGTCGAGAATCTCCACGTTGAAACCGCGCGCAGCGTTTTGGCTAAGGCCGAAGCCATCCGTGAAAGGGACGCATCATGACGCTTCTTATCTTGGGCCTTGTCCTTTGGACGGCCGCACATGTCTACAAACGGCTGTCTCCAGGCGGGCGTGCGGCCTTGACCGACAAGATGGGCGAAGGCTCGAAAGGGGTGTTCGCGGTTTTGATCATCGTCTCGGTCGTCTTGATGACGCTGGGATATAAGGCGGCGGACGGTCCTGTCTGGTGGGGACGCAACGCGGCTTTGGTCGGCATCAACAACCTGTTGATGGTGTTCGCGATCTACCTTTTTGCGGCCAGCGGCGCCAAGACCCGGATCACCAAAGCCATCAAGAATCCGCAACTGACTGGCTTCAAAATCTGGTGCGTCGCGCATCTTCTTGTGAACGGTGATCTTGCGTCTTTTGTCCTGTTTGGCGGCTTGCTGGCCTGGGCCGTTTGGGAGGTTATCCTGCTGAAACGCGCGGGCGTCGTTCCAGAGGTGAAAGATGACTACCCGACGAAAAAGGAAATCACGGCTGTTGTTATGACCGTGATCGTTTTCGCTGTGGTCGCGGGCATCCACATCTGGACCGGCTATTCGCCCTTCGGAGCGTGACACCCATGAAAACCAACTCCGGCAAATTCTTCGAAGACTATCGCGTGGGCGAAACCCTGATCCATGCGGCACCGCGCACGCTGTCCGGCGGGGAAAAGGCGCTGTACCACGCGCTTTATCCGGCACGCCATGCGCTTTATTCCTCGGACGACTTTGCGCGATCCTGCGGCTTGAACGGCCCTTTCGACGACCTGATCGTGTTTCATACCGTGTTTGGTAAAACCGTCCCCGATGTCTCGCTGAATGCCGTGGCCAATCTGGGCTATGCCGAAGGGAGATGGCTGAAGCCGGTCTTTCCCGGGGAGACTTTGACTGCGACGTCCGAGGTGATCGGGCTGAAACAGAACTCGAACGGAAAAACCGGGATCGTCTGGGTTCGCACAACCGGGCGGAACGCGGATGGCGAGGCCGTGCTAGAGTACACCCGTTGGGTCATGGTGCGCAAACGCGATGCTGAGGCTCCGGCACCAAAGACCGTCGTGCCCGAACTGACCAGCGCTTTGACGCCCGACCAACTGGTGATCCCCGAAGGTTTGACCTTCGCCAACTACGATTTCGCACTGGCCGGTGAACCGCACCGCCTTGGCGACTATCAGATCGGCGAAGTGATCGACCACGTCGATCGCGTCACCGTTGAAGAGGCCGAGCACATGTTGGCCACACGGCTATGGCAGAACACCGCCAAGGTTCATTTCGACGCCACCAACCGCGACGATGGCCAACGCCTGATCTATGGCGGACACGTCATTTCCATGGCCCGCGCCTTGTCGTTCAATGGTCTGGCCAACGCCCAAATGATCGTCGGCCTGAACGGCGGCAGCCATGTCTCGCCCCTGTTCGCAGGTGACACGATCTGCGCATGGTCCGAAGTTCTGGACAAAGCCGAAACGTCCGCCCCCGGCGTCGGCGCCATCCGCCTCCGCCTCGTCGCCCACAAGCCCGAGGTGGCCCCATTCGAGTTGAAAGCGGCTGACGGAAAATATGTGCCGGGCGTTTTGTTGGACTTGGATGTTTGGGCTCTGATGCCGACGTAACGGGCTGAGGTGCCGTTCAATTATTGGATGTCTTCTTTGCGGACACTGAAAGAGAGTGTGCATAATTCCTTTGAACGCCATGCATTGAGCGAAAAGAGTCGTTGCCAGCAAAACTGGCATTGTTTGATCAATAAAGCCGCACCACTTCATTGAAGCGCTCGTTTTTTGATCAATTCGCGTCGCTCGGTTTCTGTGCTCGGGCAAAGGCGTTGAAAGGCAATTCCCTCTTCTTTCTGAAACCCGCAAA
>CAZWDS010000095.1:0-266 GCA_964632495.1 uncultured Rhodobacterales bacterium
GGATGCACCATGAACAGGACATGCGGAACTATGGCGGCTTGCGTCACAAGTTGCCCTATACGTTCTGGGCGATGATGATCGGCACGCTGGCGATCACCGGGGTTGGCATTCCTTTGACGCACATTGGCTTCGCTGGCTTCCTGTCGAAGGATGCTGTGATTGAAAGCGCCTTTGCGGGGGGCACTGATGCTTCGGCCTTTGCCTTCTGGGCTTTGGTTGTCGCGGCTCTGTTCACCAGTTTCTACAGCTGGCGGCTGATCTTCCTG
>CAZWDS010000095.1:276-12050 GCA_964632495.1 uncultured Rhodobacterales bacterium
TCTGGCCACAGGCGCGATTTTGGCCGGGATGGTCTGGTACAAGCCGTTCTTCGGGGACGAGGATAAGGTGAACTGCTGGTTCGGTATCACCGAGGGCAAGGGCGAAGATCACGCAGCGGTTCTGATGCTGGGCGCGGCCCATGCGGCGACCGAAGACGCCTCGGACGACGGGCATGGCGATGACAAAGAGCATGGCGAGGAGCACACGGCCGTACCGGGGCAGGGTGCGATCTATATGCATCCTGACAACCACGTTCTGCATGATGCGCATTATGTGCCGACCTGGGTCCGCCTTAGCCCCTTCATTGCGATGCTTCTGGGCTTTCTGACGGCTTATCAATTCTACATCCGGCGCCCTGACTGGCCCGGACGTCTGGCTGAAAACCAAGCGATCCTGCACAACTTCCTTTTGAACAAGTGGTACATCGACGAGATCTACGACTTCCTGTTTGTGAACCCCGCCAAATGGCTGGGCCGTTTCCTTTGGAAAAAGGGTGACGGGGCGACGATTGACGGGGCCTTGAACGGCATCGCCATGGGCATCGTGCCGTTCTTCACGCGGCTCGCGGGGCGCGCGCAATCGGGGTACATCTTTACCTACGCCTTCGCGATGGTGCTGGGCATTGTGGGACTTGTGTCCTGGATGACCATTGTGGGGGGGAACTGATCCATGCTTGAGGGTAGCCTTCTTTCCGTCATCACCTTCTTCCCGCTTGTGGGCGCGGCGATCCTTGCGCTGTTCTTGCGCGGTGACGATGAGTTTGTCGCCCGCAACTCGAAATGGGTGGCGCTGTTTGCGACGGGCGGATCGTTCTTTTTCTCGCTGTTCCTGATCGCGGGGTTTGATCCGCAGAACACCGACTTCCAGTTCGTGGAAGAGGGCAGCTGGATCTTGGGCCTGAACTACAAAATGGGCGTCGATGGCATCTCGGTCCTGTTCGTGATGCTGACGACGTTCCTGATGCCGATCACCATTCTGGCTTGCTGGAACGTGACGCACCGCGTCAAAGAATACATGATCGCCTTCTTGGTGCTGGAAACCCTGATGCTGGGCGTCTTCTGCGCGCTGGATCTGGTGCTGTTCTATCTGTTCTTCGAAGCAGGCCTGATCCCGATGTTCCTGATCATCGGCATCTGGGGCGGCAAAGAGCGCATCTATGCGTCGTTCAAGTTCTTCCTTTATACCTTCCTCGGCTCGGTCCTGATGCTTGTGGCGATGGTCGCCATGTATGTGGACGCGGGCACGACGGATATCGCGGCGTTGTTGAAGCACAACTTCGGCTCGGACACGTTGCAGGTCATGGGATTCCAGATCGTTGGCGGGATGCAAACCTTGCTGTGGCTGGCGTTCTTCGCAAGCTTCGCGGTGAAAATGCCCATGTGGCCGGTGCACACATGGTTGCCGGACGCCCACGTGCAGGCCCCAACGGCGGGCTCGGTCGTTCTGGCGGCCATCCTGTTGAAGATGGGTGGCTATGGGTTCTTGCGGTTCAGCTTGCCGATGTTCCCTGTTGCGTCTGATCTGTTGGCGAACTTCGTGTTGTGGATGTCGGCGATTGCCATCGTCTATACCTCGCTGGTCGCGCTGATGCAGGAAGACATGAAAAAGCTGATCGCCTATTCGTCGGTTGCCCACATGGGCTTTGTGACAGCGGGCATCTTTGCCGCGAACCAGCAGGGGCTGGACGGCGCGATTTTCCAGATGATCAGCCACGGCTTTATCTCGGGGGCATTGTTCCTGTGCGTTGGCGTGATCTACGACCGGATGCACACCCGCGAAATTGACGCTTACGGCGGCCTTGTGAACCGGATGCCGGCCTATGCCCCCGTCTTCATGCTGTTCACCATGGCCAACGTCGGTCTGCCGGGGACCTCTGGCTTTGTCGGCGAATTTCTGACCCTGATGGGCATGTTCCAGGCCAACACTTGGGTGGCCGCGGTGGCCGCGACCGGTGTGATCCTGTCGGCAGCCTATGCGCTTTGGCTTTATCGCCGCGTTGTTATGGGTGACCTGATCAAGGAAAGCCTGAAGTCGATCACCGATATGGATACGCGCGAGCGTGCGATCTTTGCACCCCTGATCATCATGACCATCCTATTGGGCGTCTACCCGGCGCTTGTCACAGACATCATCAGCCCCTCGGTCACCGCCTTGCTTGGCGGTTATGACACGGCGGTGGCAGAGTTCGCGGCCCAGAATATGGTCGCCGAAAGCGGAGACAACTGATGCAATCCGGCGATCTATCCATCATCCTGCCCGAGATCATTCTGTCGGTCTTTGCCATCGTTGGCCTGTTGGTCGGCGCATACGGAGGTAAAGACAAACTGGCCGCACCTATGCTTTGGACCACCTCAGCTGTTTTGGTCGGCACCGCCGCCTGGATCGGGTTTCAGGGGGCTGGCACCGCAACGGCCTTCTCCGGCATGTTCACCGACGACGCTTTCGCGCGCTTTGCCAAGGTCACCATCCTTCTGGCCGCCGCTGCCGTCCTGTTGATGAGCGAAGCCTATATGGCCAAGCGCGACCTTCTGCGGTTCGAGTATCCGCTGCTGATCGCGCTGGCCTCTGTTGGCATGATGGTGATGGTGTCTGCCAGTGACCTGATTGTGCTTTATATGGGGTTGGAACTGCAATCGCTGGCGCTTTACGTCGTGGCCTCGTTGCGCCGCGATAGCGTGAAATCGACGGAAGCGGGCCTGAAGTACTTTGTGCTTGGCGCCTTATCCTCGGGCCTTTTGCTTTACGGTGCCTCGCTGGTTTATGGCTTTTCCGGCACGACCGAATTTGCGGGCATCATCGAAGCGGTTCAGGGCCAGACACCGGTTGGCGTGCTGATCGGTCTGTCCTTTGTCATCGCTGGACTGGCCTTCAAGGTCTCGGCAGCCCCTTTCCAGATGTGGACGCCCGTAGTCTATGAAGGCGCGCCAACTCCAATCACCGCGTTCTTTGCAACCGCGCCCAAGATGGCCGCCATGGGGCTGTTCGCCCGCGTCGTGCATGACGCTTTTGGCGGTGTGATCGGCGACTGGCAGCAGATCGTTGCGGCCCTTTCCGTGGCCTCGATGTTCCTTGGCGCGGTGGCGGCGATTGGCCAGCGCAACATCAAACGGCTGATGGCCTATTCGTCGATTGCCCACATGGGGTTCGCTTTGATGGGGCTGGCGTCCGGAACGGCGCAGGGCGTCGAATCGATGCTGATCTACATGGCGATCTATGTGACGATGAACATCGGCACCTTTGCCTTTATCCTGTCGATGGAGAAAGACGGCGCGCCGGTTTTGCAGATCGACGCCTTGTCGCTCTATTCGCGCCGCGAGCCGGCGAAGGCGCTGGCAATGCTGGTCTTGCTGTTCAGCTTGGCAGGCGTTCCGCCCCTGTTGGGTTTCTTTGGCAAATACGCGGTTCTTCTGGCAGCGGTGGACGCTGGCATGACATGGCTGGCGGTCTTGGGTGTGATCGCATCGGTGATCGGGGCGTTCTATTACCTTCGGATCGTGTTCCTGATGTACTTCGGCGCTGATGAGAACGAACTGGACGGCGGCAAATCCCCCATTCTGTGGGCGTTCCTGATGGGGTCGGCGGCGGCGATGTTGTTCGGTGTGATCAATCTCTTTGGTATCGAAGGCCCCGCCATGGCAGCGGCGGCGGCGCTTGCCGGGTAGGGGGCATTTACCGAGGCGGAAAATGCCGAGGAAAATGATCCATTTTCCAATGCAAAATCTGTGTCAGATTGTGCCATGCTAAGCTGGCCCGAAAACACCGACCGGATTATTCTGGACGAGGTGGACAGCACCATGTCCGAAGCCGCGCGTTTGGCCCCCGATTTGAAGCGGCCCACCTGGATCATGGCACATCACCAAACGGCGGCGCGTGGACGGCGCGGCAAGACTTGGGTGCATCCAACAGGCAACTTTGCCGCAACCTTTGTCTTTCGCCCCGAAGGCACGGCTGCCGAGGCCGCCTTGCGGTCATTTTCGGCGGCGAACGCCTTGTTCGAGGCGCTGGCCTTGTTTGTAGACCGGGATCATCTGGCGCAGAAATGGCCGAATGACGTTCTGCTGAACGGTGGTAAGGTGGCGGGCATCTTGCTGGAAAGCTCGGGCACTCAAACTGGCATTGATTGGCTGTCGATTGGTTTTGGCGTCAACCTGACCCACGCACCAGAGGCCGTGAAAGATGCCGCCTTCACCCCCGTTTGTCTGGCTGACATGAAGGTGGGCGTGCCGGATGCGCATGAGCTTCTGGCCCTTCTGGCGCTGAACATGGCCACCGAAGAGCGTTTGTTCAGGGCCATGGGGTTCGCTTCGATCCGAAACCGCTGGCTGCGCCAAGCCGCAAAACTGGGCGACAACATCACCGCCCGCACCGCAACAGGCGAAATCACTGGTCGTTTTGAAACAATCGACGACGCTGGCCAGCTTGTACTTTCGACCCCAAACGGCCAAGTTGCGATACCGGCGGGCGACGTCTTTTTCTGAAGGGTCTTTCATGCTTCTTTGCATTGATACAGGCAACACAAACACGGTTTTCTCTCTTTGGGACGGCGCAGCCTTCATCGGCACGTGGCGCGCTTCGACCGAACATCAGCGTACGGCGGATCAGTACTTTGTCTGGCTTACCACGTTGATGCGGGCCGACGGATTGGAAGACACCACAATAGACGAGGTCGTGATTTCTTCGACCGTCCCGCGCGTTGTCTTCAACCTGCGTGTGCTGTGCGACCGGTACTTCAGCTGCCGTCCTTTGGTTGTGGGCAAGCCCGAATGTCTTTTGCCGGTGCCCCCCCGCGTAGAAGCAGGCGTGAAACCCGGCCCCGACCGGCTGGCCAATGCGGCTGCCGCGTTCCAGCGGCACGGCGGCAATGTGGTGGTCGTTGATTTTGGAACAGCGACGAATTTTGACGTGGTGGCCGAAGACGGAGCTTACGTGGGCGGCGTGATCTCGCCCGGTGTGAACCTGTCGCTTGAGGCGCTGGCCGCAGGGGCCGCGGCTTTGCCCCATGTGGATATTTCGCAACCCGAACGCGTGATCGGCACCAACACCGTGGCCTGCATTCAGTCCGGCATTTTCTGGGGGTATTCCGGCCTGATCGAAGGGATTGTGGACCGGATCAAATCCGAATACGGACGCGACATGAAAGTGATCGGCACCGGCGGCTTGGCCCCCTTGTTCGCCCAAGGCGACATCCACTTCGACGCAATCGAAGATGATCTGACCATCTTCGGTCTGACGATCATCCACGCCTTCAATAAGGAAAACTCATGAGCACGGACCGTTTGATCTATCTGCCTTTAGGTGGTGCGGGCGAAATTGGCATGAACGCCTATGTCTATGGCTGGGGAAAGCCCGGCGCGGAACGTTTGATCGTGGCCGATCTGGGTGTGACGTTTCCGGACATGGATGGCTCGCCCGGTGTGAACCTGATCTTTGCCGATATCGACTGGCTGGCCGAACGCGCGGACCGGATTGAAGGCATTTTCATCACCCACGCTCATGAAGACCACGTCGGCGCGGTCGGGCACCTATGGTCACGTCTGCGGGCCCCCGTGTACACCCGTGCGTTCACGGGCCATCACGCGCGGCGCAAGATGGAAGAACAAGGCAACGATCCCGAGAATGTCACCATCGTCTCGGCTTGGCCCGAACAAACCAAGGCTGGTCCTTTCACCGTTGGCTTCGCACCGATCAGCCATTCGGTGCCGGAAAGTTCGGCGCTGATCATTGACACGCCCGGCGGTCGGATCGTGCACACGGGCGACTTCAAAGTGGACGAAACCCCATTGGTGGGTGAACCTTTCAACGAAGGGTTCTGGAAAGACATCGGCGATCAGGGCGTCCATATCCTGACGTGCGATTCCACCAATGTTTTCTCGCCCGAAGCGGGCCGCTCGGAAGCGACCGTGGGTCCCGAGATCACTAAACTGGTCAAAGACGCGCCGGGCATGTTCGTGGCGACGACCTTTGCGTCCAACGTGGCCCGCGTGAAAACGCTGGCCGAAGCGGGCGAGGCGGCGGGACGCTCGGTCTGCCTGATGGGACGCGCGATGCGCCGAATGGTCGAAGCCTCGATCCTGACCGGTGTGTTGGACGATTTCCCGACCGTTGTGTCGCCCGAAGACGCCGTGGAAATGCCGCGTCAGAACTTGATGTTGCTGGTCACCGGCAGTCAGGGCGAACGCCGCGCGGCTTCGGCTGGATTGGCGCGGGGCAAGTACATGGGGTTGGAACTGGACGAAGGGGACACTTTCCTGTTCTCTTCCAAGACGATCCCCGGCAACGAGCGCGGCGTGATCTACATCATGAACGCTTTGGCCGAAAAGGGCGTGGACGTGGTGGACGACAGTTCCAATCTGTACCACGTCTCGGGTCACGCGAACCGGCCCGATCTGGACAAGATGCACAAGCTGATCCGGCCCAAAGTGGTGGTACCGATGCACGGCGAATATCGGCACCTGCGCGAACATGCGAAACTGGCGCAGGCGAACGGTTATGCCTCGACGATCGCGACCAATGGCACGATGCTTGACCTGACCGGCGATCAACCCGCCGTGGCCGAGCACATCGAAGCGGGCCGGATTTATCTGGACGGCAAGGTGCAGATCGGCGCGTTGGACGGGATCGTGCGCGACCGGATCCGCATGGCGCTGAACGGCCATGTCATGGCGACCTTGATCTTGGAAGATGACGATCCCTTGGGCGAACCCTGGATCGAACTGTCCGGCTTGCCTGAGCAAGGGTCTTCAAAGGCGCCTTTGGTGGATGTGCTGGAAGAAGATCTGGGCCAGATGATCGGGCGGTCGAAGAAGAAGACGCTGGCCGATGACGAACGTCTGGAAAGTGAAATGCGCAAAGTCATCCGCAAGACCTGCGATGATGAGATTGGCAAAAAGCCCGAAGTCACCGTCGTGATCAGCCGCCTGTCTTAATGCTGCCTGTTGTCTTCGATCTGGATGGCACGCTGATCGATAGTCTGCCGACGATGACGGGGGCGGCGAATGCACTGTTGTCCGATTTGGATGAACCCGTTCTGACGCCCGACGTCGTGGCCGGTTTCGTGGGCTGGGGCGAACAGGTGTTTCTGGACAAGATGATCGCGTCGGCTGGTTTACAGCGGTTCGATCGCGCCGATCTGATGCGGCAATTCCTGCGCCACTATAAATCCATGGGCCATGATGTGCGCTTGATGGCGGGGGCCGAAACTGCAATGCGGGCTTTGAAAGCCGAAGGCGCGCCCTTGGCGCTTTGCACCAACAAGCCGCGCGTTGCGTTGGAACCGGTGCTGGAGGCTTGCGTTTTAGGCGGTTTGTTGGACATCGTCATGGCAGGCGATGATCTGGAGCGGCGCAAGCCTGACCCGATGCCTTTGCTGCATATCCTTGCAGAAATGGGCATGAAAACAGGGCTTTACGTGGGTGACAATCACATTGATGCCGAAACGGCAGAACGGGCAGGCGTGCCTTTCGCGCTGTTCACCGAAGGCATTCGCACCAAGCCCGTCGCGGAAATTCCGCACGACTTTGCATTTTCGAACTTCAGTGATTTGCCGCAGATTTGGCGCAACCTAAGGGGTTAGCTGACCTTCCGCTCGTCAAAGCTTTTGGCGATAAAGCTGGGCATATGATCTCCCATGCCGACCGTCTTGTTGCCGCCGCCACCGCCATCACGACGACCGCGTCCACCGCGACTGCGCTTTGGTTTTTCTTCGGTCTTAGCTTCGGTTTCAACCGCTTCGATTTGAACTGCGGGTTGGTCCGCTGCGGATTGTGCGGCGGGCGTGTCGTCCCGACGCGGCTTCCGGCTGCGCGATCGCTTCGGTTTTTCGGCCTCGCCCTCGGGCGCTGCGACATCAGGCGTTTCAACTTTGCCCGAGATCGGATTTTCCGTGCGCGGAATTTCTTTGGCGATCAGTTTTTCGATGGCGTCCAGATTTTTCCCGTCGGCGGGTGCAGAAATCATGATGGCCTTGCCGTCCCGTCCGGCCCGACCGGTGCGCCCGATGCGGTGCACATAGTCTTCCGAATGGGTCGGCACGTCGTAGTTGAACACATGGCTGACGCTTGGCACGTCCAAACCGCGGGCGGCCACGTCCGAGGCCACAAGAAACCGCAAGGTGCCTTCGCGGAACTGATCCAAAGTCCGGGTCCGCTGCGATTGATCCAGATCCCCATGGATCGGAGCCGCATCCAGCCCGTGCTTTTTCAGCGACTTGGCCACGATATCCACATCCGATTTCCGGTTGCAGAAAACGATGGCATTGGTGCAGGCCGCGCCTTCGCGGTCAATAATCGCACGCAGAACATCACGCTTTTCCTTCGCGGCCCGATCCCGACGCGATGGTTTCACCATGATGACTTCTTGCGCAATCGTTTCCGAGGCCGTGGCTTGCCGCGCGACTTCAACGCGGGCCGGGTTCGACAGGAAGGTGTTGGTGATCCGCTCGATCTCCGGGGCCATGGTGGCGCTGAAGAACAGGGTCTGGCGGGTGAAAGGCGTCAGCGAAAAGATGCGTTCGATGTCGGGGATGAACCCCATGTCCAGCATCCGGTCGGCTTCGTCCACCACCATGATCTCAATGCCCGTCAAAAGCAGCTTGCCGCGCTCAAAATGGTCCAGAAGGCGTCCGGGGGTCGCGATCAACACGTCAACACCGCGATCAATCAGAAGGTCTTGTTCTTTGAAAGACACGCCGCCAATCAGCAGCGCCTTGGTCAGCTTCACGTTCTGCGCATAGGTGTCAAAGTTCTCGGCCACCTGAGCGGCAAATTCCCGCGTCGGGCAAAGAACCAACGACCGGGGCATCCGTGCCCGCGCACGTCCGCGCGCCAGCATATGGATCATCGGCAGGGTAAAGCTGGCGGTCTTGCCCGTGCCGGTCTGAGCGATCCCCAGAACATCGCGCCCATCAAGCGCAGCAGGGATGGCCCCTTCCTGAATCGGGGTGGGGGTTTCGTAACCTGCCGCTTCCACGGCTTTCAGAACTTTAGGCGACAACGCCAAATCGGAAAATTTCGTCATATTAGTCCATAGTTTACGGACCAATCTTAGGCCCGTCGGCAAAACGGCACGGGTCCGGATGACCACAGGCTTATCCACAAGCCGCCGCAATTGCGCGAAGTGGTAGTGCATCGCAGGTTGGGCGTCAACGGCAGGGGCTTAATCGTTAACAATAAGGGCGAAATTGAGCGAATTGTTTCCCAACTGCATCGGCATTCGCACACACATGACATTTTACAACATTCGGGGCGTTAACTTATGCACATTCGTGCAAGTTTGCCCCTAACTGCCTGTGTCTTGCCCTGTGATTTGGCGAAGCGCCGCCCTGATCTTCAAATCCAGCATAGCTTGCCCGATGGTTGCCGTGGCCAAACCCGGCGCACCGTCAGACCCCGGAGCCACGCCATCAGCGGGCCAAATGGGATGTTGGCGTACTCCTTCGGGATAGACGGCCAAAAGTTCGGATGTATCGCGGATGCCTGCGTGATAGCCAATCTCGGCCCGGCTGAAGCCTTGATCCAACAAGTACTGTACCTGACCATTGGCGTCGTAATAGGCCCCGACGTGCAGAACAGTCACACCATCCTGCGTCCATTCCGACGTCAGGCGGTCAGCAACACGCGCCTGTGCCCCTTGGCTGTCGCCACTGTCTCCGATGAAGAGAATGCGCTGGAAGCCGTGGGTTTTCAGGCTGCGTGCGGTATGTTCCAAAACGGCCTCAAACGCGGGTGCCGGCAGGCTAAGCGTGCCTGCCCATTGCATGTGCCCCGTGGGCGTATCGCCGGTGTCGCCTTCTGGGACGTAGGCCATAACAGGGGCGACCAGAGTATCGCCCAACCGACGGGCGATCTTTTCGGCCGTCATCCGCATGATGTGATTGTGCTTGCCCAGAACCACATGGGGGCCGTTTTGCTCGGTCCCGCCTGTTGGAACGATTACGGTTGTGGCCCCATTGGCCAGCGCCGCTGACACTTCGGTCCAGGTCAACGCTTCCAGATGCACGCTGGGTATATCGCGATCGGCGGAATGGCCGGGCACGTTGGTCAGAACGACACCCAGTGTGCCCGCCGTGATCAATCCGACGATGGCCAAACGTTTCGGCGCGACCGGACCGATCAAGTCGAAGGCCATGCGAAAGGGTTTCAAATAGATGTCGACAACCGAGTTGAACGGATTGGGTTCTTCGCGCGAAATGCCGTATTCCAGCTTTTCATAGCCCTTCGGCACATAAAGCGTCCCAAACACCCAATCCCAGAACGCAAAGATCAGGCCCATGTTCCGGTCCCAGTGCTTTTCGTCAATCGAATGGTGAATTTGGTGCTGGGCGGGCGAGATCAGGATGTAGGACAGCCAGCGGGGATAAGACAACCAGATCTGGCTGTGGCGCAGGTTATAGCCGATCAGGTAAAAGGCGAAGATGCCCGCGTTCACGTTCATCACCGTCAACTCGCTTGGCTGTGTCTGGGTCAGATAGGTGAAGCCTGCCGTCGCCAATCCCATCAGGCCGATGGTGGCAAAGCCGGTGAAGATTAGGTCAACCGGGTGCATGCGGTACACGGTAGCGGGTGTCAGAACCTCGGCCGAATGGTGAACTTGATGAAACTGCCACAAAAGCTCGATCTTGTGTTGCAGGTAATGGGTCGTCCAGACAGCCAGATCAATTGCCAGCAACACCGCCAGCGTGTAGGCCGCAGCGGTCAGAACCGTGGGCTGGAAAACGGGCGTGTCGCGCACCCCGAAAATCGCCTCCAGCCCGCCGCCAAAGGCGCCGAACAGGATGTGCCCAAAGATCAAAAGCTGCGCGATAATGCCGTAATAAATCAGCCCGTTCAGCACGAAGAACATGTAATCCTGCTTGGCCGAACGGTGGAACCAGACTTTGGGATCAAAGACATAGCCCAGAAACCCCTTGGATACGCCTTCGGGGCGCGCGGTTTCTTCGCGGTAGCTGAAATAGACGTAAGATCCGCCCGCAATCACCAAAGCAGTCAGCAAATACAGGTAAAACGCCTTTTGGGACGGCATCAAAGGTGCCATCCACGCCGTCAAAGTCCCGCCGAATATCGCGTCTGTAAACATGCGCCCGCTCAAAGCCTATGGTCGCGGGGGTACCCCCGTCATTTCCGGCCTTTAAAACAAGGCACTGTGGCAGGATTAGGGCGTCGGTTTTGAGGTTAGGTTAATAGACCTGCATTTCTTTCGTCGCACTCAGCGTCAGGTCAGGATAATCGCGTTCCACCCGATCGATGTCCCATTGAAGTCGTGTCAGGAACACCACGTCGCCGTCGTTGTCGTGGGCGATATGGCCTTTATTGATATCGGCGAATTTTTCGACTGCGTCGCGGGGGCCGTGGACCCATCTTGCAGAGGTGAATTGCGATTGTTCGAACCGGACGGGCAGGTCGTATTCCAGCTCGATCCGGGACGCTAGAACTTCGAACTGCAACTGGCCCACGACGCCCACGATGAAACCCGACCCGATGGCGGGTTTGAAGACTTTGGCCGCGCCTTCTTCGGCAAACTGCATCAGCGCCTTGTCCAGATGTTTGGCCTTCATCGGATCGCCCGCGCGCACGCCTTGCAGGAGTTCGGGCGCAAAGGACGGGATGCCGGAGACGCGGAGCGCCTCGCCTTCGGTCAGCGTGTCGCCGATGCGCAGCTGGCCGTGGTTGGGGATGCCGATGATATCGCCCGCCCAGGCCTCTTCTGCCAGCTCGCGGTCGGAGGCGAGGAACATCACGGGGTTGGAAATCGCCATCGGCTTTTTGGTGCGCACATG
>CAZWDS010000096.1:0-275 GCA_964632495.1 uncultured Rhodobacterales bacterium
GGTTGAAGCCATCCGAGTTCGAACTGACCGACGAGGCGCTGCAAGAGATTATCCGCTATTACACGCGCGAAGCCGGTGTGCGGAATCTTGAACGCGAGATCGCCAAGCTGGCGCGAAAAGCGGTGACCAAGATCATCAAGAAAGAAGATGAGACGGTGACTGTGACGGCGGACAAGCTGGAAGATTTCCTGGGCGTGAAAAAGTATCGCTATGGCTTGGCCGAGCAGGAGGATCAGAGCGGTGTTGTGACTGGGTTGGCCTGGACATCCGTGGGC
>CAZWDS010000096.1:285-11869 GCA_964632495.1 uncultured Rhodobacterales bacterium
GAAAGCATCGACGCGGCCGCCAGTTACGTGCGCGCGATCGCGCCGTCGGTTGGTGTGAAGCCAACGGCCTTTGACACGATGGACATTCACGTCCACGTGCCCGATGGCGCAACGCCAAAGGACGGGCCATCAGCCGGTCTGGCCATGGTGACGTCGATTGTCAGTGTGTTGACGCAAATCCCGGTGCGGCGTGACATCGCCATGACGGGCGAAGTGTCCTTGCGCGGCAATGCGATGCCCATTGGCGGTCTGAAGGAAAAACTGCTGGCGGCTTTGCGGGGTGGCATCACCACGGTTCTGATCCCGGAAGAGAACGAAAAGGACCTGGCCGAGATCCCGGACAACGTGAAAGACGGGCTGAAGATCATTCCCGTCAAGCATGTGTCCGAAGTGCTGAAACACGCACTGACCGAAACACCGGACGCCATCGAATGGGATGAAGCGGCGGAAGAAGCCGCGGCAGCTCAGCGGGCGGCGGATGCGAAAGCGGCCTCGACAAGTGCTGTGGCGCACTAAAGCGTTTCACAATGGAACACATGAAAAAGGGCGGGTCTTCCCGCCCTTTTTCATGCCAAGGCGGACGCCTTAAAGCCCACCCATAAAGTCAATGCCGCCTTTGCTTGGGTCACTGTATGCGCCACCACCGACAGGGGCCGCCACGCCGGTTGTGCCGGGGGCAGAGGTGGGCAGGCCTTTTTGCACCCGAACGGCAAGATAGGCAAAGGCCTGGGCTTCCAACATGTCGCCATCCAGACCCAAGTCTTCGACCGGGCGCACGGGACACTCGACCAGACCTGCGATCATCTCCATCAAGCCGGGGTTATGCCGCCCGCCACCCGCCACCAAAATCTGACGCGGCGGGATGGGGCAATGCTCAAACCCCATGACAATCGCCCCGGCGGTCCCTGCGGCCAAAGTCGCCACGGCATCGGCATCCGAAAGCTCCGAAACATGGGGCATCCAATCTGCAAAATCATTTCGGTCCAGTGACTTAGGCGGCACCTCGGAAAAGAATTTGCGCCCTGCCAGCATCTTTTGAAGAACGCCCATGTCCACCTCGCCCGCACGCGTCAGTACGCCGTCCTTGTCCATGCGCACGCCAAGCCGCGCCTGACACAGATCGTCAATCAAAGCGTTGCCGGGCCCAGTGTCAAAGGCCAGACAGGCGTTCGGCGCTTCGGCCCGCGCCGCATCCGCGTTCAACCACGTCAGGTTTGCCACACCGCCGATGTTCAGCACACCTAGCGGGCCTGCCAGCCCCAGATGTTTCGCCAAGGCAAAGTGATAGAACGGAGCCAAAGGCGCACCCTGCCCGCCCAATTTCATGTCCGCCGTGCGAAAATCCCAAACCACCGGCACGCCAAGCGCTTCGGCCAGAACCGCACCGTTCCCGATCTGACAGGTGCGCCCCTGTTCGGGCAAATGCACCGTTGTCTGACCGTGAAACCCGATCACGGTTGCGCCCTCGAACTGTTGCAGCAACTCGGCATGGGCGATCTCGATCACCTCGGTCGCCGCCTCGACCTCTGCACCATTCTCTTTGCCCAAGGCCGCTTTAAGAACCAAACGTTCGGCCTCGGAATAGGCGCGATACTTCGATGGCCCGAAGTCAAACACCTCGACCCCATCGGTCAAAACCATGGCCGCATCCACCCCGTCCAGCGAGGTGCCGGACATGGCGCCTAACGCCCAAATGGCCGAGGTTTTGCTCATCTCTTTTCCTTTGTCCCTTGCCCCAGTATAGAGACCGCTAAACCTTGTGCGAGCGGAACCGGACGGCTTATGACTTACACTCCGAAATCGGACTTTCTGGCGACCATTGTGTCGCGCGGATTTATGGCGGATTGCACCGATCTTGAGGGGCTGGACGACAAGTTTCGCACCGGCACCGTTACCGGGTATATCGGGTTCGATCTGACAGCGACATCCCTTCACATCGGCAATCTTGTGCAGATCATGATGCTGCGCTGGATGCAAAAAACCGGGCACCGTCCGATCACCCTGATGGGCGGCGGCACGACCAAAGTGGGCGATCCGTCTGGCAAGGACGAGATGCGCAAGATCATCTCGGTCGATCAGATCAATGCCAATGCGGCGGGCATCCGGCAGGTGTTTTCAAACTACATCTCTTACGGTGACGGCCCCACGGATTCGCCCTTGGTGAACAACGCCGAATGGCTGGACAAGCTGGGCTACATCGACTTTTTGCGCGACATCGGCAAGCATTTCACCATCAATCGTCTCTTGGCGTTTGAATCCGTGAAGTCGCGGTTGGACCGGGAACAGCCGCTCAGCTTTATCGAGTTCAACTACATGTTGCTTCAGGCCTATGACTTCTTAGAGTTGAACCGTCGCCACGGCTGTATCCTGCAAATGGGCGGGTCCGATCAGTGGGGCAACATCGTTTCGGGCGCGGATCTTATCCGTCGTGTGGACGCCAAGGACGCTTACGGGCTGACGACGCCCTTGGTCACGCGCGCAGATGGCAAGAAGATGGGCAAGTCGGCGGATGGCGCGGTTTGGCTGAACGAAGACATGATGTCGGGCTATGAGTTCTGGCAATGGTGGCGCAACGTGGACGACGCCGATGTGGGCAAGTTCCTGAAGATGTTTACCGAATTGCCCGTGGATGAATGCGACCGATTGGGCGCTTTGGGCGGCTCAGAGATCAACGAAGCCAAGGTCCGGCTGGCCAATGAAGTGACTGCGTTGTGTCGCGGCGCGGATGCGGCTGTGGCAGCCGAAGCGACCGCTCGCGAGGTCTTTGAAAAAGGTGGCGTCGGGGATGATCTGCCGACGCTGGAATTGTCAGACGACGATCTAGGCGACGGCATTTCGGCGGCACAGTTGTTCGTTCGATCCGGTCTTGTGAAATCCGGCAAGGAGGCCAAACGTCTGATCGCAGAGAACGGCGCTAAGGTAGACGACGCGCCTTTGACGGATCCGGGCCAGATGTTCGATGCAGCAGCGCTTGCTTCGCCGATCAAGCTGTCCGCGGGCAAGAAACGGCACGCTTTGGTCAAGCGCAAAGGCTAAGCCCCGGGTTCCGCGAAAGATGGCACAGCAATGTATTTTGATGATCCACGGGCGCAGTACCAAGCCCGCGCGGCGCGACAATGCCGCCCTTGAACGGCGCGCCCTTCTGGCTGGATTAGAACGGGCCGACCCCGAAAAAGCCGCCAAGGTGCGCTCGGGCGCGGTCAATCTGGAAAGCGTTTACTACGGCGACATCACCAACGCCCTTTTGGCAAAAGACAGCGAAGCCGCGCGGCGCACATTGGCTGGCAAAGACCCGGCTTTTGACGACGCCCCTTGCCTGCCCTGCGACAGCATTCTCGAGGCGATGGACTTGCTGGATTCGCACCCACGCTTTGACAAGCCGACCTATCGCAAAATCCTGAAAGACTATCGTGACTGGCGTTTTATGGACGAGGCCGCGCAAATCCTGTCAGCCGTGTCGACCATTACGACCGGTGCGCGTCTTGTGATGAAGGGCATGACGATCGCCAACGCGGACATGGGGGCCTATCTGACCCGCCAAAAGGTGGGTTCGGCCATTCGGCACAGGCTGCAAAAGCCCCTGAAACGCGCCTTGATGCGCGGCGACGATATTTGCCTAATCGCCCATTCCATGGGGTGTATGGTGGCCTATGATGTGTTGTGGAAATTCTCGCGCACCAACGAATACGCGGCTCTGCGTGAAACGGGAAACATCGTGAACCGCTGGATCACGCTTGGCTGTCCCTTGGGCGAGAACGGCGTGAAGGCCAATCTGTATGATGCCGGTCAGCATTCCTGGCGCGGTGGCACCGACAAACATCCCGAAAAGATCATCCGAACATGGCACAACGTGGCCGCCGTGGACGATTATATCGCCCATGACGCCACGATGCGCGGCGATTTTCGACTGATGAAACGCTATGGGTTCCTGGACGAGATCCGAGATCGCAGTATCTATAACTGCTATGTCGAAAGTGGCACGTCGAACCCACACAATATGTACGGCTATCTGGTCAATCCAGCCTTTGGCAAACTGGTGACCGACTGGATTAAATGAGGGCCGGATCAGACGTTGCGCGCCAAGACTTTACCTACCGGCTGCTAAACCCTATATAAAAACTCAACTACTTAAGGGTACGACATGACCGCCGAACCGTCCGATCAGCTTGAGGGCACGCCCCTGATCAAGCCATCCACGACCGAGCATCCGATGTATGACACGGTGGTCGAAGCTTGCCGGTCGGTCTATGACCCTGAAATTCCAGTGAATATCTATGACCTTGGTCTGGTTTACACGATCGAGATTTCGAACGAAGGGGCTGTGTCGATCATGATGACTCTTACCGCCCCGGGTTGCCCTGTAGCCGGTGAAATGCCCGGCTGGGTCGCCGAAGCGGTCGAGCCTTTGCCCGGCATCAAGCAAGTCGACGTCGATCTGACATGGGAACCGCCCTGGGGCATGGAGATGATGTCAGACGAGGCGCGCTTGGAACTGGGTTTCATGTGAGGCCAAGATGCAACCATTTTAGGTTGCAACATCAAAACGCAACCTAAAATGGTTGCAATAAGATATTCGCAACCTATATTGGTTGCATCATGAGCGCAAAATCCCGAAAAATAGCCGTTATCACCGGAGATCTGGTGAGTTCCACCGCGTTGGGCCGTGAAAAGGTCGAACGCGCCTTTGCTGCCTTGAAGGATTGCGCCGAAACCCAGGCCGACTGGCATGGCGCGCCCCTGCATTTCACACGACACCGAGGCGACGGCTGGCAGGTTGTGCTGGCCCGGCCCGAGATGGCGCTCAGGTCGGCGCTGGCTTTTCGGGCGGCGTTGCGCGCCGAAGGGAGCGAATTTGACAGCTACATGGGGATTGCCGAGGGTGAGCTTGAAGGGGACGTTGGGCCGGATTTGAATGCGGAAACGGCGGAGGTGTTTGAATTGTCTGGTGAAGCACTGGAATCCACGAAAGCCGACCTTCCACAAAAGATCACAACGTCACACAGCACTATCGAAACTGCATGCTTCGTTCTTGCGGACAAACTCACAAGAGGATGGACACCCGCGCAAGCTTCGACCATTTTACCCATGCTGCCACCAACCCACTCGCCTTCTCAAACTGATTTGGCAAGACTTCATGGGAAAACGCATCAAGCTATTAGCAAATCACTGGCAGCAGCGTCATTTTCCGAGATTGATGAAGCCTTGGCGATAATCGAGCTATTTCACCAATGACGAGCACCCTCGCCGCCCTCCTCCTCGCCCATGTCGTTGCCGATTTTCTGTTTCAAACCAAAGACATGGTGGCTCAGAAGCGCAAGCCTCAGATCCTGCTCCTCCACGGCGTCATCGTCCTTATCACAGCGCAACTTGCTTTAGGCCGCATCGATGCTTGGGAGCCCCTTGCCCTTGCTGCTGCTCATATCGTGATTGACACCATCAAGGTCTATGCGCTGCCCGACCGGCTGGCGTCTTTCGTGACCGATCAGGCCGCGCATGTTGCCACGATCCTTGCCGTCGCCCTTTACGCGCCAAACCTTTACGCGTCCGGCATCTGGGCCAGCCAGACATGGATACCTGCCGCGATGATCCTTGCCGCCGGCTTCATCATCACCACCGTCGCAGGCGGCCATGCCGTGGCTTATCTGGTCAGCCAGTGGAGCGATAAAATGGACAACACCGAAAGCCTGCCAAACGCGGGCCGGTGGATCGGTCTTCTTGAGCGCGGCATCATCTTTATCCTGATCCTCGCCGGACAACCTGGTGGCATTGGCTTTCTGATCGCCGCGAAATCCGTTCTGCGTTTTGACGCCGAGCGCAAGAAAAGCATCACCGAATACGTGATTATCGGCACACTGGCCTCCTTTGGATGGGCCATGGCAGCCACATGGGGCACACTTGTGCTGCTGGAAACCGTGCCACCCCTTGGAATTTCGCCCCGATCGCCTTAGTTTAATTGGATCAAACGGAGTGCGTTCATGTTCGGTATCCCAGGCAAACAGGCCATCTCGATCACGCCTAAAGCGGCTCAGCAGATTTCAAAGCTGATGGCGCGCGATGGCAAACAAGGTCTTCGGATCGGCGTCAAAAAAGGCGGCTGTGCGGGAATGGAATACACGATGGATTACGCCGACGAGGTGGATCCGATGGATGAAATCGTCGAACAGGACGGCGCCCGCGTGATGATCGCGCCCATGGCGCAGATGTTCCTGTTCGGGACCGAGATCGACTATGAAGCCTCGCTGTTGGAATCCGGGTTCAAGTTCAAGAACCCAAACGTCGAAGACGCCTGCGGGTGCGGGGAATCGATCAAGTTCAAAGATGTCGAAGACCTGAGCGCCGAGCGCGACGGCGCCTGACCTTACGCGCCACACTTCCTGAAAGCCGACCCCAAACCCCTTGACGCCAAAGGGCTATCTTGCGATGGCCAAGGCAACTGTTAAGCCAACCGAAGGAATGCCCCATGCGCAAACTGGCCGCCGGAAACTGGAAGATGAATGGCACGACTGACGCCTTGGGCGAATTGAGTGCCCTAGCCCAAGCCTTTCCCGCCCCGACCTGCGACATCCTGATCTGCCCGCCCGCCACTTTGCTGTCGCGCACGTCTGACGCGGCCGGCCCCTCTATCGCCACAGGCGGGCAGGATTGCCACGCAAATGTATCGGGCGCACATACGGGCGACACCTCGGCTGAAATGATCGCCGATGCAGGGGGCACTTACGTGATCGTCGGTCATTCAGAACGCCGCACGGACCACGGCGAATCGGATGCGGTTGTCAGGGCCAAGGCCGAAGCCGCATGGCGCGCCGGTTTGATTGCCATCATTTGCGTTGGCGAGACGCTGGAAGATCGCGAAGCTGGCAACACGCTGAGTGTCGTCGGAACCCAAATCGCAGGCTCGGTTCCCCAGGGTGCAACAGGCGCGAACACAGTAGTTGCCTATGAACCGGTCTGGGCCATCGGCACCGGCAAAGTGCCGACGCTGGCCGAAATTGGCGAAGTACATGACGACATCCGTGCCCGCTTGCAGGCGCGGTTCAGCGGCGCGGCGGACGAGATGCGTCTTCTCTATGGTGGCTCGGTCAAACCTTCGAACGCCGATGACATCTTTGCCGTGTCCAACGTCGATGGCGCCCTTGTTGGCGGGGCCTCGCTAAAAGCCGAAGATTTCGGCGGGATCATCAGCGCCTTGAGTTAAGGGGCTCTGCCCCCGTCTCCTGCGGAGCCTCCCCCGAAGTACTTTCGGCAAGAGGAAAGACAATTTGAATAAAATCCACACTTCTTCTTGGTAAAAGTATGCCGGGGAGCGCGAGGGGCTGGCCCCTCGTTCAAACATCTTGTGCGCCAAAGGCGCTCTGTTTGACAACGTCAGACCAAGAGACGTCCGTCAACGGCTTCTGCCAGTTTTTCGGGATGTGTCATCGGCAACATGTGGCGCGCATGAGGAACCGTCACCCATTCGGCACCGGAGATGCGGTCGCCTATGGTAGAGATGATCTCGGCCATCACGGGATGGGTGTCGCCGCCATCGACAAAGGTGACAGGCATATCCAGATCTTCCAGACCGCCCGGTCTTAGGACGTTCGAGCGATCATCCATCACCAAGGAATTGCCCTTGGGGACAAGAGCGATCCGTTCCAATCGGTATGCGCGATCTTCCGAGTTGAGGTCATTCCAGTCGCCCTCGCCCCAAATCTTGTGGAATTCCCGAACTGCAGTTGCGGTGGAGCCAGAGGCCACTTTGTCCGCGAAAGGCGCCAGATCGCGTGTGATTTTGTCATAAGCCCATCTGCCTTTGACAGCGGCGAAAAAGACCGGCTCGACCAGAACCAGGGATTTCACCCGGTACGGCCTTTCGACCGCAATCCGAAGCGCCAAGGCAGCTCCGAAGGAATGGCCGATCAGGGGTACTGGATCCGGCGGCATTTCGTCCAAGGCCAATTCGATGGCCTGATCCGCATAGTCCCGGCTTTCGTCATAGTCATCGGCCAGACCATGGCCCGGCAGTTCGATCAGTAAGGGCGACACAGAAGACGGCAACGTAGTCAGAAACGGCCGCCACATCGCTGCACGGCCAAGCATACAATGGATCAGAGCAAGAGGCGCTTTCGCTGCCATGGTCAGAGCTGTCCTGCCAAATGCACATCAAGGTGGTCTATCCGGTCCTGTCCCCAAAAGCGCGCGCCGTCATCGGTGATAAAGAAAGGCGCACCAAAGACACCGGCGTTCACCGCTTCGTCCAGCGTGCGCTCATAGGTCTCGGCCCCAGCCAGAAGCCCGCTGTCGGCCAGCGCAGGATCAAACCCCGCCGCTTCGAGGCAGGTCTTGATCACGCCATCATCGGCGATGTCCTTTTCTTCCACCCAACAGGCCCGGGTGATGCCTGCGACGAACGCCGCCAGATCACCGCCGCCTGCCTTTTGGGCCGCGATCAACGCATAAGATGACGGTGCGGGATTCGTCGGGAAATGCGCAGGCTTGGGGTTCACGGGCATGCCAACCTGTTTTGCACTCCGCTCGATCTCGATCAAACGGTACTCTTGCCGCGAGGGGTGGCGCTGTCCGGGAGGCACACCGCCCGTGCGTCCAAACAGCCCCATGATATCCAGCGGTTTATAGGTCAACGTCGCACCGTGTTTCTGGGCCACCTCGGCAGGTCTGGTCCCCGCAAGGTAGCAATTTGGCGAAATCGTTGCGAGATAATAGTCAATATGCGCCATTTTGGCGAACTCCCCGGCATGCTTCATGTTTGCCTGACCCTATGCCCGTGCTAAGCGGTGTCAACGCATCGAATCCGTTAACCATACGGACAATCAAGGACAGTGCTGCCAATGCCCCAACTCGAAGAACCGAAAATCATCTCGGGCAACGCCAATCAAACGCTTGCCAAAGCCGTCGCCCGCCGCATGTCGATGCACCGCGGTATGAATGTGGGATTGGTCGACACGCGGGTGGAACGGTTCAACGATGGCGAGATTTTCGTCGAGGTCTTCGAGAACGTGCGCGGCGAGGATATGTTTATCCTGCAATCCACATCCAACCCGGCCAACGACAATCTGATGGAACTGCTGATCATGGCCGATGCGCTGCGTCGATCTTCGGCACAACGCATCACAGCTGTGATCCCCTACTTCGGCTATGCACGCCAAGATCGCCGCACCAAGGCCCGCACGCCGATTTCTGCCAAGCTGGTCGCCAATATGATGGTGACGGCGGGAATCGAGCGGGTTCTGACGATGGATTTACACGCCGCTCAGATCCAGGGGTTTTTCGATATTCCGGTCGACAATCTTTATGCCTCGCCCATCTTTGCGCTGGATATCAAACACGCTTTCAAGAAGAACCTCGGCGAAGTCATGGTCGTCTCTCCTGATGTGGGCGGTGTGGCACGCGCGCGCGAGCTTGCACAACGGATCGGTGCGCCCCTCGCTATTGTCGACAAACGCCGCGAAAAGCCCGGCGAAGTGGCCGAGATGACGGTGATCGGCAATGTGCAGGACAAGGTTTGCATCGTGGTGGACGACATCGTCGATACGGCGGGCACGTTGTGCAAAGGCGCTGAAACACTGATGAACGCAGGCGCCAAGGAAGTGCACGCCTATATCACGCATGGCGTTCTGTCTGGTCCGGCGATTGAACGTGTGACCGCCTCGCAAATGAAAAGCTTGGTGATCACCGACACGATCGAAGCCACGCCAGAAACCGAAAAAGCCAAGAACATCCGGATTGTGCCAACCGCGCCGATGTTCGCGCAAGCCATCCAGAACATCTGGCACGGCACCAGCGTGTCCAGTTTGTTTAGCCATGAAACGCTGGAACCGATTTATGACGGGATGTACGGCTCTTAAAGCATCCCGATCAAGACGGCGACGATGATCCCCAAAACGGCCACCAAACCAAGAACATAATCCGACGGCACCGCATCATCGGTGCCAAGCAGCATGGCGCGCAGCCGTTTCGACATCTGTCGTCCCCCATTACCCAAACCCGTGATAGAGCAAAGCCTTTGTGGGGGGCCAGTGTGGATGCGGAAACACTGCGTTGCCACGATGGATAGCATCTTGATTTTTCTGCGCTTGCAAGGTAATATAATTTCATCTAGCAAGTCATAAGTGTTCATTTGTTGCGGAGACAGTCGCGATGCTCGACAACCAGCCACGCGGTACCATCGTTATCGAAGATCTCGAAATCGGGATGGTGCGGTCTTTGCAAAAAGAGATCACGGACCTTGATATCGAGCTGTTTGCCCAAGTCTCGACCGACCACAATCCGGTGCATCTGGACGAAGTTTATGCTCAGGACACAATCTTTGGCGGGCGCATTGCGCATGGCATGTTAACGGCGGGCCTGATCTCGGCGGTGATCGGTGAACAGCTTCCGGGTCACGGTACGGTCTATCTGGGCCAGTCTTTGAAATTCCTCGCACCCGTCCGCCCCGGCGACGTTGTGACGGCCGAGGTCGAAGTGCTTGAGATCGACCATTCCAAGCGCCGCGTTCAGCTGGGCACGCGCTGTCTGGTCGATGGTAAGCCGGTTTTGAAGGGCGAAGCCACGGTTCTGGCCCCGTCTGCCAAGTTCGACTAACAACGTCACCGCACCAAAAGACTCCATTCCGTCTCTTGAAGGCCGGTGCCCCAAAGGGTAGCCCCTGCCACATGCGCATTATCCGTGACACCACCTACATGAACGCCGAAGACCGCGGCGCCACTGTGGCCATCGGAAATTTTGACGGCGTGCATTTGGGGCATCAAGCGGTTTTGAAGATCGCAGCCGAAGCGGCAGAGGCGCCTCTAGGGGTCTTAACGTTCGAACCGCACCCCCGCGAATACTTTGCCCCCGATGCCCCACCTTTCCGTTTGATGAATGCAACCGCCAAAGCGCATCGTCTGGCCAATGTCGGTGTCGAGCGGCTTTACGAATTGCCATTCAACGACAAACTGGCCGCACTGTCCCCCGAAGCCTTCTGCGCCGAGATTCTGCGTGACCGGTTGGGATGCGTGAATGTGACTGTGGGGGCCGATTTCTGCTTTGGAAAAGGCCGCGCAGGCTCGGTCGAGACGTTGAAAGCCTTCGGGCAGGACATGGGGTTCGGCGTCACCATCGCTGAACTGGTCGCCTCGGACGGCGCACAGGTGTCATCCACCAACATCCGCACGGCATTGTCCGAAGGTCGCCCCGAAGATGCCGCGGCCATGCTGGGCCACCTTCACCGGATTTCAAGCCAAGTTGTTCGTGGCGATCAGCGCGGGCGTGATCTGGGATATCCGACGGCCAATATGTTGATCGACGGTCTGCACCAGCCGAAATACGGCGTCTATGCCGTGCGTGTCGAAGTGCTAAACGGGCCGAACATGGGGGGCTATGATGGCGTCGCCTCTTTAGGGATTCGCCCGATGTTTGACGGCGACGTGCCCAACCTTGAAACCTTCGTCTTCGACTTCTCGGGTGATCTATACGGCGCGGACCTGAGTGTTGCGCTCGTCGCCTACCTGCGCCCGGAGGCCAAGTTCGACAGTCTGGATGCCTTGATCACCCAGATGGACGCCGACAGCGCACAGGCGCGCGCCATTTTGGCGGGCTGATCGCC
>CAZWDS010000097.1:0-5491 GCA_964632495.1 uncultured Rhodobacterales bacterium
CGAACGTCTAAAGGGGTTAGCTTTGTTTCGGTGAGATACCACCGTTATCGGTTCATTTAAGCTAGTTGCAAACGACAACAAAGCTCCAATGGCGATGGCTGCGTAAGCAGTCGGAACTATTGAAATCTAAGCCCTTAGGCCTAGCAGCTTAAGGCGGGGCCCGCCGGAGCCTGGCAACAGAATCCGGCACCTTTCCTTTTCGAAAATCAGGCGCCAAGCAGCAAAAGCCTGCGCCGAATGCGCGCTAAGCTTGAGACGCGGCCGTTTCTGCGATGACCTGCAAGTCACTGCGCCCCTCATCGCCGATCACCACAAAGTTCGAACGCTCCGCCCCCCAAGTCACCAGATCAAACGCGCCGATCTTCTGCTCGGCGGTTCCCCCCCTCGGCGTATCCGTCTGGATCTGGCACAGGGCCACAACGCGGTCTTCCGCATCGGTATACATCAGTTGCGATACAGGTTTTCCGGCAGCCACCAGCAAACGTGCGCCCTGAAAGGTCAGCCCGTGTTCGGATAAATCCGGAATGCGCACATCCGCCCCAATCGATGCAGACAGCCACGTCTGAATATGATCCGCTTCGTCCGCGCCAACTTCCACCAAATGGCGCTTTTGCCCGGCATAAACCCGATGGTAATCAGCAATATCGTCCAACCAGCCCGGCGCTGCCGCAACCTGGACACTTTGCGACGCTCCAGCAAAATATCCCCCAACACCACCGATCGCCAACATCAAGGTCGCGGCTGCGGCTGTCATCCAACCAAAGCCCGAGGGCGCATCCGGCAGATTTACCGGCGTGTCAGAAAAAGACGCCGCCTTGATCGACGCGGCCAATTCCAAGGGCACGGGCTCGTCCAATTGCGCGTCAAATTCAATCTGCACGGCGGTATCCACGGCCATCAAAGCCTCTAGTTCGGCCTGCAATGCGGGGTCTTCGGCCAAAGCCGCCTCGATTTCGCGGGCTTCCGCTTCGGGCAGTTCGCCGTCCAAAAAGGCGCTTAGCTTGTCCTCATACGGGGTCATGTGGATGCTCCTCCCGACACCGCCATTTGCGCGGCCAGAGTTTTGCGAGCGCGGTGAACACGGCTCATGACGGTTCCAATAGGAATATCGAACAACGCCGCCGCTTCTGCATAACTATATCCCTCAACCGAAACCGACAGCAAAATCGCCGACAGTTCATCCGGCAGTGCATTGATCTGACTATGTAAATCTGCCGCAATCGCCGTGGCCTCGCCTGTTTCGACACTGACCAATTCATGGCTTTCATCAGCGGGCACGTGGCCTTGCCCCAACCGCACCTGGCGTTTGCGAATTTCGCTGATCCAGAGATTGCGCATGATGCGAAAGACCCAGCGATCCAACGGCTGAGCCGGATCCCATTGATCGACACGGCCCAAAGCGCGCAGACAGGCGTCTTGGACCAGATCGTCCGCTTCGGGCACCGACCGCGTCAAAGATCGAGCGAACCGGCGAAGACGCGGCAAAAGCGCGATCAAGTCATCCTTAATGTCTTTCGCCAAGTCATACCCTCGCGCCGCACGTCCCGGTCCCCCAACCTTCATCGTTAGTGCACCGGCGTAAATCGGATTACAACTTGGCAGGTCAAAACCACGCAACGCTGAGATCGTCGACATAACACACTCCAAAACACTGGTTTCACAAAGGTTACGCGCGGGCGGTAAAAAAAATTCAAAAAAGTTTCGCATCCCGCGAATAACTCCATGGGCTGATGCGTAGTGGTGAACAGTGAGGGAGATCATCCCAGCTTGAACACAACAAACCACAAAGGAAACGGACCCATGAAAGCCTTTAGTATCGCTGCCACTGTGATCGCCCTAAGCGGCACCGCCTTGTCGGCCCAGACGATTGAGACTGTGAAATCCGACATCGGTAACGTCGTCGCCTCGGCCAAGACCGGCATGACGCTGTATACGTTCCGCAACGACTCCCAAAGCCAGTCGAACTGCTACGGTGATTGCGCCGCCGCTTGGCCGCCATTTACCGCGGCTGCCAGTGCCAAAGCCGACGGCGCTCTTAGCATCATCAAACGCAAGGATGGCACAAGCCAATGGGCGATGAACGGCAAGCCTCTGTATTTCTGGGCGGGCGACAGCGCCCGTGGTGACGCAACCGGCAACGGCGTCGGTGGTGTTTGGGATGTGGTGCGCAACTAAGGAAGGATGTTGAAATGCAATATAAAATCGTAACCCTACTGGCCCTTCTCGCGCTTACAGCCTGCGATTACGGCATCTACTAAACCCTTGTCAGTGGGTGCTTTCCCCGTCTTTCCATTCCGTGCGCCCACTGATGTATCGTTAACAAGTGCCAAGCGGCTGCAGATCCCTTTGCAGCCGCTTTTTCTGTTGCGACGTGCACATACGACCATGTGCCAATCAGCCGAACACGATTAGCGTTTCAACCGTGAACCCCGTGCTGATCGATGGAACGCCCGGCATCGTGGCGGTGCGTGTGACAACATAAGCCGGGTCAGGCCAGCAACGGTGCAGCCGTCAACAGTGCGGGCGCCGAACCTGTCATGCTTGGACAAAGCGCCGCTTTCCTTCGCACAAATGGTCCGTTCAAAGCCCGTTCGGCCACCCCAAAAGGCTTGATTAAGCGCTGCTCCTTGCCAGTTAAACGCCGAACAACAAAACCCGCCTTTCCTTCAGTCAAGAATCTCTTATTCTGACCCCAAACCAAACGGGACCTCAGATGACCCAGAGTATCGACTATGGCAACCTTATGCACCGCGCGATGCGGAGCCTCATTCAAGAGGTGCTGCAGGACGTTTGCGAAAAGGGTCTGCCCGGACAACATCATTTCTTCATCACCTTTGACACGATGCACCCTGACGTGGAAATCGCCGATTGGCTGTCGGATCGCTATCCCGAAGAAATGACGATTGTCATGCAGCACTGGTTTGACGGGCTGGAAGTAACCGACGATGGTTTTGCCGTAACGCTAAACTTTGGGGACGCGCCCGAGCCACTTTACGTCCCTTACGATTCCATCCGCACCTTCGTCGATCCTTCGGTAGAATTTGGCCTGAGGTTCGAAACCCAGGAAGACGAAGAGCCTTCGCCAACCCCGGTAGAAGACGATCCCGACCCATCTGTCGAAAAACCAGAAACCAATCCGGACGGTCACGTCGTCAGTCTGGACAGTTTCCGCAAGCCCTAATCTGGCGTCCTATTTCTGACGGTACACTTTGTGGCACGCAGAACAGGTTGCGCCGATTTTTGGCACAACCGCTTTCACGTCATCCAACGACCCCACATCGACAGATGCCGCGTCCGACAGGGCCTGCGTTTTGACGCTGAAGTCTGCGAAGTCGGTCCAGATGCCGGGCAAGGCTTCGGATTTCGGATCGTCCTCGTTTGCTTCGAACAATGCTTCGATCCGTGCCGTTTCATCGCGGATTTTCTGCATGGCGGCGTCTGCGGCGGTGGCATCGAAAGATTGAGTGCCTTTCGCCATTTCGCCCAGAACCTTGGTCGCCGCGCCCAACTCTTTCATGCCGTGCATCCGCGCCTGAACCGCCGGGTTCTTTACGCCTTCATGGGCCAGTGCTGTCGTGGCTGTCATCAAGGCCACCAGAAAAACGACCCGCTTCATAACCTTACGCCCTTTCGCCCCGCCAGATCGACAAAGTACTGCCACGCCACCCGGCCAGAACGCGACCCCCGTGTGGCCTGCCATTCGATGGCTTCGGCCCGCAAAGTTTCGTCGTCGATCTTTACACCATGGGCATCACAATAGCCCCGGATCATCGCCAGATACTGATCCTGATCGCAAGGATGAAAGCCCAGCCACAACCCGAACCGATCCGACAGCGACACCTTTTCCTCGACCGCCTCGGACGGATTGATCGCCGATTGGCGTTCATTCTCGATCATATCGCGTGGCATGAGATGGCGCCGGTTCGAGGTGGCATAGAACAACACGTTGTCGGGCCGCCCTTCGATGCCGCCATCCAGAACCGCCTTCAGGGATTTGTAGTGTTGGTCGTCATGGCTGAACGAGAGGTCATCACAGAATAACAGGAACCGCGCATCCGACTGGCGCAAATGCCCCAGAAGGCGCGACACCGTTGGCAAATCCTCGCGCTGCATCTCGATGATCTTCACGGCGTGCCCCTCGGCCACCACAGCCGCATGGGCCGCTTTCACAAGGCTGGATTTCCCCATGCCCCGCGCGCCCCACAACAACGCATTGTTCGCCGGATACCCGCGTGCAAACTGCCGTGTATTCTCCATCAACGTATCGCGCGACCGGTCGATGCCCACCAACAGGCTGACATCCACGCGGCTGACATCGGGAACCGGCTCTAACCGGTCCGGGTTCACATGCCAGACATAGGCATTGGCACTGTCAAAATCCGGAGCCTCCAAAGGCGCGGGCGACATCCGCTCCAACGCCGCCGCGATACGGTCGATCGGATCACTCACGACTTGGCGTCCCCATCTTCCGGGTCGTCCAGATCAGGCTCTTCATCGTCAAGGTCGTCGAATTCCGAGTACAAATCCTCGTCCTCGCCCAAGATACCTTCTTCACGCAGCTTTTCGACACGCTTCTTTTCGACCATCCGCACCAGTTGGATCGAGATTTCGTAAAGGCCATAGACCACGACGAACAGGATCAACTGGGTGATGACATCGGGCGGCGTGACCAGTGCAGCCAGCACCAAAATGCCAACCATCGCGTATTTCCGCATATCCGCCAGCCCCCGGGCCGAGACCAAGCCCGCCTTGCCCATCAGGGTCAGAAGAACAGGAAGCTGAAAGCACAACCCGAAGGCCATGATGAATTTCAGCGTCAGGTCCAGAGACTCGTTCACCTTACCAAGGAAGGTGATCTGCAATCCACTGTCCGGGGCCGCAGGCACAACCGCACCGCCGGCTTCCATCGAAAGACCTATCGACGCGCCCAGCATGGACAGCGCCCCCGAGAACGAGAAATCCGCAAAGCCCAGCAAGAACTGCATGGCGAGCGGGATCACAACGAACAGCGCAAAACTTGCCCCCAAAAGGAACATGACGGGTGACGCGATGATAAACGGCAAAAAGGCCGACTTCTCGGTCTTGTAAAGCCCGGGCGCCACAAACCGCCACATCTGATGCGCGATCACAGGGAAGGCCAGTGCAAAGCCGAAGACCATCGAAATCCGAAACAGCGTAAACAGATATTCCTGCGGCGCCGTGAACTGCAGCACCGGGGCCGGATCGCCCAGATTGCGCAGCGTCGTTTCAATCGGCTTCAAGAGGATCTGCAAAATCGGTTCGGCCACCACAAAGGCCAGAACGATCCCGACGATGAACGCCAGAACCGACCGGATCAGCCGCGTGCGCAATTCGGCCAGATGCTCCAACAAGGGGGCCGAGCTGTCCTCGATCTCGTCTTCGGGGGTGTCGTCCGCCGCGCTCATGCGCTGTCCTCGGGCTTGGGTGTGGCGGGCTTTGGCTCGGCCTTGGGCGCGTCTGCTTCAGCCGC
>CAZWDS010000097.1:5591-11753 GCA_964632495.1 uncultured Rhodobacterales bacterium
CGGGCTTGGGTGTGGCGGGCTTTGGCTCGGCCTTGGGCGCGTCTGCTTCAGCCGCCTCAGCCGCCCGCTTCTCAGCCGCCTTCTTGGCAGAATATTCGTGGATCTTCTTGGCCGCCTCGGCGCGTTCTTCGGACATTTTCGCGGTTTCACTGCCAACGTCCGACGCCGCCTTCGACGGCTTGGTCGGATCCCACTTATCGAACTTGTCAGCCGCGTCTTTCAGCTTGTCCATCCCCATCTTCGACGGGCTGGTCATGCCTTTCAGATCTTTCATGGTGTCCTTTACGCCTGCCTCGTCCGCGGCATCCTCCATGGCACGCTGGAAATCGCGCGCCATCCGCCGCACCTTGCCGGTCATCCGGCCCAGATTGCGAAACATTGATGTAAGGTCTTTCGGCCCAAGAATAATCAGCGCAACCACGCCAATTATCAAAAGCTCGCCCCAACTTAGATCGAACATGGCGGTACAGGCCTACTCAGACCTTGTCCTTTTCCTCTTGCGGGGTCACGTCGCGCGCAACCTCCGAGGCTTCTTCTTCAATTTCATTCTTGCTGTCATCGACGCCCTTCTTGAAGGCGGTGATGCCTTTGCCAACCTCGCCCATCAGGGACGAGATTTTGCCGCGTCCGAACAGAACCAGAACCACGACGGCGATCAGTAGCAGGCCAGGTAGGCCAATATTATTCAGCATGGAGATTTCTCCCTTTGTCAGTCGGATCTGTACTTAGGCGAGCCGTACGCCAAGGAAAAGCACCATCTGCTGCAAAGCCTTGAATTTCCCCTTCTGAAAACACAACTGACAGGTTATTGTCAGTTGGAACGGATACCGAACGTGGGAACGTCCCATTCGAATCAAAGGCGCTAAAGGATTGAAAAATTGACCGCATCTGCCAAAATCGGCACCAAAGACCCTGCTTTTACTGCCCCAAAGCCATGACCCGCCGGCAAAGCACTCAAATCCGCTGCACCCCCGTCAAAACGCGTGTGAGTTAGCACATGCGCCGCACGGACCGCCTGTTTGACCTGATCCAGATCCTACGCGACGGACGCTTGCACCGTGGCCGCGATCTGGCCGAACAACTGGGCGTGTCCCTGCGAACCATCTACCGCGACATGGACACCCTGATCGCCAGCCGCATCCCCGTCGAAGGGGAACGGGGTCTGGGCTATATGATGACGGCACCGATCACCCTGCCGCCTTTAAACCTCACCTTGCCGGAATTAGAAGCCCTGCACCTTGGCCTGGCCGTGGTCGCCAAAGCCACCGACGACGACATGCAAAAGGCCGCCGCCAGTCTGGCGGGTAAGATCGACGCCGTCCTGCCCGAAGACCGCGCCGCACCCGCTGCGGGTTGGGGCTTTGCCGTTTATCCTTTCGCTGAAGCCGCGCGCGGGTTCGCCCATATGGCCCCTCTGCGCGGCGCAATCCGAGCGCGCCGCAAGGTCGACATTGCTTACGCCGATGCCGAAGACAAAAAATCCACCCGACGCATTCGCCCCCTTCAAATGGAATACTGGGGCCGGGTCTGGACCCTGACCACATGGTGTGAATTGCGCAATGATTTCCGCGTCTTCCGCGTCGACCGGATCGACACTCTGGATGTCACCTTTGACACCTACGAAGACGAACCCGGAAAAACGCTGGCCGACTACATGGCCGGACTGGACCAAAAACACGGGTCTTCATCTCTTTAAAAATACGCGCACCGCGACGCCGTCAGGCGGCGCAAATAAAAAGTCAATTCACAGGAAAAACGAAACAGCGCCCGCGCCGGATCATCAGCCAAAGCGTCGTTCCGGGCTTTGGCAAAAACACCGAAGGAACCGAAGCCTTCAAAACCGCACCATCATGATCCATCCGAAATTCGACCAGACTTTCGTTGCCCATGAACCGCGCGCGCACAACCGTGCCCCTCGCGGGCGTGCCGTCTTCCGCCGTCGGGTTGGGCCCGTGTCCGCTTCGATCAAAATCAATCCGTAAATGCTGTGGGCGAATGACGATTTCGACCTCTGTGTCGTCCGGCACACCGGGGGCCAAAAACTCGCCAAAGGGCGTCGAGGTCAGTGCGCCTTTCACCGTGCCCCGGATCACATTGATGTCGCTGAAAAACGCGGCCGCCTCGCGATCCACGGGCGTGTTGTAGATGTTATAGGGCGCGCCACTTTGCACAACTTGACCGCCGCGCATCAAAGCGATTTCGTCGGCCATCCGCATGGCTTCGTCCGGATCATGGGTCACCAGGACAACCGCCGTGTTCTCTTCCTTCAGGATCTCCAGCGTCTCGTCCCGCACCCCGTCGCGCAAACGGTCGTCCAACCCGGAAAACGGCTCGTCCATCAGAAAAATCTTGGGTCGCGCCGCCAATGCGCGGGCCAAAGCCACACGCTGCTGTTCGCCGCCCGACAACTCATGGGGCATGGCGCATTCGAATCCCTCTAGATGCACCCGCGCCAAAAGATCTTCGGCCCGCGCCACCTTCTCAGCCCCGCGCCCTGTCAAACCAAAGGTCACGTTCGCCATGACGTTCATATGGGGAAACAGAGCGAAATCCTGAAACATCAGCCCGATCTCACGTTTCTCGGGCGGCAAAAAGAACGTGTCGTCGGACATCACCTGACCGTCCACCAACACGCGCCCTGCATCCGGGCGATCCACGCCTGCAATCATCCGCAAGGTCGTGGACTTGCCGCACCCGGACGGCCCCAACAGACAGGTCACCTGCCCCGGCACCACGCGCAGCGACACATTCGACACGACGTCTCGACCGCCAAAGCAGCGGCTCAGCCCTTCGATTGTCAGTCCGTTCTGCGCCTTGTCCAAACCGGTTACATCCTTAAACCCGAGCAAAGCGCTCGGGAATTACAAAGGCGAGATAACAAGCCGGGTGTGCCACGGCAAGTGCCGCTCCCACACACCCACCTTAGATGGTTGCATTGGTCGCACCACCATCCAGCAAGATGTTCTGACCGACAATGAAACCGGCATGCTGCGAACACAGGAACGCGCAGGTCGCGCCAAACTCGGCCGCAGTCCCGTACCGCCGCGCCGGGATGGTGCCCGCACGCCGCGCCCGGGCTTCATCCATCGAAATACCTTCGGCCTTGGCGATCCCGCCATCCAGCCCCTGGGCGCGATCCGTATCGTGGATGCCGGGCAGAAGGTTGTTGATCGTCACGCCCTCGGGCGCAACCTGCCGCGACGTGCCCGCAACGAAACCGGTCAGACCGGTCCGCGCCGCGTTCGACAAACCCAAGACCGGGATTGGCGCTTTCACCGATTGCGAGGTGATGTTCACGACCCGGCCCCAGCCCCGCTCCATCATCGACGGCACCAGCGATTTGATCAGCGCAATTGGCGTCAGCATATTGGCATCAAGGGCCGCGATAAAATCGTCCCGATCCCAATCCGACCATAGGCCCGGTGGCGGGCCACCTGCGTTGTTGACCAGAATGTCGATCTGACCTGCGGCCTCTAACACGCCAACACGGCCGTTTTCCGTGGTGATGTCGGCGGCCACGGTGGTGACCGTGACGCCGTGAGCGGTGCGAATAGCCTCGGCCGTTGCCTCCAACGCTTCGGTGCCCCGCGCGTTCAACACCAGATCAACGCCCGCTTCTGCCAAAGCCTCGGCACAGCCGCGCCCCAACCCTTTTGATGAGGCGCAAACCAATGCGCGCTTGCCCTTGATGCCCAGATCCATGATCGTTCTCCCTAATTGTTATCTTCGACTATCACCCGAAAGGACCGCCATGCCAGCCGAATCCGACGCCGTCCACGCGCTGGACCTGATTGACCTCAGCGGCTTCAAGATGAACGCCGATTGCGAAGCCGCCCACCAGATCGCCCAAGCCCACGAAGGCGACCCCCGGTTCGACGCCATTCACGCGCTGGTCCACCGGATCGAAGGCGACCTTGGGAACGCCGCCTATTGGGATCGCCGCGCAGGCACGGATCTAGGTGGTGCGGGATTTCAGGCCGAGTTGGAAGCTTTGCGCAAAATGGTGGGGGGGCGCAGTTGAATGTCCGCTAGGAGCCCAGAGCGAATGTGCAAGTCGGCATCCTCACATAGGGATGCGTTGCTCACTTTGTGGCGGCACCCAATATCATTCTCAAAGGAAAACTGAGCGCGCCATAGGTGAAATGGGCGGTTCATTTCCAAAAACTGACGTAACTCCAGTTTACTCTCGGAAAGGTTTTTAGTGCATAAAGTTCGATTATCCAGCGAGGAAGGAGTTACCCTGCCTATCCCCCGCTGGAATTTACACTCAATTCTTGTTGTCACTTAGTTCGCGAGAACCACTCAACTCTCGGCATCAAATATAAGACGCATCGTAACAGGGCTAACCCGTGTGATGCTGTCTAGACCGGCAAGCTCTTGCAGCTTATCGATCCCAACATCAATGCCGACATCCGTCGTACTAAGCATGATCATTCCATTCGTGGTGACCATCACTTTATCGTCGCTTAGACGGATCACGAAAAACGAAGCTTCAATTTCGTTGTCTTGGCCAAGAAAGCTAAGGTTGCCGGACGTAGTCAGAATGTGCGATGCGCCAAGGGCTAAATTTGCAAGCTGATCCATATCCAATTTTGCAGTAATAACTGCGGATGGAGCGTTGGCAAAAACGTGATTGATGATGCGCTCGTTACGCTTTTCAATCATGGTTTCGACTGAACCAAGGCCAAGCTCAATGGTCACTTCGCCATCGGCGCTGACAGTGCCGGACATCTCGCCGAATGTATGGGATTCGCCAATGTAGTCGTTCTTGATGGACCCAAACGAAACGCTGGAAACCGTTGGATCAAGCACCCAAGAAGATTTTTCTGCTGAAGTGATTCCTACGCCAGCTACAGTGCCGGCCAAACCTGTGGTGATCACTGCTGCCAACGCTACAGACTTAAAGTTAAACATATCTATTGTTCCTCGTTCACAATTTACACTTGCCCGACATGACAAAGTCTCGATGCGCAAAGTTTGAATTAAATTTGTGCAAGAATGGTGACCTATCATTGTTGATTCTGGGGTTCTAATGCGCCTGCATCCACAATCGAACACCAGCTCCGACGCGAAGATGATGGCGGCAATTCTCGGCCGCAAAGTGAGGGTTCAGGTTCTAGCTCGCAAAATGAGGATGCAAATCCTCTCCTTAGTGCACGTGCAGCGAATGGCAGCTCCGTCCCGCACAGCCGACCTTCACATCACCCCATGGGCGCCATGAAGAAACTTTCGCGCACGATCTTACCGTCTGCCACTTCGTACAATCCGACTTCCTTGGCTTGCCAGCGATTGCCGCTCGCTTTTTCGGTCACGTCCATATCGAACACCACACTGAACTTGTCGCCATGGACAAAGGGGCCTTCCAGAGTTTCAGAATGCATTTCGAAATTCTCGGACCACCAGTCGTGTTTGGCCTGAATACCTGCAACGCCTTCGGTGGTCGGGCTTTGATCGCCAAAGGCCATCGGTTCGACCGATACGGCATCGGGGGCATAAAGCGTTTGCAAGCCCTCGGCTTCGGTGTGGTTCCGGCAATGGTCGCAAAGCTTCTGGGCAATCTCTTGAGTGTTCATCGGGTTTCTCCCTCGGTTGGACTGGGCAACCGCTCGATCTTTTGTTCTACTTATGTTCTTATGCTGCCAAGTCTGGGGCGCGTCGTCAACTGCCAGTTTGCGCCTGCCCCGCGAGGCGGCTAAACAGCGCCCATGTTGGACCACACCTCAAACACCCCAGACCTGCCGCCCGAGATTGCGCGCCGGCGCACCTTCGCCATCATCTCGCACCCCGATGCAGGCAAGACGACGCTGACGGAAAAGTTCCTGCTGTTCGGCGGCGCGATCCAGATGGCGGGGCAAGTGCGCGCCAAGGGTGAAGCGCGTCGGACCCGCTCGGATTTTATGGCGATGGAAAAGGACCGGGGCATTTCGGTTTCGGCTTCGGCCATGTCGTTTGATTTTCGCGAGTTCCGCTTCAACCTTGTCGACACACCCGGTCACTCGGACTTTTCCGAGGATACGTACCGGACGCTAACGGCTGTGGATGCCGCCGTGATGGTGATTGATGGGGCCAAGGGTGTGGAAAGCCAAACCCAGAAATTGTTCGAAGTTTGCCGGTTACGCGACCTTCCCATCTTGCCCTTTTGCAACAAAATGGACCGGGAAA
>CAZWDS010000098.1:0-11644 GCA_964632495.1 uncultured Rhodobacterales bacterium
ATTCTGGGCATGGACGAACTGTCGGAAGAAGACAAACTGGCCGTGGCCCGTGCGCGTAAGATCGAACGCTTCCTGTCGCAACCCTTCGACGTGGCAAAGGTGTTTACCGGTGCCGACGGCAAGCAGGTGCAACTGGAAGACACGATCAGTTCGTTCAAGGCTGTTGTGGCTGGCGAATACGATCACTTCCCCGAAGCTGCCTTCTATATGGTTGGCGGCATCGAAGAAGTGAAAGCCAAAGCCGAGAAACTGGCCGCTGAAGCCGCCTAAGGAGTGAAAGCCAATGGCTGACACAATGCAATTCGAACTGGTCTCGCCCGAGCGCAAACTTGCGTCCGGGCAGGCCACGTCGATCCACATCCCCGGCGCTGATGGGGACTTGACGGCGATGCCGGACCATGCGCCGGTCGTCACCACGCTTCGGCCCGGCATTCTTTCCGTCGAAATGGACGGTGGAACATCGGAATATGCGGTAACTGGCGGGTTCGCACAGATCACGGCCGAAGGTGCGACGGTTCTGGCCGACGACGCCCTGCCCCGCGCTGAAATGACGGCTGAAATGATCTCCGAGCGGATCAGCACGGCGGAAGCCGCTCGCGATGCCGCAGATGGCTCGACACTTGACGACGCATCCAAACGCCTCGCCGACCTAGAGGCGCTGCGCGACGCGCTGTAATCCAGTTAACAAATCAAACGGAAAGGCCTTCGCAATGTGCGGAGGCCTTTTCTTTTTCTAACTGAAACGAGGGGCCAGCCCCTCGCGCTCCCCGGCATATTTTTACCAAGAAGAAACACCAATTTTATTCAAATGGTTTGTCCTCTTGCCGAAAGGCCTTGCGCGAGAATTGGTCCTTGGGCCACGAGGGGCTGAGCCCGAACTCAAAAAGAAAACGGCGCGCTCAGAGGCGCGCCGTTCAGCCTGGGCTTTGCCAAATGGCCCTAGTTTGTCGCGGTGATCGTAATGTCTACGCGACGGTTCGCGGCCCGACCTGCTTCGGTTTGGTTCGTGGCGATCGGCTGGTTTTCACCGGCCCCCACTGTGCGCAACCGGCTAAAGCTAACGCCACCGTTTGAAAGCACATTGACCACGGAACCGGCACGGCGTTCGGACAGGTTCTGGTTAAACGCTGCACTGCCGGTGCTGTCGGTGTGACCTGTGACGGTGACAATCGATTGCGGGTATTTGTTCAGGCTGTCTGCCAGAACACCCAAATCTGATTGAAGCTGCGGGCGAAGTGCCGCGCTTTCTGTATCGAACAACAAGGCATTCGGCATACGCACAATCAGCTCATCGCCGTTATTGATCACCTCGATCTGGCCATTGCCAAAATCGTTGCGCAACTCGGCGGCCTGTTGATCCATGATATTGCCCGCGATACCGCCCGCAATGCCACCAACAACCGCACCAGTGATAATGTCATCACCCCGGCTGCCGCTGCCTGTAATGCCGCCTAAGACACCGCCCAGAACGGCTCCGGCAACCGCACCTTCTTTGGTTCTGTTACCTTCGGTGCCCGGAAACTGCGACGGGTCTCCACAGGCGCCTAAAGTGAAAAGCGCAGCCACCCCAAACAGCGCGGATTTTTTGATGGTAAGCATGTTATTCCTCATGTGTTTCACATCTCCTTTGAGCCGCTATCACCAAACATACAGCACGGCCAGCGACATGAGCAGAGAACAGCCGAAATGCTCCTGTCAGGCAAGAACATGGGTCTGTTATCAGATATCAAGCTGTTTCGGCCGCTTCCCAAGCCAACATCGTGCGTTTGACCGGCAATCCCCAGTGGTATCCGCCCAGACCACCGGACTTTCTAAGCGCTCTGTGGCACGGGATAAGCCAGGATATAGGGTTGCGCCCCACAGCAGTTCCTACGGCCCTCACAGCCTTCGGAGAGCCGATCACGCGGGCAATATCGGAATAGGTGGTGACATGGCCTGTGGGGATGCTGAGAAGCGCCTCCCAAACCTTGATCTGGAAGGGAGCGCCGATCAGAAACAGTCGGGCCGAAGCTTCGGAGCCATCCTTGGGAAAGGCGCTTTCCGCCAGCGGCGCAAGGGCTGTGGGATCTTCGATAAAGGTCGCTTTCGGCCAACGGGACAACATATCGGTCATCGTTTCTTCTGGCCCCGCTTCAGCGGCAAACCCAATGCCGCAAATCCCCTTATCTGTGCCCATGATCAGGGCCGGACCAAAGGGACTTTCGAACCAGCCCCATAAGATCTCCAAGCCGTCACCGCCCTTGGCATAGTCACCGGGGCTCATCGCTTCCCAGCGACAAAACAAATCGTGCAACCGTCCAGATCCCGACAATCCGACTGCATCGGCGGTTTCCAGCGTCGTATGCCGGTTCACCAACAAGTCTTTCGCATGATCCAGCGCCAGCCATTGTTGATAGCGTTTCGGCGAAACGCCCGCCCAGCGACTGAAAATCCGCTGAAAATGCGCGGGCGACAGGTTCATTTCCGCCGCAATCGCCTCCAGCGACAAATCCCGTCCATCGGCGTCGATCAAATCAATCGCGCGGCGCATCAGTTGATAGTGATATCCGGTCTCAAACTTGGCCATGGCATTCATTTTGGCATCCTTTCGCATCTTGTCCCAGAGCTAAGCGACGCGCTGTGATGACGCGACCCGGTTCTTGCGGGAAAGGCTTGCCGCTCCTGCCCCAATCCGCCAAAACAGCCTTATGGCCAAACAACTGCCCTATCCGACCGTTTACGAGATATTTCAGCGCTTTCAGGCCGCGGAGGCCGAACCGAAAGGCGAACTGAACCACACCAATGCCTATACACTGGTGGTGGCCGTTGCCCTGTCGGCGCAAGCCACCGATGCTGGTGTGAACAAGGCGACCGAAGCGTTGTTCAAAGTGGCTGATACGCCCCAGAAGATGCTGGCCCTTGGCGAAGAAAAGCTGACTGCGCATATCAAGACCATCGGCCTTTATCGCAACAAGGCCAAGAACGTGATGAAAATGGCCCGCATTCTGGTAGATGAGTTTGACGGCCAAGTTCCGTCCTCCCGCGCGGCATTGCAGTCCCTTCCGGGGGTCGGGCGCAAGACGGCCAATGTGGTTTTGAACATGTGGTGGGGCCATCCCGCCCAAGCCGTCGACACGCACATCTTCCGCGTCGGCAATCGCAGCGGCATCGCGCCCGGCAAAGACGTGGACGCCGTGGAACGCGCCATCGAAGACAACATTCCGGCCGAATTCCAACACCACGCGCACCACTGGCTGATCCTGCACGGACGCTATATCTGCGTGGCCCGGAAACCAAAATGTAAGGCCTGTCCGATAGAGGACCTCTGCCAATTCGAGGACAAGACAGAATGAAATACGCAGTGGTTGGGATCGGCAACGCCGTGGTCGATGTGATCGCGCAGGCCGATGACAGTTTCCTTGATCTGATGGGAATCGACAAAGGCATCATGCAACTGGTCGAACGCGACCGGGGTGAAATGCTCTATGGCGCGATGAAAGAACGTGTGCAAGCGCCCGGTGGATCGGTGGCTAACACTCTGGCGGGCCTCGGAAATCTGGGGCTCGCGACGGCTTTCATCGGCCGTGTTCACGATGACGCCTTGGGACGGTTCTACGCTAGGTCGATGGCCGAGGATGGTTCCGAATTCGTCAATGCGCCCGTGATCGGTGGCGAATTGCCCACGTCGCGGTCGATGATTTTTGTCTCGCCGGATGGCGAACGATCGATGAACACCTACTTGGGCATTTCGTCGGAACTTGGGCCCGACGATGTATCTGACGACGTGGCGGGCGGGGCGCAAATCCTATTCTTGGAAGGGTACCTCTACGACAAGCCAAAGGGGAAAGAGGCGTTCGAACGTGCCGCCAAGCTGTGTCGTGACGCGGGTGGCCGTGCGGGCATCGCCCTGTCTGATCCATTTTGTGTGGATCGCCATCGAACAGATTTCCGTCGCCTTGTCAGAGACTTGGACTATGTGATCGGTAACGAACACGAATGGTCGTCGCTTTATGAGACTGATCTTGATGGCGCGTTGGCGCAGGCCGTCAAAGACGCCGATGTGGTTGTTTGCACGCGCAGTGGCGACGAAGTCCTAGTGCTGCGTGCAGACGAAAAGGTCAGTGTGCCGGTCAACAAGATCGTGCCTGTTGATGCCACGGGTGCCGGGGACCAGTTCGCGGCAGGCTTCATCTATGGATTTGCAACCGGTCAGTCGCTGGAAACATCCGCCCGCATGGGCTGCGCTGCCGCCGCTGAAGTCATCAGCCACTTTGGCGCCCGCCCGGAAACAGATCTCAAAGCAATGTTCCGAAAGAGCGGTCTGATCTGAATTCGCCGGGTCTTTGATGCGTCGATCCAATGGAGGGGCTCTGCCCCTCCAAACCACCCAGAGGTATTTAGGACGAGAAGAAAGCGAAAGGACGCCCACAAAGAGCGCCCTTTCTGGGAAGACTTTCGCCTTCTCCCCGTACGGTCATCGGCACCTCTGCCTGTACCGCCACGACAATCTGACTCAAATTTCTTTCTTCCCGGTTAAAATACCTCGGGGGAATTGGCTGAAAGCCAAGGGGGCAGAGCCCCGACATGCCGTCCACTTCGGGCGACATCACGCAGCTGAGCGCGACAACCGGTCCGGCAGACCATTCGCCCATGCACTAATCGTACCGGCCCCAAGGCAAACAACGATATCGCCCGGTTTCGCCTCGGCCCGAACCAAAAGCTCCAGCGCGTCTTCGCTTTCCACAGCGCGCGCATCGCGATGTCCATGGCGGATCAATCCGGCAACCAGATCGTCGCGCGACGCTCCCGGGATTGGGTCTTCGCCAGCCGCAAAAACCTCTGCAATGCCGACAACATCAGCGTCGTTGAAACAGGTGCAGAAATCTTCAAACAAGGTTGAAAGGCGGGTATAGCGGTGCGGTTGATGCACTGCGATGACGCGTGCACCTTCGTTGTCACCAACCGCCTGACGCGCGGCCTTCAAAACGGCCGCGATTTCAACGGGATGGTGGCCGTAGTCATCGATAATCGTCACGCCACCCACTTCACCAACCTTGGTGAAGCGCCGGTTCACGCCTTTGAAGTTCAACAGCGCGTCCTTGATCTCGGTCCGCCGCATACCAAGATGGCGGGCCACAGCCACAGCGGCCAAGGCGTTCGAAACGTTGTGGTCCCCCGGCATCGGTAGCGTGCATCCCTCGATCGTCGCGCTGTCGGACAGTTCGATGTCGAAATGCGCCGAACCGCCCGCATAGTGCAAGTTGACGGCCCTTACATCCGCCTGAGTGTTGAACCCATAGGTCACCACACGGCGATCCGTGACGCGACCAACCAACGCCTGCACTTCGGGGTGATCGGTGCACAAAACGGCCAAACCGTAAAACGGGATGTTCGAAACAAAATCGTCGAACCCACGCCGCAGATTCTCAATGGTGCCCCAGTGTTCCATATGTTCGGGATCGATATTGGTGACGATGGCAATCGTGGCAGGCAAACGGTTGAAAGTGCCGTCGCTTTCGTCGGCCTCGACCACCATCCATTCGCCTTGGCCGACGCGTGCGTTGGATCCATAGGCATGGATGATACCACCGTTGATCACGGTCGGATCAATGCCGCCTGCGTCCAGAAGGGCTGCAACCATTGTTGTCGTCGTCGTCTTCCCGTGCGTTCCGGCCACAGCGATGTTCGAGCGTAAACGCATCAACTCGGCCAGCATTTCGGCCCGGCGCACAACAGGCAACCCAAGGCGGCGCGCCTCGTCCAGTTCCGGGTTGCCGCGTTTGATAGCCGACGAAATCACGATGACTTCGGCACCTTCAAGGTTCTCAGCGCTTTGCCCTTCGAAAATACGCGCACCCTTTTCTTCCAGCCGGTCGGTGATTTTTGAGCGTTTCAGGTCGGACCCCTGCACGACATACCCGGCTTCAATCAAAACCTCGGCGATGCCCGACATGCCAATTCCACCAATGCCAACAAAGTGAATCGGACCCATTTCCGTGGGAAGATTGGTGGCGGCTGCGGCGTTCATGTCAGTCTCCTGCAAGGGTTTCGACCAAGGCGGCAAGCTCTTTCGCGGCGTCAGGTTTGCCTTGGCTTAGGGCATTGCGGCTCATGTCCTTTCCCACACCGGGTGTAAGAAGAACGGTCATGATGTGCTCTGAGAGCGAGGCCGGGTCAAGGGCCGTCTCGGGGATCAGTATGGCGGCATCGGCGTCGACAAGACCGCGGGCGTTTGCGGTCTGGTGGTCGCCGGTTGCTGCCGCGTAGGGGATCAGGATTGAGGGGCGGCCGATGACGCTTAGATCGGCCACAGACGATGCACCAGAGCGGCAGATCACCAGATGCGCGTCGGCCAACAGCTCAGGCATATTGTCGAAGAAGGGTTGTATGTTGGCGGTTACGCCAGCCTCTGCGTAAAGGCCACGGACGCGGGCGTCATCTTCGGGCCGTGCCTGATGCGCAACCTCCAAAGTCGTTCGAAGCGTTTCGGGCAGGCGTGCGATGGCCGCAGGCACCGTTTCCGAAATCATCCGCGCGCCCTGACTGCCGCCAAAGGCGACAATACGGATCGGACCTTCGGTATCGGGATAGGGGCTATGCGCTGCCGCAAGAATGCTTCCTCGTACCGGATTGCCGATGTGCTGACCTTCGACGCCAGCGGGCAATATGGTTGGCCATGTGCCACAGGCCACTGCAGTGACGCGCGGTGCGAAAATTTCATTCACCCGGCCCAAAACACCGTTTTGTTCGTGGATCATTCGGGGCACGCGCATCACCCAAGCAGCACTTAGGGCCGGGATCGACGGATACCCCCCAAACCCTGCCACCACATCCGGGCGGTCGCCCAGGAACCGCGCCATCGCCGCCAATGACCCCGCAGCGATCCGCAAAGGTACCATCAGTTTGGCCAGTACCCCGCCGCGCGCAAATGTGGCACTGGCCACCTGGCGAATGGTCACCTGATCTGGAAAACCGCCCGCATAGCGCGCGCCGCGCACGTCCGTCGACAAAGTGACGCGCCAGCCTTGCGCCAGCATCTCTTCGGCTAAAGCTTGGGCCGGAAACATATGCCCGCCAGTGCCGCCTGCTGCGATGACCAGATGCCGGGGTTTCACCGACCACTCCGGACCAGATAGTCACGGATTTCGCCCTGCGGTCTGGCGCGCGTAAAGGCCAAAAGCATCCCCATCATGATGCCCGCTGCCACAAGGGACGACCCGCCGTAGCTAACGAAAGGCAAGGTCATGCCCTTGGCAGGCAAAAGACGCACGGCAACGCTCATATTGATCATCGCCTGCATGGCCAGCGTGCACGCCAGCCCTGTGCCTGCCAGACGAATGAAGGGATCCCGTTCGCGCATCAGGCGAAACAGCGAGCGCAGGACAATCGTGGTGTAAAGGAAGATGATCACCAGAACGAGGATCAGGCCGTACTCTTCGGCCGCGACGGCAATGATAAAATCCGTGTGTGCGTCAGGCAGCGACCACTTCACAGTCCCCTCGCCAACCCCGACACCAAAGAAGCCGCCTTCGCGGATGGCATTGGCTGCATAGCCCAGTTGGGTGGTCGGATCGACTTCGGCGGTCAAAAACCCGTCAATCCGGCGGGCGAAGTGTTCGGAATTGTTGTAGGCGAAGGCACCGCCCAAGATGGTCAGCCCGGCAATAGCGGCCAGAATGATGAACGGCGCACCGCCCACAAAATACATCACGCCCCAGGAAAACAGGATCAGACAGGCTTGGCCGAAATCGGGTTGCATGGCCAAGATCAGCACGATCAGCAAAGCCAACGCGAAAGAATAGGTTTTACCCGGAGGCCCCGCCACTTCGTTCGAGGCGGCGATCATCCAGCCGACCAACACGATAAAGCCGGGTTTCAGAAATTCTGAGGGTTGCACGGACCCAAAGCCAAGAGAGTACCACCGCACCGCCCCTTTACCGAAGTCTGTGCCAAACACGGGCAGCAAAGCCATGGCGACAAAAGTGATCCCAAACCCCAAAACAGCCAATCGACGCACGGTTTTGGGCGACATCAGCGTGATGGCAAACATGGCCATCAGTGCCAGAACGCCGAAGGCAACCTGGCGTTCGACATAGTGAAAGGCCGAAAAGCCATTGCGTTCTGCCAAGGGTGGGCTGGCGGCAAGGCCCAGCAACAGGCCCACACCGAATAAGGCCAGCACGCAACTCATCGACCACTTGTCGACGGTGCGCCACCAGCGTGGAAGAATAGGTTCTCCGTCCCCCCTCGGGACCGAACCGTAAACCATCTCTGTCATGCGACCTGCTCGTCTGCCTGTTTGCCCGTTTTCCGGATCTGTAGGGAGTGTAGCGAATCAATGGCCCTGAGGCCAGCAGGATATGGGCAAATTTCCGCGCGATCCCTGTCCGAAGATAAACCGTTTCCGGAAGTGAGGGGCTTTCGTCATCTTTCTGACCCAAGTTGGCCACATTTCGGGGCTTCGATGCCCGGAAGGCACAGCACTACCACACACACCCGATCAAGGACGAGGAATGGACCCGACACGCAAAGACGTGACGCGGGGCGGCCCATCTCCTCGGCCCTTGTCAAAGACCTTAACCGATCAATTTACCCAGTTTGGTGATTGCCGTGGCAGCCGCATTCTTCCTCATTCGGAGTGCGCGATCAGCAAGCATCGGCGGGCCAGCACTCAAGTCTAAGCACTGATCCCAGCGGCGAAATCTGCGACACGCGCCTTGAAGCGTCGGGTCAGGGCGGTTTTTCCAAGCTTCAGAGAATGGATAAACAACCGCGACTTCAGGTTCGTCGGGCGCAGATCGACCGACACAAAAAGACGGGTCCGGGATTTTGACAAGGCGACCAGATCCACCACGCTCATGCAGACAACGTCCGAGGCTTTGCTTTCAATGGCATAGCCCTGATCCGGCTCGATCGAGACCAGTTCAGCGTTCAGGCTTTGCGCACGCCCTTTCCAGTCAAACCGCGCCTGCCACTGAGCGCCCGGCACATTCACCGGCAGGGTTTCGTCGCGCGTCACATCAACACCGCGGCGCAGCAATTGCCGCTCAAAACCGTCGAAATCGGTGACGGCAGCAAAGACCGTAGACAAGGTCGCATCGATATCTTCACGCGTCGAGAGTTTCATAAAGCAAGGATTGCCCTCAGTCCAAGGTGTCGGCAAGCCAGTTTTCGATCAGGAAGCGTGCAATCGAGCCTTGGCGCGCCGGTTTCATATCCGGATTGTCACCGGCAATGGCCGCCATCATCTCTTCGCGGGTCACCCAACAGGCAGCTTCGATTTCTTCAGGGTCAATCGTGATTTCCTCGTTCAGCGCCTTGCCCTCGCAGCCAAACATCAAGGACGACGGGAAAGGCCACGGCTGCGACGACAAATAGCCGACCTCGCCCACTTTGATGCCGGATTCTTCCAGCACCTCGCGGCGCACGGCCGCTTCGATGGTCTCGCCCGGCTCGACAAAACCCGCAAGCAACGAAAACATGCCTTCAGGCCACCCGGGCGAGCGGCCCATCAGCACAGAATTCCCACGCAGGATCAACATGATAACAACTGGGTCCGTGCGCGGAAAATGATGACCACCACAGGCATCGCAGTCCCTCTGCCACCCCGCCATTGCCATCACACTTTCGCCGCCGCATTTGGCACAAAACTGGTGCGAGGCATGCCATTCCAAAAGTGCCTTGCCCGTGGCCACCAATTCAGCTTCCCGCGGGTTCAGACGCAGCATATTGGCGCGCAACTCGGCAAAAACATGGGACGCGTCAACATCGGGATGTCGTTGCTCGGACGGATCATGAAAGGCGCCGACTGTCCCCAAATCGTCCTCAGGTTCCCAACGGGACACGTCGCGCACGAAACGGGGCGCACCCTCGTCCAACCCCAAAAAGATAGCAGGTTCAACGGCATCTTCAAAAACCGCATGATCGGCAGGCAAAAAGACCGGTGACCGGTTGTCGCTGTCTTCGGACAGTAGAATCTTTCCGCGCCATAAAGGAAGCACATCGCCAGAAGGCGGATCGCTTCGCAAATGCGCCGCACGCTCCAGTCCCGAGCCACCGAATGTCACTGATTCTGCATTTTTCATCTTGCCGCCTGCCCTTCGTGCACGGATGTGCCATGCGCACGCAGAATTGGCAAACCCGACATTTCAGCCCACTTTCCATGCCTTAGGTCAATGTCCAAGCTAACCCGTTCAAAGCCACTAGGTGTCACGCCAGTTTCATGGTCTCCTTGCATAAGAACACAAAAGCTTCTGGGAGATTGACATGCCGCGTTATACTGGTTCGGCCATGAGCCGTCGTTCGTTCCTTGCCACCACATCTGGCGCGACCATCGCCGCCTTGCATCCGTTTTCGGTGAATGCCGCAGCCGGGCAAGTGCACTTGCGCCTTATGGAAACCACGGACCTGCACGTCCACGTCCATCCTTACGATTATTACGCAGACAAACCCCGCGACACGGTCGGTCTGTCGCGCACCGCCGCCCATATCGCTCAGATCCGGGCGGAAGCCACAAACGCGCTTTTGCTGGACAACGGTGACTTTTTGCAGGGCAATCCCATGGGCGATTACATCGCTTACGAACGGGGCATGAAAGAAGGCGACATGCACCCGATCATAACCGCGATGAATACCGTGGGTTTTGACGCCTCGACCATCGGCAACCACGAATTCAACTATGGCCTTGATTTTCTGATGAAATCTCTGGCCGGAGCGAATTTTCCCGTGGTCAGCGCCAACGTCGTGAAAACCGAAGGGGCGGACCCAACCAAGGACGACACCCTGCTGAAACCTTATGTGATCCTTGACCGCGAGGTGACGGATGGCACCGGGGCCAAACATGCCATCAAGATCGGGCTGATCGGCTTTGTGCCGCCGCAGATCATGAACTGGGACAGGAAACATCTGGAAGGCAACGTCACGGCCCGCGATATCGTGCAAACCGCGCGCGCTTACGTGCCGCAAATGCAAGAGGAAGGGGCCGACATCATCATCGCCTTGTCCCATTCGGGCATTGGCTCGGCGGATGAGACCGATGGGATGGAGAACGCCTCGGTGCCATTGGCCGCTGTTGATGGCGTCGATGCCTTGATGACCGGCCACAGCCACCTTGTCTTCCCCTCGCCCACCTATGCCGATTATGCGGCTGTCGATGCCGAAGCAGGTACGATCCACGGCAAACCTGCCACCATGGGCGGCTTCTGGGGCTCGCACCTTGGTGTGATCGACCTGATGTTGGAAAAGGATGGCAGCGACTGGCGCGTGGTCACCACCGCCGTAGAGACCCGTCCCATTTCGCAGCGAAACGAAGATCGCTCGATCACGGCACTGGTGGAAGACGATCAAGCAGTGATCGACGCCACGGCCCAAGACCACGCCGATACGCTGGCTTATGTGCGCCGCGCCGTTGGCAAGACGGCGGCTCCATTGCACAGCTATTTTGCACTGGTGGCCGATGATCCCACCGTCCAGATCGTGTCGATTGCGCAGAAGTGGTACGAGGGCGAGATGCTGGCTGGCACCGAGTACGCAAGCCTTCCGATCCTCTCCGCCGCCGCGCCTTTCAAAGCCGGTGGCCGGGGTGGCCCTGAGTATTTCACCGATGTTCCCGCAGGGGATGTGGCCATCAAGAACGTGGCCGACCTTTACCTCTATCCCAACACAG
>CAZWDS010000099.1:0-11015 GCA_964632495.1 uncultured Rhodobacterales bacterium
GCCAAGATGGATCGGCGCATCTGTCGCCTCGGCCAGCGCCTGATGGGCAGCTGCCGCCATAAACACGTCCGAGGCTTTGCAGGAAATCTTGAACTCGTGAAAATCGTTGTCTTCAAGGATTTTGATATGGTTCAGACCGGATTCCACCATCGCGTCCGGGCAAGGCTCGCCGTACTTTTCCAGCAAGTCCTTTTCCAAAGACCCGGCATTCACGCCAATCCGGATTGAACAATTGTGATCGCGCGCGGCCTGGATCACCTCTTTTACACGGGCCTCGTCACCGATGTTGCCGGGGTTGATGCGAAGGCAGGCCGCCCCCGCTTCGGCGGCTTCGATCCCGCGCTGATAGTGGAAATGGATGTCGGCCACGATGGGGACCGGGCATTCCTTCACGATCTCTTTCAATGCCGCCGAACTGTCTTTGTCCGGCACAGAAATGCGCACGATATCCGCACCCGCCTCGGCTGCGGCCTGCACTTGCGCAATGGTGCCTTTGATGTCGGTCGTGACCGTGTTCGTCATGGTCTGCACCGTGATCGGCGCATCGCCCCCCACAGGCACATTCCCCACCATGATCTGGCGAGATTTCCGGCGATAGATATTGCGCCACGGACGGATATGGTTCAGCGACATCGCGCCACTCCCTAACTGACTTACCAAAGATATAGGGAGGTTAGACCGCTCAGTCCATCACTCAGCCACAGTTCCGGCCTCGGCCACCGCAATAAAGCGGGCCAGATCAGAATCGGCTTCGGCATTGGCCACGCTGTAGTTTTCACGCAAGGCGTCCGGTGCCAGCACGACACCCCTTATCACAGACGGCCCATTGCCCGCCGGTCCATAAGTTTGGCCGTTTACGGCAAAGTACAACGAACCTGCATTGCCCGCGCGCAAGGTCGCGGGTTCTTCGTTTAAGGGAACCTCGAACTCTTCGCCTGCGTCCAAAATCTTTTCGAAGATCACCGTGCCATCCGCGCCGCGCACCCGAACCCAGGACGGACGCACGGCCAACAGCGAAACCGAAGGCCCCGCCGCTTCGACGATCTGCACATCGGCAATGTTGTTATCGGTATCCAGTCGCGCCAAGGCTTCGTCCGACATCGTCGGCGCTGGCGCACCGGGTACCGCGAAGGGCAAGTTGTCCGGGCGTGCAGGACGCGCAGCAAGGAAGCTTTCGCCCGGTGTGGGCGCATACGTTCCCACTGTGTTCGGATCAATAGCTGCAATCGGACCATCCCGCGCCGTTAACACCGGAACATCCAGCGCCTGAGGACGCGACAGGCGGTCAAATGTCTCTGTCACAGGGGCGACGGCCGCAGTGGTCTCATCACTGGGGTCTTCGGACGACAAAATAGCGGAACTAAGCGGATCAAGGTCCGCCAGAACTTCGGGTGTTTGATCGACGGGGGTCAGACGCACTTTTTGCACTTCCTGCAAAACCGCCCATCCGCCATAGCCAATGCCGCCCAACAAAACCAAAAGCACCGCGATCGAGCCGATCGCACGCGGCTCGATGCCCGACATGATCGCTTCGCCCTTGGGCAAATAGCTGACCGACGGATCGGTGAAGGGGTCGCGCATATGGGCCGGTTTGGCCGCCACCGCGCTTGATTTCTTAACGCCCGGAGTTTTGTCGGTTTTCACGCTCGCGTCAGGCGACATGCCGTGAGACACGGTGAAATCGCCTTCTTCGCAGAACGTCTTGAACGCCCACTCGGGATCAAGCCCAAGATAGCGCGCATAAGACCTCACATAGCCCGCCACGAACCCCGGCGTATCAAAAGCCGCAGGGTCGGTGTTTTCGATGGCAGAAATGTAAGTGGCTTTGATTTTCAATTCGCGCTGAACATCCAGAAGCGACTTACCCATGGTGGCCCGTTCGCCCCGCATGATGTCGCCAAGGCACAGTTCGAAATCGTCAAAGCCCCTAAGCTTTTCCGATTTCTTCGCCTTGTCAGGCGCCTTTAGACGCCCGCTCATATGTCCTGCCCCAATTTCTTCATCTCTGTTCCCAGGATCAGGCCGCAGAATCGCCCGACGCGTGATGCTAAAAAGTTAACACATCACGGGTTGCCGGTCACGGCCTCAGTCTAAGGCCGTCTTATGCTGTAAGATCGGCGCGATTAAGCGCACAATGGGACCAAAGTGCGTCCATTGCCGTGATAAGTCTGTCCATTTCTTTCGGCCCATGCACCGGCGACGGCGTAAACCGCAGGCGTTCGGTGCCCCGTGGGACCGTCGGATAATTGATCGGTTGGACATAGATCCCGTGATCTTCCAACAGCCTGTCTGACAGGATCTTCGTATGGACCGGATCGCCCACAATAACCGGCACAATATGACTACCATGGTCAATCAAAGGCAGTCCAAGCGCACGGAACCGGGTTTTCAGGATGCTTGCCGCTGTCTGGTGCTGTTCGCGCCGTTCCGTGTCGGTTTTCAGCAAACGCACGCTGGTTGCAGCCCCCGCCGCGATGGCCGGAGCCAGCGACGTCGTAAAGATGAAACCCGGCGCGTAAGACCTTATCGCATCTACCATTTTCGTGCTGGTGGCAATGTAGCCTCCCATCACGCCATAGGCTTTGGCCAGAGTGCCATTGATGATGTCGATCCGGTGCGCAAGACGATCACGCTCGGCCACGCCACCGCCGCGCTGGCCATACATGCCAACCGCGTGCACTTCGTCGATATAGGTCAAAGCACCGAATTCTTCGGCCAGATCGCAAATCTCTTCGATCGGGCCAAAATCGCCGTCCATCGAATAAACCGACTCAAACGCGATCAGCTTGGGCACATTCGGATCATCCGCAGCGAGTAACGCGCGCAAATGATCGACGTCGTTGTGCCGGAAAATCCGTTTGGCCCCTCCATTGCGGCGCACCCCTTCGATCATCGACGCATGATTCAAAGCGTCCGAGTAAATGATCAAACCGGGGAACAGCTTGGGCAAGGTCGACAGCGTTGCATCATTGGCGATGTAAGCGCTTGTAAACAAAAGCGCTTCTTCCTTACCATGAAGGTCGGCCAACTCTGCTTCAAGCGCTTTGTGATATGTGGTTGTCCCGCTGATATTCCGCGTTCCGCCAGAACCGGCACCCGTGGTGGTCAGCGCGTCCTGCATGGCCGCCAAAACCTCGGGGTGCTGGCCCATGCCCAAATAATCATTCCCGCACCAAACGGTTACGGGTCGTTCGCTGCCATCGGGGTGAGACCAAGTCGCGTGAGGGAATTGACCGCGCGCGCGCACAATATCGATAAACGTCCGATACCGGCCCTCGTCGTGCAGTCTCTGGATCGCGTCATCCAGCTTCGCAGAATAGTCCAACACACTCTCCTTGGCGCGAGTCGTAATCTTGTCAGTCGTTTATGACACCAAATGCCCCAAAAACAGAGCGCAAAGTGACGCGGTATGCATCGTTTTGAGCTTGTTAGAACCAAATCGCACGCACATGTTCTGGTTTCCTTGTTTTTCCGGGCTTTTACCCCGCACTTTCCCATCCGTCGCGTGCCCGCAAAGCCAGCCTATGGACCATTGCGCAGACATTGCTAACTTGGCGTTAAATGAAACAGGAGCCTCCATGTCCCTCGACGCTGTTCTCACCCATATCGACGATGATCTCGACAACGCCCTTGAGCGCCTGTTTGCACTGCTGCGCATCCCTTCGATTTCCACCGATCCAGCCTTCAAAGACGACTGTCTGACGGCGGCGGAATGGCTGGTGGCCGATCTGGCAACCTTAGGCGTTGAGGCCGACATTCGCGAAACACCCGGCCATCCCATGGTGGTGGGACACGTGGGCGACGGCAGCCCGCATCTGATGTTCTACGGCCACTACGATGTGCAGCCCGTCGACCCCCTAAATCTTTGGAATCGCGAACCCTTTGATCCCGCCATCGAGGACACGCCCAAAGGCAAAGTGATCCGCGCGCGCGGGGCCTGCGACGACAAAGGCCAGTTGATGACCTTCATCGAGGCGTTTCGCGCCTGGAAAGCCGTTCACGGCACATGGCCCTGCAAGATCACGTTTATCTTTGAGGGCGAAGAGGAATCCGGCTCGCCCTCCCTTGTGCCGTTTCTGAAGGGCAACGCAGACGAACTCAGCCAACCTGACATGGCGATGATCTGCGACACGGGGCTTTTTGATCGCGACACCCCCGCCATCACCACCATGCTGCGCGGTCTTCTGGGCGAGGAAGTGACCATTAAAGCCGCCGACAAGGATCTGCATTCCGGCATGTTCGGTGGCGCTGCGCAAAACCCGATCCGCGTGTTGACCCGCATCATCGCATCCCTGCACGACGAAACGGGCCGTGTGACGGTGCCCGGGTTCTATGACGGTGTGCCCGAGCTTTCGAATTCCTTGCGCGCTCAATGGGAAAACCTTGGCTTTGACGCCGCAAAATTTCTGGGCGACGTCGATCTGTCCGTGCCTGCGGGCGAAGACGGGCGTACCGCGCTGGAAATGATCTGGTCTCGCCCCACCTGCGAGGCCAACGGCATCACCGGCGGCTACACCGGCGACGGCTTCAAGACCGTGTTGCCCGCCGAAGCCTCGGCCAAGATCAGCTTCCGCCTTGTCGGCACCCAAGATCCGCTGGCGATCCGCGAGGCGTTTCGCAAAATGGTGACAGACGCCCTGCCCGCCGATTGCACGGTCGAATTTTCCGACCACGGCGCGTCCCCCGCCTCTGTCATGTCCACCGAAAACCCGCTGTTCGAAGCCGCGCGACAGGCGCTCTCCGACGAATGGCCCAAAGAAGCCGCCTTCATCGGCTCGGGCGGGTCCATCCCCATTGCGGGGCATTTTCAGGAGTACCTCGGCCTGCCCTCCATGCTGATCGGGTTCGGGTTGGATGATGACGCGCTGCACTCGCCGAACGAAAAGTACGACGTGCGGAGTTTCCATAAGGGGATTAGAAGCTGGGCGCGGGTGCTGGATGCGGTGACGGGGTGAGTGCGGCAGCGGAGGCATATGCGGCGGCTGAGGCGCTGATTGCCACAGCAAAGATTATCGAATGGAATTCGATCCACTTCGATTTCGACGGCCATGAAAATCTTGAACGCATCCCGCCGGAAATTGCCGAACTTGAGCTTATAAGTCAGGTCGATCTAAGCGGAACCGCCGTATCTGACCTTACCCCGCTGCAAGGCATGACCCAGATCCAAAAACTATACTTAAGTCGCACTGCGATCACTGATATCACGCCATTGTCCGGCTTAACTGCATTACAAATTCTCTATCTGAGAGACACCAGCATCACCGACATTTCTCCGCTCGCCGATGCGAAAAATATGCGAAGCCTGTACCTAGGCGGGGCCAAGGTTGAAGATCTGGGGCCTTTGTCGGGCATGTCAGAGTTACGCTTGCTAGACATCAGCAACACAAAAACACGGGATCTCTCTCCGCTTCTTGCCCTGCCGAATCTCGCATGGCTCGATTTCAAAGGCACACCTGCCGCCAAATCGTCTAGCAGGTTTGCCGAAATTGCCGAGATCGACGATCGCTTTGAATGTGCCCGAAAGACATTGGATCGCCTGTTCTTTATCGAAAACCCACCTAATCCTTCGCTCAAAGCCTCTGTCCAACCCAGGAAAGATACGCCGCAAAGCCCCGGTGGCAAACCCGCCCCTGTCATGGTCCGCCTTTCTGAGGCCGGGCAAATCATTGCCGCCCCGCCTGACACCAACCTCGAAACCGCCGCACTGGACCGTGCAGAAGAGGCCTGGCGGGCGCTTCGCAACTACCTAAGCGACCTCGCCGACCTCCGCAGCCATCGCCTCCACAACATGCCCGCCCTCTCCCGCGCCTTTACCAGCTTCGAACGCGCCCTTGGCGATGACTTCGCCGCGCTCAATCAGATCGACCTAGGCATGCAGGCCGACCGCATCCGCCGTCTTGCCGCCGGTGCCGATCAATACCTGATGGACGAAGACCCCGAAGAGTTGAGCGCTTTCACCGCCGCCCTTTCCCTCTACATGCGCCGCTTCAACGCCTGGGACGCCTATCAAAACGAAGACCCGCCAACCGCGGTTGAAGCCGGGCATCTGAAGGAAGACAGGAAACCCTTCCAGGATATCAAAACAGCCCTCGCCGAAACCGAACACGTCGACACCCCCGTCGCGTCGGCTCTGGAAGACGTCATCGACGCGGGCACAGACCCCGACGCCACAGACCTTGACCAACGCGGCGCCCTTGATTCCATGTCCAACGTCCTTGGCGAAGTGGCCGAACACGCGATGGACGCCAAGGAAACCTTGGGCGAAAAATTCGACGGCTTCTGCGACGGGCTGGAAACCGAGGCAGGCGCGAAAGCCCGCGAAGACATCTACAACGTGCCCGGCTCCGCGACCGTCATCTGGCTGGTCATGTTCCTGTTCAACAATCGCACCCGGCTGGAATACATCGCGGCCCGCTACCCGGAACGGTTTGGCTTTTTGATGGACGTCCTGCGCTACCTCTTCCCTTAGGCTTGCGCCTTCGCCAACCTGCCTTCTACACTTCGCACATTCACCCGTCGGAGTTTTTCAATGCCCTTCCGCTTTATCCTATCCTTTTTCCTCGTTCTTGTCGCCCTACCTGCCAACGCCTTTGACCCCACTTCCATCGGGACAAATGTTGTCGCGGAGTGGCAAAAATGGATGACCAAACACAACGTCCCAGAAGGCGCGCTGATCGTGGCGCACAATGGCACGGTCGTCGCAACCGGCGAAGTGAACCGCAGCGTCGATGCCCCTGCCAAGGTCGCCAGTCTGTCAAAAGCGATCACGGCCATCTGCGCTTTGAAAGCCGCCGATAGCGTCGAGAAATCCGCAGGCACCCCCCTGTCCGAAGCCATCCCCAAGGCCTTGGCCGAACATCCGCCCAAGGACGACACATTCCCAAAGATCACCATCGGACAGTTGATCACCCACACCAGCGGCATCGAGTCCGATTACCACCGGGTCGAACTGGCCAAGCTGCGCACCTTCGAGAAAGAAAACAAACTCTGGCAATTCTCCAAAGTCGTTCAGGAAAGCCTTGCCCCCTCAGGCGCCGCCTATCGCTATTCCAACGCGAATTACCTGACACTTGGTCTGGTGATCGAAGAACTGACCGCCGAAAGCTACGAAGAATACTGCGCCCGGACCGTCCTTGATCCAGCGGGCGCCACAACTGGCAAGCTTAACGCGGACTGGCGCGTGATGTCGGCTTGGGGCGGTTGGGAAATTTCGGCCCGCGATTATCTGAAGTTTGCCGAAACCCATTTTGCCGGCGACCACACCGCCGAACGTCCCGCAGGTTTCACGCTCCCCTCAGCCTTCGCCAATGACCGCACGAAGTACAGCGCCGGACTGCTGTTCCGCCGCACCCGCCTTGGCATCAACGCCTGGCACCAAGGGTCGTGGACCGGCGTGCGCGGCCGTTCCAACGATCGTTTCGGCGCCTATGTCGCGCTTTATGACAATGGGTTTTCAGTCGTCACGAACTATGCCCATGATGCCTGGGAGCGCGACATAAGCCGCGAGTTGGACGACCTGCTTTACAAGACCACGCACCCCTGACACCTCGACGATCCACACAGGGCCAATTTGGTTAATATCACGCATCGAAACAGGGCAAACGCGCCCCAATCCCTTTCACCTTTTGTGAAGTACGCCGGGGAGCGCGAGGGGCAGCGCCCCTCGTTCAAAAAAATTATCTGCTCCAAGGGCGCTCTTTTTGGCGTGACAAAACCCGCTACGGCTGGGCTTTTATTAAACAATTTCAATCCTATAAACCCACATAAACACTGTGACCCACGGATGCCTGAAGGGGCCAGAACCCCAAAAAATCAACAATGACAAAGTTCTGCCGTAATTTTGCTCTTGGAAATTCGCGAAGATAAACGATCAAAATCAAATGAGCGCCGAATTTCCGGGGCTCCAAAAGAGGAATTGAGGGTATGTCTGACGCCATGCAGGTCGCGAAACAACGCCGCCAAGATTACAAGAAAAACATCGTCGAGATGGAAAAAGAAATTGCTGAACTTCATGAACTGATCGCTGATCTGGACAGTTTCATTGAATTTGGCGACGCACTGATGACCGATGGGTCTGAAAAGGCCAGCGCGACTGCAGCGCCTGATGCGATCAGCGCGCCGTTTCCAAAGGCTGTCGCCGACGCTCCGGAAATGCCGAAACGCAAAACCGCAGCGCCCTCGGACACCAACGAACAGATTTCCAAGGCCTTGTCGCAGCGCGCGAACAGCTAACGCGCGACGACAAAACACACCCAACATCAAAGCACGCCCGGCACACCCTGGGCGTGCTTTTTCGCATGCGCAAAGGCGAAGGGGCTCATGACGAATATCTAAGAGGAAAAGTGGCGCGGTTGACGGGGCTCGAACCCGCGACCCCCGGCGTGACAGGCCGGTACTCTAACCAGCTGAGCTACAACCGCGCGTGAGACCGGGACATAAGCAAGCGCTTCGTCCCCGTCAAGCGGATTTCTGTATCTTTTGCAGGCCGCGCAGACTTGCGGGAAACAGGCCAATATAGCACGCAAAGACACAACGCTTCGGCCTTGAAAGAACCCAGCGACCATGAGCACCTGAAATCCCGCGTTGTTGCCATATTGGAAACATATTCACGTGGTCTTTGCCCTTAAAACAATGAGCAAAACCATGACCGATCTTCCCGCAGGCGATGATATGCATCGTAAGACCTCAGCCTTGCCCGTGATCTTCACGCTGACGATCTTTCTCAGCGCTTCGCTGTTGTTCTTTGTCCAGCCTTTGTTTGCCAAGATCGTCCTGCCCGTCATCGGCGGCGCACCTGCGGTTTGGACCACGGCCATGCTGTTTTTCCAAACCGTGCTAATCGTCGGCTATCTTTATGCCCATGTTTCAACGCGGCTTTTGCCGATCCGAGCGCAGGTTGCGGTACACATCGCCCTTTGGGCGTTGGCGCTATTCTTTCTGCCACCGGCTTTGCCCGAGGCTTGGCGACTGGACGCTTCAGGCTCGATCGCGCTTCAAACCCTTGGACTGTTCGCCTTGGGTGTTGGTGCGCCGTTTGCGCTTTTGTCCTCGAACGCGCCTTTGATCCAATCGTGGTACGCACAATCGGGCGGCCCTTCTGCGGATGATCCCTATTTCCTTTATGGCGCATCCAACCTTGGCTCGCTTGTCGCCCTGCTGGCCTTTCCGCTTGTGGCCGAGCGGTTCTTTGGCGCAGGTCAGATTGCCCTTGGCTTTTCCTTAGGCTTTGTCGCCCTTGGTGCAGGGTTGTTGGCCTGTGGCGGTAGCATCTTTTCAAAGCGCGCGTCGCATCACAAGGATGCGGAACCACGGGCGGGCGTGAAGCCAGCAACGCTGATGTACTGGGCGGTTCTGGCCTTTGTGCCCTCGTCCCTCATGCTGGCGGTAACAGCCAAGATCAGCACCGACGTCGGCGCGGTGCCCTTGGTTTGGGTAATCCCGCTGGCCTTGTTTCTGTTGACCTTCGTGGTCAGCTTCACGGGTCGCACGATCTTCAAAGGCCGCTGGCTGACCCAAGCGGCACAGCTTTCCACGGTTGCGGCCCTTTGCCTGTTTGTCGGTCTGGGCGGCGCGCAGTTGAATGCCGCGAAAGCCGGTTTGCTGATCCTTGCCTTCTTCCTGATCGCGGTCTGGGCCCATCGCACCTTGTACGAAGCCCGCCCGGATGCCGCCAACCTGACCGTGTTCTACGTCACTATGTCCGTCGGTGGAGCGGCAGGCGGCTTGTTCAACTCGATCCTTGCCCCCGTCTTGTTTGCCGATTTGTTGGAAGGCATCGTGACCCTTTTGGTCGCCCTCCTCCTGAGCTTTCAACCCATGTTGAAACTGACGCTGACACATTTGATCCGGGGGCTGACCATCGGGGCTGCCATTGGCTTGGCCCTGTCCTTTGGTGTGCTTGGTTTTGATCTTCCAACCACCTATCTGCCGGTCTTTATGATCGCAGGCCTGGGGCTCCTTTTGCTGATCGCCCGCAAGCCCTTCAATTCCTTCGCCGTCGCCGCCTGTCTGGTCACCCTGTTGCCTGCATGGCTGGCGGGGCCCGATGATCGTATGCTGGCCGACCGCAGCTTCTTTGGTTTGCACCAAGTCTTGGACCGGGACGGGACGCGCTATTACACCAACGGCACAACCGTGCATGGCGCGCAACGTCTGGCGGATTACGGGACCGAGCGGCCCCTGCCCAGTTCTTATTATCACCCCGCTGGCCCTATGGGTCAGGTTCTGGCCTCGGACGCCGGACAAGCGGCCACACGCATCGGGATTGTCGGCCTCGGCGTCGGCTCGCTGGCCTGTTACGCTCAACCCGGTCAGGACTGGCATTACTACGAGATCGACGCGATGGTCGACCGCGTGGCCCGCGACCCCGATCTGTTCACCTTCCTGTCGTCCTGCACGCCTGACGCGCCCACCCATCTGGGCGACGCCCGCGTGGTGCTGGAAGACCAAGCCAACCAAAAATTCGACATTCTGGTGATCGACGCCTATTCCTCGGGCGCCGTTCCAGTCCACCTGACCACCTTTGAGGCGCTGGAGCTTTACCGTGACCGACTGACCGACACGGGCGTGCTGGTCTTCCACATCTCGAACCAGTTCTACGACATCGGCTTGCCCCTTGCGCGCTCGGCCGAGGCATTGGGCCTGCCAATCTGGCGTCAAAACCAGATGAGCCCTGCGTCAGATGATGCGGGCTATCGGGTCAGCGATGTGGTGATGCTGACACAGGACCCAAGCGTGATCGCGGACCTGTTGGAGACGGGGGTTTGGATGCCGCTGCCTTCGGACGGTGGTCCGGTCTGGACGGATGATCGGGCGAACACCTTGGACATTCTGAAGCCAGGTGCGTTTCGCAAGTAGGGTTGTTCTGGATTTGGGGTGATTTACGCGTTCGGCATTGCTTTGCAACGCTTTTCGCTTTTCAACCGATTTTTGCGACGCAAAGATCGGTTTTGGTGGGCGATGAGAGGCTCGAACTCCCGACATCTTCGGTGTAAACGAAGCGCTCTACCAACTGA
>CAZWDS010000100.1:0-10972 GCA_964632495.1 uncultured Rhodobacterales bacterium
GTGCTATCCCACACCTCCGATCAGCACCCCTGGTTCAAGGAAAGCCGACAGGGTCGCGACAACGCCAAACACGACTGGTACGTTTGGGCCGATGCGAAACCCGACGGGTCGCCGCCCAACAACTGGTTGTCGATCTTCGGTGGCTCGGCCTGGGAATGGGACGGGTCGCGGATGCAGTACTTCCTGCACAACTTTCTGAAAGAACAGCCCGACCTCAATTTCCACAATATGGACGTGCAACAAGCGCTTCTGGATGTGGCCCGCTTCTGGCTGGAACGCGGCGTGGATGGCTTCCGTCTGGATACTGTCAACTTCTATGTCCATGATCCCGAGTTGCGCGACAACCCGCCTTTGTCGAACGAAGAAAAGAACAGCGCCATCGCGCCGTCGGTGAACCCCTATACGTTCCAGAACCATGTCTACGACAAGTCGCGGCCCGAAAATCTCGATTTCCTCGCCCGTCTGCGCGGTGTGATGGATGAGTTTCAGGATATTACAGCAGTCGGCGAAGTGGGCGACGATCAGCAAGGTCTGGAAATACAGGCGCAATACACCGAAGGCAATGACCGGTTGCACATGTGTTACGGCTTCGACTTCCTGTCGCAACCTTTTCCGACTGGCACGCGGATTGCGGAAATCATTGAACGGTTCCAACGCCTTGCGCCCAACAGCTGGGCCTGCTGGGCCTATTCGAACCACGACGTGATGCGCCACACCTCGCGTTGGTCGTTGTCCGAGGACGCGCACCGGACCTATCTGGCGCTGCTGTTATCCTTGCGCGGATCAGTCTGCCTTTATCAGGGCGAAGAACTGGCGCTGGAAGAGGCCTATGTTTCGTTCGAAGACCTGCAAGACCCTTACGGCATCCGCTTCTGGCCCACGTTCAAGGGCCGCGATGGATGCCGGACGCCCATGGTCTGGAGCGCGGACCGTGAACATGGGGGCTTCAGCGAAGGCAAGCCGTGGTTGCCAGTGGCCATAGAACATACGCCCTTGGCCGCCGAAGCGCAGGCCAAAGACCCGGACAGTATGCTGAACTTTTATCGCAAGATGATCGCCTATCGCGGCACGCGGCCTGAGTTGATCAAGGGCACCTTCGAGTTGATCGAGGCCGACGACAGCTTCTTTGCCACCATGCGAACCCTTAACGGTAAGCGCTTGTTCTGCGCGTTCAATCTGTCCGACACGCCCAGAAGCGTGGTTCTGCCGGAAGGCGCATGGTCGATCGATCAAGACGCGCCTTTCACGGTTTCGGGCCCCGCCGAAGCGCCGACCTTGCCAGCCTGGCAGGTGTTGTTCGCCGAAGCTGACTGAGGGAAAAAGAGGGAGGGAAGACCTATGGCCAACCTGAAAATGACGGATGTCGCCAAGTCCTATGGGACAGTCGATGTTTTGAAGGACATCAACCTCGACATCGAACAGGGCGAGTTGATCGTCTTCGTCGGTCCCTCGGGCTGTGGTAAGTCCACGCTGTTGCGGATGGTTGCGGGATTGGAAAAGATCACCGGCGGGACGTTGGAAATCGACGGTATGGTTGTGAACGATGTGCCGCCATCCGAGCGTGGCATCGCCATGGTGTTCCAGTCTTACGCGCTTTATCCCCATATGACCGTGCGCGATAACATGTCTTTTGCGCTTAAGATCGCCAAGATGGGGCAGGCCGAGATCGACGAGCGTGTTGATAACGCCGCGCGCATCCTCCAGCTGCACAACCTGTTGGATCGACTGCCAAAAGCCCTGTCCGGCGGTCAGCGACAGCGGGTTGCGATTGGCCGGTCGATTGTGCGGGACCCGAAGGTCTATCTGTTTGACGAACCACTTTCAAACCTCGACGCCGCCTTGCGGGTTGCCACCCGGATCGAGATTGCTCAACTGAAGGAATCCATGCCGGATTCGACAATGATCTACGTGACCCACGATCAGGTCGAAGCCATGACCTTGGCGTCGCGCATCGTGGTTCTTGCGGGTGGCGGTATTGCGCAGGTCGGTTCGCCTTTGGAATTGTACGAACGTCCCGAGAATGAGTTCGTTGCGCAATTCATTGGCTCACCCGCCATGAACCTGTTGCCCGGGAAGATTACAGAAACCGGCCACCAGACAAGGGTTGCGCTGGAGGGCGGCGGCGAGGCTTTGTCGACTGTGCCGTCTTTACCTGAAGACATGGGGAAATCCGTCAACATCGGCGTGCGCCCCGAAGACATGGTGACGGCCACCGACAGTTATATCTTTGAAGGCACGGTGAATATCACCGAGGCTTTGGGCGAGGTAACCCTGCTTTATTTCACACCCGTTGATGAAGCGGATCCGGTGATCGGCAAATTGGCGGGTATTCATAAAGAGTTGCGCGGATCAACAGTGAAGCTGACAGCTGATCCGGCGAAAGTGCAAATCTTTATGGATACGCAGTCGCTGTACTACCGGGACAGGCCGATCAAGCACATCCCAACGAATACCCATTAAGCCTGCGTTAACCTGACGCGCTGCAAGAGGCGGTGACTTTGGCATAGGTAAGCGTCATGTCGCATTTCCCGCCGCCCTTGAAACAACCGCCCAAGCTGGGCCTGTTCCGCCGTACTCCGCCTGCAATGTTCATGCCGGTTTTTGGCCTGCTGGGGCTGATACTGGCCTGGACACATGCGGCACGAGTCTACGTTTTACCGACGGGTTTGATCGACATTGCGGCAGGCATGATGACCATGCTTTTCCTTTTTAGTTGCGTGGCCTATCTTGCGAAGTTCATCTTAAGGCCCAAGGCAGGGGTGGAAGACCTGCGCACCCTTCCGGGGCGGTCGGGCCTGGCGGCCATGGGGCTTAGCTGGATTGTGCTGGCATCGCTTCTTGACGACAGTTCAGCACGCTTGGCCACGGCCTGTCTGATCTTCGGGATCGCTTACCTTTTGGTCATTGCGCTGTTCGTGACGTTTCAACTGTTGCGCAACCGGGACCAAGCCGGGCCAATCACGCCCGCGATGCATCTGGTCTATGTGGGCTTCATCCTTATCCCGGGCGCAGCCCTTCCCTTGGGGGCGGCACCTTGGGCGATGGAACTGCTGTGCCTCTATTGCGTGTTCGCCGCCCTGATCATCACCGGTCTGACCATCGGCCCACTGATCACCCGGCAAGGCACACCGCCCTTGCGCCCGTTGCAAGGCGTGCAACTGGCGCCACCTGCGTTATTGACCACGAGCAGCCTTTTGACCGGGCATACGACACTTGCCACCCTTGCGATGATCTGGGCCGTGGCGGTTGCAGTCTTGCTGGTCATACGCCTGCCTTGGTTGATCGAAGGCGGGTTCAGCGGGTTTTGGAGCGCGTTTACCTTTCCAGTCGCCGCTTTCGCCGCCGCGCTTTTGATCTATGCTGAGGCGTTTGACCTTGGTGCGCTGCAAGTGGCCGGGGGCTTGGTGCTGATCATTGCCACGCTCTATATCCCCGTAATTGCGTTCAAAATCCTCAAGCTTTGGTCGACGGGTGTGTTGGCGGCAAAGACCAATGCATCGACGGCCTGACGGCTTGATGAAAACTCTCTCAAAAAACCCACATCTAGGGGTTTCCTCTCTGCGCGACACATGAAATAGGGAGGCGTCAAACGAACCCTTCCAAGGAGAGACCCATGGAGATTCGTGAGGCACTCACGTTCGACGATGTACTACTGGTTCCGGGGGCCTCGAAGGTCTTGCCCGCTGATGCCGACACGCGCACCCGCGCGACCAAAAACATTGAAATGAACATCCCGCTGTTAAGCTCGGCCATGGACACGGTGACCGAAGCGCGGATGGCGATCACCATGGCGCAGGCGGGCGGGATTGGTGTGATCCACCGCAACCTTGGGCTGGAAGAACAGGCCAAGGAAGTGCGGCGCGTGAAGCGGTTTGTGTCGGGCATCGTCTATAACCCGATCACGCTGACGCCGGATCAAACGCTGGCCGATGCCAAAGCCTTGCAGGAACGGTACCGCGTCACCGGGTTTCCCGTGGTGGACGACACGGGCCGGGTGCTGGGTATCGTGACGAACCGGGATATGCGTTTTGCCGAAGACGACAAGACTCCCGTGAAGGTGATGATGACCTCGAACGACTTGGCTATTTTGACCGAACCTGCGGATCTGGAACAAGCGCGCAGCCTGATGAAGGCACGGCGGATCGAGAAGTTGTTGGTGACGGACGGGCAAAACAAGCTGACCGGGCTTTTGACATTGAAGGACAGTGAGCAGGCCGTGCTGAACCCGGCGGCCTGCAAAGATCATCTGGGGCGCTTGCGCGTGGCGGCTGCGACGACGGTTGGCGATGCGGGTCATGAACGCTCCGAAGCTTTGGTCGATGCAGGCGTGGACATCGTGGTGATCGACACGGCGCACGGCCACTCCGAAGGTGTGGCGCGGGCTGTTGAACGGGCCAAGAAACTGTCCAACGAAGTTCAGATCATTGCAGGCAACGTGGCGACGGGCGCGGCGACCCAAGCGCTGATTGATGCCGGTGCCGATGCGATCAAGGTTGGCATTGGCCCCGGGTCGATCTGCACGACACGCATGGTGGCAGGCGTCGGCGTGCCGCAACTGACGGCGATCATGGATTGCGCCAAAGCGGCAGGCGACGTGCCGGTGATCGCGGATGGCGGCATCAAGTTTTCCGGCGATTTCGCCAAGGCCATCGCGGCTGGAGCCTCTTGCGCCATGGTCGGCTCGATGATTGCGGGCACGGACGAAAGCCCGGGCGAGGTGATCTTGTACCAAGGACGTAGCTTCAAATCTTATCGCGGCATGGGGTCTTTGGGCGCGATGGCGCGGGGATCCGCCGACCGGTACTTTCAGAAAGACGCGGCCAGCGACAAGCTGGTACCAGAGGGTATTGAAGGTCAGGTGCCCTACAATGGCCCTGCAAGCACAGTCATTCATCAGTTGATTGGCGGATTGCGCGCAGCCATGGGTTATACAGGATGCGAAACCATCCCTAACATGCGGAAAAATTGTAGCTTTGTGCGAATTACCGGAGCGGGCCTGAAAGAAAGCCATGTCCATGACGTGCAGATAACACGAGAAAGCCCCAATTACAGGTTAGGAAATTAGTGTATTTTAGGTCTATAATGCGCTGCAAAGGAGTAGTGTTTTGCTGCAGCAGCAAGGTGTAATTGGGGGCACCAATGGCGGATCGTAAAGCCACCAAGCGCGGCACACCCGAGGATCCTCGGGATATTGTCGAGTTGGATAAAGACGAACGCTGGCAAGTCCGCATCGAGGAAGCTCGGGCGCGGCGCGAAATTGCGTTGCGCGAGAAAGCGGCAAACCCTAAGAAAAAACAACGACGTAAGCCGTGGGAAGACGAACCCGGCGACGATCCCGATGACTTTGAAATAGCTCCGATCATTCAGGAAAAACCGGCCGACGAGAAAGCGTTGGATTTTGCAGACCGGTTGGAAAACGTCAAAGCCGTCACACAGGACGCACCGGCGCCCGAGGTTGAGACCGCGCCATTGCCCGTCGCACCACCTGTCGTGGAATCACCGGCCCCAAAGCCTGAGAAAAAGTCCCTTTTCCGCTCGAAGGCCCGCAAACTAGAAGAAGCCGCGAAACCGACAGCCACGGTTGCACCGGCCCCTATGACACCGCGCAAATCGCCGCGCGGGGGGCTGATTGCCGACGGTGCGCCCGATGTAATTGATCTTGCTCAGCGCTATGCCTCGACGCTGAAACCGCCCGTCAACGTCACCGAACCTTTCGACACTGTTCAAAGCGAGCCATCGACATCGCACCAGGACGCCGTGCCTCAGCCCATGGCCAGCCCCCGTAGTCGACGTCCGTTTGGGTTGGGATTGGTCGTGCTGGCCTTTTCACTTGTGCCGTTGACCGGGATGGCACCGCCGCTTGAAAAAGGTCCGCCAGAACCCGAAAGCCCGTTCTTTGCCTTGCCACCGGCCCTTGGTTTGACCACGTCGTTGGTTTGGCCTGCCGCACCCACGCAGTCCGGCGAATGGATGCCCCCGCCGGCCGTGCCAAGCCTTGGTGCCGCTCCATCGCACGAGGTGTCGCCCTTGGGCCTTGGTCTGTTCATATTCAGCGCATCTCCTGTTGCGCCCAGATTTAATGCACCGTCCGACACAGCGCCCAAAGTGGCGCTTGAGGGCAGGGTGGCCAACACAGTTCCCGGGGTCGCACCTTTGGCCACGCCCCCCAGCCCCGATGCACGCCCCCAACCCCTAGAGGTGCCCGTGCCAAGGCCGCGCCCCGTCGCGCCTGCCGCCATTACGCCACCAACAGAAGCGTCGTCAGCCGTCGACGTGCAGCCTGAAAGTGCGCCGACCATCACCCCCGAGACCGCTCCGGTCAATGTGCCCGATGTCACCCCCGAAGCCGCGCCAACGATTGCACCTGAGGCTTCAACCGAAGCCGTCCCAACGGATCGGCCAAGCGCGATCATCCGCGATATCTCGGCCAACCAGACCCCGCAGGCGCGACCAAAGCCACCCGCACCGCAGGTGGCTCAAACAACATCGCCACTGGATCTGACTATTCTTGTCCCATCGAGTGCCGCGCGATCGGTTGCCGAAGACATCGCAGCCGACGCTCAAGCCCGAGGACATAATTTGAATGTCATCAAGGACGTCCCGCTTTCTATCAGCACACCGAACGTGCGCTATTTCCACAGTGAAGACCGGGCCGAAGCCGTGCGTTTGGGCCGTCTTTACGGCGCCGAAGTGAAAGACTTTACGTGGTTCCGCCCGTTGCCAGAAAAAGGTGTCACCGAAATTTGGCTGTCAGGGTCTGGCGGTCGTGCGCCGGATCGTCCGGCGCCCAGCGTTCGAACCGTTGAAGACGACGCTCCACTTCCGCCGCCGCGCACCATCACAGTGATCCGCAAACAGCCGACATTTCTAGAACGGTTGTTGACGGGTGCCGAGGATGAGATCGAAATCATCCTGCCGGATCCAGATGACATTATGGAACGTGCGCGCGCCCAAGGTGCAGGCCAAAACTGACGTTCAGGGGCCAAATTTATGACTCCAGCCGCCCGGATCACAGCCTCTATCGAATGCCTTGATCGCATTTTGTCCGGCACAGCTGCCGAGAAAGTTCTGACCTCTTGGGCCCGTGGCAATCGCTATGCAGGCTCGAGCGACCGGGCCGCCATTCGTGACCATGTGTTTGACGCGCTTCGCCAAAAGCGAAGCTTTGGATGGCTGGGCCAGGGCGACACGGGCCGGGCTTTGATGATTGGCGCGTTGCGCCGTAAGGATCAGCCACCAGAGGCGTTTTTCAGCGACGCGCGTTTCGCGCCCCCTCCGCTAACAGACGGCGAAAGCAAAGCACCGCCACCGCTCAGCACAGCGCCCGACCCGGTGCGGTTCGATTGTCCGGATTGGTTGTGGCCTCTGATCACGCGGGTTTACCCATCTGAGGCCGGGGCGGTCATGACCGCCATGCAATCGCGCGCTGCGGTGATGTTGCGCCTGAACGTCACAAAGACAGATCAGGCCGGGGCGATTGCGGCGCTTTTGGCAGAAGACATCGACGCAAAGCCGCATGCCCTTAGCCCGACGGCCCTTCAGGTTACGCGAAACCCGCGCCGGGTTCAGCAATCCAAGGCCTATAAGGACGGCCTGGTAGAATTACAGGATGGCGCGTCGCAAGCCGTGGTGGACCGGGTGCTGCCCTTGGCAAACGACAAGACCGTGCTGGATTATTGCGCAGGCGGCGGCGGGAAAGCCTTGGCACTTGCGGCAGGGGGCGCGGGGCAGGTGACGGCCCACGACGCGGATCCGGGGCGTATGCAGGACATTCCTATCCGGGCGGCGCGCGCCGGTACGCCGATCAAGGTCAGCGAAACGCCCGAAGGTCAGTATGACCTCGTGTTGTGCGACGCGCCCTGTTCGGGGACAGGTGCTTGGCGACGGCAACCTGATGCCAAGTGGCGTTTAAGCGAGGATCGGCTTGGGGAATTGACCGGGCTTCAGGACGATATTTTGGATCAGGCCCTGTCCCATGTCGCATCAAACGGGCATCTGGCCTATGTCACCTGCTCCCTTCTCGACGTTGAAAACGAAGACCGAACGGCGGCTTTCTTATCGCGTCACCCAGATTGGAGCGAACTGGACCGTCAGCGGTTCTCGCCCCTTGATGGAGGAGACGGGTTTTATCTGTCCATTTTCAAACGCATTAACGAGAATTAACGCCCGCGTTTAGGATTTATTAACCTTATCTAGCCCATCCTTCTCATAGATTTAAAAGGAGCGAAGCGTGGGCCGTGGCGGACCGTTGATCATGACGGAAGCCCCGCTTGACCAGACAGGTCGGGTGGCGCTTTTTGCGGTGCTGTCCGGATTTGCGTTTTGGGCCAGCCTGTCGATCCCGTGGTTATTTGTGAAACCAATGTTCTTTGGCTTGGCAGCGGGCCTGATGTCGCTGGCGTTGCTTTTTGCGGCCAAAGGCGTTCTTCGGGCGGCGCATGCGCACCGTGCCGCGATATCCGGGCAGGCCGATGTTGACGCATTGGACGACATCGCCTTCTTGACGGATACGGCGGGCCAATTTGTGACGGGGAATGCCGCCACCCAGTCTTTTCCGACTTTGACACGTGGCGAGACGATTGCGCGACTGTTCGGTCATGAATTTGCCGACCCTGAAAAAACCGTTCAACAACTCATTCAGCTTGCGCTTCAGTCCGGCAGTGCGCGCCGCAATCTGGCCGCCGGGCGCGTTCTGGACGTTATCAAAAACCCGAACCGCACTTTGATCTGGCTGCTTTCAGACGTCGAAGCGGATCATGACGAAAGCCCTTTGCCAGAATTTCGCATCTCGTCAGACAAAGAAATCCAAGCCGTCAACAAGGCGGCCGAGCGTTTTTTTGGCACGGGAGATGGCAAAATTCTGGACCGCGTGGCCGACCTGCCTTTGCGCAATGGCAGCTCGCTTAACATCAAAACCCAAGACGGCGAATGTCGCGTGACCATGGTCGTGACCGAAGCCCCCGATGGCGCCCGGCAGGTCACCTTGGTTCCCTTGGTCAACACCGAAACCGCACGCGACGCCGGCACAGTCCTGTTGCAACCGGGGCTTTTGGGCGCATTGCCCGTGCCCATGCTCAAAATCGCCGCGGACGGCAGTTTGATCGAGGCCAATTCCGAAGCGCAGGCCATTTTCGGCCTGACCGGTGGGGACTTGCCGCCCTTGTTCGAACTGGTCGAAGGCATGGGGCGACCGATTGCGGATTGGCTGACTGATGCCGCCGAGGGGCGGGGATTGTTAAAGCCCGAGATCGTGCGGGCCGTTATTCCGGGCCAAGAATTGTTCCTGCAAATCGCATTGGGTCGGATGTTGGAGAACAACGAGGTCGTGCTGGTCGGCATCCTGAACGATGCGACCGAGTTGAAAACCCTGGAGGCGCAGTTCGTCCAAAGCCAGAAAATGCAGGCCATCGGGCAATTGGCGGGGGGTGTGGCCCATGATTTCAACAACTTGCTGACCGCGATTTCGGGGCACTGCGATCTGTTGTTGCTGCGCCACGATGCGGGCCACCCAGAGTATTCCGATCTGATCCAAATCAGTCAGAACGCCAATCGGGCCGCGTCTTTGGTGGGCCAACTTCTGGCGTTTTCCCGCAAGCAAAACCTGAAGCCTCAATCGCTGGATATTCGCGACACAATGTCTGATCTGGCGCATTTGCTAAACCGTCTGATCGGCGAACGCATTCAGCTTGAGGTGAACCACACGCCGGGGCCGCAAATCATCCGCGCGGATCGGCGTCAGCTGGAACAGGTGATCGTCAATCTGGTGGTCAATGCCCGCGACGCCATGCCGGATGGCGGCACGATCTCGGTCCGTTCGCATCCCGAATATCTTGAGACCGAGATATTTCTGGATCGTGCCCGTCTGGCGGCCGGGTCGTACGTGGTGATCGAGGTTCACGATACCGGCACCGGCATCAGCCCCGAGGGGTTGTCGAAGATATTCGAGCCTTTCTACACCACCAAGAAAACCGGCGAAGGCACGGGTCTGGGCCTGTCGACCGCTTATGGCATCGTCAAGCAGACAGGCGGGTATATCTTTGCCGAAAGCGAAGTCGGCAAGGGCACCAAGTTCAGCCTCTATTTCAGGGCCAGCCAGAAGATAGAAACCGAAGAGGTCGTCGCCGCGCCTAAGGTCGACAGAAGCGGTCCGGGCGATGGTGTGGTTCTTCTGGTCGAAGACGAAGCACCCGTGCGCGCCTTTGCGGCCCGTGCGCTGCGTCTGCGCGGCTATACGGTGGTAGAAGCTGAATGCGCAGAAGGCGCGCTTGAGATTCTGGAAGACGAGGCTTTGGCGTTCGACATTTTCGTCACCGACGTGATCATGCCAGGCTTGGATGGCCCGACCTGGGTGCGTCAGGCCTTGAAGCAACGCCCCGATACGCGGGTGATCTTTATGTCGGGCTATGCAGAAGAGGGGCGGGCCGAGAAACAGGCGCGCATCCCAAACTCGGTCTTTTTGCCGAAACCTTTTTCGCTGCAACAACTGACGAACCTTGTGCAGGAACAACTGCGCTAAGTTGTTTGTGCCGTTTTCAACATTAGTAACGCGCCCTTAAGAAACAGGTTCCATAAACTTTTCCACAAATTGGTTGCAATGTTCTCCTTTTGGTCTCATAAGGGCAAAAAAGAACAAGAGCAGAACAAACACATATCATTGCCGCTGGGAAGCGGACATGGAATAAGAAGGAAACAGGACAATGGCAGCAGCAGAACTTCTTGAGATGACCGGTAAAAAAGACGGCGAAAAGCAAAAAGCACTTGATTCGGCGCTTTCACAGATCGAACGGCAGTTCGGCAAAGGCTCGATCATGAAGCTGGGCGGCGAATACGAGATGCCCGAGATCGAAGCGACCTCGACCGGCTCGATTGGTCTGGACATCGCGCTTGGAATTGGCGGTTTGCCAAAAGGCCGTGTGATCGAGATTTATGGTCCGGAAAGCTCGGGCAAAACGACGCTGACGCTGCATTCGGT
>CAZWDS010000101.1:0-10640 GCA_964632495.1 uncultured Rhodobacterales bacterium
ATCATCGCCATCCCGCCCCAGCAAACGCCGAAGGTCGAATGCACGTTGGTCTGAGTCCAGTCCATGACCTCTTGCAGCTCGTCCCAGTACGACACCTCGTCAAACGGCAAATGCTCGATCGGGGCACCGGTGATGATAAGGCCGTCGAATTTCTCGTCCTTCACCTCTTGGAACGGGCGATAGAATTCGGCCATGTGTTCGGCGGCGGTGTTCTTGGTTTCATGCTCGGACATGCGGATCAGACGAAAGTCGATCTGCAAGGGCGTGGCCCCGATCAGACGGGCGAACTGGTTCTCTGTCTGGATCTTTTTTGGCATCAGATTGAGCAGCCCAATCTTCAAAGGCCGGATGTCCTGCTTGTCGGCCAATTCCTCTGCCATCACCATCACACCTTCGCGCGACAGCACGTCGAAGGCAGGAAGGCTGGAGGGCAGTTTGATGGGCATGGTCTTGGTCCTTGTTGCAGGCCCTTCGAGATAACGTTTGAGCCGTGGTTAGACAAGGGCAGGGGAATCTGAGGTGCGGTTCTCCCCCACGAAAAAGGCCCCCGAGGAGGCCTTGATCGATATGTGGTTCTGCCCGGTGCCGATCAGGCTTTGCCCTTCCATGGCACCAGCAGGTTTTCCGCCCATCTCATCAGCATGTCGATGCCAAATCCGATGATGCCGATCAGGATGATGCCAAGGATCACGATGTCAGTGTTCTGGAAGCGCGAGGCGACCATGATCATCATGCCAGCCCCCTGTTCCGCGGCCACCAGTTCGGCTGCCACAACCGTGCCCCAGCAGACGCCCATGGCAACGCGCGCGCCGGTGAAAATCTCGGGCAGCGAGTTCGGCATGATCACATAGCGCATGATCTGCCATTTGCTGGCGCCCAGAGAATAGGCGGCGTGAACCTTCGTGATATTCACGCCGGATACGCCAGAGCGCGCCGCGATGGCCATGATCCACAAGGCGGCCAGGAACAACAGGATGATTTTGCCGGTTTCGCCGATGCCGAACCAGATGATGACCAGCGGGATCAGCGCCAGAGGTGGCACGGGACGCATGAATTCAACGATGGGGTCGAACCAACCCCGGAACCAGTTTGACAGACCCATGGCATAGCCCAAGGGAATGCCGACCAAAGCCCCGAAGATGAAGCCAAGGACGACGCGGAACAGCGAATAGCCCATCTGCTCCCACAAGGTGCTATCGCGGTAACCTTCCGAAGCGATTTCACCAAGTCGCGACACGACCTTCTCGGGCGGGGGCAGCCAGATCGCTTCCATCTGCATACCGCGTGCCGGTTCGAAGTTGAGCGTGCCTTTCGGGCTCATCCCAATGCGACCTTCGTCGATCAGAACTTCGCCACCGGGCTCAATCGTCTGACCATTCACCGCAATCACCGTATGGCCTTGATCGCGACCTTTGTCGTCATTGCTGTCCACGCGCACCAAACCGGACCGCATCGCGCCAATGGCGGCACTGTCGTTCTTGGCCCAGCCTTCGCCGGGATCAACCTCGGGCGCGTCGGTGGCTTCGCTTGGCGGGTGGACAAGCACGGTGACGGTTGCGGTGTCTTCGGTGCCATCATCTGCGCGGGCTGTGTATTCAAACTCGGCCGTGCCCTGAAAGCCGCCCGGCATGTGCAGGAAGCTAGGCAAAAGGCTTGAGCCGGTGAAGGTGCCCCAAAGAAGGAAAAGCGTTGCGATTGAGACGACCGAGGCAATCCGGTTCGGCCTGACCGCGCTTTCGTCGCCAAAAGTCACTGTCTTGCGGGCGTTGAACCCTTTGGCGGTTTGATCGATGGCAAAGCGAACCACGAAGAACGAGACCACGAAGATCCCGACATAAATCAGAAACGGGATCATGCGCTTTCCTCCACACGGCCCATAATTTCTTCTTCCATGTCCCAAATCATGGCAAGAATTTCCTCGCGGCGCTCATTGAACTCGGGATGTTTCTTGACCTCGCGCAGGTCTTGGCCAACGCCAAGATCGGCAAAGGGCAGGTTGTATTCCTTGTGAATGCGCCCGGGACGGGGCGCCATGACCAGCAGGCGTTCGCCCAGCAATAGGGCTTCTTCCACAGAGTGGGTGATCAGGATGATGGTTTTCCCGGTCTCTTTCCACAGCTTCAGAACAAGGCTTTGCATCTTCTCGCGGGTCAGCGCGTCCAGCGCGCCAAGCGGTTCGTCCATCAAGATGACATCGGGGTCATTGGCCAGACAACGGGCCAAGGCCACACGTTGTTGCATACCGCCCGACAATTCATAGATGGCTTTGTCTTTGAAATCCTGCAGGCCAACGACATCCAGAAGGTGATTGACGTTGTCGCGCCATTCGCTTTCAGGTTTGCCTGCCATGCGTGGACCAAAGCTGACGTTCTCGCGCACCGACATCCATTCAAACAAAGCACCTTGCTGAAACACCATGCCGCGTTCTGCGTCGGGGCCATGTACAAGATGACCGTTCAATTTAATTTCGCCTGCGGTCGGCGCCAAGAAACCAGCGACGATGTTCAGCAATGTTGTCTTGCCGCAACCCGACGGCCCCAGAACGGACATCAACTGGCCTTCGGCAAGATTGAGGCTGACGTCCTGCAAAGCCTGCACGTGACTGCCATTCGGAAGATCGAACCGCATCGACAGGTTTTCAATGGATAGTCCCGACATCCGCACCCCTTTTCGTAAAAAAACCGCTCGCCCGGATGAGCCGGGCGAGCGGTTGAAGCCTAGGGCTTACATGTCAGCGGCAGCAGCCAGCGGACCAGTGTTTACGGCGTTTTCGTAGCTATCAAGTGCACCGTCGATCGAGCCTGCTTCTACAAAGACGTCTGCAACGCCCTTCATGAAGGTCTGCGCGTTGCCAGCCAGCCATGCATCGGACAGCTGCTCTTCCACTGTTGGGAACGTGAAGGTCGCCATGGTCGATGCCGTTGCCTCTTCGTCCATGCCTGCGTCCTTGGCAATAACAGGAAGCATCTCGGCGTGGTTGGCTTCATCGGCCCACATTGCGTTGGCTTCTGCTGTCACGGCCATGAACTTGGCAGCGGTGTCCGAGTTTTCAGCAACCCAGTTGGCAGGGGCCGAAGTGACGTCAAACACAAGAATGCCCAGCTCGGTCTTTTCATCGCCGGTCAGAAGAACGTTGCCATGCTCAAGCGCGCGGCGCAGCGAACCACCCCAGCCACAGAACATGTCGATCGACCCTTGGGCAATCGCAGCGGCTGCGTCTGGTGGATCCATGTCAACAACGTCCATCGACGAGATATCAACACCGAAGTGCGCCATCTGCTTCAGGAAGCCGTAGTGCGCAGCGGTTCCCAGCGGAACAGCAACTTTCTTGCCAGCCAGTTCGCCTGCGGAATCCTTGTCGATTTCAAGACCCGACGCCACAACACAGTTGTCGTTGTCAGCGTAAGACACGGCAACGTCGAGGATCTGAAGATCCTGACCAGCCGATGTGGCAACGACGAAAGGTGGCACACCTTGGCTGACCGACATCTGAACGTCGCCCGAAGCCATGGCAGCGGACATTTTCACGCCGGATTCGAATGCAACCCAGTTGACCTTCTCACCAAGCGCTTCGTCATACTTGCCCATAGCTTTGGCGTACTGGAAAGGCATTGGCCATTCGAGAAAGTAACCGACGGTGATTTCAGCCATCGCGGTTGTGCCAGACAGTGCTGCGGCGGCGCCGAGGACTGTGCCTAGAATTGTTTTCTTCATCTTTAACTCCCAGTTGGTTAACTGACGCGCTTTGGCGCCATTCGCTTCGCAATACGAAACTTGATGTTCGCAATGCAAGATTATGGATGAATCGTCCAGCCCATCTATTCTTCTGGTGCAGTGAGCGCAGCGATTCCCCTTCGTTGACTGGCGGTTTTTAAGAGCAAACGCGCCTTTTTAGTCCTTCCCCAAGTGACACTATAATCGTGAGCCGCATTAGGCATCGTGCCAGATTCACACTCACTATCAGTCCAAAATCCCGCAAGCACCAGCCTCGTCATGAAAGACGCGTTGAAAAACCCTTGATTCCCAACTTTCAAAGCCCATCCGAAAAGCGATATGCCGAAAAAATCGTCGCCAGTTTAACGGGTTATGAGATCGGGTGCAGGATTTGTGTTTGGGGGGAGGGATGCGGTTTCAAAAAAACCAAGCTTTGCCTATCCAAGCGTGGCTGCGATCACGTCCACCAACTGGGTCTCGGTAGAGATTTGTGCAACGTCTTCCGCTTTGAGTGTGATGCCCCAATTATCGGCCATCGCGCGATAGCGCGGCTGACGGTGCGCCAAGGCCCGGCGGTAGGTCCAGCGGACGAAAGCGTCGGGGTCAACGGCATCCGGGCCGTCGCCGGTTTCAGACAGATAGTCGCTCCATGCGTTTTGCAAAAAGTCGTCCTGATAACACATGGGTTTTGGGGCGCGGTCGAAACGGCGCGCCAGTTCGTCGGCGTGCGCGTCCGAACCCTCGATCCAGATCATCAAAAGCGTATCTGACAAGGCCGAGAGCACCGGATCTTTCGGGTCTTCGGGCGAAACGATTTCGCAGATCGACCCTGAGGTGTCGCAGACGAAATTGTCATAGCCATAAATATCGCGGGCGCGGGTCATGAAAGGGGCCGTGTCCAGCATGGCGGCGGCCTCGGCCTTGCGGTGCTGGCGTTGGCGCAAAAGATAGTCTTCCCAAGGGACGCCGCCTTTGGCCGGATCACCCGGTTTTCCCAGATAGGTGGACAGGGGCGCCAGATCGTTGAAGGTGATGTTGGATTTGACCTGCACGCTGTCAGTCATCAGAAGCTCGCGCAACAAAGGGCTGCGCATGGCCTCGCGTTTCAGGTTGTCGGAAATGAACTCGCCCATGTACCGTGTGCCGATGCGGTAATCGACCGAGTAGTGGAACCAGTTTCCGCTGGCCCGCAGCATGTTCGAGATATGGGTTTTGCCCAAGCCTGACATCCCGAACAGCATGATCCGCTTTTCGGGGGCCTTTCTCCAGTCATCTGCGTTTTTGTAGAGCATAAGGATGGGTTAGGCGCGCAAGGTTGCCCGGTCAATCATCGCGCCAAGATTTTTCTGAAGACGTGACCCAGTCGCCCGTCCAGGATCAGCAGACCCGCGGCCAGAAGGGCAAGGCCCAGATAGGCGTTCGGAGCGAGGGTTTCATCGCGAACCCATGCGCCCAGCAGAATGGCAATGGGCGGGATCATCAGCGTGACAAGAAGAAGGTTGCCCGCCCCCGCGGCGGCGAGGATGCGGTAGTAGAGGATATAGGCCAGCGCAGTGGAGGCGACGGCGTAATAGGCGATCGCGGTCCAAGTGGCGGGCGCAAGGTTCATCGGCAAGGGGCCTTCGATGATCCAGGCCAGCGGGAGCATCACAAGGGTTGATCCGGTCAGCATGCCTGCAGCGGCCACCAAAGGTGAATGCCCCGAGAGTTTGAGCCGCGCCCAGCTTCCGGCGAAGGCATAGGAAAGCGTGCCCACGATGACGGCGATTTGGGCCATTGAGCGGATGTCGAAATTGGCAAGGTTTTGCAGTCCGATGGCGATGGCGACACCGGCGAATCCGAGGAGGACACCGATGCTGCGGCGGGGCGTCAGACGTTCGTCAGAAAAGACCAATGCGGCCACGATCACGGCCCAGATTGCAGTGGCAGCGTTCAGGATCGCGGTCAGTCCGCTTTCGATGGAAAGCTGCCCCCAAGCCATCAGCGAAAACGGGATCACGTTGTTCAGACAGCCCATCACGAGAAACGCCGCCCATATGCGCGGGGATTTGGGGAAGGGCAGACGTTTCCACAGGACCACGGCCCAAAGGATCAGTGCGGCCCAAAGCACGCGGTGGGCCACCGACGACAAGAACCCGATTTCGTCCAGCGCCGTGGCAATCGCCAGAAACGAGCCGCCCCAAAGGAAGGCAAGAAGGAAAAGGTCAATCCAAGCGCGAAGAGGGATCGTGTTGTTGTCGGTCATGTCTCAGGCGTAACGACTTGAGCGGTGCCTTGCGACCCGGAAGTTGCGCAAATCGAAAGGGGCGCCTTCGGCGCATGCCATTGTTCTGTTTGGGGCTTTGCCCCGGCTTTTGTCAAAGCCTCCCCAAGGTATTTTTGACGAGAAGAAGGAATGACGTGAAAAAGCCCCGCTTGTTTGGCGGGGCTTTTGGGGTTTGGAAAGGTTAGGTTGGCTTAGAAGGTGAAGCCGACTTTTACGCCAAGACCGAGGGCGGAGTTGCCTCTGAAGGTGGCGCCTGCTGTCGTGTTGGCGTTGCCAAGGTCCACATAACGCACGCCGCCGGTGACCTTCATGTTGTCTTTGGTGTAGATCGCGCCAAGTCCGACTGAGGTAAAGCCGTCCGTGGGGCCCAAGTTGCCCGTCACGCTGCCCGTGGTGTTTTCGTGGCTGATCGAACCCAAAACAGACCATGTTTCGTTCAGTTTACGGCCGACGCCTAAGGTGTACGTGACGCGGTCATCGCGGAATTCGACAAGGGGGGCGCCAAAGCCAGCCACGTATTGCACCGGCGAGATGTCGAAAGCTGTCCATTCCACCCATTTGACCGATCCGAAGACCAATGTGTTTTCAGCAACGCCCGACTGGAACTCGAGATTGAGTGTTTGCGGGGTTTCGATATCTGTTACCGACGGGGCCACGCCATTTTCCACCGTGTCCAATGCGTGGTCGATTTTCGAGAAATAGGTAAGGGCCACACGAAGGGCGATTTCGGGCTTTTCATAAGCGACACCGGCAAGGTAACCGAAGGACAGATCACGGTCGCCCACGACAGTGTAGCCTGCGAAGGCAATTTCTGCCGTCGCTTCGATGGTTTGTGCGCGCAGGCCGCCATAGATGCTAAGACCTTTGCCCATATCGTGCTTCAGAACGCCGGTCAGTTGATGGCTGTTGAATTCGGCGTTGGACCCTGTGAAGGCGTATCCGGTGCCAAGCGGGTAGAAAACATTGGCCCCGTAGGGTTGGTCGTAGATGATCGCGTAGGACAGCGTGTCGCTAAGGTCAGCCTTGTATGCGCCGCCAAAGTTCAAAAACGTCTCGGTCATATTGCCAGATGGGGTTCCCCCCAAAACGCCGGACGTTGATGGGCTTCCAAAGGTTGCGCCAAATTCCAGATAGCGCCCTTCTTCGAAAAGGATGCTCATGGATTGCGAAGATCGTTCCAGCCCACCTGCCACTGCGGTGCCCGCAGCGATCATGGCAGCCAGCGATGTGGTGACCAGTCGTTTCAAGATAACCCCTCCCGGATTTTGCTTGCTCCTCTTATAGGCGAATTCGGGGGGCTCCGGTCAATTATTGACCGGACGTTACATATGAAGTTGTGACGTAGCGTTATTAAACGGTCAGGGGCGGCGCGTTGTGCGGGCTTCGCCCAGAAGATTTGCGTAGTTTCCGGCAAAAATCAAAGCCGCGCCAAGGAAGACCCAGATGTTTAAGGGCTCGGCGTAGAACATTGCGCCGATAATCGCGATGGCGGGCAGGCGCAGAAAGTCCATCGGGGTGACGACGATGGCAGGGGCCACGGTCAGCGCGTTGGTGACACAGGTATGGGCCAGAAGACCGGCGCATCCGATCAGCACGACCCAAGGCCAGCTTTCAGCCGAGGGCCATGTGATGTCACCATCCCAACCGGTGGCGATCAGGCCCATGACGGCCTGCATGACCGTCAACCAGAACAGAACGCCCAAGACGGTTTCCGTGCGGGTCAGCATCCGGGTGGTGACGATCGAACAGGCGAACCCGATGGCCGAGGCGGCGGCAAGAGCCAACCCGACGGGATCACCGCCGATACCGGGGCGGGCAACGAGGAGTGCTCCGACAAATCCCAGCGTGACCGCCAGTGTCCGGGGGCGGGTAAGCTTTTCGCCCGCGAATAAGACGGCGAATATGACGACCCAGATTGGCGTGGTGAATTCCAGCGCAAAGACTTGCGCCAGCGTGATCAGAGGCAGGGCGGTGAACCAGAGGTTCTGGCCGATGAAATGCCCAAGATTGCGCAAGGTGTGAAGAGGCAGCCGGTCAAATCGGACTTCGCGGATTTTGCCGGTGGCCACCCCCAGGATCAGGACGATGGCCAAACCGATGAAAGAGCGGAACATCATCATTTCGAAACTGTCGAGTTCATCGGATAAGGCGCGCCCGGCGATGGCCATGGACGAGAACGAAAAGATCGCGCCGACCATCCAGAGCGCGGCCAAAAGGGGCCGTGAGGTCTCGCTCATTCGAGGTACTTCAGATAGCTTTCGCGCGGCACGTCAAAGGCGGCGGCGATGCTGGCCGCTCCGGCACGCAAGACGTTGAGCGGCCATTTGAGGGATTCCCACATCACGCCGCTTGTCAGAGCAAAGCCCGCGTCTGGATCAGCAGCGAAGGTGGTGACGTCGGAAAACCCAGCCCACCAGAACGAGGCCTTGGCACGCGGAAGGTGATAGCGGTGCGTTACAAGGATGATCGGATCGCTAGGGTTCAGCCGGTCAAAGTCCGCGGTGAAAAGCGCATTTTGCAGTGTCGAATGTGAACGATTTTCGATCAAGACGGCATCAGCGGGCAGCCCTTCGCCAAGAAGCGCTGCGGCCATGTCTTCGGCCACGGGCGGTGTGCCGCCGCCAGTCACCACGATCACGGTTGCGGCCCCTTGTCGGTAAAGCGACAGACCCGCCGCCAGACGTTCGGCGGTTTCACCAGATAGCCCCGCGCCGGATTTGCCTGCATTGCCCGCAAGTATAACGATGGCTTTGCCTTCAGGCACATCAGCGTCCGGCGTATAAAGCGCGACGTAAAGCCCGGTGCCGATCAAGGCGCCCCAAACGGCCAGAATGGCAAGTGATAAAATCCAGCGTATCAAAGTCATTTCAAGGCATCCAACCCACAAACTATAGCGTTTGATTAGGTTATTTCTTTACCTTCGGCGAGTGGGAAATGTGGATCATAGGCGGTTTCCCGTCAAACGTGGTGTTTGCGTTGAGCGTCATTCTGACCCTATTCCCATTCAATTGTGCCCGGCGGTTTCGAGGTGATGTCATAGGTCACGCGGTTGATGCCAGGGACTTCGTTGATAATGCGCGTGGCCGTTTCGCCAAGGAAGTCGTGGCTGAACGGATAGTAATCGGCCGTCATGCCATCGACCGAGGTAACGGCACGCAAGGCACAGGCAAAGTCATAGGTGCGCCCGTCCCCCATTACGCCCACGGTACGCACGGGAAGGATGGCGACGAAGGCTTGCCAGATGTCGTCGTACAAACCGTGCTTGCGGATTTGGTCGATATAGACGGCGTCGGCTTTCCTGAGGATGTCGAGCTTTTCGCGGGTGAGCTCGCCCGGGCACCGGATCGCAAGACCGGGGCCGGGGAAGGGGTGGCGACCGATGAAGGATTGCGGCAGACCAAGCTCGCGACCCAAGGCGCGCACTTCGTCTTTGAACAACTCGCGCAGGGGTTCGACCAGTTTCAGGCCCATTTTTTCAGGCAGTCCGCCCACGTTGTGGTGCGATTTGATCGTGACGGACGGGCCGCCCGAAAAGCTTACCGATTCAATGACATCGGGGTAGAGCGTGCCTTGGGCCAGAAACTCGGCCCCGTCGATGTCGCCTGCGTATTTCTGGAAGACGTCGATGAACAGCTTGCCGATGATCTTGCGTTTGGTTTCGGGATCAGACTGACCGTCAAGCTCGCCAAGGAACAGTTCGGTCTCGTCCGCGTGGATCAGGGGGATGTTGTAGTTGTCGCGGAACATGGCGACGACTTCGTCGGCTTCGCCTTGGCGCAAGAGGCCGTGATCGACGAAAACACAGGTCAGTTGGTCGCCAATGGCTTCGTGGATCAAGACAGCGGCGACCGAGGAATAGACGCCGCCCGATAGCCCACAGATCACCTGCTTGTCGCCGACCTGTTCGCGGATTTGTTGGATGGCCTGTTCGCGGTACGCGCCCATGGTCCAATCGCCTGAGAACCCAGCCAGACGGACGAAGTTCTCATAGAGTTTCGCGCCACGCGGGGTGTGGTGGACTTCGGGGTGAAACTGGACGGCGAAGAAATTGCGTGCTGTGTCGCCCGTGATCGCATAGGGCGCGTTCGGCGAAGTGCCGTAGACTTCGAAACCGGGGGCCAGTTCGGCGACGTGATCGCCGTGGCTCATCCAGACTTGTTCTTTGCCTGTTTCGAACCAGCCGTCCAGCAAAGGCAATGTGTTCGTGGGTTCAACGAAAGCGCGACCAAACTCTGCCGTGCCACCACCGCCCGATATCTTGCCACCCTCGACCCGGCCACCCAGCATTTGCATCATGACTTGCTGGCCATAACAGATGCCAAGGATCGGCACGCCCATGTCAAAAACAGAAGACGGCGGGCGCGGGCTGTCGTCGTGGACGACGCTGGCGGGGCCGCCGGACAGGATGACGGCTTTGGGGGCGAACGCGGCCAGAAACTCTTCGGTGACCTTCTGGAACGGGTGGATTTCGCAATAGACGTTCAACTCGCGCAGGCGGCGCGCAATCAGCTGTGTCACCTGAGAGCCGAAGTCGATGATCAAGAGGCGGTCGTGAGAGGTGTCTGTCATGTCCCCCGCTTTAGGCAGAGCGGGCCTTGGGCGCAAGGCGAGCGGGATGGGGCAGAGCAGAAAATGCGCATTTTCTGCGACGATTTCTGTG
>CAZWDS010000102.1:0-10136 GCA_964632495.1 uncultured Rhodobacterales bacterium
TGCGACCTTCCGTCCCCCAGACGGACGCGCTACCAGGCTGCGCCATAGCCCGACTCGTGGGTCTTCTGAAGCATTATGAGACCGGGGGCAAGGGCCGATCTGGCAAGATGTCATGGATCACTCGGCCCGTTCCAGAATGGACTTCAAACGCTCGGCCGCCGCCACAAGATCGGCGCGATGCGCGGCCAAAGCCTCGGGCGAGGCGGCCAAAAGGCGTGCCGCCACACCGGCAGAGCGTGCATGGTCGGCGTCGTCATCGCTGGGATCCCGGTCCGGCACATCCGGGGTCGCGGGAATGGTTGGGCGTGGGGCCTGGGACGCTTCGACGTCAACCTGAGCAGGCGTCTCGGGCTCCGCCTTTGAGGCTGCACTCGGCGCAGGCTTCGTGGCAACGCGTCGGCTATGTGCAAAGACCGGCGTTTCGACGGGGGCATCCTTGGGCGCGGCGTCGGAAAGACCCCCCGAGTCTGGCGTCAAGTCTGGCGTCGGGTCTGGCTCGGCATCGCGTGAGGCGCGCGCAGCCGGCGCGGGGTCCGCCGGAGCGGCCTTCGCCTCGATCACAGGTGCGTCCGGTGTCTCTACCGATGTGTCCGGCGCTTCGCCCGGCAAGGCCGCTGAAAACGACGAGACATGTTTGATGCCTTCTTCGCGAAACAGCTTTTGCACGCCCCGGATCGTCATGCCCTGATCGTGCAGCAACGTCTTCACGCCACCAATCACGCGCATGTCCGAGGGGCGATAGTACCGCCGCCCGCCTGCGCGTTTTACGGGTTTGATCTGGCTGAACCGGGATTCCCAAAAGCGCAGGACATGCGTGGGCACGTCCAGCCAGTCGGCTACTTCAGAGATGGTGCGGAAAGCGTCGCGGGATTTCTGAACCAAGGGTCAAGCCTTGTTGCCAGCGGCCACACGTTCTTTCATCAGATGAGACGGACGGAAGGTCAGGACGCGACGTGGATGGATCGGCACCTCTTCCCCCGTCTTGGGGTTGCGGCCAACACGTGCCGCCTTGTCCCGGATCGAAAACGTCCCGAAGGACGAAATTTTGACCTGCTCACCTTTGACCAAAGCATCCGACATATGCAGAAGCACGCTTTCAACCAACTGGGCAGACTCGTTTCGGCTTAGGCCGACTTCGCGAAAAACCGCATCCGATAGGTCCATGCGTGTTAAAGTCTTTTCGCCCATATCGGGTCCCCCGTCATATTCAAATATCGAACCAACATGAGCGGGATGAAATTCCGAGTCAATATCAAGAGCTTGGAAAACGCCTCTAACATAGCTTAACGAAAGATTAATTCAAAGACAGAGGCGAAAACTCGCCACTTTGGGCCACATGCCGGGGGGTGACATGGTCACCAGCGCAGGACGACCGACCCCCAAGCCAGCCCGCCGCCAATCGCTTCGGTCACGACCAGATCGCCGGTTTTGATCTTGCCCGAGGCGACGCCGGTGGACAAAGCCAGTGGGATTGACGCCGCAGAGGTGTTGCCGTGATCCTGCACGGTGACCACCACGCGGTCCATGTCCAACCCCATTTTCTGAGCCGTCGATTTGATGATTCTGAGGTTCGCCTGATGAGGCACCATCCAGTCGACGTCGTCACCGGTCAGCCCCAGCTTGTCCAATGACGCATGCGCGGTGGCGGCCAGTTTTTCGACTGCGTGGCGGAAGACTTCTTTGCCCTGCATTTTCAGCACGCCCGTGGTGTGGGTCGAAACACCACCGTCCACATAAAGGATCTCGCGGTGGCGTCCGTCGGAATGCAGGTCGGTCGTCAGAATGCCCCGGTCGTCGTTGGTGCCTTTGCCCTCGGTCGCTTCAAGGATCAATGCGCCAGCCCCGTCGCCGAACAACACGCAGGTGGCGCGGTCCTCCCAGTCGATGATGCGCGAAAACGTCTCGGCGCCGATAACCATAACGCGGTTCGCCTGACCCGACAGGATCAGCGCATTGGCCTGAGACAAGCCAAAAACAAAGCCCGCGCACACCGCTTGCACATCAAAGGCAAAACCGCGTGTCATGCCCAGTTCGGCCTGCACCATGGTGGCGGCGGACGGGAAGGTCAGGTCAGCGGTCGACGTGGCGACAAGGATCGCGTCCAGATCGTCCACATCCATCCCAGCCGCCGTCAAGGCTTCGCGTGCCGCATTGGCTGCCATTTTGGATGTGGTTTCACCTTCGGCTGCAAAGTGACGCCGCTCAATGCCCGAGCGCGATTTGATCCAGTCATCGGACGTATCAATCTTGTCCTCGAACCAAGAGTTCGGGACGACCCGTTCGGGCAAATAGTGTCCGACCCCTCGGACAACTGAACGCATTGTCATTTTGCCTGCTCTTTGTCGGCCGCTTTTGCGGTCTTCTCGGCCGCATCCTGCCCCGAGGATTTAAAGGATGCAACCCGCGCGGCAAGACGCTCGTTAAATCCGCTTTCGGCCAGACGGTACGCCAGCCGAAGCGCCGAGGCGACGCCCGTGGCATCCGCAGACCCATGGCTTTTCACGACCGTGCCATTCAGGCCCAGAAAGACGCCGCCGTTGACCTGGCGCGGGTCAATGCGTTTCGACAAACGTCTGAGCGAACCAATGGCCAGCAAAGCGGCGAACTTGGACAGGAACGTCGCGCGGAACGCCTCGCGCAGAAACTCGCGGATCAAAGATGCCGTGCCTTCGCCGGTCTTCAAAGCGACGTTGCCGGTGAACCCATCGGTCACGATCACGTCGACGCGGTCCGACGGAATGTCACCCCCTTCGACAAAGCCGACAAAATCGAAATTGGCGTCATCGGCCACATCCGAAATCAGATCATGCGCCTCGCGGGTTTCCTGACGGCCCTTGGTTTCCTCGGTGCCCACATTCAGCAAACCAACGCGGGGCCGCGCCAAACCCAGACCGTTGCGGGCATAAGACCCACCCATCAGCGCATATTGCAAAAGGTCCTTGGCATCGGCGCGAATATCCGCGCCCACATCCAGCATGACGTTAAAGCCGCCTGGATTGCGCGAGGGCCAGAGGCAGGCAATGGCAGGGCGGAAGATGCCGGGAAGTTTCCTCAACCGCACCATCGACACAGCCATCAAAGCCCCGGTGTTGCCGCAAGACACAACCGCCTCAGCCTCGCCATCGCGCACCGCATCAATCGCGGCCCACATGGACGTGCCTTTGCCGTGACGCATGACGTGGCTGGGTTTGTCTTCCATGCTGACGACTTCGCTGACGTCACGGATTTGGCACACGCCAGACAACTTGCGCTTCTCGACAAGCGGCTTCAGCTCGGCTTCGGGCCCAAAGACCAGAAAACGAACGTCCGCATTTTTCTCGGCAGATTTTTGAATGCCGGCCACAATCGCAGCCGGTCCTTCATCGCCACCCATGGCGTCCACGGAAATCGTGATCAGCCTTGCGGCAGTGTCATATTGTATGGAAGCTTCCGACATCCCTTAGGCGCCGGCCACAGCTTACGCTGCGTCTTCGTCCAGGTCGATCTCGTCGGCCTGAGCAACAACCTCGCGGTCCGCGTAATGGCCGCAAGCAGCGCAAACGTGATGCGGGCGCTTAAGTTCACCACAATTGGGGCATTCCGCCGGGTTACCCGCGACCAGTGCATCATGCGAACGGCGCATGTTACGACGGGACGGGGTGATCTTATTCTGTGGGACAGCCATGTCCGTATCCTCAATCTTGTCTGAAGGGCGCCGCCCCAGTTTTCAGGTCAGAGCGGTCTTACGCGCTGGCGCGCGACTTGTCCAACCCATTGTTCTAAAGAGGTCGCGAACATACTGCGATTCCGTCGAAAAGCAAGCGTGTTTTCAACCCTTTGTCCCGGGGTCATTTGCCGCCTTTTCCGCAAGCGCTTTCAGGTTCGCAAAAGGCTTGGCTTCTTCATCTGTCATCGGCGCTTTGCCGGGTTCGGTGACCGAGATATCGACAGGGTCGACACCCTCCGCACGGGGCCAGGGCGGCAAGGCCAAAGCCAGCGCTTCAGCCATCACCTGCGCCACATCCAGCGTCGCGGGCAGGGGGTCGGCGTTTTCGTCTTCAGGCATTTCGACTTCATCGCCGGTTGGGTCGGGCAAATCGGCCAGATACCGGCGCTCGACAGGCTCGTCGATCCGGGTCGTGACCGGATCGCCCGTCACCACGCAATTTTGCACCACGGTCGCACCAAGCGTGCCCTCCAAGGCCAGATCGCGCTGCTCCAACGGCAAAACACGTCCCGCGAAGGTCAGCTTTTTGATGCCCCGGAGTCCAAGACTGTCTGCCAAAGCCGCGCGGGCCTCGGTGTCGGGTTTCAGCGCAAAATCCACCACATCACGGACCGACCCGGTGGCGATGAGATAAGAAGCGTTATCTGAGGACATGAGCAAATCCTTGAACCTGAGCGCGTCACTGGATATGCCGACTAGGCGGCACTGCGCCGTTTGGCAAGAGGTGGGTGTTATGATGCGGTTTGCAAGTAAAACGGTCAAAGGGATGGCATTCGCTCTGTCCGCGACGCTTTTGGCGGGCTGCGCAACGCTGGAAGACCGCCACGGTTATATCCCTGACGCCGAATTGCTGAATGACGTCCAGGTGGGCCGCGACACCAAAGAAACCGTAACCCGTATCTTGGGTGCTCCCGGCACCGAAGGCATCGTCGATGATCGGGGCTGGTACTATGTGCGCTCGGATTACGAACGGTTTCTCTGGCGTGCTCCGGTCGAAGTCGATCGTGAAGTTCTGGCCGTCACCTTTGACGACGCCGATCGCGTGGCGAACATCGAACGGTTCGGACTGCAAGACGGCCGCGTCGTGGCGCTTGAACGTCGGGTGACCGATTCCAACACCCAAGGCATTAGCTTTCTGCGTCAGTTGTTCTCGAACCTCGGCAACTTCAATCCGGGCGATTTCTTCAACAACGAAGGCTAGACGGCAGGCGCGAAAACCGGGGCAGGGTTTGGCCGGATCACAGGCCGGTGCCGCGACACACGACACCAAAGGTTTTGCCAAGAATGGCAAGGTCCGTGGCAAGACCGAAATCCTGCTCGTACTGGTCATCAAATGTCGCGCGCTCGGCAAAGGTTGATCCATTGCGCGCCCACACCTGCCAGCTTCCCGTCATCCCCGGACGCAAGCGGAAATAGGCATGTCCGGGGTACATAGCTTGCTGGCTTGGCATCATCGGTCTTGGTCCGACCAGTGACATGTCACCCAAAAGGACGTTCAACACCTGCGGCAACTCATCAATCGAGGTGCGGCGCAAAATGCGGCCAACATCGGTAATACGCGGATCATTGGTCAGCTTTTGCTTCGTGTCCCATTCGGCACGCGCATCCGCATGGCTGTCCAGATGGCGGTCCAACAGTGCTTCTGCATTCGGAACCATTGTTCTGAACTTCCAGATCCGGAAAGGCTTGCCATTCAGGCCCACACGGTCCTGACGGAAAAACGGAGAATGACCATCCGACGCAACCACGACACCGATCAAAAAAAGCAGCGGCACAAGGAACGGGGCGGCCACAATGACTGCGGCAATGTCGATGATCCGTTTGACGCCGTGTCGGTAAAGGCCAAAGCGCTTGGCACGCGGGGCCTCGGGCATCGGTTTCGAAGGTTCAAAAAATGGAACACTAACTGGCACTGTCTATCACCGGCTTCTGCCGGCCCTCTGGTTACTCTTGCGTTCTGCAAGACTTCTGATCCGTGCAATGACCAAACTCCGGGTCAATCTTGCACGCGTTCGCTGTTTTAAGCGGCTATTGCATAGCGCCTCTTTCGCAGGTGCGCCGGACGGACCAATCCGTTTTCAGATCGCTTCAGGGTGTGCCGTTCAGGTTCTGTTTCACCTTGCGGCTCGGTGTCCATGTCCGGTGCGGTTTTGTCGTCAGCCAAAATCTCAAAAGGGTCGATATCTTCTAGAATAAGACTTGCCTCTTGGCGTGTCGCCGGGCTTTTGGGCTTGCGAGGCGCGACAAACGGATTGGGTTCACCGTCTTCTTTCCAAGTTCCGTAAGGCACAAGGCGAACGCACGACATCACGTAATACGCATACCGCAATGCAATTGGTAACTTCGCCAAGTCTTCTGGTCTTATCCTAAACATCTCATCACTCTTTACGGGTTCGTCTTTTACACACTTCCCTGTCTTTCCGCCGTTTTGCCAAGCCTAAAGAACGGCAAAGGCGAAACGGCGGTCCAAACAACTGATCTTCGATACATTCGAAGTTCGACAGGTCTTACGTTAACACTCGCTACTCACACACACTCAGCATAACTCGTTACTCACACACACTCAGATTTACGCACTCAATCAGGCCAACTCGTTACGGTAACTTAACAACTCGTTAACTAAGCCTAATTAGCCTGACTAATGTGTCATAAGATGGGCTAACGAAGGGGGAAACGAATGGAAAAGGCGTCAGAAATGATGCCTTTCCCGCATCAAAGCGGAAACAGTTTGTTTTTAAGGGGCTTATTTGCGGCAAATACCCTGACCAGACAGCAAAAGCCGCCCAAATCCAGAAGGACAAGCAGACCCTTCGATGACCGCCCGCTTGGGCCTAGCCGTAACTCAGTCGTCGCTTTCGGGTTCAAACTCCAGCGACGCCCCATTGATACAGTAACGCAATCCCGTTGGCTGAGGGCCATCCGGGAACACGTGCCCCAAATGCCCGTCACAGCGTGCGCAATGGACTTCGGTGCGGCGCATAAACAGGCTTCGGTCTTCTTTCTCGCCAACCATCTCAGGATCAACGGGTTGATAAAACGACGGCCAACCGGTGCCGCTGTCGAATTTATGGGCCTGCTCAAACAAGGGCGTACCACAGCCCTTGCACATGAAAGTCCCGGCGTCTTTCGGGAAGTCGTCGTTGCTAAAAGCGCGTTCCGTCGCGTGTTTGCGCAGGACTTTATAGGATGTTGCATCCAACTGGTTGCGCCATTCGTCGTCGGTCTTAATAACCTTATCCAATGTCGTTTCCCCCACGTCGTGTTGGTGTCACGGCTTGCATGACTGGGCCTTCGTGGCAATATCTAGGACAGAATACCGGAACACCAAGAACAACAGGCTCACCACACGTGTCAAAACTCCGCTACACAGCCCGCATGGCCGATACTGCCAACGACCTTCACGCAGTGCAACACCTGCGGTACAGGGCCTTTGTCGAAGGTCGTGGTGCGGTGGAGCAGGCCGACGCGCGAGACGCGGATGACTTTGACGGGCGCTGCCACCACGTGATGGTCCAAGACGCGACGGATGGCGATCTGGTCGCCACCTTCCGTCTTTTGCCGATTGGGTCAGGGGCCGAGATCGGCACCAGCTATTCTGCGCAATATTACGAATTGCGCGGGCTTCAGGGGTTTGACCGCCCGATGGTGGAAATGGGCCGGTTCTGCGTGGCCCCCGGTGCCGACGACCCGGACATCCTGCGCGCCGCATGGGCCGCACTGGCGGCATATGTGGACCGGGAAGGGGTCGAGATGCTGTTTGGCTGTTCGTCCTTCCAAGGCACCGACGCTCAGGCCTATGCAGATGCCTTTGCGATGCTGCGCGACGGGCATCTGGCCCCGAAACGCTGGCTGCCCCGGATCAAGGCCCCAAACGTCTTCAAGTTCGCCCAAAGGTTCCGCCGCGCGCCCGATCGCACCAAGGCGCTGCGCACCATGCCACCCTTGCTGCGCAGTTACCTGTCCATGGGCGGATGGGTCAGCGACCACGCGGTTGTGGATCGCAACCTCAACACGCTTCACGTCTTCACTGGGCTCGAGATCCGGTCGATCCCGCCCGCACGCGCCCGCATTTTGCGGGCCATCGCGGGCTTGGCTGCTTGACGTCACCCAATGCGGCGCGTAGCCCGCATCCATGGCAAAAGCACCCCTTTTACAACTGACCGACATCGCGCTGACCTTTGGCGGCGACCCGGTCTTTGCTGACCTGTCCCTGTCGATCCAGACCGGGGATCGTCTGGCCTTGGTCGGGCGCAACGGATCGGGAAAATCTACGCTTCTCAAGGTGATGGCGGGCTTGGTTGAGGCGGATAACGGCGCGCGCACCCTGTCGCCCGGCGACAGCGTCGGATACATGGAACAAGAACCCGACATGGCCGGTTGCGCCACTTTGGGTGACTTCGCCGTGCGCGACATGGACCCGTCCGAGACATGGCGCGTCGAAGCGGTGGCCGATGGTTTGAAGTTTGACCTTGATACAACGGTCGAAACGGCGTCTGGCGGCGAGCGACGCCGCGCAGCATTGGCCATAATGATCGCAGTAGCGCCCGATTTGATGCTGTTGGACGAACCCACCAACCACCTGGATATCGAGGCGATTGGCTGGCTGGAAAGCCACCTGAAAGACACGCGCAAAGCCTTCGTCGTCATCAGCCACGACCGCGCCTTCCTGAAAGCCTTGGCCCGCGCCACGCTTTGGCTGGACCGGGGCGAGGTGCGCCGCCGGGATGGCAGTTTCGACGGTTTCGAAGAGTGGCGCGAAGAGACCTGGGCTTTGGAAGACGAGGCCCGCCACAAGCTGAACCGTAAGATCAAAGCCGAAGCACGTTGGGCCGTGGAAGGCATTTCGGCGCGGCGCAAACGCAACCAAGGCCGGGTGCGGGCCTTGCAGGACTTGCGCGCCGAACGCGCCGCCCAGATCAAACGGCAGGGCACGGCGGCGATGGAGTTCTCCTCTAGCCCCAAATCGGGCCGCAAAGTGATCGAAGCGACTGCGTTCTCAAAGGCTTACGACGGAAAGGTGATCTGTCGCGATTTTTCGCTGCGGGTCATGCGCGGGGACCGGATCGCTTTTGTCGGGCCGAACGGCGTGGGCAAAACCACGATGATCGAAATGCTGACCGGCGTGACAGACCCCGACAGCGGCACTCTGAAACTGGGCACCAACCTTGAAATCGCCACCTTCGATCAACGCCGCGCCGCCTTGGACCCCGACGCCACCCTTTGGGAAAGCCTGACAGGCGACAAAGCCATGCGCGTTTCGGGCCGCGCCGATCAGGTGATGGTGCGGGGCGAACCGCGCCATGTGGTCGGGTATTTAAAGGATTTTCTGTTTGACGAGGCTCAGGCCCGCGCACCTGTGCGGGCGCTCTCGGGGGGTGAAAAGGCGCGGCTTTTGCTGGCCCGCATCATGGCGCAATCGTCGAACCTGTTGGTTTTGGACGAACCCACCAACGATCTGGACATCGAAACGCTGGATTTGCTGCAGGACATCCTTGGCGACTATGACGGCACGGTCCTTCTGGTCAGTCACGACCGCGACTTTCTGGACCGGGTGGCGACCACCACGGTGGCCTTCGAAGGGCAGGGGCAGATCACGATTCATGCGGGCGGCTGGTCAGATTATGCGCCAAAACGGAAACTGCTTGAGACGTCTGTGCAGGATACGCGACGGGCTTCCGGGGAAAATAAAAAAGCGAAATCAAAGGATTCTGGCCTAAGCTTCACTGAAAAGCATCGTCTGCAAGAACTCCCTTCCGTGATCGAACGCTTGGAAGCCGAGATCGCGAAACTCTCCGAACTGCTGGCCGATCCCGATCTTTATTCCCGCGAGCCCGTGAAATTCGCCAAAGCGACCCAAGCTCTAAGCGAACGCCAAGCCAAGCTGACCGCCGCCGAGGAAGAGTGGCTGACGTTGGAAGAAAAAGCCTAAAGCGACGGGTGGTACTTGGGGCGATACCCGGCCGCCAAAGCGTCGCGGCTGGTTTTCGGCGTTAACAGGGCGACTTGGCCGCGGGTCCGACGTTCCGCTTTGCCGTAACCCTTTGGGGAGACCGGAAAAAGTGCGTCGCCGTGCACCAGCTTCGGGACTTGATCCAAGATTATCGTGCCATCCGGCTGCTCTGCCAACTCTGCCACATCACGGCACTGAAGGAACCTACGGGGGACAGCGCGTTCGGCGTGCATCTGCGCGTCCATCTCGGATGCCGTGCCCGTCAGCCCCGCCGCTGCGCGATAGCTGACATAATCGGCGTGCCGACACATCGCACAAGGGCGGTGACCGGCGGCCAAAGCCACGGCTTCGTCCAAGAAAAACAACTCGGTATAATGACCGGGCGTCATGACGTCGCGGTGCCAATTCTTATGCTTTAAAACGCATGTGACCCACGCCTTGTGCTTCCATCGCGCAGCCCCCAGGCGTTGCCGCTCATCA
>CAZWDS010000103.1:0-9654 GCA_964632495.1 uncultured Rhodobacterales bacterium
GCTATACTCAGAAGGCCATCGTTGGCGGTCACAAAGTGTACCTACGCACCGGCGAATATGAAGACAACTCGCTTGGCGAAATCTTCATCGACATGCACAAGGAAGGCGCTGGATTCCGGGCGATGATGAACAACTTCGCCATCGCGGTTTCGGTTGGTCTGCAATACGGCGTGCCGTTGGAAGAATTCGTCGCCGCCTTCACCTTCACCCGGTTCGAACCGGCGGGTCAGGTTCAGGGCAACGACTCGATCAAGAACGCGACGTCGATCCTGGACTATATCTTCCGCGAACTGGCGGTCAGCTATCTGGACCGCACCGATCTGGCCCACGTCAAACCGGGCGGCATGACCTTCGACGAAATGGGTCGTGGTGAAGAAGAGGGCAAGCGCAACTTTTCCGAAGTGCCGGGGGCCACGGGCGAGGATCCGGTTGAGGTTCTGAAGAAAGTGGCATCAGCCGGATACACGCGCGGACGCGTGCCCCAAGGCCTGATGCTGGTGCAGGGCGGAGCAGGGGCCACAGCCTTGGCTGGTGCAACTGACCCGGACACAGCATTGCAGACCCTGATCCCCGATGCCGGAACCTCGGCCACTTCCGAGACGGCGCTTGGCACCGGAACCGTCAACCAAATGGACGACCGGACCAAGGCCAAGATGCAAGGCTACGAGGGCGATCCTTGCGGCGACTGCGGCAACTACACGCTGGTGCGCAACGGCACCTGCATGAAGTGCAACACCTGCGGCGGAACGTCGGGGTGTAGCTAACAGAATTGTCCGGACGGTCCCGTCCGGGCAGTGAGGGAAGGGCGGTCCACTGCTGCTCAACTCGACCGAAGGAGGTTTCTCCAAGCCTCCGGGGAAGACGCGAGGTTTCGCCAAGGCCATCCACTGGTTGCGGCAATCTTCGCTCCGAGGGTCCACGTCCCGTGGCTCAACGGAATCCGAGGTGAGTGCGCTCACCTTGTACGCGGGTCAGGCCGCAGGCAAAAAACCGGGCGGTACAAAAGAGTGAGCCTGACAAGCGAAACTGGGCGGTCTTCGGACCGCCCTTTTTCTTGTCAGGCTGTCGCCAGCCTGCGCTTGCGCTTCGGCGTGCGTGCCTGAAAGCCGTCCACTGGACGCCTTTCCGGGCGGCACACACCAAGCGAAACCGGGTCTCCTTCGGGAGGCCCTTTTTCTTTTTAGAATTTGATTGTGAGACGCGCGGTCAAGCGATTGCCGCGCGGGGCGGCCCCTTAGACGCCGCGCTCGCTGCGCGACAGGGCGACAACACCCGTGCGTCCCAGTTCGGACAAGCCAAGAGGCCACATCAGTTCGGCAAAGGCGTCGATCTTTTCGGGCGTGCCAGTCACCTCGAAGGTGAAACTGTCCAGCGAGGAATCCACCACATTGGCGCGAAAGATATCGGCAAGACGCAAGGCTTCGACCCGCGCATCACCTTGGCCCGTCACCTTGAACAACGCCAACTCGCGTTCCACACTTGGGCCTTCCACGGTCAGGTCGTGCACTTCGTGCACCGGAACAATCCGACCCAGCTGCGCTTTGATCTGTTCAATCACCGACGGCGTGCCGGTGGTGACAATCGTGATCCGGCTGAGATGCCCTGTGTGGTCCACCTCGGCCACGGTCAGGCTTTCGATGTTGTACCCACGGCCCGAGAACAGCCCGATGACCCGCGCCAAGACGCCAGCTTCGTTGTCGACCAAGACGGCCAGCGTGTGACGCTCGACAGTTTCGTCGTGATAGTCGCGCAGATCATATGCCGAATGTTTGGACGTGCCTTGTTTGATTTTTAGTGCAGACATGAAAGCGGTTCCCGAAAAACTATGTGCCAGCCAAGGGCTTTTTGCACTTGGCGCAGGTTGACTACCAATAAGCGCGGCCCGGCTTCCCGAAACCGAAAGCCTTGCCGCGCGTTTGACGCAATCTCAGTCGCGAACGTCATGGTCAGACCAAAACCCCGCCGCCTTCTTTGATGGCGGTGCTGGTGTCGACGTTTTCGCCCAGGATCATTTTGTTGTGCGGTTCGCCCGACGGGATCATCGGGAAGCAGTTTTCGTGCTTTTCGACCAGACAATCCACAATGACAGGTCCGTCGTGAGCCATCATTTCCTTGATACCCTCGTCCAGATCGTCCGCGTGTTCGATCAGGATGCCCTTGGCGCCAAAGGCTTCAGCCAGTTTGACGAAGTCGGGCAGGGCCTCACTCCACGAATGGGAATAGCGCTCGCCGTGCAGCAGTTCTTGCCATTGACGCACCATGCCCAAACGTTCGTTGTTCAGGATGAATTGTTTGACCGGCAGGTTGAACTGAACGGCGGTGCCCATTTCCTGCATGTTCATCAGCCAGGACGCTTCGCCTGCCACATTGATGACCAGCGCATCGGGATGTGCCATTTGCACACCGACCGAGGCCGGGAAGCCATAGCCCATAGTGCCAAGGCCACCGGAGGTCATCCAACGGTTCGGGTCTTCGAAGTTCAGGTATTGCGCCGCCCCCATCTGGTGCTGGCCGACCTCGGTACAGATGTAGCGATCGTGGCCCTTGGTCAGCTCTTCCAAGCGGACCAGCGCGTGTTGCGGCTTGATCGTGTTGCCCTTCTGCGTGAACTTCAGGCACTCCACCTTGCGCCATTCATTGATCTGATCCCACCACGTCTTGAGCGCAGCTTTGTCGGTCTTGGCGCCGCGTGATTTCCAGACCTTCAGCAGGTCTTCCAACACCGATGCGCAATCACCGATGATCGGCAACTCAACATGGATCACCTTGTTGATGGACGACGGATCAATGTCGATATGCGCCTTGACCGAACCGGGGCTAAAGTCCTGCACGCGCCCTGTGATCCGGTCATCGAAGCGCGCGCCCACGTTGATCATCAGATCGCAGTCGTGCATCGCCAAATTCGCTTCGTACAATCCGTGCATTCCCAACATGCCCACCCAATTCTTGCCGGACGCGGGATAAGCGCCCAGACCCATCAGGGTGGAGGTGATTGGAAAGTCTGTCATCTGGACCAATTGGCGCAACAGCTCGCTGGCCTTGTCGCCCGAGTTAATAACGCCGCCGCCCGAATAGATGATCGGACGTTCCGCGATTTCCATCGCTTCGGCCAAGGCTGTGATCACGTCGATGTCGCCCTTGGTGGGCGGGTTGTAGTGGGATTTCACCTCGGCGGGGGGCGTATAAGTGCCGCCCGCAAACTGAACGTCCTTCGGGATGTCGACCAACACGGGGCCGGGGCGGCCGCTGGTTGCGACGTGGAACGCCTCGTGAATAGTGCTGGACAGCTTGTCGGTCTCTTTCACCAGCCAGTTGTGCTTGGTGCAGGGGCGCGTGATGCCACGGTGTCGGCTTACTGAAAGGCGTCATTGCCAATCATGAAGGTGGGTACTTGCCCCGTCAGAACAACGATGGGGATCGAATCCATCAAAGCGTCAGTCAGGCCGGTGACCGCATTGGTGGCACCTGGACCAGAGGTCACCAGACATACACCGGGCTTGCCCGTGGACCGCGCATAGCCTTCGGCCGCATGCACCGCGCCTTGTTCGTGGCGCACAAGCACGTGCCGGATGCGGTTTTGCTGAAAAATCTCGTCATAGATCGGAAGAACAGCGCCACCCGGATATCCGAACACCACCTCAACACCCTGATCTTTGAGGGCTTCCACGACCATTTTCGCTCCGGTCATCTGTTCTTGTGTCATCGCGCCGTCATCCTTTGTTTCGCGCAAAAAAAAGCCCCCGGTATTTCGGGGGCGCATGGGGACCTGTCAGGGTGTCCGTTACCGGCCCATGCGCCTTCTTCCCACTAGTACGACAATGTCGTTGCCCATCCGAGGCTCCTTTACAGTGCTGGAAACACTAGCAGTGTCTAAATAAGCGTCAACAGCGAAATTCGTTTTCTTGCGTCAGACGCGCCGATTGCGCAATTTTTCTTATGCCGGGTCATTCAGAGGGCAGAGAACCGAATGATTTCGGGGATTTGATGCAGATCATATTGCACACTCAGATTTTCACGCTAGTTTCTCGGGACTTGTAACGATCCGCCCAGCTTAAAGGCGGGCATCATATCACGGGAGGATATACCTACATGGATCGTCGTTCTTTTCTGAAGAATTCCGCAATTGGTGGCTCGGCTGCTGCGGCTGCCAGCACGCTGGCTGCTCCGGCCTATGCACAGGGCAACCGCACACTGACCATGGTCACATCGGTTCCAGAAGGTTTCGCCATCTTTGATGATGCGGCAACCTACTTTGCAAATGCCGTGACCACGATGACAGACGGCGCTTTGACCATCGACAAGAAGCCTGCGGGCACGCTTGTGGGTGCATTCGAAGTGTTTGACGCTGTGACTGCGGGTCAGGCAGACGTTTATCACTCGGCTGAATACTACTTCGGTGGTCAGCATCCTGGTTACTATTTCTTCACCTCGGTGCCTTTCGGTGCCACGGCGCAGGAATTCATCAACTGGTACCAGCACGCTGGCGGCAAAGAGCTGCATGACGAGCTGGGCGAAATCTTTGGCCTGAAATCTTTCATCGCTGGTAACACAGGCGCGCAGCCCGGTGGCTGGTTCCGAAAGGAAATCAACTCGGCCGCTGACCTTGAAGGTCTGAAGTTCCGTATGCCGGGTATCGGCGGTAAGGCCCTTGGTCTGACCGGTGCTTCGGTTCAAAACGTTCCAGGTGGTGAGATCTATCAAGCGCTGTCTTCGGGTGCGATTGATGGTGCCGAATGGATTGGCCCGCTGGCTGACGAACGTCTTGGCCTGCAGGAAGTCTGTGACTTCTACTACACCGGTGGTTTCCACGAGCCGGGTTCGGCGCTTTGTGCGGCCTTCAACCTGGACGTCTGGAATGAACTGCCAGCCGATCAGCAGGCGATCTGTGAAAACGCAGCCATGGCAACGCACCACTGGAACCTCGCTCAAACGCTGGCCAACAACGGCGCAGCACTTGAGCGTCTGCGTTCGGGTGGTACCAAGATCATGACGTTCCCGGATGATGTTTGGGATGCGTTTGGCAAAGCTTCGAAAGAAGCCATGGACGAGTTCATGGACGACGAGCTTTATGCCCGTATCCGTGGCAGCTATGACGCGTCGATCAAAGCCTCTTCTGGCTGGATTGCAGCGTCGGACGGTGCCTTCACAGCACAGCGTGACCGGATCAACGGTTAAGCGTATAGCGCTGAAAACATTGCGACATCCGGAGTCCCGGGTGTCGCATTTTCTGATCTAAAAAACCGAAACGGCCAGCGCCGAAACGGGGGGCATCCATGGAAGACGAGATTGTCTGTTCGGGTTTCTTTGAAGCCAGTGTCGAAGACACCGTCAGTTGTTTGGACAAATTTCAGGGTTCGGGCGCGGTGCAATGGTTCTTTGGCAACATTTTGGAATCCTTCTACAACACCGGACATGCCCTTCTTTTTCCCAGCGAATGGCTAGGATGGCTGGGTGGATTAGAGACGCAGGAAGACAAGCAATCCCTGATGCGTTTCATCTACTACGGCGGTTCGGTCGAGTTTTTCTTTTTCATCTTTACGGCCCTGTTGATCCTGACGGCCATCTGCCTATGGAACAATCGGATCATGTGGGGCGCGGTGCGCGTGCTTGAGGCCTTGGCAAACACCATCGGACGCGTGGCGGCCTGGGCTGGCCTTTTGATGGTGCTTCAACAAATCATGATCATTCTCGTCCAACGCATTTTTGCCAGCGTGCAAATCACTCTGGGTTTCGGTTTGCCGTTCTCAAAAGACATCTCGTGGTGGGCGGAAGAGCTGAAACTCTATAACGCCATCATCGTTTGCCTCTGCGTCACCTACACCTTCGTTCAAGGCGGGCATGTGCGGGTCGATCTGGTCTATTCCGCCGTCAAGTTCCGCACCAAGAAGGTGATCGACATGATCGGCAGTTTGGTCTTCATGATGCCGATTGCCATTATAACGTGGATGTATGCTTGGTACTTCCTGTGGCGCCATCTGGTGACACCTAAAGTGGCCGCGGGTGACGACCTTGAACGGCTGGTCGGGGCCAAGTGGCGCGCGTTGAAGTGGAACGTGGAAACCATCGGGTTTTCGCCAAACGGGTTCAACGGCTACTTCTTGTTCAAAATCCTGCTGATCCTGTTCTGCGCACTGGTCTTTCTGCAGGCGATTGCCTTCCTTTTCCGGTCCTATCTGGAATGGAAAGAAGGCCCCGAAAGCGAGGGCAAGTACCTCGACCGTGACGTTCTTGGCGATGACGACGCCGAGCTTGTTCATGCCATCGAAGAACATCACTAGGGGACTGGCTTCATGTTGTTTGGATTAGACGGCGTCGAAATTGGCCTGATGATTGTGTTCCTGATGCTATTCGGCAGCATCTTGTCGGGTTTTCCTGTGGCCTTCGCCATCGGTGGATCGGCCATCCTGTCATTTGGTGTGATCGCGGGGTTGGATCAGGCGGGGCTTTTGATCCATCAGGCGATTGATACCGGCTCGGCCGAATACGCCCAGATCATCGCCGAAGGGATACGCGCGGATAAGATATCCGTCTTCACCTATCCGGATCTGCCCAGGTACGAGACGCCTGTCTTCCCCCAAGGCTGGGAAACCGCTCTGGACCGTAACGTCAGCTTCATCGTCAACCGCATCAACGAACGTGTGCTTGCTGGCCAGTCGATCGAGACCCTGCTGGCGGTTTTGATGTTTGTTCTGATGGGCATCACGCTGGAACGATCCAAGATCGCGAACGATCTTCTGATGACCATGGCGCGGGTCTTTGGCCCGCTTCCGGGCGGTCTGGCCGTGTCGATTGTGGTTGTGGGCGCGTTCCTTGCAGCCTCGACAGGGATCGTGGGGGCCACGGTTGTGACTATGGGCCTTCTAGCCTTGCCAACGATGCTCAGAAACAACTATTCACCCGAGCTTGCCACCGGCGTCATCGCCGCATCCGGCACTTTGGGGCAGATCATTCCGCCCTCCATCGTCATCGTCCTTCTGGGCACCTTGGCCGGGGATATCTATTCCGCCGCCCAAGAAGAACGCGCCCAGCTTGCGGGCTGTACCGATGCGCTGACCTTCTTGGGTGAGCCTGCTGTTGTCTCGGTCGGCACGCTGTTCCAGGCGGCACTTTTGCCCGGCATCATGCTGGCGTTCCTCTATGCCGCCTATGCCTTCACCTACGCATTGTTCAATCCGTCAAAAGCGCCCGCCGTTCAAATGGGCGCGGCCAGTTCCGAGGTTATCACCCGGAACGAAGCCCTTGGCTGGTTCCTGGCCGCACCGGTCATTCTGGTGGGTGGGACGATCTTCCTGTCGACCCTCGGCGTCGTGGGCAGCCAGAACGTTCAAGTTGATACCTTCAGCGATGTGGGCGAACGGGCGTCTTTGCGCACCAATGTCAGCGAGGAATGCCAAGCTTCGATGATCGATCTGCACGGGCAGGCGGCTTGGGATGCGGCTGTGATTGAAAGCGCGGCCATTCAGGAAGCGGGAGGCTTGGAGGCTTCGGTTGAGCTGACAGAAGAAGAGCAAACTGCCGCCCTTGAAGCAAACATCACCAACGCTGCTCCGATCGGGACAGGGTTGGCCGTTGGTCTGGTTCTTCTGGGGCTGGTTTTGACCACCGCCATGGGCGTTTCGCCAAGTGCCAATCCCACGCCACTTTGGATCGGTATTGGGGGCGTCGCGCTTGCCTTCGCGGTAGACTTTTTCTTGATCTCGCCCATCACCACACCGGGCACCACGCTTGTGCTTTTGACGATTCCGTTGGTCATCATCATCTGGGCCTGTCGACACGCGGTCGAACGCATGGGCCAGAACGAGCTGTTGCGCGTCGTCTTCCCACCCCTGGTTCTGATCGTCGCCGTTCTGGGCTCGATCCTTGGTGGCGTCACCAACCCGACACCCGCCGCAGCCCTTGGGGCAGGTGGCGCGATCATGTTGGCGGCTTATCGCAAGCTGAAAGAGGAAAACACATCTGGCAAGATCATCATCTGGGCCAGTTTTGCCCTTGTGATCATGCTGCTGGTCGGCGTGAACTTTGATCTGCGCATCCACCAAGACGGGGTCGCCACCGAAAACATTATCGCCTTTATCGTAGCACAAGCCGCATATCTGTTTGCGATGTTCGGGTTGCTTTTTGCCTGCTGGACCTTGTTCCGCTCGAAAGTGCTGTCTCCGGTTGTGCGGGAAACGGCCAAGGTCACATCGATGGTCTTCACCATCCTGATCGGCTCACAACTGTTGAACCTTGTGGTGATTTCCTTTGGCGGTGAACACTACATTCAGGAATTCCTGCGAAGTTTCGATGATGAACGCCGCGTCTTCCTTGTGGTGATGCTGGTGTTGTTTGTTCTGGGCTTCGTGCTGGATTTCCTTGAGATCATCTACATCGTGATCCCGATCGTCGGCCCCGTCATCTATGGCGGCGAATTTGACCCCAAGTGGGTGACCATCATGATCGCCATCAACCTGCAAACGTCCTTCCTGACGCCACCTTTCGGATTTGCATTGTTCTACTTACGCGGCGTGGCCCCACCGTCTGTCACCACCCAACACATCTATCGCGGCATCATTCCTTTTGTGTTGATCCAGGTCGCGGGTCTGGCGCTGCTTTGGTACTTCCCGGGTGTCGTGACGATCCTGCCGGATCTGATCCCGAACTAACTCAAGTCGGTTCGGGGGCTGAGGTTTGGTGCCTCGGCCCCCTTTCCGAACCGCACGGGAATTGGCCCGTTCCGGCCATATTGACACCACTTTGACACGCTACTTTTGCTTCGGGGCCGGTCGGAGTGATTGATTTTGTTCGTTCGTATCCTTGTTGCCGTCGCCCTGATCACGGGGACAGCCGTCAACGCGCAGACCAAAGACCAGTTGGACCGGCGCGACAAACTTCTGGGTTACGAGGCCGTGGGCCTTCTGGAAAGTTCGCGCGGTCATTGCACCGGCGCCCTGATCGCCCGCGATGTGGTTTTGACGGCGGCCCATTGCGTTTATGGCAAAGGCAGCACGTTCACGTTCAAGACCGGATACAGCCACGGATCGGCCATCGCCACCCGGTCCGTCGAACACGTGGTCATCGCACCCGGATACCTAGAGGCCGTGGCGCAGGACGACTGGGCAGGCGAAACGGCCAATGACGTGGCCCTCGTGCGTCTGGTCAGCCCGATCTATGAACCCGGCGCCAATCCGTACCCAATTGCCAAGGCTCCGCGCAAAGGGTCAAAACTGACCTTGGTGTCCTATGGTCGCGGTCGCATGGAAGCCCTGACGCTGGAACGCGGATGCCAACTGCACACGCTCTATCGGGACGGCGTCGTCGGGATTGATTGCTCGGCCACCTTCGGATCTTCTGGCGCACCGGTCTTTATTCAAACCGGTGAAACCCGTCGCATCTTCTCGATCGTCTCGGGCGGAACCGAGGATGTCACCTATGGTGTTGCGCTTTCCAATATCGTTCCGGGCCTCATGCAGGCGCTGCGCAACAAGCGGTCGCTTGCGCCCGTCAGTACCGCCGCGCGGCGCATTTCGGTCGGGGATCGTTCTGGTGGCAGTATTCGGTTTATTCGACCGGATTGATTTTGACATAAGTCGAAAATTTGCGACGTAGCTCAGTTGGATAGAGCATTCGACTTTAATCGAATTGTCACGGGTTCAATTCCCCATCACGTTTTGG
>CAZWDS010000104.1:0-9605 GCA_964632495.1 uncultured Rhodobacterales bacterium
CCCCCCCCCCCCCCCCCCCCCCCCCCCCCCCCCCCCCCCCCCCCCCCCCCCCGTCACGACGCCGACAGGCGGCGCAAATTCCCATCAAAGGCACATCCCATGGACGTAATGCCAAAGTGGGTCGATGCGATCCTGATCCCGATCATCTCGATCCTGATCTCGTTCTTTCTGTCAGGCCTCGTGATCCTGTATCTTGGCATGAACCCCTTCGAAGCCCTGAAGCTGATGGTCACTGGCGCACTTGGCTCGACATATGGTTGGGGCTTCACGCTTTACTACACAACGAACTTCATCTTCACCGGCCTCTGCGCCGCCATTGCGTTTCACGCCCGCCTGTTCAACATCGGCGGCGAAGGTCAGGCCACGCTCGGCGGCCTTGGCGTTGCCCTTGTTTGCCTGTCCCTACCATGGCCACATTGGTCCCTCGCCCTACCCGCCGCCATCATAGGTGGCGCACTATTCGGAGCCGCATGGGCCTTTATTCCGGCGTGGTTGCAAGCCAAGCGCGGCAGCCACATCGTGATCACCACGATCATGTTCAACTACATCGTCTCGGCCCTGATGGTGTTCTTGCTTGTCGAAATCCTGAAACCCGAAGGATCAATGGATCCGGCCACACGGCGGTTTGGTGAAAACATGTTGTTGCCGAATTTCGGCGATATCTTCGGCCTGTTCGGCATTCCCTTTTCCAACACCGCCCCTGCCAACATCAGCTTCTTCGTCGCCCTGATCGCGCTTTACCTTTTCTGGCTGCTCGTCTGGCGTACCAAGCTCGGATACGAACTCCGGGCCTATGGCCACAGCGAAAGTGCTGCGGCCTATGCAGGCATCTCGCCCACCAAGATGATCATCGTCGCCATGCTGATCTCGGGTGCGCTGGCCGGGATGATGGGCATCAACTCGGTCATGGCATCGGGACGGTTGGTCCTGAACTCCGTCGAAGGCGCTGGCTTCATCGGCCTGGCCGTCGCTCTGATGGGTCGCTCGCATCCCGTGGGTATCTTCCTTGCCGCGCTTCTTTTCGGGTTTCTCTACCAAGGCGGCGGAGAGTTGGCGCTTTGGGCCAATATCCCGCGCGAGTTAATCGTCCTGATCCAAGGCCTCGTAATCCTCTTCACGGGCGCTCTGGACAACCTTGTGCGTATGCCGCTGGAAAAGCTGTTCCTCGCCCTCAGACCACAATCACGAGGGGAGGGCTGAGCCATGGACTTTTTCACCCTCGTTCAAATCCTCGACACATCGGTCCGCCTTGCCACCCCTTTGCTGTTCGCCTGCCTTGCGGGCCTCTATTCCGAACGCGCAGGCATCTTCGACATCGGGCTTGAGGGCAAAATGCTGGCCGCCGCTTTCTTTTCCGCAGCCTTTGCGGCGGTATCAGGCTCGGTCTGGATTGGGCTTCTGGCGGGCATCGGGGCCTCTCTGATCTTGTCCATGATCCACGGGCTGGCCTCGATCACCTTTAGGGGCAACCAGTTGATTTCGGGCGTGGCGATCAACTTTATAGCAGCAGGCATGACCGTTCTGATTGCGCAAGACTGGTTCCAGCAAGGTGGTCGCACACCATCCCTCACCGGCGCCGCGCGGTTCAACGAAATCGAACTGCCCTTCGCCCAAGCCTTCGCCGACATCCCTTACTTTGGTCTGATCTACAGCGAACTGATCTCGGGCCATTCCATACTGGTCTACGTCGGTTTCCTGACCGTACCGCTCACATGGTACATCCTGTTCCGTACCCGTTTCGGCCTGCGCCTGCGCGCCGTGGGCGAGAACCCGGCGGCGGTCGATACCGCAGGCGTTTCGGTCATCTGGATGCGCTTTGTGGCGGTCGGAATCTGTGGCGTCCTATGCGGCCTTGCAGGCGCTTATCTGGCAACCAGCCTGCAAGCCGGTTTTGTGAAGGATATGTCTTCTGGACGTGGCTTCATCGCCCTCGCCGCTCTGATCTTCGCCAAGTGGAGACCGTGGTACGCGCTCTTCGCCTGCCTTCTGTTTGGCTTCTTCCAGGCGCTGTCCTTCCGCCCGGACGTGGTGAACAAGGTTCTGCAATTCGACGTACCGGGACAGTTGCTGGACGCCCTTCCCTACATCCTAACGGTCGTGATCCTTGCAGGCTTCATCGGCAAGGCCATCCCACCCCGCGCGGGCGGCGAACCCTATGTGAAAGAGCGTTAAGGCCACCACAAATCGCCTCTTGCAGACCGTAACCAGACCACCTGTTCCGATTTGTCGCATCTGGACTTATTCACTTGCAGCATTTGGGCGTTGAGGCCTTCGGGACACGGGCGTAGTTGACGTCATGAACGTCTACCTCCCCATCGCTGAAGTCTCGGTCAACGCGTTTTTGCTGTTGGGTCTTGGCGGCATGGTGGGTGTGCTTTCCGGCATGTTCGGCGTGGGCGGCGGTTTTCTGATGACGCCCTTGTTGTTCTTCATCGGCATCCCTCCCGCCGTGGCCGTCGCAACCGAAGCCAACCAGATCGTCGCCTCATCTTTCTCGGGCGTCTTGGCGCATCTCAGACGACGCACGGTCGATCTGAAGATGGGCACGGTCCTTTTGATCGGCGGCTTGATCGGTGCGGCGTTCGGGGTGCAATTGTTCAATACGCTAAAAGCCATGGGCCAAGTCGATCTTCTGGTCCGGCTTTGCTATGTCGTGTTCCTTGGCATCATTGGCGGCTTGATGTTCGTCGAAAGCCTGAACGCTATCCGCAAAACACGCGGCGGGCGCAGTGCGCCGACGCGCAAGAAACACGGTCTGGTCCATAGACTGCCGCTGAAGATGAAATTCCGCACCTCGGGACTGTATATCTCGGTAATTCCGCCGGTTCTGGTCGGCGTTTTGGTGGGTATTCTGGCGGCAATTATGGGTGTTGGCGGCGGGTTCATCATGGTGCCTGCGATGATCTATCTGCTTGGAATGCCTACAAAAGTCGTTGTTGGCACATCCTTGTTCCAGATCATCTTTGTCACGGGTTTCACCACTCTTTTGCACGCTACCACCAACTTCACCGTCGACATCGTGCTGGCCGTTCTGTTGCTGGTGGGCGGCGTGATCGGCGCGCAATTCGGCACCCAGATCGGCGCGAAACTGCAGGCCGAGCAGCTGCGCATCCTATTGGCCATCATGGTGCTGGCGGTTTGCGGCAAACTGGCCTTCGATCTTCTGGTGCAACCTGCCGAGCTTTACTCCCTTGGCGCAGGCGGGGGGCACTGATGCTGCGTCTGGCCCTTGCCTTTTGTCTAATGGCGCTGCCCTTGCAGGCCGAAGAGGTCGTCGCCGACCTTAGCCAAAGCCGAATTTCGATCACCACCGATTTTGACGGCTCGGAGATCCTGATCTTCGGGGCGGTGAAACGCGAAACACTCATCGATACCAAGAACCCGTTGCAAGTCCTGATCACCGTCGCAGGCCCGTCCGAACCAATCACAGTCCGACGAAAATCGCGCCGCTTTGGCATTTGGGTCAACACGGAAGCCGTCGACGTGGACGGCGCGCCCAGTTTTTATGCCATCGCAACCACCGCGCCTTGGAAAGACATGATCACCGAGGTCGAGGATCTGCGCCATCACATCTCTACCCCACGCGCTGTCCGCTCCGTTGGTGCCACCATCGCAGGCAGCGAGAATTTTACCGAAGCCCTGATCCGCATTAGGTCCAGCCAGGACCTGTACCAAACCAATATCGGCGATGTCAGGTTCGAAGACCAAACCCTGTTTTCAACCTCCATCCGCCTGCCCGCCAATCTGCACGAAGGCGACTACCGCGCGCGGTTCTTCCTGACGCGGAACGGCGCGGTGTTGGATACGTTTGAAACCGAAATCGCGGTTCAAAAGGTCGGGCTGGAACGGTTCCTGTTCCGCCTGTCGCGCGACAAGCCTTTGATCTACGGAGTTATGTCGCTGGCCATCGCCATTGCTGCGGGCTGGCTGGCTTCGGCGGCGTTTCGGGTGTTCCGCACTTAGAACAGCAGATTTTGGCGCAAACTCTGCAAAGATTTCCGCGTCTGAATTCGCCTCCCTCAGTCATCACTCTGTGCCGTCAACTCAAACGGAGCGGCAGGCACTTCAAGATCACTAGTGGTCAAAGGTTCTTCGGGCTTGCCCAGCCGATAACGCGTGATCCAGTGCAACCGTTCCTCGGCCCGCGTGATCGCCACATAGGCCAAGCGTTTCCAAAGCGGCAAACCTGCCTCGATGCGCCCCGCTTGGGACGCCGCGAAAAGATCAGGGGAAAACACCTGCACATCGCGCCATTGCGAACCTTGCGCCTTATGGATCGTGACCGCGGCGCCATGCAAAAAAGCGGCCCCCATGTTGGCGGCGAAAGGAATGAAGGGTTCGTCTTCGCCCGGCATTTCGATCTTCACGATCGAGGCCGCAGACACCTGAGGTTCAACCGCACCCACAACATGCAGCCGTGAAAATCCGGGCCGACGCCCGGGCCCAAGGTACACCACTTGCGCGCCTTTGATCAATCCGCGCGCCTCAAGGTCCAGACGTTTCTTCCGGTGCTTCAACGGCAATTCGATCCCGTCGCAAATCAACGGCTCGCCGGGTAAAAGCGCGTCAGACGGTGCGCCGTAGGCCGCGCGAAACGCATGGATCAACCGAATGCGCGTGGCATTCCGCCAGACCAAAACCGGGGAGCGTGCCATAAGACCGGATTCAACTCGGGGTGCTAGAACCACCCGATCATCCGAACTCGCTGCATCTTCGATCATCCGTTCGAACGCCTCAAAACTCAAGGCATCATCGGCAAGTGCATGGGCCAGATCCAGAATGGGATTGTCCAAATCCTGTCGATGGATTCGGCTTAGTTCCATCTTGCGGGGTCCGTGCAAACTGTCGAACACCATCGCGCCGGACTGGTTCACCGGCGCCAACTGAGCGGGATCGCCAAACAAAACCAGCGTCGGAAAAATCTCTTTTAAATCATCGAACTGGCGTGCATCCAGCATTGAAGATTCGTCCACAAATCCGACATCCAGCGGGTCTTCCCGCCGCTTCCATCCCAAAATGAAATCCGAGCCTTTCAACCCCGCCGCCGCCAAAGCACCCGGCACGGACCGGTTGGTTTTGAAGAACGCTTCGGCCCGGTCCAAAGCGGCGTCAGTCAGGCCTTCGATCTCGGGACGCTCGCCGTGGTTGGTCAGCCATTCGGCGATCTTTTCGTATTCCGGATCATAGACCGGCGTGTACAAGATGCGGTGGATGGTTGTCGCGGCCACGCCCCGGGTGCGCAACACGCTGGCGGCCTTGTTGGTGGGCGCAAGGATGGCAAGCGTCCGTTTGTCCTTCCGCCGCTTGCTTTCGTAATCGCCACTGATCGTTTCAACACCGGCTTCGGCCAAAGCCTCGGCCAGACGCGCCAGCAACATCGTCTTGCCAGACCCGGCCTTACCGATCACAGCCACCACGCCTTGACCATCTTTGGTACGCGGCGTGGTCAGACTTTCCTCGATATCTACTCCGGCCGAACGCAAAACCTCGGCGATGCGGTCAAAGGCTTCGGCCTGATCGTCGGAAAAGATGGTAACGGGAAGTGACATTTGAGAGAGACCCTACCCTGTCACTTACCCGCTCACCAGTGCATTGCGTGTCTCTGACCGCCCGCATTTAAGCGACGTCCGACACATCGACTTTCTGCGCACCAAAAGCGTCGTCATACCAATTGTTCGACTGCTCGGATGTTACGCCTGCACGGTCCAGCAACCGTTCACGGTACTGGTCTTCGCAAGGCCAAAGACCCGCCGATATCGCATCGCGCCCCTCACCATCCGTGCCCAATACCGTCGGCCCCCATCCAACCCGCGCATAGACCCGGATCATCCGCGCATCGAACACGCCTGCCACATGGGTCAAACGCGCATTCAACCCAACCTCCAAAACCCCCAGCATCAAGGCTGCTGACACGTTGCTGGCGGCCCCCGGCGCCAAACAGAACCGCGTGCACTCCCAAACCAGCGGGCTTTGAATGTGAACGCCGTCTGTCAGGTGCAAGAAGTGATCGCCCATCATCGTGGGCCCCGTTGTCGGCAACAAACGCAGCGATCCACCGTGCGTGCCATCGGCGTTTTCCCAAATGATATACATCGGGTTTTCATCGTCATAGCTGTCACGCTCTAATCCCGAGGGATCGACGTCAACTTCCCAGCCAAGGCGGGTGTGAAACTGAGCGGCGCGATCCCGGAACATGTTTTCGGCAAGCGTTGGCAGAGCTTTAAGATCGTCAGCGTAAATGTAGCGAAGCATGATGTTCCCCTTCCGTTATGAACGGGGAGAGGACTAAAATCGCTACGTTAAATGGGTCAGAACTGGGCGTGCGCGGGCGTCACCGCCCGTTAAAAGCAGCGCACGACGTGGTTATCAGATGTTTAACAGACCTTGGTTCATGGCACGTGCGACCGCATGTGTTGTGTTCATCGCCGCCATCTTGAACCGCGCGCTTTCGATGTAGACCCGCAAGGTATGCTCGGAAATAGACAGGCTATTGGCCGCCTGGGCACGGCTGAACCCAAGCGCCAGCAGCGTCAGCGCATCGGTTTCCCGAGGGCTGAGACTGACGATGTCGTCCTGATCCGATCCCAATTCCAATTCCAGTGCCTTCTGGTTGATGTAATGCGACGCCAAAATGACCGAGCGCGCGTAATCCTGTGTATAAGTCGACCAATCATCATCACTGTCGCGACCGCTGACTGTAAACAAAGCAAACTGGCCCGAAGGCCCCCGGACCGGAATCGAAAATCCCTGATTGCCAACACCGGCATCAATCGCTTCTTGCAAAAACGTTTGGGCAGACTTCTTGCCCCAATTCAATCGCTTCCAGTCGACCGGATGAAACCGCCGCAAACACGCCTGCACCACCGGATCAATTCGCGCATAGTCATTGCCCAGATACTGATCGACCCAAGTGGGTTCATATGTGGTGACGGCGTATTGGTCCCCTTTCGAACTGACCGAGTGATACACAACGTGTTCAACATTCAACTCGTTTCGCAACGAGAGAATGGCGGTATCAAGGTCGCTATGAGTTGCGACACCCTGAAGCTGATCTATGAAGTTCTCCAACATGGCTTACGTTTTGCACCGTCCCCTGTGCGAACCCACGATGTGCCTCTATTTCGTCGCGTACTGTGACCATTGTTTGGTCCAGTTGCCGTTCCGTTGCCCCTAGTCCATTGCTTTCTGCAAAGGCCTTAAGGTCTGCGAGTACATCGAGCATCCAGTCATTTGCCATGCTGTTTTCTTCCTGATTGGTTAACGAACTCTTAATACAACCCTAGCATGTGTCTATTTTTTCGGAAATTCACCAATTTCACTTCCCCATTTTTGGGGAGGGAGGCGATTACAACCCATTGTTATAATGCAATGGACTGTCCTTTTAGACAGGACACCCCCGCGATTTTTAACGCGGAGGTGCACAATCCTCGAATCAGAAACGAACTGTTTCTTATCTGGAAACACTCGCCTCCAACGTGTCTTCATAAGTGCGCAATCCGGTTTGCGGCGCTTGCACTAGAACAGCCATATTTCCTGGCTTATGCTCGTTCTTCCGCATCTTCACATGAGCGGCTGGAATGTCGGCCCATGGGAAAACTTCCGACATGCACGGGTCCAAACGACGTTCGATCATCAGGCGGTTCGCAGAAGCCGCCTGCTGAAGGTGTGCAAAGTGGCTGCCCTGAATGCGCTTTTGGTGCATCCAAAGATACCGCGCATCCATCGTCAGATTAAAACCGGTCGTGCCCGCACAGATCACAACCATGCCGCCCTTCTTCACTACGAAGGTCGAGACAGGGAAGGTCGCTTCGCCAGGATGTTCGAACACCATGTCGACGTTCACGCCTTTGCCGGTGATCTCCCAAATGGCTTTGCCGAATTTGCGAACCTCGCCGAACCACTCTTTATACGCAGGCGTATTCACCTCGGGCAGTTGACCCCAGCAATTGAAATCCTTGCGGTTGATCACGCCTTTCGCACCAAGGCTCATGACAAAGTCGCGCTTGTCTTCTTCGCTGATTACACCGATCGCGTTCGCGCCCGCCGTGTTGATCAACTGGATCGCGTAAGAGCCCAAACCGCCCGAAGCGCCCCAGACCAGAACGTTCTGACCCGGCTTCAGTTCATGGGGGTGATGGCCGAACAACATCCGGTAGGCCGTGGCCAAGGTCAGCGTATAACAGGCACTTTCTTCCCATGTCAGATGCTGAGGGCGCGGCATCAACTGTTGCGCCTGCACAGTGGTGAACTGAGCGAAAGACCCATCCGGCGTCTCGTATCCCCAAATGCGCTGGTTGTCCGACATCATCGGATCACCGCCGTTGCAGTGTTCGTCGTCGCCGTCGTCCTGGTTACAGTGGATGACGACCTCGTCGCCAACTTTCCACGCTTTTACCTTGTCGCCCACAGCCCAAACGATGCCCGACGCATCAGAGCCCGCGATATGATAATCCGCGCCATGCACGTCAAAGGGGCTTAGCGGAATGCCAAGACCAGCCCAAACACCATTGTAATTTACGCCAGCCGCCATCACCAAAACAACCACTTCGTGACTGTCCGGTTTCTTTACGTCGACCACTTCCAGCTCAAATGCTTTGTCCGGCTCGCCATGCCGTTCGCGCCGAATGGCCCAAGCGTGCATTTTTTCCGGCAGATGGCCCAAAGGCGGCATCTCACCCACGTCGTACAGGTCTTTTCTAGGCGCATTCACGGTGTTGTCGTCCATTTTATCCAAGGCCATCTGGCAATCCTTCACAAGTTAACGCGCTGCAACGCAGAATCGCAAGCTTCGCCCAAGTCGTAAAATCGCCGACGCAACTTTGCAAACATTTTTTCCCGTTTCTTGAAATTTTATTTCCCACTCGTGTACGATATCCGGCATGTCAGCAGAAAGTACGCGTTTTGGGCAACGGTTCCTGCGCGAAATCCTTCGTTTGCCAAAAGCGTGACCTCGGCACCTCAACCGCATTCTGCCGCGCTGCGGCGAATTGACAGCGCCATATCATTACGCTTTAACGTCTCTCGTTGAAATATTATTACTCGTTTCGGAGTGCCCCTCTCATGACCCAAACCCGCCCCTGGTTGTTCCGCACCTACGCTGGCCATTCGACGGCCAAAGCCTCGAACGCGCTCTATCGCGGCAATCTAGAAAAGGGTCAGACAGGCTTGTCCGTGGCTTTCGATCTGCCCACCCAAACCGGATATGACAGCGATCATCGTCTGGCCCGCGGCGAAGTCGGCAAGGTCGGCGTGCCGATCGCGCATCTGGGCGATATGCGCACCCTGTTCGCCGACATTCCACTGGATCAGATGAACACCTCGATGACGATCAACGCCACGGCACCTTGGTTGCTGGCGCTTTATATCGCGGCGGCCGAGGAACAGGGCGCGGACATCACCAAGCTTCAAGGCACGGTCCAGAACGACATCATCAAAGAATACCTGTCGCGCGGCACCTACGTCTGCCCGCCCCGGCCCAGCCTGCGCATGATCACCGACGTCGCTGCCTACACGCGCGAACACCTGCCCAAATGGAACCCGATGAACGTCTGTTCATATCACCTGCAAGAGGCGGGTGCGACGCCGGAACAGGAACTAGCGTATGT
>CAZWDS010000105.1:0-9602 GCA_964632495.1 uncultured Rhodobacterales bacterium
ATTCCTGCCGGGCGCGTGTATGCAGCGAACAACCCGAATTCACACATCGGGCTCAATGCCGACATTCAATGCTTAACTCAGCTTCGCCCTTTCAAACCCCAGCTCCCGGCGATTTCGACGTGAACACCCGGACATAATCCCCCGGAGAAGAACCCGCCCAGTAGACCCACAGGCGGAACGGGTCATTCTCGTCGACCCAGACAAAATCGCCTTCCTCCAAACCGCGCAATGTTGTTCCGATGTAGTTGACTTGGGTATTGGCCAGAAAATCCGTCGCCCCCATGGTGTTTTGGAACGCGGCGATCCCAAGGATCGGGCTGTCGAAATCGACATAGCCGATCTGGGTGCCATTCAGACTGTCGAAAAACACATAGTGGCTGGCCACGGTCGTGCCTTCCGGGATCACACCATCCTCACCACCAATGTCCACTTGGATCGGTGTGGTCAGCAGAATGTTCTGATCCTCGTCAAAGGCATAGAGATTATCGTCGTCGAAATTGTCGGCCCCCACCGAAAACGGCTTGTCGGTCGTCAGCTTCACAAACTGGCCCGTCCCTGATTGCTGCTCAATCCGCCCACCCAACACCGTCGCCGAGGCCGAATGGGCACTAACCATGACAACGACCAATCCTATCAATCCGCGACGCATGCTTTTCCCTTCTTTTGTTTAAACCCTAACGACCGAACTGTTCGCGCCATAGACGCCTCGCAATATCGTGTTCGCGACTGGAACCTTGTACTATTGGCGGGACGACGCTTTCATTGTCTCTATCAATGTCTTTACAGAAAGCTGTCACGTGCGACGTTAACCTCGCCTTCATGCCGTGAGCGCAAAAGCGTACAAATCGAAAAATCTGGTGTCAAAACCATGTACTGCTGGCAAAGGATTTGAGTGAGATTGAGCGTGGAGAGCGAACAAGTCCTTATAAACGCTCCCAAGTCCTTGCCAGTTCAGCGGGGATCCCTGTGGCAAACACCAAAAGTGATCACAGGGTTCTGTCATGTGATCACAATTTGCGCTTTCTTTCCGCTGAAAGCGCTAACATGCTGCGCTTCTCGGTCGCAGTGGCGTGACAAGCGAGCGGTATTTGTTATGACACGCGCAGGCCCACAGAAAAGGGAACCTTTTGATGGCTGACGTAAACCGGGGAAACCGGCCTTTATCACCTCATTTGCAGGTGTACCGTCCACAACTGACCTCGATGACTTCGATCCTGACACGGGTTACAGGCACGGCTTTGTTGTTGGGTGGGCTACTGACCGTTTGGTGGTTTCTTGCTGCGGCGTCATCCCCGCAATACTTTGAAATTGCGGACGGATTTATCACATCGTGGTTGGGTGATCTGATCATGACCCTTTCGGTCTGGGCGCTGTGGTATCACGCGCTGGCCGGACTGCGTCACTTGTATTGGGACACGGGTCGCGGACTTGAGGTGGAAACCGCCGAAAAGATGGGCGTGGCGATCATCGTTGTTTCGGTTGTGATGACCATCCTGACCCTGTTGATCGTGTAGAGGAGCACTGACATGTCCTATATGACCGATCTGAAACGCGCTGTTGGAAATGGCTCTGCCCGCGAGGGCACGCGCCGTCATTGGAGCATGACCAAATCCAGCGTCGCGCTTTTGATCCTTTTGCCGCTGTTCCTGTTCACATTCGGGCCCATGCTGGGTCAGCCGCATGACGCTGTCATCGCGTACTTTTCCCGACCGTTTCCCGCCATCGTTGCTGCGCTGATGATCGTTGTCGGTTTCATGCACTTTAAGACAGGCATCCAGATGGTGATCGAGGATTACGTGCACGGCACCTTGCGCGAATACACGATTATCCTGACCACCTGCATTTCTTATGGCGCCGCCGCTGTCGGCCTGTTCGCCATTGCCAAGATCGCTCTCTAAGGACATCCCATGGCCGCTTACGACTACGAGACACATGAATACGACTGCATCGTGATCGGTGCTGGTGGGGCCGGTTTGCGCGCCACTTTGGGCATGGCCGAGCAAGGGCTGAGAACCGCCTGTATCACAAAGGTCTTCCCAACCCGCTCGCACACAGTTGCCGCTCAGGGCGGCATTGCCGCGTCGCTGTCCAACATGGGCCCGGACCACTGGCAATGGCACATGTACGATACGGTGAAAGGCTCGGACTGGCTGGGTGATACGGATGCGATGGAATACCTCGCCCGGGAAGCGCCGAAAGCGGTTTACGAACTGGATCACTACGGTGTGCCGTTCAGCCGGACCGAAGAAGGCAAGATTTACCAGCGTCCTTTCGGCGGCCACACGACCGAGTTTGGCGAAGGCCCGCCGGTGCAGCGCACCTGTGCCGCAGCTGACAGGACAGGCCACGCGATCCTGCACACGCTTTATGGTCAAAGCCTGAAGAACAATGCGGAATTCTATATTGAATACTTCGCGACCGACCTGATCATGGCCGAAGACGGTACTTGTCAGGGTGTTGTGGCGTGGAACCTTGAAGACGGCTCGATCCATGTCTTCAACGCCAAGATGACTGTTCTTGCCACGGGCGGTTATGGCCGCGCCTATTTCTCGGCAACCAGCGCGCACACTTGCACCGGCGACGGCGGTGGCATGGTTGCCCGTGCGGGACTGCCCTTGCAGGATATGGAGTTTGTTCAGTTCCACCCCACCGGTATCTACGGTTCAGGCTGCCTGATTACCGAAGGCGCGCGCGGCGAAGGCGGGTATCTGACGAATTCGGAAGGCGAACGTTTCATGGAACGCTATGCGCCAACTTACAAAGACCTCGCATCGCGCGATGTTGTCTCACGCTGCATGACAATGGAAATTCGCGACGGTCGCGGCGTTGGCGCAGAAGGTGATCACATTCACCTGCACCTCAACCACCTGCCGCCCGAAACACTTGCCGAGCGCTTGCCCGGCATCTCGGAAAGCGCCCGCATCTTTGCCGGTGTCGACCTGACCCGCGAGCCGATTCCGGTTCTGCCAACGGTTCATTACAACATGGGCGGCATCCCAACGAACTATTGGGGCGAAGTACTGAACCCAACGGACGACGACCCCGACCGCGTGACACCTGGCCTGATGGCTGTCGGTGAAGCGGGCTGTGCCAGTGTGCACGGGGCCAACCGACTTGGGTCTAACTCTCTGATCGACTTGGTTGTATTCGGCCGCGCAGCCGCCATCAAAGCCGGCGAAGTCGTGGACCGCACCGGCGGCAATCCTTCGCTTAATCAGGCATCGGTGGACGCAGCGCTCGACCGGTTTGATCGCTTCCGTCATGCTGATGGCGGGGTGCCCACGTCCGAGTTGAGACTTGAAATGCAAAAAACCATGCAAGCCGACGCCGCCGTGTTCCGCACCGACAAGACACTGGCCGAAGGTGTTGGCAAGATGGAAGCCGTTGCCGCCAAGATGAGCGATATCAAAGTGACCGACCGGTCGCTGATCTGGAACTCTGACCTGATGGAGACGTTGGAGCTCGACAACCTTATGCCAAACGCACTGGCCACCATTGTCAGCGCCGAGGCCCGTAAGGAAAGCCGGGGCGCACATGCCCACGAGGATTACCCGGATCGCGACGACGACAACTGGCGTGTCCACTCGCTGTCTTGGGTCGCCGACAAGGTGACATTGGGTTCTCGGCCAGTGCACCTTGATCCACTGACCACCGAGCCGGAGGGAGGAATCGAGATTAAAAAGATCGCCCCCAAGGCGCGGGTCTATTGATCAGCGCACTTCCATATCCAAAGGGCGCGATTTCTGCGCAGAAATCGATGCAGAAAATCCGCATTTTTTGCCTCCCAGCAATTCTGTTGCTGACAGCCTGTTCCGGTATGACGTCGCCTGAACAAGCGGCTCGCATTTGTGAAGAACGCGCCCGCGCTGCGACAGGGCCAACCGGATCGATCGGGATCGGGATCAATAACAAGGGCAAGGCGGTCGGCAATGCCAGCATCGGCGTCACAAGCGATTATCTGAAGGGCCGAGATCCCTATCAAGTCTATGACAGTTGTGTGCGTCAGAAGTCCGGGCAAGGGCCAATCCGGCCTTTGATCCTTGAGGAATAGACGACGATGGCGCAATTCCCCACCTTGATCCAGAAGATCCGCGATGAGTTGCGGATCGAACCGGAACCGGGCTTTCCCAAGATGGGCGGCACGCACTACTTCGCGTTGATGCAAGAACTGCATCAGGACTTGAAGCCAGATGTTTATCTTGAGATCGGCACCGAAAGCGGTGCGTCCCTTGCCCTGTCCAAAGGATTGTCCATCGCGATTGATCCTGCGTTTCAGATCGAAGCCGATGTGATGGGGTCAAAGTCAGGATTGATTTTGCAGCAATGCACAAGTGACGCGTTTTTCGCTTCTGGTCTGCTGGAAAAGCTGGGTGTGAAAATCGACCTCGCATTTCTGGATGGCATGCACCTTTTCGAATACCTGCTGCGCGACTTCATCAACACCGAACAGCATATGTCGCCAGATGGCGCGATTCTGATGCATGATTGCGTGCCGTTTTCTCAGGCCGGTGCCAAGCGGGAGTGGGATCGCCGTGAAACCCGGTCGTGGACGGGCGATGTCTGGAAGCTGTTGCCCATCCTTCAAGAGTACCGCCCCGACTTGACGGTACGCACCTTCGATACGCCGCCCTCAGGTTTGGTTGTCGTCAGTGGCTTGGATCCGGAAAGCCGGGTTTTAAGCGACAAGATGGACGAGATTTTGGCCCGTTACTCTGAGATGAGTTTTGACGATTTGGGGCGTGACGCTTTTGACAAAGCCGCCAAAATCACACCTTATCTGCGCCGGGTCGCGAAACCCCGTGCCGATCAGCCTTTGAACTTCCGCATTCAAACACCCGTGCCCCGCCCGCGCGCTCAGGCGCATTGGGGGGATCATGCCTTCGCGGTCTCATTGTCCGAGGCGCTACAGCGGGCCGGTCACACAGCGGAAATCCGCACCGTTGCCGAATGGTACGCAGATGGTCCCGACGACCAAATTGACATCGTGCTGCGTGGTGACAGGCCGTACGAGCGTCGTTTGGGTCACCTCACCCTGTTCTGGGTGTTGTACTTCGACGATCTGGGTGCGTTGCGCCACGATATGATCCAAGCCGATCATGTCTTCGCCGCCGGTCAGCCCGTGGTTGATGATCTGTCAAATATCTTTGGGGCGGATGCCGTTTCGCTCATGCCGCAAGCCGTTGATGCCACGCGCATGATGCCGCCTGCAAAGGACGTTGTCCGGGAAGGCGCCACTTTCGTTGGCATCGCAAAACGGTTCCGCCGTCCGATTGTGCGGCAGGCTTTGCGGGCCAAGCTGCCCTTGCAGCTTTGGGGTCGGGGTTGGAGCGATACGCCCGCGGCAGAATTCCATAAAGGGGATCGCGTCTCGCCCGAGGACCTTGGGCCCGTTTATGCCCGCTCCCAAATCGTGCTGAACGATCATCGTCCGGATATGTCTCGGTTTGGGATTCCGTCGAACCGCATCTTCGATGCGCTGGCCTGTGCCACACCCGTGATCACCGATCCAGTGGCCTGGTTGCCCGAAGAGGTGTTGCCTTTCGTTCATCAGGTCAGCAACGCCCGCGAATTAATTGCTGCGACCGAGGCGATTGCGGCCGAGGATGCAACGCGCCAAGCCGCAAGACGCGACTTTGCCGAAACGGTTCGCCAGGAACATTCCTTTGACGCTCGCGCAGCGCGGATGATCGAGATGACAGAGCACCTGATTGGGCGCGAAACACTACGGAGAACGGCATGATCAAACGCCTTGCCTTTGCGGCCCTTGTTCTGAGCGCTTGTACAGCGGAACAACAAGATGAAATTGCGCGCGATGCCGCCAAAAACGCGGTCCGTCCTGTTTTAGAGGAACGGCTGCCCGGCGTGCCGGTCGAACCCGCCACCGATTGCGTGATCGATAACGCAACCGCCAAAGAAATCCTGTCCCTGGCCGCAGATGCGGTGACCGGGCCAACCGCAAACACTGTCGAAATCGTGTCGGACATTCTGGTCCGGCAAGGCACACTCACCTGTCTGGCCACCGAAGGCCTGCCGCCCCTTTTGAGCGGTCTGTAAGAAAAGGTATCCCCATGGTTCAGTTGACCCTTCCCAAGAACTCGACCATCCGCACGGGCAAATCATGGCCCAAACCGGACGGTGCTAAGAACACCCGCAAGGTTCAGATCTATCGCTGGAATCCGGACGATGGCGAAAACCCCCGCGTCGATACCTATCACGTAGATATGGACACATGCGGGCCGATGGTTCTGGACGCGATCATCAAGATCAAGAACGAGATTGATCCCACACTGACGTTCCGCCGGTCGTGCCGCGAAGGCATCTGCGGTTCTTGTGCGATGAACATCGACGGGATCAACACTCTGGCCTGTATCTTTGGCCATGACGAGATCAAGGGCGACATCAAGATTTACCCGTTGCCCCATATGCCGGTGATCAAGGACCTGATCCCTGATTTGACGCATTTCTATGCCCAGCACGCGTCGATCATGCCGTGGTTGGAAACCAAAACGAACCGGCCTCAGAAAGAGTGGCGGCAATCGATCGAGGACCGCAAGAAGCTGGACGGGCTTTATGAATGCGTGATGTGTGCGTCTTGTTCGACGTCTTGTCCGTCTTACTGGTGGAACGGCGATCGTTACCTTGGACCAGCCGCGTTGCTGCATGCTTATCGTTGGATCATCGACAGCCGGGACGAAGCGACAGGCGAGCGATTGGACGAGTTGGAAGATCCCTTCAAGCTCTATCGTTGCCACACCATCATGAACTGCGCCAAGACCTGCCCCAAGGGGTTGAATCCGGCGAAAGCGATTTCCGAGATCAAGAAAATGATGGTCGAACGGATCGTCTAAATCGTGGTCCCGCTGCTTGTTATTCTGGCTGCGGGCACCTTCGGGTATCTTTGGTGGAAACACCGTTTTACCACGCTGACACGTCTGTGTCGTTGGCGCCAAGATCGTGCGGCGGGCGATTGGGTTTGTGCGGCCTGTGGCGCGCGTTGCGTGCCTGAACCCGGGAAGTCCCCCCGCCATTGTCTGCGCAAACCCTGACGACGCATGCACAATTTCTGATCGCCCCTTTCACCACTGCCCCCCACGCTCTGCCCGGTTCAAGGCCTAGAGAAAAGGCAAGCAGTCAATGAAAGGAAGACTAAAATGACCCGATCCGCAGGCCTGCGCTTTATCGTCGTGGGCGCCTTGGCGTTTCTGATGTTCCTGCCCTTGAACCTTGTCAGCGACATCGTTCAGGAACGCGCCAACTACAGCGACCAGACCATTTCCAGCCTCTCGAATGAATGGGGCGGCAAGCATTTGTTCTCGGGCCCCTTGTTAGAAATTCCGGTTACAGAAGAGGTGACCTATGATCGTCGACGCGAGGCGGTCGATGCTTTGACCGGCCTTACCTTGCGCGATGAAAAGGGCAATCCGATCTTCGAGCATTTCGAGGAAACCGTGACCGAACGGCGGCCTTCGATCTATCTTTATCCCCGAGACCTGGACATCGACGTGGCAAGTGAAAGCGCGACCCGAAGCCGGGGCTTGTTCGAAGTGCCGGTCTATTCGGCGGCTGTAAGTATGGCGTTCGACTTTGACGCGGAGGCCGCTGAAAACGTGGTGCGCGGCAAGGAAGTTGTGCATTGGGACGAGGCAACGCTGTCGATTTTCCTGACGTCCAACCGGGGTCTGCGCGGCGAAGCGCGGTTGACGGCGGATGGGCGTGATCTGTCGCTTGAACCGGTGTCTGGGGGAGAAACCGCGCGCACCGGCATTACGACCAATCTGGGCGATCCACGCGACATCGGAGCGTTTTCGCTGGCATTGGCGGTGAACGGGGCCGAGACCCTAGCGGTGGCCGCCACGGGCCGGACCACACGATTTTCCCTGACCAGCGACTGGCCAGACCCAAGCTTCTTTGGGACGTTCCTGCCGGATGCGCGCGAGATCACCGAAGAAGGTTTCACCGCGTCATGGACCGTACCGCATCTGGCCCGGTCCTTGCCCCAGGTCGGGCGCACGCACCCCGATGAGGTTGCGCGTCAGCGGGCGACAATGGGAGCTCGGTTCATCACGCCAAACGACTTTTATCAAAAAGCCTGGCGGGCTTCGCGATATGGTATCCTGTTTATATCGCTGACGTTTTTGACGATCTTGCTTTTGGATCGCACCAGTGCACGCCCCGCGCATCCGGTCCAATATCTTATGGTCGGCTTGGCGCAATCGGTGTTCATTTTGCTGATGGTGTCCTACGCCGAGCAGATCGGTTTCGGTGCAGCGTATCTTGTGGCCGCGGGCGCGACGATCGGATTGCTGGTGCTGTTCGGAGCAACCGCGTTGAAGCTTGGCAAGCGCACGGGGCTTTTGGGTGGTGCTTTGGTGACGGTCTACGGTGTTCTTTACCTGACATTGCGAAGTGCGGATCACGCCTTGTTGGCCGGATCTACTTTGGCCTTTGCAGCACTGGCTTTGACCATGTGGTTGACGCGGAACGAGACGTGGCACGGGCCTGAACGTTCGGGTGGTTGGCCGTTTCGCAAAGGTAAAAAGCCAGAGGCTTCTGCTGTCTGAAATCGGGGTTGCGCCGCCTTACGGCGCCGCGGTGTGCTAGGGGTTTCACCCCTCGCGCTCCCCAAAGTATTTCAGCAAGAGGAAGGGGTAAGGTCAATTTGGAAAGGCTGCAGCCAGGGCGATTTCGACCATGTCAGCGAAGCTGCGCTCGCGGTCTTCCGAGGGCAAAGCCTCGCCCGTTTGAAGGTGATCGGACACAGTAAGAACGGCAAGTGCCCGGGCGTTGTGGCGGGCGGCCAGGGTGTAAAGTTCGGCCGCTTCCATTTCGACGCCGAGGATGCCGTGGCGGGTCATTTGTTCGGTAAGATCGGGGCGTTCGTCATAAAAGACATCGGACGAATAAATGCCGCCGACATGGGTTGGCGCGTCTTTTGCTTCGGCGGCCTTGACGGCGGCGTTCAGCAGGCTCCAATCGGCGGTGGGGGCGAAGTTGATTTCCTTGAAGATGCCGCGCGAGGGGGTGGAGATTGACGTGGCACTCATCGCGATGATGACGTCGCGGACTTTGACTTGGGGCTGCATGCCGCCGCAAGATCCTATTCTTATCAGTGTCTTGGCGCCATAGTCTTTGATGAGTTCGTTCACGTAAATCGACAAGGACGGCATGCCCATTCCAGAGCCGTGGATGGTAACCGGGTGGCCGTTCCAAGTACCGGTGAAGCCCAACATGCCACGGACTTCGTTCACCAGTTTGACGTCATCAAGAAAGGTATTGGCGGCCCATTTCGCGCGGTAAGGGTCGCCCGGCATCAGGACGGTTTCGGCAATTTCGCCTGGTTTGGCTCCGATGTGGACGGTCATGGGCAGGCTCCTTCTGATCGATGATCGCGCGACTATCGCGGAAGCGGTCCGAAGGGTAAAGAGCGCGCGCGTTGCTTAGACACCAATGCTGTGCGCGACATAAGTTAACCGAGAAAAGCAAGGCGCAAGAGCGAAAATCGCAGCGTCGGTATTGCGTCGGTGGATCGAGCGGTGTTAGGCGAATGCGGTCCGATTAGCGGCAGGTGGTGTTGAGTTCTGTTAAAATCTAGTGAACGTCCG
>CAZWDS010000106.1:0-9561 GCA_964632495.1 uncultured Rhodobacterales bacterium
AAGGCGGGCGATCTGGCGGCGATCTTGACCAATCTGGAAGCCCGCGATGTGCTGTTCATCGACGAAATTCACCGGTTGAACCCGGTGGTCGAAGAGGTGCTTTACCCCGCACTGGAAGATTTCGAGCTGGACCTTGTGATTGGCGAAGGCCCGGCAGCGCGGACGGTGCGGATCGAATTGCAGCCCTTTACGCTAGTCGGGGCCACCACGCGTTTGGGGCTTTTGACCACGCCCTTGCGCGATCGGTTCGGTATTCCGATCCGATTGCAGTTTTATTCTGAAGACGAACTGTTTGAGATCGTCACACGCGGTGCGCGTTTGCTGGGAATCGAAACCGGCGAGGGCGGGGCGCGCGAGATTGCGCGACGGGCTCGGGGTACGCCTCGGATTGCGGGTCGGTTGTTGCGCCGGGTTGTGGATTTTGCGCTGGTCGAAGGCGACGGGCGAATTTCCCAAGAACTGGCCGATAGTGCGCTGACCCGACTTGGGGTTGATGTTTTGGGCTTGGACGGTGCGGACCGACGGTATCTGAGTCTGATCGCGGAGAATTATCAGGGCGGGCCGGTTGGCGTGGAAACCCTGTCAGCGGCCCTGTCGGAAAGCCGCGATGCCATTGAAGAGGTGATCGAGCCGTTCTTGCTACAGCAAGGTTTGATCCAGCGCACGCCCCGTGGCCGTATGTTGGCGTCCAAGGCCTGGGCGCATTTGGGGATGGCCGCACCAGAGACACCGGGGCAGGGGTCATTGCTTTAACGCAAGCGATGCGCCGATTTTTGCCAAGCGCCAAAGATGCGTATTTGAAAAGAGATGAAGACCGTGATGTGTTGAAGCGGATCAAGGGGGCGGCGATGCAGCCAGACAAGATTCAACGCTTTTTCACGCGCCGGGATGGCAGCTATTTGTTCGCCCGTTGGGGACGTCCTGTGGTGCCTGTGGTTTTCGGGGTGGATGACGCGACCTTGTCTATTGTCAAAGGCGCGATCGAGGCGGTTGTGGGCATGGCAGGCCACAAGATGTCGGACTTGGATCCCGAGCTTGGGGCCAATCACTTGTTGTTTTTCTTCCGCGAATGGGGCGAGTTGCTGGAAACCCCTGATCTGGACAAGCTGGTGCCCGACCTGCACGCTTTGGTGGCCCGGTTGCAGGGCGAAGGGGCCAATCGCTATCGGTTGTTCCGTTTCGATGATGCGGGCGCGATCAAGGCTGTTTTCAGTTTTTTGCAGATGGACGAAAGTATGCGCGACATACCAGCCGAGGACCTGGCACTGTCCGAAGCCGCATTGTGCAGCCTGCTGTGGGCCGATGCCGCGTTTCAGACCCAGGGGCCTTTGGGCTTGCTCGATGATAAGGTGATCCTGCGCCCTGATGTGGCGGGGATCATTCAGGCGGCTTACGATCCTGTGATGCCCGATGTGGCCAGTGATGCCAGCCATGCCTTGCGATTGGCGGCACGGATGGATCAGGCCACGTGATCCATTCCTTCAAAATTCGCGTCTATTATGAAGACACCGATCTGGCGGGTATCGTGTATTATGCCAACTACCTGAAGTTCATCGAACGCGCGCGCACCGAATGGGTGCGCGAGATTGGCATAGATCAAGGTGCCCTGAAAGCCGAGGCGGGGATCGTTTTTGCCGTGCGCCGGGTTGAGGCGGATTATCTGGTGCCTGCCAAGTTCGATGACATGCTGAGCGTTGAGACCCACTTGCTGAAGGTCACGGGCGCACGTTTGGTTCTGGATCAAAAGGTGATGCGGGACGATGTCGCTCTCTTCCAGTCCGAAGTCACGCTGGTGGCCTTGTCCGACACTGGCGCACCCCAACGGCTTCCGGCGGACATCCGCCGAAGGCTGGAAGGCTGACGGCTGAAATCCCGCGCAGGCACGGTTGATATTCCATATCCTTTTTCGTTCCGCTAATCTCTCGCTCAAACGAGGGACCCACAAAAAATCAAAACAGGGTCGTAGAGAGAGCAGACTTATGGAAACCGAAGCCCTTCAGCTTGCCGCTGAGACGGATTTTTCGATGTGGGCCCTATTTGCCCGCGCGACACTGATTGTAAAACTGGTCATGATCATGTTGATCGTCGCCTCGTTCTGGGGGTGGGCGGTCATTATCAACAAGCACCGCCAATATGGCCGCGCCCGGCGCGAGGCCAAGAAATTCGAGACCTTGTTCTGGTCGGGCGAGCCATTGGACTCGCTTTATGACGAGATCGGGCCATCGCCTTCGGGGCGTATTGAACGGGTCTTTGCGTCTGGCATGACAGAATGGCGACGATCACACCGCGAAGACGGCGGGGCCATTGGCGGCGCGCATATGCGGATTGACCGGTCGATGGATGTGGCCATCCAGAAAGAGGCCGATGAGTTGCAAAAGGGGCTGCCCTTGCTGGCCACCATTGGTTCGACCGCGCCCTTTGTGGGGCTGTTCGGCACAGTCTGGGGCATCATGAACGCCTTTATCGAGATCGGGCAGCAGCAATCGACCAACCTTGCCGTGGTGGCTCCGGGCATCGCCGAAGCGCTTTTGGCGACGGGTCTGGGGTTGTTGGCGGCTATTCCGGCAGTGATCTTTTACAACAAGCTGTCGTCAGACAGTGACCGGATTATCTCGAAATACGAGACGTTTTCGGATGAATTCGCCACGCTTCTGTCGCGCCAGTTGGATCAAAACTGATGGGTGCCGGAGTTGTCCAGAACGACAGTGCTGGCGGACGTCGCCGCAGGCGGCGGGCCCGGCCCATGTCAGAAATCAACGTGACACCTTTCGTAGACGTGATGCTGGTCTTGCTGATCATCTTCATGGTGGCCGCGCCTTTGACGACTGTCGGTGTGCCAGTTGAATTGCCCAAGACCGCCGCGCAAAGCCTGCCGTCTGAACAAGAAGAACCTCTGACGGTGACACTGACCGCCGAAGGCACCACGTCGATCCAGACCACCGAAGTGGCCGACGACGAGATTGTGCCGCGCTTGCAGGCCATCTTGTCGGAACGGACGTCGAACAGGGTTTTCCTGCGGGCCGACGGGGCGATCCCTTATGCACGTGTCGTGCAAGTGATGGGCGCTTTGAATGCCGCCGGGATCACCGATATCGGCCTGGTCACGGATCAGGGCGGTCCCACGCTTGGGTCCGAGTGAGGCAGGATGCGGTTTGGTTGGTACATTTCGGGCGCGGGTCATGCGGGCCTGATCGTTGCGATCCTGTTTGGCGGGATCTTTGCCGGGGACCGCATTCCCGAAGCTGTGACCTTGTCCAACGTCTCGATCATGTCGGAAGAAGAATTTGCCGCACTTGTCCAACCGGGGGCCGCGCCTGAAACGCAAACCGATGCGCCCGATGTGGTGACGCCGGAAGACCCGGCTGCCGATGCCCCGGACGCACCGGAACCTGATACTGCACCGGCCATAAGCGCACCTGACCCGGTCGAGGCACCCGAAACCCCCGATACGCCTGAATTCGACGTCGAACAGCCCGCCCCGAATGCTGTGGTCGTCGAAGATGCCCCTTCGATTCCCGCACCACCATCCGATCTGGACGGCACAACGGTTCAACCCGATGCAGTGGCCGCGCCGGCCCCGCGCGTGGCGCCCGTGCCCCAGGTGGCTCCGCCGCCCGACGCGGAAAGCGGGCCCGAACTGATCGAAGACACCGCCCCCGACCCGGAAGCGCCGCCCGCAGAACCGGTCGAGGAAGACACACCAACGGCCCCGGACGCTGCCAGTGACAGGATCGTGACCGAAGCGGAAGAAGAGCAAAACTATGCGCCCGCCAGTTCCATGCGTCCGCGCGCGCGTCCCGCACGCCCAACCCGCGTCGCTGAAGAGCCGGAAGAGACGCCAACGCCCAGCACCAACACCGACGACGCCGTCGCGGCGGCCTCGGCCAATGACACAGCGACAAGCGATGCACCTGTCCGGCAAGGCCCGCCTCTGACGGGCGGCGAAAAAGAAGCCTTCCGTCTGGCTGTCAGCCAATGCTGGAACGTCGGAAGCCTGTCCACCGAAGCCCTTGGCACAACCGTCATTGTCGGCTTTGACATGCAACAATCCGGCCAGCCCGTCACCGAATCCATCAAGATGGTGTCGTTTTCTGGGGGCTCAGACGCAGGTGCACGGCAAGCTTTTGAGGCGGCGCGCCGCGCAATTATCCGCTGTGGCGCACGCGGCTTTGACCTTCCGGCTGATAAATACGACCAATGGCAACAAATCGAAGCAACCTTTAACCCGCAAGGAATGCAGTTCCGATGATGAAACTCCTCCTGTCCCTCGCTCTGGCCCTAACCTTTGCCGCTCCACTCGCTGCTCAGGACCGATCCGGCCCCTTGCGGATCGAAATCACCGAAGGCGTGATCGAACCCGTGCCAATCGCGGTCGCGCCCTTTTTGGCTGAAAACGCGGCCGCTGCAGACTTCGCACGCCAGATCACGGACGTGGTGGCCGCCGATCTGACCGGCACGGGCCTGTTCCGGAATCTGCCGCAAACGGCCTACATCAGCCAAGTCACCGGATTCGACGCCCCCGTCGCCTATGCCGATTGGAAAGCCATCAACGCCGAAGCTTTGGTGGTCGGAGCCGTGACCCTCTCGTCAGACAATCGTCTTTTGGTAAAATTCCGCCTCTTTGACATCTTCACCGGCGCGCCCCTGGGCGAAGGTCTCCAGTTTGTCGGCAGCACCGGCAGCTGGCGTCGCGTCGCACACAAAGTGGCCGATCAGGTCTATTCAAGGATCACGGGCGAAGACGGATATTTCGACAGCCGCGTTGTCTATGTCGAGGCGACAGGACCGAAGAACGCGCGCCAGAAACGCCTTGCGATCATGGACTACGACGGGGCCAATGTGCAGTTTCTGTCAGATGCGTCTTCCATCGTTCTGGCCCCAAGGTTTTCCCCGACAGGCGACCGGGTGCTGTTCACCAGCTACGAAAGCGGCTTCCCCCAAATCTATGAAATCGCGGTCGGGGCCACGCAAAAACGCGCCCTTGGATTGGACACCGAAGCCATGACCTTCGCACCGCGCTACGCCCCGGACGGCCGTCGCGTGGTCTATTCCAAGGCCAGTGGCGGCAACACCGATTTATACCTTCTGGATCTGGGCAGCGGCCAACGCACACGCCTGACATCCGCCCCCTCGATCGAAACGGCGCCCGATTTCTCGCCCGATGGGTCGCAGATCGTCTTCGAAAGCGACCGCTCTGGTAACCAGCAGCTATACGTCATGCCCGCCGGCGGTGGTGAACCCAAACGGATCAGCTTTGGCCAAGGCCGCTATGGCACGCCCGTCTGGTCGCCCCGCGGCGATTTCATCGCCTTCACCAAACAAAATGCGGGTCGGTTTCATATTGGTGTGATGCGGACCGATGGTTCAGCCGAACGCCTGTTGACCGCTTCGTTCCTGGACGAAGGCCCAACTTGGGCTCCGAATGGGCGGGTCCTGATGTTCACCCGCGAAAGTGCGGGCGCTGACGGACAGCCAGCGCTATTCTCGGTCGATATTTCGGGACGCAACCTGAAACGCGTGGCCACCAGTACAGCGGCCTCCGACCCGGCCTGGTCACCATTGCTGCCCTAGCCAAAAAGAGCACCCTTGGCGCATACTTTGATTTGGGCGAGGGGCCAGCTCCTCGCGCTCTGCGGCATATTTCCTTTCGGCGCTTTGTCTAAAATCACCTGTCGGCACGGCATTGCTCGCACTGCGCGATAGATCAAGAAGACGCGAAAATTCTATTCAAATTGTCTTTCCTCTTGCCGAAAATACTTCGGGGGAGGCTCAGTAAGAGCCGGGGGCAGAGCCCCCATTTGATATTGCTTAACACCAAGAGCCTCCGGCATGTCTTTGCCGTCACGTCGAATTGCGGACAGGGGCCGTTTTCATATGCCTCCCGGGATGGTAAAAGCGCGGCAAGAGCAGAACAAAAACACCACAGGTGATCCAATGACTATTTTTAAGACCGGCGTTTTGATAGCCGCACTTGCGCTTGGCGCATGTACCAATGCAGATCGTTTTGGCTCGGGTTCGGGCGCCGGGGCAAATGGCGCTGTCGGCGCGCCCGGATCGGTCGACGATCCAACATCGCCGGCGTACTTCAATGCCACAGTGGGCGACCGCGTGTTGTTCACTGTTGATCAGCACACCTTGACACCGTCGGCCGAGCAGACGCTGGCGGGCCAGGCAAGCTGGCTGATGGCCAACGGCGAATACACCGCGTTGATTGAAGGTCACGCGGATGAGCAAGGCACGCAGTCTTACAACCTTGCCCTTGGTGCACGTCGGGCCTCTTCGGTTCAGAACTTCCTGATTTCTCAGGGTGTTGCGCCGAACCGTTTGCGCACCATCAGCTATGGTAAAGAGCGTCCGATCGAGATTTGCTCGGACGAAGCCTGCTATTCGCAGAACCGTCGTGCCGTGACCGTATTGACGGCAGGTGCGGGCCTTTAAAGGAGAGCAGGGATGCGTGCGTTACTCATTGTTGTTGCCTTTCTGGCAACGCCAGCGATGGCACAGGATCGTGCGCAAACGCTGGCTGACATCCGCCAAGAGCTGTCGGTTCTCTATGTCGAAATGCAGCGCTTGAAGCGCGAATTGTCGACCACGGGCGGGGCCGGCAGCAATTTGTCCGGCACCAATGCGCTGGATCGGCTGAACTCGATGGAGGCCGAATTGTCGCGTCTGACCGCGGCCACGGAAACCCTGACAAACCGGGTTGATTCGGTGGTCCGTGATGGCTCCAACAGGGTGGGTGATCTGGAATTCCGGCTGTGCGAACTGGAAAGCGACTGCGACATCGCCTCACTGGGCGAAACATCGACGTTGGGTGGCGGATCGCTGCCTGCGGCGACCAGTTCCACGACCGGCACAATTGCAGCGCCCGCCACGGAGGCTCCGATTGGCGCAGGCGATGTGGCAACGGGCATGGTGGACACCGGCGGCATGGAATTGGCCGTGGCCGAGAAGGAAGATTTCGACCGTGCCAAGGCCAGTTTTGATGCTGGCGACTATCAGGCGTCGGCTGACCAGCTACAGCGCTTTACCGATACCTATCAGGGCGGGCCTCTGACGGGTCTGGCCCATCTGATGCGGGGCGAAGCACTGAGCAAGCTTGGCAAAACCTCATCTGCGGCGCGGGCTTACTTGGAAAGCTACTCTGGCACGCCGAACGGTCCAACGGCGCCAACGGCCCTGTTGAAACTGGGCGTTTCGTTAAATGGCTTGGGGCAACAATCCGAGGCTTGTATCACGCTTGGCGAAGTCTCGTCGCGCTTCCCGTCATCGGATGCTTCGATCGAAGCGCAGGCCGCACGGGCGGGCATGGGCTGTTCGTGACGGCTACGATTTCTGCGCAGGAATCGTGCCAGAAAATGCGCATTTTCTGGTTCCGTTCGGTATCATGCTGACATGGCTGAAGATTGGCAACGCCGACTGAACGAAGTGGCGTTCAACTACAGCGCAAAGAACGAACCATTGTCCGGTATCGCCGTTTCGGGCGGCAGCGATTCCCTCGCGATGCTTTACTTGCTTGCCGAGAAGGGCTGGCCGATTGCGGCGGCCACAGTAGATCATCAATTGCGCGAAGGCTCACGAACCGAAGCCGAAGTGGTTGCCGAGCATTGTGAACGTCTCAGCGTTCCACACACCATTCTGACGTGGGACAGGCCTGATCTTTCAGGCAATTTGCAAGACAAAGCGCGTCGTGCCCGTTACCGATTGCTGTCCGATTGGGCGCGCGAAACTGGGTTCAAAACGATCTCGCTTGCCCACACAATGGATGATCAGGCCGAGACGTTTTTGATGCGTGTCGCGCGTGGATCAGGGATTGACGGGCTGTGTGGCATGTCAGGTTATCGCGTCGACCAAGACATTACTTGGATGCGGCCATTTTTGACAACACGTCGAGAAGAGCTTCGGGCTTACCTGTCATCGCGCAACGTCGCGTGGATTGATGACCCCAGCAACGAAGATGAGGGGTTTGATCGGATCAAGGCCCGCAAGGCCCTGAAAATGCTGGAACCTTTGGGGCTGGATGCCGAGAAAATCTGGGATGTGACGTTCAATCTTCAAGACGTGCGGTCCGAGATGGACTATCGTGCGCGCGGGGTTTTCGAGAGTTCTGGTCGGGAAGATCACGGAGACCTCGTCTTCGAAGGCGCAGCGACAAAGGCGTCGCAATTGGGGCACGAAACACGACGACGGATGATCAATGCAGCCCTTCTGTGGGTATCCGGCGCAGACTACCCCCCACGCAAAGAAGCTGCTCTGGACTTGTCGATTGCAATATCCAAAGGCATCATCCACACGCTGTCCGGCTGTGTCGTAACCTCGAGCGACGACATCAGATTTGCGCGTGAATTCAACGCCGTAAAGGATCTAAAAACCCCAACCACTCAACTCTGGGACGGCCGTTGGCACCTCTCTGGCCCCCATGCGCCCGATCTGGTCGTTCGCGCCTTGGGCGAAGCGGTGAAAGACACGCCCTGGCGCGACACAGGCCTGCCCAGACAGTCCCTTTTGGCCTCGCCCGCTGTCTGGCAGGGCGAGACCCTGATCGCTGCCCCTGTGGCCGGATTGGCCAACGGGTGGACCGCCCAAGCCACGGGGCGCGGCAATTTCAATGAATTCTTACTCCGCCGTTGAAGAATCCCCCCAAATCGCTATTTACTCTATCAGCCGAGCGGTTTGTTTATGTCCGCTCAAGAGTTGCCCGTAGGAGCCTCCTTTGAATAACGCGCGTAATATCGCCTTTTGGGTCGTCCTGTTTCTTCTGATTCTGGCCCTTTTCAACCTTATTTCAGGCGGTCAGTCGAATATGACGAATTCGACGGTCAGCTATTCTGAATTCGTGGATCGTGTCACCGATGGTGAGGTCACATCTGCCAAGATCGACGGGGAGCGCATTGTGTTCCGTGGCGGCGACGGTCGCGATTTGGTTACGATTCAGCCCGAAGGGGCCGAAACAACCAATCTTTTGGTCGAAAATGAAGTCACCTTCAGTGCCGAACCGCAGGAACAATCCGGGTTCGTCACCATTCTGATGACGTTCCTGCCGATCCTTCAGCTGATCGGCGTGTGGATCTACTTCATGAACCGGATGCAGGGCGGCGGACGCGGCGGGGCCATGGGCTTTGGTAAATCGCGCGCCAAGTTGCTGACGGAAAAGCATGGCCGTGTCACCTTTGACGATGTGGCGGGCATTGATGAAGCCAAGGAAGAGCTTGAGGAAATCGTGGAATTCCTGCGCAACCCGCAGAAGTTCAGCCGTCTTGGCGGCAAAATTCCCAAGGGCGCTTTGCTGGTTGGCCCTCCGGGTACAGGTAAAACCCTTCTGGCCCGCGCCATTGCGGGCGAGGCGGGCGTGCCGTTCTTCACCATCTCAGGCTCTGACTTTGTGGAAATGTTCGTCGGTGTGGGTGCATCCCGTGTCCGTGACATGTTCGAACAGGCCAAGAAAAACGCACCATGCATCGTCTTCATCGACGAGATTGACGCGGTCGGTCGCTCGCGCGGTGTCGGATACGGCGGCGGTAACGACGAACGCGAACAGACTTTGAACCAACTGCTGGTCGA
>CAZWDS010000107.1:0-316 GCA_964632495.1 uncultured Rhodobacterales bacterium
ATATAGAACTCGCGGCCGCGCATGACGCCAAAACGCGGGCGGATCTCGTCGCGGAACTTCCACTGGATCTGGTACATCGTCAGCGGCAGGTCTTTGTAGGACGACACGTTCGCGCGGAAGATATCGGTGATCAGCTCCTCGGCTGTAGGCGTGAACAGCATATCGCGGTCGTGGCGATCCTTGATGCGCAGCATTTCCTGACCGTAGTCGTCATAACGCCCGCTTTCCCGCCACAAATCCGCCGACTGGATCGTCGGCATCTGCATCGCCAAATGGCCTGCGCGGGCTTGCTCCTGATGCACGATATCCTCGATCT
>CAZWDS010000107.1:326-9512 GCA_964632495.1 uncultured Rhodobacterales bacterium
CAGCATGGGGATGTGACCGGCGCGGGCCTGTTCCTCGTGAATGATGGTTTCGATCTTTTGCAGAACCTTGAACCCCAAAGGCAGCCAGGAATAAATCCCCGCACTCGCCTGTTTGATCATACCGGCGCGCAGCATGTAACGATGCGACACAATCTGCGCCTCGGCAGGCGTTTCCTTGAGGACGGGGAGGAAATAGCGGGTTAGGCGCATGGGAACTCTCAAGATTTAAGGCCTGATGGGTTTAGGCCGCTGAAACTCGGCACGCAAGCGGAAGTGGCAGGACCGACTAGTTTTGGTTTTCACGATGTCGCTGACAATCGTGCTGTCCTTCTTTGGCAGCGCCAGTTCGGAAGTTTCCATTGACTATGTCTACATCTTTTTGTTGCCGACTTTCTATTCTTCCATTTTCATGACGTTGATCGATCTCAGCACGCCGTTCGATGGATATTGGCAAATCAAGCTACATGCCATTCAAGGTGTGCGCGAGAAGATGAACCGTCAGATCGACGAGATGAAGGCAAATCCGCCAAAGGACGTACACCAATAGAGACGCTGTGAATTCGAGGCGGTTGATCGCCGCCCAAAGATGGTCATAACTTGCACTAAGACCGCTCGCCTGCGATGACTAGCCAAGGAGTTCACCCATGGCATTACCCGTCGAACAGCAAGTCAAATACTGGGGCATCGCAACGGTCGTCTTCCTTGCGGTCATGTGGTTTCTGGGCGATGTGATTTTGCCTTTCGTTCTGGGCGCGGCGATTGCCTATTGCTTGGATCCGATTGCGGATCGGCTTGAACGTTTGGGATGTTCGCGCGGGCTTGCCACCGGGATCATCACTTTTTTCGCCATTCTGTTCTTTGTCATCGCCGCCCTTCTGATCTTGCCCATGCTGACCCGGCAGGCGGCTGGCTTGGTTGCGCAAGCCCCTGAAATGGCGGCCAATCTTCAGGTTTTCCTGACCGAGCGCTTCCCCGAACTGGGCGACGCCAACTCAACGATCCGTCAGTCCTTGGCGGCTGTTGGGGAAACCGTGCGCTCGAAAGGGGACGAGTTGTTGGACACGGTGATCGCGTCCTTCTCGGGCATCGTGAACATCGCCGTCTTGTTCGTCATCGCGCCGGTCGTTGCGTTTTATATGCTTTATGACTGGGACAATCTGGTCGCCAAGATCGACGGTCTGTTGCCGCGTGACCATGCACCGACGATCCGCAAGATCGCACGCGACATCGACACGACGATGGCGGGTTTCGTACGCGGGCAAGGTACGGTCTGTCTGATCCTTGGGATTTTCTACGCGGTGGCCTTGATGCTGGTCGGGCTGAACTTTGGCCTGATCGTGGGCGTGGTGGCGGGTGCGTTGACTTTCATCCCTTACGTCGGCGCCCTGGTGGGCGGTGTTTTGGCCATGGGGCTGGCGTTGTTTCAGTTCTGGGGCGACTGGCTTTGGATTGTGCTGGTCTATGGGATTTTCCAGTTCGGCCAGTTCGTCGAAGGCAACATCCTGACGCCACGATTGGTAGGCCAATCCGTGGGTCTGCACCCCGTCTGGTTGATCTTCGCACTATCCGCCTTTGGGGCCATGTTTGGCTTTGTCGGCCTTTTGGTGGCCGTGCCCGTCGCCGCCGCCATCGGGGTGATCTGGCGCTTTGGGATCGACCAGTATCGCAACAGCTTGCTCTACAAAGGACTGGGCGAGCGGGACGATAGCTGATCCATGGCCGAACAACTGACGTTTGATCTGGCTGTCAGGCCATCCCTTGGGCGAGGCGATTTCTTTGTCTCGGCCTCAAACGCTTTGGCCTTGGCACGGCTGGATGCGTCCGACACTTGGCCAAACCGGAAACTGGTGCTGGTGGGCCCGGAAGGCGCGGGCAAAACGCACTTGGCTCATGTCTGGGCGGGCGAGGTTGGGGCGCGGATGATCGGTGCCGCAGATTTGGACACGCTGGACATCGGCGCCATCGAGACGCCCGTTGTCTTGGACGATGCCGATCAAATCGGACCAGGTGGCGAAACCTCGGTGTTTCATTTGCACAATCATCTGGCCGCCTCTGGCCTTGCATTTCTTACAACCGCGCGCACGGCACCCAGCCGGTGGACCACCGCCCTGCCCGACTTGCGCAGCCGGATGGAAGCCGCCGAGGTCGCCCGAATCGAAGCCCCCGACGACGCGCTACTGCAGGCCGTTTTGATGAAGCTGTTCAACGACCGTCAGATCAGCGTCACGCCACCCACGATTGCGTGGTTGACCACTCACATGGACCGATCCTTTGCCGAAGCACAGCGGATCGTGGCCACCTTGGATGCGCGCGCTTTGGCGGAAGGGCGTCGCGTCACGCGGGATCTGGCGCAACAGGTGCTGGACAACTGAACCACGCGCAGTCCATAGTCGTCATTCTCCTGTCACAAAGCCCTATATAACGGTTCCTATGAACGCTGTTACCGACTTCCTGTCTGCGCCAATTCCGGCCCCTAAGGAACTGTCCGATAAGGACTTTTCCGGACCCGACCGGTTTATTAATCGCGAGCTGTCTTGGCTGGCGTTCAATTGGCGCGTGTTGGAAGAGGCCGAAAATGCCCGCGTGCCCCTGCTGGAACGCCTGCGGTTCCTGTCGATTTCGGCCGCGAACCTGGATGAATTTTACACCGTACGTGTGGCAGGTTTGCGCGAATTGGCCCATGCGGGCAACACGACCCCAGCGGCGGACGGGTTGTCTCCGGCCGAACAATTGGTGCTGATCGACACGGACGCCCGCGCCTTGCAGGAACGCCAACAGGTGGTTTGGCAAGCCTTGCGCGCAGAAATGGACGACGCGCATATTTCACTTTTGACGCGCGAGGATCTGACGGCGGCGGACAAAAAGCACCTTGAGCATGTCTTCTTGACCCAAGTTTTCCCGATCCTGTCGCCCTTGGCGATTGATCCCGCACACCCCTTCCCGTTCATCGCGAACGAGGGCTATTCCTTGGCGTTGGAATTACAACGCAAAAGCGACAAACGATCTTTGCGCGCGCTTCTTCCCGTCCCGGCACAGGTCGAACGCTTCGTGGCTTTGCCATCGCCCGAAGGCCAGCGCCGGTTCTTGCCATTGGAAGAGTTATTGCTGCTGCAGCTGCATCAACTGTTTCCCGGCCATACCATCACCGGGCACTGCAATTTCCGGGTTCTGCGCGACAGTGATCTGGAATTGGAAGACGAGGCAGAAGACCTTGTGCGCGAATTTGAAGTTGCCCTGAAGCGGCGGCGGCGCGGTGAAGTGGTGCGGCTGACGATGTCGAAGGATGCACCGAAAAAGCTGCGCCGCGTGATCATGGAAGAGCTGCAAGTCACCGAGCCCGAGGTCATCGAACTGCCCGGCATGTTAGGTTTGGGCGATTTGAAAGAGCTGGTTCTGGAGGACCGCACCGATCTGTTGTGGCCGACCTTCCAGCCCCGCGTGCCCGAGCGTGTGCAGGACCACGATGGCGACATGTTTGCGGCGATCCGCCAAAAAGACATGTTGCTGCATCATCCTTATGAAACCTTCGACATGGTGATCCGCTTCCTGACCCAAGCGGCACGCGATCCGAACGTGGTGGCGATCAAACAGACGCTTTATCGCACATCGCGCGACAGCCCGATTGTCGCGGCGCTTTGCGAAGCGGCGGAAGACGGCAAATCGGTGACGGCCTTGGTCGAGTTGAAAGCGCGGTTTGACGAAGCGGCCAACATTCGCCAGTCGCGGCGGCTGGAACGCTCGGGTGCTCATGTGGTGTACGGGTTCCTAAACTATAAAACCCATGCCAAGATCAGCACCGTGGTGCGCCGTGAAGGTGGCGAGTTGGTCACCTATACCCACTTTGGCACCGGCAATTATCATCCGATCACCGCGCGGGTTTACACCGATCTGTCCTTGTTCACCTGCGACGCCAAGCTGGGGCGCGATGCGACCAAAGTGTTCAACTATCTGTCGGGGTATGCACAACCCGAGGGAATGGAGAACCTGACGATCTCGCCTCTCAACCTAAAGAACACCCTTTTGACCCGCATCGCAGAAGAGGCCGAACATGCCATTGCGGGACGCCCTGCGGCGATATGGGCCAAGATGAATTCTCTGATCGACCCCGATGTGATCGACGCGCTTTATCTGGCGTCGCAAGCCGGGGTTCAGATTGATCTGGTGATCCGCGGCATTTGCGGATTGCGCCCGGGCGTGAAGGGCTTGTCGGAAAACATCCGGGTGAAATCCGTTGTGGGCCGGTTTTTGGAACACTCCCGCATTGTTTGCTTTGGGGCCGGATCCGGGCTGCCGCACAAGAAGGCGCGGGTTTATATCTCGTCCGCCGATTGGATGGGCCGAAACCTGAACCGGCGGGTCGAAACTTTAGTGGAATGCACCAATGCGACGGTAAAGGCTCAGATCGTTAGCCAGATCATGGCGGCCAATCTGGCGGATGTGGCGCAAAGCTGGATCCTTGGTCCAGACGGCATCTATGTGCGCGCTGAACCTGTACCAGGCGAACGCCCCTTTTCCTGCCATCGGTTCTTTATGGAGAACCCGTCCTTGTCGGGACGCGGCTCGGCGGGCGCCAGTGATGTGCCGGCCCTGACCCATAGCGAAGACGACACTCCGGTGGTGCGCCCGGACTGACCGTTCGGTCAGTGCGTATTTCCTTTCGGCGATTGCCAAGCAATCGCCTGTCGGCAGGGCATTGCGTGCAATGCCCGAGAGAAAGAGATGAAAAGCCCGGAGCTGTTATTCAGGCCGGACACGTGCGGCTGTCTTGTTGGCGAAGGCTTCCAGACGTTCTTTTGAAGCCGGTTGCGTGTTGACCACGCCTGCGACCACGGCTTCGGCATAAGCGGCGTCCAGCGCGGACATGTTTTGCATGTGGCTGATGGCGGAACAGATGGCAAAGTTTGACAACGGTGGATTTTCCGCCGCCGCGCGCGCCACTTCGCGCGCCTTTTCCATGCTGGAGCCGTCGACAAGGTATTGGCAAAGGCCGACATCCACCGCCTCTTGCCCCTTATAGACCCGGCCCGTCAGCATCATGTCGATCATCCGCGCCTTGCCCACCAGATCGGCCACCCGGATTGTGGCACCCCCACCGGTGAACAGACCGCGCTGGCCTTCGGGTAATGCGAAATAGGTCGAGGCATCGGCGACGCGGATATGCGCCGAAGACGCCAGTTCCAGCCCGCCGCCGACAACCGCTCCGGTCAAGGCGGCGATAATCGGCACCCCGCCGTATTCCATCTTGTTGAAGGCTTCGTGCCAACGCAGGCAAATGTGCATGAACTCTTCCGGGCGGCGGTCTTCTTTGTGGTGTTCCACCAGATCAAGACCGGCTGAGAAGTGATCGCCCTCCCCCGACAAGATCACCGCGCGAGCGCCCATGCGAGGCAGACGAGAAAAGATGTCTATCAGTTCTTCGATGGTTTCCGCGTTCAGCGCATTGCGTTTGGACCCGCGCGCCAGAGTGACTTCGACAACGCCGTCGGCCTCTGCGGTCAGACGGATATTCTTCAGATCAAAATCGCCGGGGTTCACCATGCCGCGCCCTTTTCAAGTGGTTCACGGGAAAGGTGCGGGAAATTTGCGAAATGTCTAGTCGGAACGTGACGGCACAATGGCCAAGGATCGACCAATCTCTGTTTAATTTGGCACCATTTCAGGATTGCGCTCGAAGGTGTTGACCCATCCACCGGCCCCGGTGCAAAGTTTTGCCAGACATCTGGGAGATCAACATGGACGGGACGGGTGAGACCGGGTCAGACAACGACTGGGGACTGTTCGGGCGGCCATTGTTCGAAGACCCGTCGGCGCGGGCTTTGTCGCGCGTTGGCGTTGTCGATGTAGGGTCGAACTCGGTTCGGATGGTCGTGTTTGACGGAGCGGCGCGATCTCCGGCGTATTTCTTCAACGAAAAGGTCATGGCGGGCTTGGGCACGGGGTTGGCCGAGACCGGCAAGCTGAACCCCGAAGGCCGGGTGCGCGCGATGGAAGCGTTGAAGCGGTTCACCACTTTGGCCGAGGCCTTGAAGCTTCCGCCACTTACGGCAGTTGCGACGGCAGCGGTGCGCGAGGCAAAAGATGGCCCGGAATTTGAGGCCGAGGTTCTGGCCGAGACAGGTTTGAAGCTGTTCGTGATCGACGGCGAGGAAGAGGCGCGACTGTCGGCCCAAGGTGTGCTTTTGGGCTGGCCGGGCGCTTATGGGTTGGTCTGCGACATTGGTGGATCGTCCATGGAACTGGCCGAGTTGCGCGACGGCCAAGTGGGCAAACGCTTGTCGTCCAAGCTGGGACCGCAACGTTTGAAGACGCTGAAAGGCGGCAAGAAGGGCCTGAAGGACCATTTGAAGAGCGAAGTCGCCGCCCTGGGCAAGGCTATGGGCGAACAAAAGGACCGCTTGTTTCTGGTTGGCGGATCATGGCGCGCGATTGCGCGGATCGACATGGATCGCCGCGGCTATCCTTTGGCCGTGCTGCATGAATACCGGATGAGCCGCAAAGCGCTTTATGCGACCATCGAGTATATCGAGGCGAATGATCCGGATGAGCTGCGCGCCCGCACCGGACTTGGTGAAAGCCGAATGGCTTTGGTGCCCTTGGCCGCACAGGTGCTGAAGTACCTTTTGCGGGAATTCAAACCGCGCGATATCGCCATTTCAAGTTACGGCATCCGTGAAGGTATGCTGTACGAACAGATGCCAGAGCGGTTGCGGGAACGTGATCCATTGATCGAAGCCTGCCGCTTTGCCGAAGCGAAAGACGCGCGGATCCCCGGATTTGGACGGCGTCTGTATGATTTCGTTCTGCCGCTCTTTACCGCAAAGAACGCTGCCGACAAACGGTTGGTCAAAGCGGCCTGCCTGTTGCACGACGTCTCGTGGCGCGCCCATCCCGACTACCGTCACGAGGTCTGTTTTGACGAGGCCACCCGCGCAAACTTAGGCGGCATGACCCACCCCGAGCGGGTGTTTCTGGGCGTCGCCTTGCTGCACCGGTACAAGAGCAACCGTGATGGATCGCCCTTTGACAGCCTGTTCGGTTTGCTGGACGACGCGCAACTACGCCAAGCCGAAATTCTGGGTAAAGCCATGCGGTTTGGCGCAATGCTGACCGCTTCGGAAAACGAAAACATGGGCACCTTGCGGTTCTTCCCGAAAAAGAAACGGCTGGAACTGCGCCTCGCCCCCGGCACACGGGTGCTTTACGGCGAAGTGGCCGAAGCGCGGTTGAACGCTCTGGCCTCGGCTTTGGGCGAGTGTGAGGTTGTGGTGAAGGGGCGCTAAACCGTCAAATCTTCGGCACGATTCTTCAATACTCAAATAGCATGACCCGACAGATCCCGTTGGAAAACCTAGGCCGGTCGATGTCGACCGAAAATACCGTGATCTCGGCCACACTGGCCTTTGCGCCCTATGATCAAGTTATGCCAGCAGTCGCAGGATTGGCGCGTGCACAGTTCGGATATTGTGGTGCCAAGCCCGATCCCCAGCACAGTTTGATCGGCGAAATGCAGCAGTTTCAGAAACGAGAAACCCAAACCAATGTCATGTATATCCACGGCGTTCTGGTGGCCGAACTTGAAGACGCGCCGGGAACAACAATGATCGAAGATTGGTGTGGGCCGGATCGGCGTGCTTTGGGCGGATTGCTGCCCGATGTGTCGTTTCTTTCGATCTTTTCCCTTTACGAAAACAAAACCTGAGAGAAGCACCGCTATTCGTGGCAAAATGGCCCGGACATTCTGCGCGACGTCAGTTTGGATCGGAATATGTGCCAGAATGGCTGGTGCTGGCACGAGGACGGCCCCGAACAGCCATAGGAAGCCTGGGATCGGCTTTCAGCGAAACTGCTGTCCAAACGCAGCGACCGCGCGCATCTGTTTGAGGTGTCAAAAGCGCTTGGAGTGGATTTGCAGCGCGTTCTTGGGGACCGCCGCGTGAAACGTTCGGTCCTTTTTTGGCAATTATCAGAATGGGACGCCGGCGAAGATCAACGACCGACTGAAACGGGTGATGCGTATCACAAGGCAGCGGTGATGGCGGGCTATGGCACAGGCGAAACCGAGCACAGGTTTTCAAAGCAAGTGGCCGACGCTCGGGACGCGCAATTGGCCGACGCCTCACATGATTATGTGACCAAACAAGCCCGCGCCTTGCTTTAAAGCTCGACCTCGCCTTCTTCGCTTTCCGTGGCCTCAACAGGTTGGCGGCGGCGAATGATGATGTCGCCGTTCGGCAGAACCTCAGGGGCGTGATAGCCCGAAAGATCATCAAGCAAGCCCTCAACCCCTTCGATGGCCGGATCCATTTCTTCCATCAAGCCTTTCATGAAAAGCTTGAGGGCTTCGGACATCAGGTCGCGGCCCTGATGTTCCTCGGCGTGGACCGGGGTTGAAAGTGTTAGTGCGGCCATAAAAACCAACCAGCGCATAAGTGTACCCTTCTGGAAACGATTTCTGACTCTGAAACCGTAAAGGAAAATGACGCATTTTCCTATGCCCCAATGGGACCAGCGATCTTCGCGCCGAAAATCGGCGCAGAAAATGCGTCATTTTCTGAAAACGTCAGACGCCCAGGCAATACCGCATGATCGCCTTTTGGGCATGCAACCGGTTCTCGGCTTCATCGAAAATCACCGAGTTCGCACCATCCATGATCTCGTTCGTGGCTTCCTCGCCCCGGTGCGCGGGCAGACAGTGCATGAACAATGCGTCGGGTTTGGCATGGGCCATCAACTCAGCGTTCACCTGATAGGGCAGCAACTGGTTGTGGCGGCGTTCTTTGGTGGTCAGGCTGTCGTGCATCGACACCCAGGTGTCGGCCACCACCAGATCGGCACCTTCGACGGCCTTCGCCGGATCGCGGATCAATTCGACCGAGACGCCCTTGCTTCGTGCATAAGCCACGAACTCGGGCTCTGGATCCAGGTGTTCAGGGCCCGTCACCACCATGTCAAAGCCGAACTGGCCAGCGGCATGAAGGAAAGACGCGCAGACGTTATTTCCGTCCCCGGCCCAGACGACCTTTTTGCCTTTGATCGCCCCGCGGTGTTCTTCGAAGGTCATGATGTCAGCCATAATCTGGCAAGGGTGCGAGCGGTTGGTCAGCCCGTTGATGACAGGCACGGTGGCGTGTTCGGCCAGCTCCAAAAGAGCTTCTTCTTCGAAGGTGCGGATCATGATCAGATCGA
>CAZWDS010000108.1:0-9313 GCA_964632495.1 uncultured Rhodobacterales bacterium
CCGAAGAGATTGCGCCCTTGGTGGGAGCTGACAAGGACGAGGCCCGGACGGCGGCGCTGGTGGCCAAGGCCGATTTGTCCTCTGAGATGGTCTATGAGTTCCCGGAATTGCAGGGGATCATGGGCGAGTATTATGCGCGTGAAGCGTCTTTGTCGGACGAGATCGCAGCGGCGGCGCGGGAGCACTATCAACCCTTGGGGCCTTCGGACGATGTGCCAAGCGCGCCCGTGTCGGTGGCGGTGGCTTTGGCGGATAAGATCGACACATTGACGGGGTTTTGGGCGATTGATGAGAAGCCGACAGGGTCGAAGGATCCGTTCGCGTTAAGGCGGGCGGCTTTGGGTGTTATTCGGTTGGTTTTGGAGAATGGGGTTCGAGCGAAAATCGAGCCGATTGCTCGTGATGCGCACGAAAGCCTTTACGTACAACTAGTTGGCCGACCGCCAAAGGTGACGGCAACACAGGACGGCGATCGAACGCTCCTTCGCGATGAGAACCAGCCCGATTTCCATCATTATCGGGATGACGATGCGTTCATCCCGTTCATCCACGACCGCCTCAAAGTTTTCCTCCGCGACAAAGGCATTCGTCACGACGTGATCGACGCTTGCCTCGCGATGCCGAACTCTGACGACCTGACACTGTTGGTGAAGCGGGCCGAGGCGCTTCAGGCGTTCTTGTCGACCGAAGAGGGCGAGAACCTCACCCAAGGGTTCAAACGCGCGCACAATATTCTGCGCCAAGCCGAGGAAAAGGACGGGGTTGAGTATTCCTATGGGCCCGAGCGCAAGTTAGCGGAAGGGGATGCGGAGACGGCTTTGTTTGATGCCTTGGATGCGGCGGAGGCCCAAATAGCGCCTGCGATGGAGGCCGAGGATTTTGGGGCGGCGATGACGGCGATGGCGGGGCTGCGTGGCCCGGTGGATGCGTTTTTCGAGGGCGTTCAGGTGAATGCCGACAGCGCGATCCTCAGGCGGAACCGGTTGAACCTGTTGCATCGGATCAGTGCCACCTGCCTGTCGGTTGCGGATTTGACGAAGGTTGAGGGGTAGGGGGCGCTGCCCCCCCCACTCGTCCCCAGCGGCTCCCCCGAAGTATTTTTGGCAAGAGGTAGTGGTTGTTTGGTTGGATGGCAGGTTTGTCGCATAATGTGTCAGTCTGCTTTGACAGTCCTTGATCGTTAACCATCCGGCGTTATGCTGCTGCGAAAGGAATCGCCGCAGTGCAGAAACGCTTTGAAAACGAAGATTTTGTCGTCATTGACGAAAGCACGGTGCTGGCCGCCAATACCCATGGCGGGCGGGCCAAGTGTTTGCAGCGTTTGTTGCGGTTGAACCTGCCGGTGCCCTTGACCGTGGCTTTGCCGTTTTCCAGCGTGCGCAAGCTGGCCAGTGGCGGCATGGTCGATACGGCCGGCGTTCTAGAACATTTCGGGGGTGCGCCTTTGGTGTCAGTGCGCCCGTCTTCGGAGGATCCCGACTGGGGTGGACCGGGGGCTTTGCTGAACATCGGTATGAATGATGCGCGTCACGGCGAGTTTTCCAATCTTTTGGGGCACGAGGCGGCGGATCAGCTTTATGCGCGGTTCGTTCAGACTTATTCCGTGCAGGTGGCGCATCTGGACCCGGATGCCTTTGAGATTGGCGACGAGGCGGATGCGGTGTCTTTGGCGGCCATGTTGGACGCTTACGAGACCGAGATGGACGAGCCGTTTCCTCAAGACCCGGCGCGGCAATTGGCCGATGTGCTGAAATCGATGGCGCGGGCTTGGGAGGGCACCTCGGCGCGTCTGTTGCGTCAGGCACGCGGTGCACCTGCAGAGGCCGGTTTGGGTTTGGTGGTGCAGGCCATGGCGCCGGGGGTTGGGCCGCCGGAGTCTGGCTCGGGCGTTATTCAGTTTGTGTCTTCGGATCGCGGCGAGCGCCAGATCACGGGGCGGTATTTAAGCCAAAGTCAGGGCCGCGATGCTTTGAAGGATTCCGGGGCGGTTTACCTGACGCGGGATCCGCGTGGGGTTTCGTTGGAAGAGTTGTGCCCGGAAGCTTTTGATAAGCTTGTCGAATATGGCGCAGTGTGCCGAAGCCGGTTGCGCGAGGAAATGCAGATTGAGTTTACGCTGGATGGCGGTGATTTGAGCGTTCTGGATGCGGTGCGCATTCAACGCCGGTCCCATGCGGCGGTGCGCATTGCGGTGGCCTTGGCCGAAGATGGTGTGATCACGAAAGAAGATGCGATTTTGCGCATCGCACCCGGATTGCTGACGGATTTGATGCACCGTCAGGTGGATCCGGCGGGCACTCGGGATGTTCTGGCCAGCGGTGTCGCGGCCAGCCCCGGGGCGGCGACCGGAAAGTTGGTGTTTACCTCGGCTGCGGCTCAGGCCGGTGCGGCACGGGGGGACTCGGTTATTCTGGTGCGGCGCGAAACCTCGTCCGAGGATATTCGCGGCATGCATGCGGCCCAAGGCGTTTTGACGGCGCGCGGCGGTATGACAAGTCACGCGGCGATGGTGGCACGCGGGCTTGGTTTGCCGGGGGTTGTGGGCGCGTCGAAAATCATGCTGAGCCGACGTCAGAAGACCATGACGGCTGAAGATGGCCGGGTGTTCGCTGAAGGCGATGTTGTCACGATTGACGGCACGACCGGCACACTTTTGGCGGGCGAAATGCCCTTGCTGGAGCCCGAGTTGGATGATGCCTTTCGCACCTTGCTGACCTGGGCGGACGAGGCCGGCGATATGGAAGTGCGGGCCAATGCGGATACCTATGCCGAAGCCAAGGTGGCTTTGGCGTTTGATGCCAAGGGCATCGGGCTGTGCCGAACGGAACATATGTTCTTTGAAGAAGACCGTCTGACGCTGATGCGTGAGATGATCTTTGCCGAGGATTCCGAAGGGCGTGCGGCGTCGTTAGAACGTTTGGTGCCGTTGCAGGTGGCTGATTTCACACAGCTTTTCCGTCTGATGGAGGATCGCCCGGTCTGCATTCGTCTGTTTGATCCGCCGCTGCATGAGTTTTTGCCGCAAAGCCGCGATGGAGTGCGCGAACTGGCCGATGCGATGAACTTGCCTTTGTCGCGTGTGGTCCACCGGGTTGAGGCGTTGGAAGAGTTCAATCCCATGTTGGGTATGCGCGGTGTGCGGCTTGGGGTGACGATCCCCGAGATATATGAGGCGCAGGTGGCGGCCATTTTCATGGCGACGATCGCGGCCAGCACCGACGGGCGGCGCGTGGTGCCCGAGATTATGATCCCCCTGGTGTCGACGTGCCGGGAGGTGGAATTGGTGCGGGGCCGGATCGAGGCTGTGGCGGCTGCGGTGCGCACGCAAACGGGTGCTCAGTTCGACTTTAAGCTGGGTGTGATGGTGGAAACGCCAAGGGCGGCTTTGCGCGCCGATGAGATTGCCGCGCAGGTGTCGTTCCTGAGTTTCGGCACCAATGATCTGACGCAGATGACCTATGGTTTGTCGCGTGACGATGCGGGGCGGTTCATGGCGGATTACGTGCGCCAAGGTGTGTTCCCCGAAGATCCGTTTCACCGGCTGGACGTCGAAGGTGTGGGCGAATTGTTGTCGCTTGGGGCTGAACGCGCGCGCGCGGCGCAGTCGGATTTGACGCTTTCGATCTGTGGCGAGCATGGTGGCGATCCGGAATCCATCGCCTTTTGTCGCGCCGCCGGGTTCGATTATGTCAGTTGTTCGCCCTTCAGAGTGCCTGTGGCACGGCTGGCCGCAGCACAATTAGCGGTTGCCGATTCCCGGCCCCCTAAATAGTGATTTCCTGACCGGTGGTAATCTGACAATGATTTCGGCGGGTTTCCGCCGAATTACCCCCAGTTCGTGTCTAGTTTGTACAAGTTGTCACGCTTTATTTTTAAGCGCTCAGTCGTTATCCGAGTGATCACAAACACAACGGCGCACCCATAGTTGTACCGCGCCGGAATGGGGGAATGGATGACGAAAGCTGCGTTTTTTGCGCTTATTCTGGCGGCTTGCTTGTCGTTGGGACAGACTGCCGAAGCGGATGTCACTTTGGGCTCGTCGGGTAATCCGACGGTTGAGTTGGACAGCCGGATGACCAATTTGTTCAAAGCTGAGAAAAGCTCGGTCAAAGCGGTCCATTCGCGGGGGCTGACGAAACTTGTCGTGGCTCCGAATGCGGAAGAGGCGGGGCTTTATTCCCGTGACACTTTGAACGCGATGCCAACGGCAACGGGTGGCAAGCAATGGGCCTGCCTGAAAGAAGCGCTGTATTTCGAAGCCCGAGGTGAAACGGTGCGCGGCATGTTCGGTGTGTCCGAAGTGATCCTGAACCGGGTGGACGATCCACGCTATCCCGACACGGTGTGCGGTGTCGTCAATCAGGGCACCGGGGCCAAGTTTCGCTGCCAGTTTACCTATACCTGCGATGGTCGGCCCGAGAATATGAATGACGATAAGGCGAAGGCGCTTGTGGGCAAAGTGGCGCGGCTGATGCTGGATGGCACATCGCGCGGTTTGACCAAAGGGGCGACGCATTATCACACCAAGTCGGTCAATCCGAAGTGGGCGAAAGTGTTCCCTCGGACAACGACGATTGGGTATCATCATTTCTACCGCGAAGGGTCGCGTCTGGCGTCGCGCTAGGGTCTGTGAAAACCAGTCTTCGCGCGGCGTAACTTGCGTGTTATAGCCGCTGCAAAAGAACAAGGCAGGTCGGGTAGAATGGCACGTAAACTCTTTGGAACAGACGGCGTACGTGGGCGCGCCAACGCGCATCCCATGACCGCCGAGACGGTTTTGCGTCTTGGTGCGGCGGCGGGGCGCTATTTTCGCCGTGACGGGTCAGTTGCGCACCGGGTGGTGATCGGCAAGGACACGCGGTTGTCGGGCTATATGTTCGAAAACGCGCTGACGGCCGGGTTCACTTCGACGGGCATGAACGTGCTGTTGCTTGGCCCCGTGCCGACGCCTGCGGTTGGTTTGCTGGTGTCTTCGATGCGCGCGGATGTGGGCGTGATGATCTCGGCCAGCCATAACCCCCACGAAGACAACGGCATCAAGTTCTTTGGCCCCGACGGGTTCAAGCTGTCGGACGAGGCGGAGGCTGAAATCGAAGCGATGATGGAGGCCGACATTGCGCCTGCATCGGCAGGTAAGATTGGCCGGGCCAAGCGGATCGACGATGGATTGTTCCGGTATGTCGAACGTGTGAAATCGACCTTCCCCACGGATTTGACGCTGGAAGGTTTGAAGGTGGTTGTGGACTGTGCCCATGGGGCAGCCTACCGCGCGGCCCCGCAGGTGTTGTGGGAACTGGGGGCCGAGGTTATTCCCCTTGGCGTCGCGCCCAATGGGACGAACATCAACGATGGTTGTGGATCGACCGACACGGCGGCAGCCGCGGAAAGCGTTGTGGCCCATGGGGCGGATTTGGCGATCTGTCTGGACGGCGATGCCGACCGGGTGATGATCATCGACGAAGCGGGTCAGGTGGCCGACGGCGATCAGATCATGGGGTTGTTCGCGGCCAGATGGGCCGAGGAAGGCCGTCTGAAGGGCAATGCATTGGTCGCAACGGTCATGTCCAACCTTGGATTGGAACGGTACTTGGCGGGCAAGGGCATCGGCTTGAAACGCACGGGCGTCGGTGACCGCTATGTGGTGGAAGAGATGCGGTCCGGCGGATTCAATCTGGGCGGCGAGCAATCCGGGCATATCGTCATGACGGATTATGCGACCACCGGCGATGGCTTGTTGGCGGGTTTGCAGTTTCTGGCCGAGATGAAGCGCACCGGCAAGCCGGCCAGCGCGTTGCGTCAGGCGTTTGATCCGGTGCCGCAGTTGTTGAAGAATGTGCGCTATGCCGCCGAAGCTCAGCCGTTGGAGGCGGCAAATGTTAAGGCCGCGATTGCCGATGCCGAAGCTCAGTTGGTGGGCAAAGGTCGTTTGCTGATCCGCAAGTCCGGGACCGAACCGTTGATCCGCGTGATGGCAGAGTGCGAAGACCCGGTCTTGTTGGAACAGGTCGTAGACGGCATCGTGGCCGAGGTGGAAGCCGCCGTTTAGGCGGTTTGGCCCTTGCCAAACAAGCGTTTCAATGCGCCCCATTGGGACAAGGCCACGCCAGCCAAAATCAGAATCATCGCGACCAAAAGGGACCAGCGAAACGGCTCGCCCAGAAAAATCACGCCAAGGACCACGGACCAAAGCGGCACCTGATAGTTGGTCAAGGACATGAACGTCGGCCCCGCCGAGCGGATCACCAGCACGCGTAAAAGGCTGGCGGCGGCTGTGGGGATCGCGCCGAGGATGGCGATCACGATCCAGCCGCGTGTGGTGGGCATAGGCGGTGCGCCTTCGACTACATAAGCGGCCACGACGGCGATCAACGCGCCGATCAGCAACGTCACAGCCGTCAGCCCCACAGCATCAACGGCAGGCAGGCGGCGCATGGTGACCGACGATAGTGCATAGCAAGCGGCAGCCGCCAGACAGGCAAAGCGGCCCCAAAGCTCGCCCTCGGTGCCAGACGCACTGAAGGCTTGGGGGCCGATCAGAACGACGACGCCTAAAAAGCCGATGCAGAACCCAAGCGTTTTGCGCGCGTTCATCCGTTCATCGCTCAGCAGTACATGCGCCAAAGGCAGCACCATCAGCGCGCCCGAGGCCATGGACACGCCCGCGAAACCCGCGGTTACAAAATTCTGACCCCAAGAGATCAACATAAAGGGCAGGGCGGTGGACAAAGCCCCGATCATCCAGATGTTGCTCCAACTGCCTTTGGGGGGTGCGGTTTCGAACAGGCGTCCGCCCATGGCGGCCCAAATGGCGGTGGTGACAAGGGCGGCAAAGATGACCCGTCCGGCGGCCAACCAGAAGGGGGTGAATTCCTGCAAAGCAATTTCGATCACCGGGAACGTCCCGCCCCAGACAAGACCGAGAGCGGCGATCATCAGCCAGTTTTTGGTGGTGATGTCAGGTGCCATGAGGCGTCCTTTGAGAGTGACGGCTGTTTGGTGATATGTTGCGCCGGACACCCGGTAACACAAGGCCAAAGCTTGGGTTGGCATGTGTGTAAGCAATTGCTTACCGTAAGTTATGACTTACGGTGATTCTTCAAACTCTGACATCTTCGCGGCACTTGCTGATCCGACCCGTCGCGCGGTGTTTGAACGCCTGACGCGCCAGCCGTCGTCAGTTGGGGCTTTGGCCTCGGACATGCCTGTCTCGCGGCCTGCGGTGTCTCAGCACCTGAAGGTTTTGTCGGACGCCGGTCTGGTGACGATGAGGCCCAAAGGCACAAAACGGATTTACAGCGCGGATCCCACGAAACTGGCCGAGCTGCGGCGCTGGCTGGACGCTATGTGGGGCGACGCGCTGGCGGCTTTTGCAGAGGCTGCTGAAAGGGAAAGCAAACATGACACCTGAACCGATCGTCAAAACTCTACGGGTGGCTTTGTCCCCTGATACGGCCTTTGAGTTGTTCACCAAGCGCATGGACACATGGTGGCCTCTGGAAAGCCACTCGGTCTCGGCTGGGGGCGGTGCGCCGTCAAAGTCGCTGACGTTTGAGGCCAGGATGGGGGGCGAGTTGATCGAGGTCACTTCGGAAGGCGTGCGCCATGTTTGGGGCAAAGTACATGAGTGGGAACCGGGTGTGGCGTTCGCCATGTCGTGGCATCCGGGCAAACCCGCAGCCGAGGGCACCCGGGTACGTGTGACCTTTGCGGCAGATGGCGACGGCTGCCAGGTTGTCGTGACCCACGACGGCTGGGAGGTTCTGGGCGAAAATGGTGCCAAGATGCGCGACGGCTATAACGGGGGTTGGGTTGGCGTCTTGGAGCGGTATACCCAAGCCGCCTGATCCCATTGCATTTTCCGCCCCGTCAAGGCACTTCGGTTTGGCAGAACAAGGGGACAGGCCATGGGCAAACGGTTACTCACGGAATTTGGCATGGGCACATCGCTGAGGCGGCAGGACTACACCGAAGCGGCGGTGCGGGCGTTGAAGGATGCGCTGTGGCACAACTCGATCAATCTGGCCGAGCTGTTCGGCGTCGACAAAAGCGCCATGGTTCTGGATGTCGAGATTGGCGTGCAGGATCCAGGTGCGGTGGATACCGCGGTTCTGGCGCGTGTGTTTCCCTATGGACAGCCGCGTATCTCGGTCGTCAAAGGCGGTTTGGACGTGCCACGCAGCGATGGCGGCAAACCGACGGTGATCGCCAATGCGGCGATTTCGGTGTCTCTGGACGGGGTGGCCTGATGCAGCGTTTTATCATCGAAATGGGTATGGGCAACGATCTGCATGGGGGTGATTACACCAAGGCGGCGGCGCGGGCGATTGAAGATGCGATCCGGCATTCGTCGATCCCGATGCTACCCGCCTTGGGCATCGACCCGGCCGAGATGCAGGTACAGGTGACCGTTGGCGTGGGGGATCCGTCGGCGGTGGATGTCGAGGCATTGAAGGCGGGATTGCCGCGCGGGACTGTCACGGTGAAGGCGGTGGCGGGCGGATTGAACGTGACCAACCCGGATACGGGCGAGGTGAGTGTTGTGGCCACGGCGGCGGTCGAGGCGTTTTTGGATGCGGAGATGGTGCGCACCAAGGCCTGAACAAAAGAAGGCCGGGCAGAGAGTTGCCCGGCCTGTCTGATTTTGTCGCTGTCGCTTAGTTCTTTTCTTTGTCGACCATTCTGCCGTCGGAAATCCAAGGCATCATGCCGCGCAGTTTCTCGCCAACCTCTTCGATCTGGTGGGCGTCGTTGATGCGACGGGTCGATTTGAAGCTGGGCTGGCCCACGGCGTTTTCCAGCATAAAGTCGCGGACGAACTTGCCCGTTTGGATGTCTGACAGAACCTCTTTCATCCGTGCCTTGGTTTCGTCGTAAGGCAGAATGCGGGGACCCGAGACGTATTCGCCGTATTCGGCGGTGTTCGAGATCGAGTAGTTCATGTTCGCGATGCCGCCTTCGTAGATCAGATCGACGATCAGCTTCACTTCGTGCAAACATTCGAAATAGGCCATTTCAGGCGCGTAACCCGCTTCGGTCAAGGTTTCAAAGCCCATACGGATCAACTCGACCAAGCCACCGCATAGAACGGCTTGCTCGCCAAAGAGATCGGTTTCGCATTCTTCTTTGAAGTCGGTCTCGATGATGCCCGAACGTCCACCACCGATAGCCGAACAATAAGACAGGCCGATCTCAAGCGCTTTGCCCGAAGCATCGTTGTCCACAGCCACAAGGCAGGGCACGCCGCCGCCTTTGGTGTATTCGCCGCGCACGGTGTGGCCGGGGCCTTTGGGGGCCATCATGATGACGTCGATGC
>CAZWDS010000109.1:0-9262 GCA_964632495.1 uncultured Rhodobacterales bacterium
CCCCCCCCCCCCCCCCCCCCCCCCCCCCCCCCCCCCCCCCCCCCCCGGATCGACGCGCGTCAGTGCGGCGACTTCAATAAACAACAACGCTCCGGATCGACTTGCCTGCATGCATCAGATCGAACCCTTCGTTGATGTCTTCCAACTTCAACTGGTGCGTGATCATCGGATCAATCTCGATCTTTCCATCCATGTACCAATCCACGATCTTCGGTACATCCGTGCGACCACGCGCGCCGCCAAAGGCCGTGCCGCGCCAGGATCGACCTGTCACCAACTGGAAAGGCCGGGTCGAAATCTCGGCGCCTGCCGGGGCGACGCCGATGATGATCGACTCGCCCCATCCCTTGTGCGCCGATTCCAATGCCGCGCGCATCACCTCCACATTGCCCGTGGCGTCAAAGGTGTAATCGGCGCCGCCCTTGGTCAGATCGACCAGATAGGGCACCAGATCGCCTTCCACTTCCTTGGGGTTCACGAAATCCGTCATGCCGAATTTCTCGGCCATAGGCTTTTTCGAGGCATTAACATCCACGCCCACGATCTGATCAGCCCCGGCCAACCGCAGCCCTTGGATCACGTTCAAACCGATGCCGCCCAGACCAAAGACAATGGCCCGGCTGCCTTGCTCGACCTTGGCGGTATAGATCACGGCCCCAATGCCCGTCGTCACACCGCAACCGATGTAACAAATCTTGTCGAAAGGCGCGTCCTCGCGCACCTTGGCCAAGCTGATCTCGGGTAAAACCGTGTGGTTCGAAAACGTCGAACAGCCCATGTAGTGCAGGATCGGATCGCCATCTAAAGTCGAAAACCGGCTGGTGCCATCGGGCATCAGCCCCTGGCCTTGGGTGCTACGCACCTTCTGACACAGGTTTGTCTTCGGATGCAGACAATACTCGCATTCGCGACATTCTGCTGTGTACAAAGGGATCACATGATCGCCGGGCTTCAGGCTGGTCACACCAGCGCCCACCTCCAAAACAACGCCCGCACCCTCGTGGCCCAGAATGGCTGGAAACAGCCCCTCAGGGTCAGCGCCCGACAGCGTGAATTCATCCGTATGGCAAATCCCGGTCGCTTTGATTTCAACCAGAACTTCGCCCGCGCGGGGGCCATCCAAGTTGACCTCCATGATCTCCAGCGGCTTTCCGGCAGCGGTGGCTACGGCGGCTTTTGTCCTCATTTGACCCTCCCTTGCGTCTTTGGCTTGACCCTGCGCGAGCCGAAGTGCGAAATCAATGCAAATTCAAGGAGTCACCATGATCAAACCCCTTAAACGTCTTGGCCTGATCCTTGCGGTCGGTGTTTTGGCGTCTTGTGGCTCGGGTGGCTCTGACGTGATCGTGCCCGCGCCGAATACAGGTGTCTTGCCCAGTGGAGCCGAGGCAGGCGCCGGCAAGGGCGAAGCATCGCCCGGAACCGAGCTTTGCGACGCCTCTGCCTATGCGGGTATGATCGGCACGAATGTGGCCGCCGCAACCTTCCCGTCTGATCCCAAAATTCGTGTGTTCGGGGAAAATGACATCGTCACGCGGGATTACATTCCGCAGCGCACCAACATCGTCCACGACGAAAGCGGTATCATCCGCGAGGTGTATTGCGGTTAAGGCTCATCACGCTGCCTTGATTTGGTTTCGGCGTGCGCGCGCTCTAGGTTGATCTCCATGAAACGCTATACCCTTATCCCCGCACTTCTTTTGGCCTGTGTCGTCCTTCCAACGGCTGTGGTCGCGCAACAGGTTTCTTTCGGCAGCAGCTGGAACGAGCAGCGTTTTTCGATGTTTTCATCGAATGAATACGCCCTGAACGGCAACAGTTTGGGTGTCCGCTCGGATGGAACGGTTTCGATGCTATGGTCGCGCCTGCCGAAATCGATGTGGCAAAAGCGGGAAGCGGCCTGGGATTGGGCCGTGGAACAGTCTGTTCCGGCCACGGATCTGACGAAAAAGGGGGGCGACGACCGTAATCTGTCGCTGTATTTCGTGTTCTTGCCCGCCGAAGCCGCAGCAAGCGTGCAGAACAAAGGCGTCAAAGCGTTGCTCCAGAACCCCGACGCCCGCGTGCTGATGTATGTTTGGGGTGGCAGCCATGCGCGCGGTGACATCCTGCCCAGCCCATACCTTGGCGCGCGCGGTCGCAGTGTGATCCAGCGCAGCGCTGGCACCGGATCTGTTTCGGAACAAATTGACCTTGCCCGCGATCACCGGCGTGCCTTCGGAGAGGACCCGCAGAACCTTGTCGGCCTTGCTGTGTCATCCGACAGCGACGACACTGGCACCAAAGTACAAGCCCGCCTGTCTCGCCTCCGTTTCAGGTAAAGCCAGCGGGCACGGGCGCGCGCTCGTCGATCAAGCCTTTGTCGCGTAAGGCCGTCCAGAACGCGTCCGGAATCGGTGTTTCGAACCAATCGACAATCTGGCGCAGCTCTTCCGCGTTTCGCGGCCCCGGAATGACCGATGTCACCACCTCGTGGCCCAAAGGAAACTGCAACGCAGCGGCGGGCAGAGGCACACCATGCGCTTCGGCCACCCCGGACAATGCGCGCGCTTTGACGATCACATCCTCGGGCGCCTTCGCATAATTCCACATCTCGCGCCCCACCAAGACGCCCGAATTGAACGGCCCGCCGCAGATAACCGTCGTACCCGCAGCCGCACAGGCCGGGAACAATTCGTCCAGCGGTGTCTGCTCCAACAAGGTGTAACGCCCAGCCAACAAGAACACGTCCCAATCGCCCATGCCCAAAGCCGCCTCGCACACGGCATTTTCGTTCACGCCCAAGCCAATCGCTTTCACCTGACCGGACCTACGCAATTCCTCCAAGGCACGATACCCGCTTGCCGTCAGATCACCGAAATGACGCGCATTCTCGGCCCCGTGCTGCATCTCACCGATGTCATGGACCAACAGGATATCGATCCGGTCCAAACCAAGGCGCTGCAAGTTGTCCTCGAACGCCCGCATGATCCCGTCATAACTGTAATCATAGACGACGTTGAACGGCAGCGGGTCGATCATGCCGAAATCCATCGGGTTCTCGACGGCGCCGGGTTTCAGCAATCGCCCCACTTTGTCCGATAAAATATACTCGGTCCCGCGCAGCATATCCCCCATCACACGCTCGGATCGGCCAAACCCGTACCAGGGTGCGGTATCAAAATACCCGATCCCCGCATCCCGTGCGGCCTTGATCAACGCGGCTGCCTGATCGTTTTCCAGATCCACGAAGTTGCCACCCAAAGGCGCGCCCCCCAGACCCAAAGTATCGATCATAAGTCCGGTTTGTCCGACCTGTCGCTGTGCCATTTGCTGTCCTCCCAAAAAGATAGCCTGATTGCTCGGCCATCTCCTAACGCCAAAGCAGCATAAATTCGAAAGATAGCCAATGCCCCGCATTTTGAGACTCAACATCCGAAGCAACTTTTGCAGTTAGAGATCGTCAGTTTGAGTTGACGCTTTAGCGAGCAAAGCGCCTAATAAGTAGAATTTGAGACTGATAGAGGCGAAGTTATCACAAAATCGCCATTCTTCCGCCAGCTTTCTCGCAGCGGTGACCATACTTTCGACAGATAAATTTATACATCTTTAACTCCGAATTAGACTGCTCCGTTCCAGTCTTTTCCGGGAGTTCACGTCTCCTGGTTTTTGATGAGTAAGATGAGGTTTACGAGTATGACAAAACGATTTTCGAATTGCGTCCGGCGCAGCCTGATGTGCGCAGTCCTCCCAATTGCAGCTTTGACACTGACAACCTCGGCTCATGCCGAGGAAATTTCCGCAAAAGCCCGCTATGCCAAGGAAATCGGTGCAAGCGAGCGGATCAACTATTCCGGCAAACTGCGTATGCTAAGCCAAAGGGTTGTCGCGACAAGCTGTAACGCCGCAGCCGGTATTGCACCCGGTAAAAGCGAAAAAGCCATGCAGGCTGCAAAGGCTGAATTCAACCAAATCGTTAAGGCGCTGGAATTCGGCGATCCCGACTTGGGGATCCGAGGCGAAGAAAAGCGCAAGAAAACCATCCGTCGCATCGGCATGCTGAACGAGCTTTGGGGGCCTATGGCCGCTGAACTCAGTTCCGTCGAAAATAACGATGCGGCGCAAGACGTGATCCCCGCCATCGCGGATAATAGCGCCCCACTTCTTGAAATGGCCAAGCTTCTGGTCTCTGATCTGTCGGCACAATATTCCGATCCGCATTCGCTGGTTCAAGCCAATGCGATGCTGGTCGACATCTCTGGCCGTCAGCGGATGCTGGCACAGCGCATGTCCAAGAACGTGTGTCTTCTGGCCTCGGGTGTGAACGTCGAAACCGCCAAGCCCGAGCTTGAAAAAACCGCCGAGATTTTCGAAACATCGCTCTATGCACTGCGTGGTGGCATGGTATCGGTCGGGATTAATCCTCCGCCAAATGATGCGATCGCAAGTGGACTGGACGTGGTGGTCAATGATTGGACCGCACTGAGGCCTTTTGTCGATGCTGTTTTGGCCGGTGAACCGCTCAGCGAAGCCGACCGCGAAAAGGTTTTTCTGGGCATGAACCAGATGACAGGTAACATGAACAAAGTGGTTGGCATGTATTCCGATGCCTCCAAACACGGGTCTTAATCTAAAGAATACCCCCTTTCCCGGGCGGCAGAACGTCGCCTGCGAAAACCGCGCGGGGTGGGTGTCGTTGGTTCCTCACCCATCTCGCGCAATCTTTTCTGGCTCCGCGATTCTGCACGATACCGGCGCGTAACCCGTCTTTCCAAGGTCTTACCCTCTCGACTTTCGGTGGAGATGTCGCTAAAAAAGAACATAACAAGAACATTTATGCTGCCAAACCCATGCCTCAGCGACGCATCCTTTCGCTCTGGTTCCCCCGTCTTGCGGCGGAACGCGCGCTTCGTCAGGGCGCCGGTATCCCCGGTGCGCCTTTCGCGGTGGTGGGCGATGTGCAGAACGCTCAAGTGCTTGTTTCCTTGTCGGACGAGGCGGAAGAGGCCGGCCTGACCCAAGGCCAACCCTTGCGCGATGCCCGCGCCATGTGCCCGGAATTGCAAACGAAACTTCAGAACATTCAGCTTGAACGTGCCTTTCTGACAGTGCTTAGACGCTGGGCCGGAAAGTTCAGCCCCTGGGTCTCGGAAGAAGCGCCCGAGGCTTTGTTGATCGACATCACAGGCTGCGCACATCTCTTCGGCGGGGAAGAACAGTTGGTCGAACAGATCGCGGGCGAATGTGCGGTACTGGGTCTGACGGTGCATTCTGGCGTGGCCGACACATTGGGGGCCGCCTGGGCCTTGGCACGCTATGCGGGCGGCGAAACACGCAACACCCGCTCGGGCGACGACATCTCCCAGGAAGCTCGCGCCACCAGATCCCGCGCCGCAAAACGCCGCCACTGGGAACGCGGCGGGGCGGCCCCCCCAAATCCTCTGAAAACATACGTAAAAGCCCGCATCGCGCCGCCGGGCCACTTGCGCAGTGCGCTCGCCGATCTGCCCGTCGCCGCCCTTCGGATCGACGTCGACACCACCGCCATGCTGAACCGTCTGGGCCTGCGCCGCATCAACGATCTCTCCGGCCAACCCCGCGCCGCTCTCGCCAGACGCTTCGGTCGTGGGCTTGTACAGCGGTTGGATCAAGCCCTTGGGATCGCGCCTGAACCGGTCAGCCCAGCACGGCCTCCGCTGCACTTTGCGATCCGCCTGACCTTGCCGGAACCCGTTGGAAAGACAGAAGATATCGCCGCCGCGCTTGACCGTCTTCTGCCCGCCTTGGAAGATAAACTTCGCGCCGCAGGGCAGGGCGCTCGACAGGTCCGGCTGGAATGCCACTGCAGCGATCACACCATGTCCTGGGTCGACGTGGGTCTCGCTCGCCCCTCGGCGTCCCCCGACCGGATCCGCCCTTTGTTGATGATGAAGGTTGATGACATCGACGCAGGTTTCGGCATCGATATGATCCGGCTTCAGGCCACCATCGTTGAACCGGCCCACAGCCACCAACACCGCGGTCACGCGGATGCCGCCTCGGACGGGGCCACCCGGCTAGGTGCTGGTGCAGGCATGGATGATCTTCTGGGCCGGATCGGTGCTCGCATCGGGCTTGAGGCCATCACCCGCCTGCATCCCGCAGACAGCCATATCCCTGAAAAATCATCGAAAATTCTGGCCGCCGCCTGGTCGGAACCCGCGCCCGCCTGGCCGCGTCCTGCCGCGCCGCGCCCCCTTGAGCTTTGGCGTCCCGAGATCGTCACGCTCCCCGAAGGCGAAGCCGAAGCGCGGACCTTACCCGCCACCTTCCGCTGGCGTGGGCGCATCCACGAAACACGCGCGGCCCTTGGCCCTGAACGTATCGCGCCCGAATGGTGGCTGGATGATCCGGATTGGCGCACAGGTGTGCGCGATTACTGGCGCGTCACCACACGCGCGGGCGACCGTCTTTGGCTCTACTTCGGGCACGGAGCCGCCAATTCACCGGGCTGGTTCTGCCATGGTAGCTTTGCTTGAGAAATCCTTTACCCTTTGAAAACAGGGCCTTCTTCTTGTTGAAAATATGCTGAGGGGGGTCTGGGGGGAGTAAAACTCCCCCCAGCGGATCGCCGCTAGGCAAAGCCTGCGGCGAAACATCACTTAGGCAACAGAACCTTGTCGATCACGTGGATCACGCCGTTGGTGGCAATGATATCTGCGGTGGTCACGTTGGACTTGTTGACCCGAACACCGTCTGTTCCGTCCACATGTACGGTCTGACCCTGTACGGTTTCCACGTTCAAACGCTCACCCGCCAGCTGGTCCGACGTCACAGCACCCGGCACAACGTGATAGGTCAGAACCTTCACCAACTGATCTTTGTTTTCAGGCATCAAGAGCGTTTCAACCGTACCCTCAGGCAGGGCGGCAAAGGCTGCATTGGTCGGTGCGAAAACAGTGAACGGACCGTCGCTCTTCAATGTGTCCACCAAGTCAGCAGCGGATACAGCCGCAACCAACGTGGAAAAATCGCTGTTCGACGCTGCGATATCAACGATGTCGTCGCCGTCATCCGTCATGCCCGCACAACCCGCGACCAAAGCAATCGCAGCCACACCGGCCAGCGCCTTCAAACTCGTTCTTCTATTCATCATGGTCTTTTCCCTCATTCCAAAAAAGTGGGGCGGCCCGAAGACCGCCCCGTGTCGTTTCGTTTCAACTTAACCTTCCGGCAGGATGACCTTGTCGATCACGTGGATGACGCCGTTGGTGGTTTCGATGTCAGCCGACACAACAGTCGCCTCTTCCACCATCACACCGTTGTCCAGATCAATCATCACATCCGACCCCTGAACAGTTGTTGCCGCCATGTCGTCCGACAGATCGGTCGACATCACTTTTCCCGGCACGACGTGATAGGTCAGGATCGCAACCAGCTTTTCTTTGTTTTCCGGCTTTAGAAGCTCTTCAACGGTGCCTTCGGGCAGGGCGGCAAAAGCTGCATCGGTCGGGGCGAACACTGTGAACGGACCTTCGCCCTTCAGCGTATCCACCAGTCCAGCGGCCTCAACAGCAGCAACCAGAGTTCCGAAATCGCCCGCACCAGCGGCGGTGTCGACGATGTCTTTTTTCATTCCGCCGGCAACAGCAGGCAGCGCGATCACAGCAGAGACAGTCAGAGCAAGAACAGTACGAAACATGGAAGTTCCTTTCAAAATTTTTCGGTAACGCCGTTGTTGGCATCGAGGGGGATTACGGTGGGTTCTGCACATCGGATCACCGGGATTCTCCGCCGATGCTGCTTGACGAAAAAAGCGCGCGCTCTAAGTCGCGGCTGTTTTATCCGTCCAGTCACGGTTTCGTGACACTGCGTCAGCGATCCGTGATCCAAATGGCCCTAAATTCCCCATCACGGATGACGAATGCGTGAAGGCAATTGCCCGAAGCTCTGCGGACGGTCATCTTAGGCCCAACACTTGATGGAGGATGGAATGGCAGGACGATACAAAAGCGATCTGAACTGGTCGGATGTGACGCCGAAAGCAGATTGGCTGAACCGGCGGTCCTTGATGACCGGTGCAGGCGCTTTGGCACTTGGCGCGATTGCAGGTCCTGCTGCTGCCTCGCTTGGGGCCGCAAAGACGGATTACGGTGCGGGGTTGGAGCCCAACACGCTGGAAGAAATCACGTCCTATAACAACTTTTACGAATTCGGCACCGACAAGGGCGACCCTGCCAAACACTCGGGCGCCCTGACCACCGATCCCTGGACGGTCGAGATCGACGGCATGGTGGATCGCCCCGGCAGCTATGGTCTGGAAGACATCCTGAACAAAGTCACATTGGAAGAGCGCATCTATCGTCTGCGCTGCGTTGAACGCTGGGCGATGGTGGTGCCATGGGTCGGGTTCGAACTTGCAGACCTGTTAGATAGGGCTGGCGTTCAGCCCGGCGCGAAATATGTGGCCTTCGAGACGGCCTTGCGCCCCAAGGAAATGCGCGGAGTCAGTTCGCCCGTGATTGACTGGCCTTACAGGGAAGGTCTGCGTCTGGACGAAGCGATGCACCCGCTGACCATCATGGCGACGGGCCTATATGACGAGCCGATGCCAAACCAGAACGGTGCGCCGATCCGCTTGGTCGTGCCGTGGAAGTATGGCTACAAATCGATCAAATCCGTCGTGCGGATCAGTCTTGTCGACAAACAGCCCCCGACCGCATGGAACACGTATAGTGCCGAAGAATATGGCTTCTATTCCAACGTGAACCCCAATCGCGATCATCCGCGTTGGAGCCAGAAGTACGAGCGCAAGGTCGGCGGCGGGTTGTTCGCCAAACAGGTCGAGACCCTTATGTTCAACGGATACGAAGCCGAGGTGGCCGATCTTTATGCCGGTATGGATTTGATCGAGCACCACTGATGACAGGGCACGCCTTTGTTTCCGGTCCGTCTTTGGCGGGGTGTCCGTCGTGACCACGCTTCAGCGTGTCAATCAGGCCATCGGGATGCTGCCGCCTTGGCTGGTATATAGTGTGGCCGTGGTGCCGCCCGTTTGGTTGTTGTGGCTGGGCCTGAGTGGTGGCCTTGGGGTCGAGCCGATCAAAGAACTTGAGCATCGTCTGGGCGAATTGGCGTTACAACTGTTGATCGCCACGCTGGCGATCCGACCTCTGCGCGAATGGACAGGCATCAACCTGTTGAAGCTGCGTCGCGCGCTTGGGGTGGTCACTTTCTTCTATGTCGCGCTGCACTTGTTAGTTTGGCTGGTGCTGGATGTGCAGTTCCTTGATCAGATCTGGGC
>CAZWDS010000110.1:0-9200 GCA_964632495.1 uncultured Rhodobacterales bacterium
ACGTGGTAGTGAGCGTCTTTGCTCATGCCGAAACGGATGGGTATTTGATCCAGAAATATCGGGTCGTCCCCGGCTTGGCCCGTTTGGCGCAGATAGTCTCCGGCCTGAAAGATCAACTCGTAAGTGCCGGTCTTGAACTTGCTTTCTGGCAGGATCGGCGCATCGGTGCGCCCGTCCGCATTGGTCACCGTCTCGGCGATCTTTTTGTGGCTGTTGGCTGACACACGATACAACAGAATAGGAATGCCCGCCGCTGGTACGCCTTTGGCCGTGTCCAGCACATGGGTGGTGAGAAAGCCTGTCATCTGATCCTCGCGCGAAATCTTTTGAAAAGTCCCGAAAAATGCGTCCATATGAGCGCGGATGCAGGAAACCCCGGACGGAAAGAGAACACAAGATGCAAGAGCCTCCCCGTTACCCCCGCGACATGACCGGCTATGGCGCGACCCCGCCTGACGCTCGGTGGCCGAACGGCGCGCGGATCGCGGTTCAGATCGTGGTGAATTACGAAGAAGGCGGCGAAAACAACGTTTTGCACGGTGATGCGGCGTCCGAGGCTTTTTTGTCCGAAGTCGTAGGCGCGGTCCCTTGGCCCGGGCAGCGGCACTGGAATATGGAATCGATCTACGAATACGGCGCGCGCGCCGGGTTCTGGCGATTGCACCGCTTGTTGAAGGATACGCCCGTCACGGTTTACGGCGTGGCCACCGCGCTGGCGCGTGCCCCTGAGCAGGTCGCGGCGATGAAAGCGTCCGCGTGGGAGATCGCGTCCCACGGGTTGAAGTGGATCGAGTACAAGGATGCGCCCGAAGCGGATGAACGCGCCGACATGGACGCGGCGATCCGGCTGCACACAGAGGTTGTCGGGGACCGTCCGCGTGGCTGGTACACCGGGCGGTGTTCGGAAAACACCGTGCGACTGGCGGCGGAAGAGGGTGGCTTTGCCTATGTTGCCGATACCTATGCCGACGATCTGCCCTATTGGTCGCGCTTCGGGGATCGGGATCAGTTGATCGTGCCCTATACGCTGGACGCCAACGATATGCGCTTTGCGGTGGCGGCAGGCTTTGGCGCGCCGGATGAATTTGAGCGGTACCTCAAAGATTCCTTTGATATGCTTTACGCCGAAGGCGGGCGGATGTTGTCGATTGGATTGCATTGTCGTTTGATCGGGCGACCAGGACGCGCCATGGCCTTGAAGCGTGCGATGGAGCATATGGCTAAGCACGATGGTGTCTGGTTTGCGACGCGCGAAGAGATTGCCGATCATTGGGCGCGGGTGCATCCCGTTCAGGATTTGGAACGGCCCTCCGAAATGTCTCAGGCGCGGTTTGTTGAGGCCTTTGGCGGCGTGTTCGAACATTCACCTTGGATTGCCGAGCGGGCTTGGGCGTTGGAATTGGGCCCGACCCACGACACAAGCGTCGGCGTGCACAGCGCCTTGGCGCGGGTGTTCCGAACGGCGTCGGACGCGGACCGTTTGGGGGTTTTGCAAGCGCATCCCGATTTGGCGGGCAAGCTGGCGGCGGCGAAGCGTCTGACCGAAGCGTCTACAGCCGAGCAAGCTTCGGCCGGTTTGGATGCCTTGTTTGACGACGAACGCGCGGAATTCACGGCGCTGAACGCGCAGTACACCGAAAAGTTCGGCTTTCCCTTCATCATCGCGGTGCGGGACAACACCAAGGACAGTATTCTGGCCGCGTTCCGGGCGCGGGTGGGGCATGACGCCGAAACTGAGTTCGATGCGGCCTGTCGACAGGTCGAACGGATCGCCGAATTGCGGCTGCAAGAGATGTTGGGATGAGCCGGGACATCACGATCCAGCCATTGACCACAGAGGCGTTTCGACCCTTCGGGATGTGATCGAGGCCGCGGGTCAACCGGACAAGCTGATCAATCAGGGACACTGCGGGCGGTATCATGACCGGGCGGCTTTGAGCTTTGAAGACGGTCGCGCGGGTCTGTCGAAAATCTGGAAGAGCACTGGTTTGACGCGACTTGGACCGTGCGCCCATCCCTTTGACGCTGCGCCAGTTTAAGCGGGCGGGATTTGCGTATTTTTAAAGAGATGAAAGGACAATTTGAACTAAATTGTCAGTTCCCGCTGCGTTCGAATTTTCCAGCTTCTTCGGCAGCTTTGCGCAAGGCGTTGGATTTGTTGACGGTTTCAAGCCATTCGGCTTCCGCGTCGCTGTCCCAGACCACGCCGCCACCGGCTTGGATATACAGGTTTTCGTCTTTCAGAACGGCTGTGCGCAAGGCGATACACATATCCATGTCGCCACCGGCCGAGAAGTAGCCCACGCCGCCGCCATAGACGCCGCGTTTTTCGGGTTCCAATTCGTCGATGATCTCCATCGCGCGGACTTTCGGCGCGCCCGAAACGGTGCCTGCGGGCAGGCCTGCCAGGAGGGCAGAGAGCGCGTCGTGGTCGTCTGAAAGCTCTCCAACGACGTTCGAAACGATGTGCATGACGTGGCTGTAACGTTCGATGATGAACTCTTCGGTCGGATGCACGGTGCCGATTTTGGCCACGCGGCCCACGTCGTTGCGGCCCAAGTCCAACAGCATCAGATGTTCGGCCAGTTCCTTTTCGTCGCTTAGAAGATCGGCTTCATATGCGCGGTCTTCTTCAGGTGTCGCGCCGCGCGGGCGCGTTCCTGCAATAGGGCGGATGGTGACTTCGTTGTCAAAAGCGCGGACCAGAATTTCGGGGCTTGCACCGATGACCTGAAACCCGTCGAAGTCGAAGTGGAACATGAAGGGCGAAGGGTTCGTGCGGCGCAGGGCGCGGTACAGCGAGAAGGGCGGCAGCGGGAAAGATTGGGTCCAGCGCTGCGAGGGGACGACCTGAAAGATGTCGCCTGCCGCGATGTATTCGCGGGCTTTTTCGACGGCGGCTTTGTAGTTCTCTTTCGTGAAGTTCGACACGGGTGCCGGAACGTCGATGTCTTCGCCAAAGTCGCGGCCATCGGCGGGCAGGGGGCGGTCCAGATCGCGCACGGCGTCCATCACGCGTTCTGCAGCTTGGGCATAGGCTGCGCGCGCCGACAGACCCGACCCATTCCAAGCTGGGGACACCACTATAACTTCGCCTTTCACACCATCCAACACCGCGACCACAGAGGGGCGCAGCAGGATGGCGTCGGGCAGACCAAGAGGATCGGGGTTGATGTTCGGCAGATGTTCGACCAGCCGGATCATATCGTAGCCGAGATAACCGAACAGACCGGCGGCGGCGGCGGGCAGGTCTTCGGGCAGGTCGATGCGGCTTTCGTCGATCAATGCCCTGAGCGAGGCGAGCGGATCCAGCGTTTCTGGTGTGAATGTGTTTCGATCAATGCGGGCCGATCGATTGATCCGCGCCGATTTGCCGTGACATTCCCAGATCAGATCGGGTTTCATGCCGATGATCGAGTAGCGGCCCCGCACTTCGCCCCCCGTGACGCTTTCCAGCATAAAGGCATCCGAACGTGCGCCCGTCAGACGCAGCATCAGCGAAACCGGCGTATCCAGATCTGCGGCCAGCCGTTGATAGACGATTTGGTTTTCGCCGCGATTAAACGCGGCCTCGAAGTCGTCGTATGAGGGGCTTAGGGCCATCTTAGGGCAGTTGCGTGTGAACGGCGTTGATCGCGGATTGGTTCAGCTCGACATCGGTGGAATTGATGATGGCTTGCGAAAAGGCGGACAGCACGGCGTTTGAGAAATCACCCGCAGATTCGCGCGCAAACTGTTCACGTTCGGCGCTGGCTTCGGGTGTGTCGGGGTCGGGTGCGGTGATCGCATCCAAACGCACCAACCAAACGTCGCCATCGGCGGAAAGGGTGGTGTAATCACCTTCGGCCATGTCGAACAAGGTGCTGATGAAGTCAGGCGGCGTGCCTTCGACAAATCCGGTGCGTCCAAGGGCGGTGCTGGTTTCCGGCGTGGCACCTTGGGTTTCAAAGTCAGAGCCGCCACGCAGGGTTTCGGCCAAGGCTTCTGCCTGAGTGGTCAGAGCCTTTTCGGTTTCCGCACGGTTCCAGGCTTGGATAACGTCGTCGCGGACGTCGTCCAATGGCAGGACGCTTGGCGGTTCGACGGCTTCGACGGTCAAGGCAACCAAGCCGCCGTCTTCCAGTTCCACCACCTCGGCAAAGTCGCCGGCATTGGCCGCTTGAGCGGCGCTGCGGAAGGCGGCATAGGCGGCGACGTCTTCAAAGACCTCGACGTTCCAGTCGATGCTGCCTTGTTCCATGTCCGTTCGTTCGGCCAAAAGCGCCATGTCCGCGCCACCTGCCAGAAGGTCATCGACCGTGGTGCGGGTGTCGAGGATCAGGCGGCGTGCCCGGTCCGAAGCAGCGTCCCGGCGCAAGTCTTCGCGGGCGTCCTCAAAGGTGGTCTCACGCGCGGCCAGAATGCCGTTCATGCGAAATAGGGCAGGGCCCAGATCCGACGGCAAGGGGCCGACGACGCCGGGGTCTGTCAGGGCAAAGACGCCTTCACCAGCGGGACCAAGGTCTTCGAGCGAGACATCGCCCAGATCCACGTCGGACAGTTCCAGGCCACGCTCGGCCACCAGATCATCATATGTGACCTCACCAGCCTCAAGACGGGCTTGGGCGGCATTGGCTTGATCTTCGCTCAGGTAGACAAGACGTTCGACCAGGCGGCGTTCGGCTTGGACGAATTCATTGATCCGAACCTCGTAAAGGTCTTGCAGTTGCGCCTCTTCCACTTCGATCTCGTCGACCAACATATCGGGTGTCAGCCAAGCGTAGCTGATCGTCTTGGTTTCAGGGCGGGTGAAGGCGTCGCCGTTTTCTTCGTGAAATGCGGTCAGATCGCTGTTGGTCGGCGTGGCAATGGGCGTGGTCAGATCGCCCGATCCCAAGCGTAGCCATGTGGCATCGCGGGTTTCGCGGGCGTAGTTGTAGAAGGTGTTCACAAAGATATCGGGGGTTTCAACGCCTGCGGACACCGCGCTTTGCAGCAGGGCTTCGGACACGTCGCTGCGGATGCGGTCTTCGAAATCGCCGGCGTTCAGACCGTTCTGGCGCAACGCCGCTTCATAGATCTGGCGGTCGAAGTCGCCTGAGGCGTTGACGAAGTCGGGCATGTTTTGAATGCGCTCGCCCACGGTTTCATCGCCAACGGACAAGCCCAATTTATCGGCCTCATTTTCAAGGGCGGCGCTGGTGATCAACTGGCCAAGGGCGATCTGGTCGATGCCGAAAGCGCGGGCCTGTTGAAACGTCATCTGCTGGCCGGTTTGAGCGGAAAAGCGGCGCATCTGTTGCTGGACCGAGCGGGCGTAATCCTCGGTTGTGACTTCGGCGTTGCCAACGGTGGCCACGGATCTGACCGAGCCGCCAAAGTCCGTCAGGCCAAAACCTGCAAGGCCCAAGATAAGAAGGCCCATGATCAGGAATGTGACCGTGCTTTTGCCCTTGCTTTTCGCCATGTTCCGCTGCCTCTGTTAATAGGTCGGGATGTCGTACCCGAGGCCCCCGGTCAGGGCAAGGGCAGGAGCTTGAAACTGACGGATTAGTCAGTTGGGCCTAGTCGGTTCCACGATAAGGTTCGACGTATTGCAAGGCCATGTCCCATGGAAAGAAGATCCACGTGTCCTGAGAGACGCCGGTGATGAACGTGTCCACCATCGGTTCGCCTTTTGGTTTGGCATAGACCGTGGCGAAATGGGCCTTGGGGTAATGCGCGCGCACCAGTTCCAGCGTTTTGCCGCTATCGACCAGATCATCAATCACCAGAATGCCGGTACCGTCCCCCATCAGGTCTGCATCTGGTGCCTTCAGCATTACGGCCTCGGTTTGGCTTTGGTTGTCATAGCTTTTGACCGACACCGTATCGACGGTGCGCACGTCCAACTCGCGTGCAATGATCATCGCAGGTGCCATGCCACCCCGGGTGATCGCAACAATGGCCTTCCACTTGCCATCATCCGGGCCTTTGCCATCCAGACGCCACGCCAAAGCGCGGGCATCCCGGTGGATTTGATCCCACGACACGTGGAACCCTTTTTCATGTGGCAGTCGTTCGGTCATCTGGCGTCCCCCTTGGCGTGGTCTTGTCTTAAACCGGTGGACCTAGTGGGTCCAGTGGTCGCTTGTCGCCCAAAGGCGGCGCAGGGCGAATGATGTGGCGACGATAATCATCAGGTTCAAAGCCAACAGCCCGGACAAGGCCGTGAATAGAGCGTTGAAGCTTTGATAATCGGGCACACCGCGTTCATGGGCCAGATTGACCAAAAGCCCGGAAATCGCCGACAAAACAACCGCGATACCTGCGCGCAGAAAAGCTTCGCGGGCGTCCACTTGGCCTGTCGCAATGACAGCAATGACGGGTGCCAAAAGGAACAGCGGCGAAGGGTCGCCCGATGCCACGGTCTGATCTGCCGCGATCAGGGACAACGCGCCAAACAGCGCCGCAAAGGCGATCCGACCGCGCAGCTCGGGCGTCAAAGCCGTTACTCTTTTTTGTCGTAAGTCATGTCGGGTGCATCCAAAGCCTTCATCCCAACCACATGATACCCTGAATCCACATGATGCACTTCGCCGGTTACACCGCGCGATAGGTCCGACAACAGATACATCGCCGCACCGCCAACATCTTCGATCGAGACATTGCGGCGCATCGGCGAATTATACTCGTTCCACTTCATGATGTAGCGGAAGTCGCCAATGCCCGAGGCCGCCAGCGTTTTGATCGTGCCGGCGCTGATTGCGTTGCAACGAATGCCATCGCGGCCCAAATCTTCGGCGATGTAGCGCACCGAAGCTTCAAGGGCGGCCTTGGCCAGACCCATGACGTTATAATGCGGCATAACCTTTTCGGCGCCGTAATAGCTCATCGTCAGAAGGGAACCGCCATCGGGCATCATCTCGGCGGCGCGCTTGGCGATGGCCGTGAAGGAATAAACCGAGATATCCATCGACATCAGGAAATTGTCGCGGCTGGTGTCGATATAGCGACCTCTAAGTTCGTTTTTGTCCGAAAAGCCAATGGCATGAACGACGAAGTCCAACTTGCCCCAGCGGTCTTTCAAATCAGCGAACAAGGCATCGACCGAGTCCATGTCGGCCACATCACAAGGCAGCACGATGTCCGAGCCTAACTGCTCGGCCAAAGGTCCGACCCGCTTTTTTAAAGCGTCACCCTGATACGAAAATGCCAGCTCTGCCCCTTGGTCGGCGACCGCTTTCGCAATCCCCCACGCAATAGACTTGTCATTCGCCAGCCCCATGATCAGGCCGCGTTTGCCTGCCATAAGTCCTGTTGTCATATTCATTCCTCGGGCCATTTACCGTTAGGCGGGTCTATGCGATCACGCGAGGTGCATCAAGAGCGAGAGGATCGGCACGTGTCAGACCGAAATGGACTATTCGCAGGGGACGATCCTTTTCAGATCGCGCAAGCCTGGCTGGACGAGGCTGTGGAAAGCGAAATCAACGATCCGAACGCAATGGCCCTGTCCACGGTGGATGCGGATGGAATGCCGAATGTAAGGATGGTGCTGCTGAAGGAAATCGAACCCGAGGCTTTCGTCTTTTACACGAACTATGGCTCGAAAAAGGGAACCGAGCTTGCGGCCAGCGGCAAGGCGGCATTTGTCATCCATTGGAAATCGCTTCGGCGGCAAATCCGGGTGCGCGGGACGGTGACGCGTGAAGAAGGGCCACAAGCAGACGCCTATTATAACTCACGTTCCCTCAAAAGTCGGATCGGTGCCTGGGCGTCAAACCAATCACAACCACTGGCATCGCGCGAAAAGCTTATGGCGGAGGCTGCTAAAATGGGGGTTGTGCATGGATTGAACCCGGATCGCCCGCCATTTTGGGGCGGGTTTCGAATTTGCCCTTTAGAAATGGAGTTTTGGGCGGATGGAGAATTTCGACTTCACAACAGATTTCGCTGGACTAGATCAACGAAAGATAGCTCATGGAGCACCCAGAGGCTGTATCCCTAATGAAATTCTGCACATAAAATACCCGAATTATCAGGCTTTAAAGTTGCAATAGTTCAGGTGTCTGGACCAAACTATTAAAAAATAACGAGGGGTGAGAACCCGAGGGATGATGCAACAGATGACAGACGCCAATAAAGACGGGGCGCGCATCACCGGAACAGTGAAGTGGTTTGACCCGTCGAAGGGCTTTGGCTTCGTCGTTTCTGATCAAGGTGGTCCGGATATTCTGCTTCACGCCAATGTTCTTCGGAACTTTGGCCAATCCTCTGTCGCTGACGCGGCTGGGATTGAAGTGATAGTGCAGGAGACAGCGCGCGGCATCCAAGCCGTAGAGGTTCTAGAAATTGAGCCTCCCGTGGCCATGGAAGTCGAAGAGGACGATCTTGCCCTTGGTAGTGAGATCGCCGAGCCTGTAGACCTGTCGTTGCCACTGGTACCCGCACGCGTAAAATGGTTCGACAAGGCCAAAGGATTTGGTTTTGCGAATATCTTTGGACGCGACGAAGATGTTTTCCTTCATGTCGAAGTGCTGCGCCGGTCAGGTTTGGCAGATTTGCAGCCCGGCGAAGCCGTGTCGCTGCGCGTCGTGGAAGGCAAGCGCGGTCGCATGGCCACGCAGGTGACATCTTGGGAAGCAGCTCTCAAATCCGACGAAGACTAACTCTCGCAACAGCCTTTGTACTTATGGGCGGCTCTGCCTGGGCCGTCTGTGAGCCCGACCGCGTGGATTTACGTGGGGATTGGGGGCAGGCGCGGTTCACGGTCGAAGTGGCCGATGAGCCGGCAGAGCGTTCGCAAGGATTGATGCACCGCGAAAGTATGGCGCAAAGCGCGGGGATGCTGTTTGTCTATGAACGACCGCAGCGCGTGTCGTTTTGGATGCGCAACACGCTCATTCCGTTGGACATGATCTTTATGGACGCCGATGGTATCGTTCGACGGGTTCACGAAAACGCGGTGCCCTTAGACGAAACCTCGATCCCGGGCGGAGATGATATTCAGTATGTCCTTGAGATCAATGCTGGTCTGGCGGGCCGCTTGGGCATCGTCGAGGGCAGCGAGTTGCGTCATCCCCAGATCGCACCTAACCCGGCTTGGTCGTGTGATTAGCGCCTTATTAAGTCGAACTTCCTAAAGTCTGCTTTGCGGACTTTGCTGCCGTTCTCAGTTTCGCCTAAGATGAGGGAAACGGCATTCTAAATGGGCTTTTTGCGATGCATCAAAATAGTTC
>CAZWDS010000111.1:0-8897 GCA_964632495.1 uncultured Rhodobacterales bacterium
GCCTTCCATCATCATCGACACAAGGTTCTTGCCAATATCGTGGATGTCGCCTTTGACGGTGCCGATCACCATCTTGCCCATACGCGGCGCGCCGGTTTCGGCCAGAAGCGGCTTCAGGATCGACATGCCTGCCTTCATGGCATTGGCGGCCAAAAGGACCTCGGGCACAAACAGGATACCGTCGCGGAAATCATCGCCGACAATCTTCATCCCGCCCACAAGCGCTTCGGTCAGAACCCGGTAGGGTGCCCAGCCACGTTCCAGAAGAATGTTGGTGCCTTCTTCGATCTCTTCCTTCAGACCATCATAAAGATCGTCATGCATCTGAAGCGTCAGTTCTTCGTCTGACAGTTCGCTCAGGATGATTTCGTCTTCTTCGTCCGCCATGACATGTCCCTAAAAAGTAAACGCGGGTTTCCCCGATCTAGGAGGAAACCCGCGCTTTATGAATGCCATTTTGCGACTTAAAGGTTTACGCCAGCGACTTGCGGCGTTTCCCCCACAGTGCAAATCCGGCAAAACCGGTCAAAAGAAGCGCGCCACCGGCGGGAAGAGGGACAGGTGCTATGACCTGTTCTTGCAAGACTTGTTCGCTGAACGCATTGGCCAACTGGGTGTGGACCCATTCGGTTGGGTGAATGTCATCAAAGAACACGTAGTCGGTTGGGTTGACGGTGCAATCGACGATGTCGTCAAGGCAGCGGGTTTGGCGCAATGATGCAGGTACGCTGGCCAACACATCTTGAAACACCGAGTCCAGATCGAAAAGCCCGATGTCTGCGTCCCCAAAACGCGTGTCGAGCCGCGAAACTTTGGTGGCAATCGCATCGTTGACGACATTCGAGATAAACCCGGCCTGTCCGGCCCCCAGCGGATCGCCTGCGTATTGGGGCAAAGCGCTGAAGTTTGGCAGGTTGAAGATTACGACATCTTCGATGCCCTTGCGCGTCAGATCACGCACGCCTCTGGTGATCGTGTTGGTGATTGATTTGACAAAACTGCCCAGATCATCGCCGGGTTGCAGATCGCGAAAGTCGTTTCCACCGACCCAGATCACGGCCAGCGGATTTGACCCGATATTGGCCACCGTCGATGTGAAACTGCCGATCTGTGTCAGAAGGTCGGGAATGAAGTCACCATTTTCAGCAGCGCGCGCGCCGCCCCAGGCATAGTTGGTGCCACCGGCAATGCTGGGTGTCAGGCCCAGTTGTGTGGTCCATGTGTTACCGTTGGTGAATTGTCCCAAAGGGTAAGGTGGGTTCGGAACACCCGCGGGGGCGGCCAGAGCGATGTTGCCGCTGTCGCTTAGGCTGTCGCCGAAGACATAGATGTCGTCATAGGGCCCGAACGTGCTTGCGGCCGCTGGCAGTGCCAAAAAGGTTGCCAGAATTGTTAGAGCTTTGCGCATAAAAGCCTCCCACCTTTACTTAATACAACATTGCTTACTGATTTATTAACCAATCTGCGATCTCGTCCAGCATGACGCAACGGCAGTTTGCTCAGGTTTCTTGCGTAAGTTCCTCTTTTGTTCTAACTCTGTTGCATGATTGGCGACAATCCCATCTTACGGCACCAGATTAGGGGGCGGGCGGCCCGGTCGAACGAGGTTGGTCGGTTCGAAACCTTCGGACGCGAGGGCGTTGATGATGGCTGGGATATAGAAGAAGACCTGCCGCCTTTGCGCACCGAAGTGACCTTGGAAAAGCCGCGGTCGGTGATCACGCGGAATACTTCGCCTGATGTGCATTTTGATCGCTCGATCAATCCGTATCGGGGCTGCGAACATGGCTGCATCTATTGCTTTGCCCGCCCGACCCACGCCTATCTGGGCCTGTCGCCCGGTTTGGACTTTGAAACGCGTTTGATTGCGCGGCCCGAAGCGCCCGAGGTGCTGGAACGCGAGTTGCGCGCCAAGTCTTACTCCGTGGGACCAATCGCCATCGGCACCAACACGGACCCCTATCAACCGATTGAAAAAGAACACCAAATCATGCGCCGGATTCTTGAGGTGCTGTATGACTACAAGCACCCGGTTTGTGTGGTGACCAAGGGCACGCTGATCGAGCGTGACGCGGATATTCTGGGCGAGATGGGGCGCATGGGATTGGCGCGGGTCGGCATCACGGTGACGACGCTGGACTCCGATGTGTCGCGCAAGATGGAGCCCCGTGTGCCTGCGCCTTTGCGCCGGATGCGGACGATCAAGCGGTTGGCGGATGCGGGGTGTCCGGTGCGGATCATGGTGTCTCCGGTTGTGCCTGCGCTGACGGATCACGAGTTGGAAGCGATTTTGGCGGCTGGGGCGAACGCGGGGGCGAAGGCAGCCAGTTGGATCATGTTGCGTCTGCCGTTAGAGGTCGCGCCGTTGTTCCGTGACTGGCTGGCCGAGAATTTCCCCGACCGCGCAGCCCGCGTGATGGGCCGGGTGCGCGAATTGCATGGCGGGCAGGACTATGACCCCGAGTTTGGCAAGCGCATGACCGGTGAAGGCCCCTTTGCCGATCTGGTGGCGCATCGTTTTGCTATTGCGATCAAACGCTTGGGGCTTGCAGATGATCTGCCGAACCTGCGCAGTGATCTGTTCAAATGCCCTGTGCGGACGGGCGATCAAATGTCCCTGTTTTAAGGGGTTTTCGCGGGCGGCGCCCCATTATCGCCGAAATCCTTTCGTACCGACGTGGGATGAGCCTGTCTTTGATCTCTGCCGCCATTTGGGTGGTGTTGGCCACTTTTGTCGCCTTTCTGCCGATGCGCAGACAATTCCCGCCGGGGATTTGCCTGTTGATCGCGGCCCCGGTTTTGATCGGCTGGATCGCTTGGGATCATGGCGTTTTGCTGGCCGGCGTAGGCGTCTTGGGCTTCGTTTCGATGTTCCGCAACCCGTTGTTCTATTTCGCGAAAAAGCTGCGCGGCGAACAGCCCGAGGTGCCGGTATGAGCGATCCGGTTCTTCTGGCCTGCCTCTGGTGCGTTCTGGCGAATATCATCGCGATGTTCCCATCGAAGCACAAACACTGGCCCGCCTTTTACGTTCTGATGGCCTTTGGCCTGCCGATCCTGAGTTGGGTGTTTGTGAATGATGGTTTGATCTTTGGGCTGATCTTTACGGTGGCGGGGATCTCGATTTTCCGCTGGCCGGTCTTGTTTTTCCTGCGCTGGTTGAAGGCGCGCATGTGGACGCGTGCGGAACCCTGAACGTTTGGAGCCATCCTTTATGGAAGACAAACTGATCTATCTGATCCTGGCCGGTTGGGCCGCGATGATTTTCCTGCCCTCGGTATTTCCTGCGCTGATCCTTGCCGCCGGAATGGGCGGCGCGGCGGCGTATTTGATCTTTCTTGGCAATGGGGGCGAAGGCGATCTGGTTGGGGTTCTTAGCGTTGTGGGACCTCTGGCCGCCGTATCGATTTTTCTGGCATGGCCCGTGGGGGCGCTGTTTCGCTGGGTGCTAAGACGTAAGCCTTCCATCTAGGCACTGGCCTTGCGCCAATGCCACGTGCTAGCCCCCGGGCATGAGCCGGGTAGACGACATTCCAATTCGCGGGCGCTTGACGCCGGGTTATGACCTTTCGGGGCTGACGTGGTTGCGTGCGGGTGGTCCGGCGGATTGGCTGTTCTTGCCGAAGGATGTGGATGACCTTTGCGCGTTTCTGGCCGCTTTGCCGGAAGACACCGCGATTTTTCCCATGGGTGTCGGGTCAAATCTGATCGTACGCGATGGCGGGTTGCGCGCCGTGGTGATCCGGCTGGGCCGCGCTTTTGCAGACATTGAGATTGATGGCGACCGGGTGCGGGCCGGGGCCGGGGCCTTGGATGCTCAGGTGGCGAAACGGGCGGCGGAGGCCGGGTTGGACCTGACCTTTTTACGCACCATTCCGGGCGCTATCGGTGGCGCGGTGCGGATGAACGCGGGGTGCTATGGGTCTTATGTGGCGGATCATTTCATAGGCGCCGACGTGGTGATGCGGGACGGCAGTCGCGCGACGTTGGGGCCAGAGGATTTGAACTTTCGCTATCGCCAAAGCGATGTTCCGGACGGCGCGGTCATCGTTTCGGCGGAGTTCCGCGCAAAGGCGGGTGCCCCGGATGCATTGGCGGCGAAGATGGACGCACAGTTGGAAAAGCGCGATCAGACGCAACCCACCAAGGCGTTGACGGCTGGCTCGACGTTCCGCAATCCCGCAGGATATTCCAGCACCGGCAAGGCGGATGACACGCACGAGTTAAAGGCGTGGACCGTCATCGACGATGCCGGGATGCGCGGGGCCACGCGCGGTGCGGCGCAAATGTCTAAGATGCATTCGAACTTTCTGGTCAACTTGGGCGGCGCCACGGCGGCTGATCTGGAGGGGCTTGGGGAAGAGGTGCGCGAAGCTGTTTTCCAACGCTCGGGAATCACGCTAGAGTGGGAAGTACTGAGGGTCGGCGAACCGGCCCCTGAGGCAAAAGAGTAAAAAAATCGGGGCGGCAAACGCCCTTTGCAGGTAGGCGGGTTATGTCGAGCAGCACGACGACCCCCAAAGTGACAGTCCTGATGGGCGGCCCAAGCGCAGAGCGTGAGGTGTCGTTGTCTTCGGGTCGCGAATGCGCGGCGGCACTGCGGGAGGCCGGATACGAAGTGACGGAATTGGACGCGGGGTCAGATGTGGCCGCGCGACTTTTGGCGTCTGCGCCGGATATTGTTTTCAACGCGTTGCATGGCCGCTGGGGCGAAGACGGTTGCGTTCAGGGTATTCTGGAATGGCTGCGCATTCCGTACACGCATTCGGGTGTTTTGGCCTCGGCCCTTGCGATGGACAAGACGCGCTCGAAGGCGGTCTTTGCCAAAGCGGGTGTGCCGGTGACAACCAGCGGGATTTTCCCGCGATCCGACATTGAAGCCAACCATGTGATGGAACCGCCTTACGTGGTGAAGCCGAACAACGAAGGGTCTTCGGTTGGAGTCTATATAGTCACCGAAGCCGCCAACGGCCCGCCGGTGATTGCGCCCGATATGCCAGACAGCCTGATGGTTGAGACTTATGTGCCCGGCCGCGAGTTGACGGTGACCGTGATGGGCGACCGCGCTTTGTGTGTGACGGAAATTCTGTCCGACGGTTGGTACGATTACCACGCCAAATATGCCGAGGGTGGATCGCGCCACGAGGTGCCTGCCCAGATCCCAGCCGAGATCGAAGCGGCTTGTCTAGCCCATGCGGTCACGGCGCATGATGTTCTGGGCTGCCGCGGTGTCAGTCGGACGGATTACCGTTGGGATGAGACGCGGGGCCTCGACGGGTTGATCGTGCTGGAGGTCAACACCCAGCCCGGAATGACGCCCACGTCATTGGTGCCCGAACAGGCCGCAGAGATCGGGATCAGCTTTCCCGACCTGGTCGACTGGATGGTGAAGGATGCGTCATGCGACCGATAAAACCGATCCGTGATCCGGCTCCGTCCCGTTTGGCTTATAAGCTGAACCGCTTGTTGCTGCGCCCCATGGTGCGGCGCTTTCTGCGCTATGGGTTGCCGGTTTTGCTGGTGGCCGCAGGTGTCGCGTTTTGGGCGTCGGATCAGGGGCGGCGGGACACGGCGATGGACCGTGTCGCCGAAGTGCGTCGCCAGATCGAAGAGCGCCCGGAATTCATGGTGCGGCTGATGGCGGTGGAAGACGCCTCGTCCAACGTGGCGCGCGACATCCGAGAAGTGCTGTCGATGGATTTCCCGATGTCGTCGTTTGATCTGGATTTGGACGGACTTCGCGAAGCGGTCGAGGAATTGGACGCGGTGGCCTCGGCCAGCGTACGTGTCCGATCGGGCGGCGTTCTAGAGATTGAGGTGGAAGAGCGCATTCCGGCCGTCATCTGGCGCGACGAAGATGCCTTGGTCTTGCTGGACAACACCGGCCATTTGGTCGCCCCGTTAGAGGCACGCACCGCCCGGCCTGATCTGCCCTTGGTGGCGGGGGCTGGCGCGGACGTGGTGGTGGAAGAGGCGATGGCGCTATTTGACACGGTGCAGCCGATCCGCAACCGATTGCGTGGGTTTCTGCGTGTGGGCGAACGTCGTTGGGACGTGGTGCTGGACCGGGATCAACGGATCATGTTGCCGGAAGAGGCGGCGGTTACCGCGTTGAAGAAAGCCATTCAACTGGATGTCGCGCAGGACTTGCTGGCACGCGATATCTCGGTCGTGGATTTCCGCAACCCGCACCGTCCGGTGCTGCGCCTTGGCCAGACGGCGATCGAGACTCTTTATGACACAGGATATGACACGGAGAACGCTTCGGAATGAGAATGATGAACGATCTTTACCAGAACCAGCGCGCGATGCGCGCGATGCGTCAGGCGGCTATTCAGCGGGGTGTGATTGCGGTTCTGGACGTGGGCACCTCGAAGATTGCCTGCCTGATCCTGAAGTTTGACGGTCGGGAACGGGCGCCCCAAGGCGAAGGCATCGGCGCGATGGCCGGGCAAACCAAGTTCCGTGTGATCGGGGCTGCGACCACACGGTCGCGCGGGATCGAGTTGGGCGAAACGGTTGCGGTGCAGGAAACCGAGCGCGCCATTCGCACGGCCGTGCAGGCCGCACAGAAGATGGCCAACTGTCGCGTGGATCATGTGATCGCCTGTTTGTCGGGCGGGCAACCCCGGTCCTATGGCTTGGCCGGGCAGGTGCACACACAAGGCGACGTGGTGAATGAAGCGGACATCGCTCATGTGCTGGCCGCCTGTGATGTGCCGGACTATGGCGCGGATCGCGAGATCCTGCACGCTCAACCGGTGAACTTTGCGCTGGACCATCGCTCGGGCCTGATTGATCCAAGGGATCAGATCGGCCAGCGACTGGCCTGCGACATTCATATGCTGACGGTGGATACCTCGGTCATCGAGAACCTGATTTATTGTCTGCGCCGGTGTGATCTGGAATTGGCGGGCTTGGCAAATTCGGCCTATGTCTCGGCCACCTCGGCTTTGGTGGAAGATGAACAGGAATTGGGCGCGGCCTGTGTGGATATGGGCGGCGGTACGACGGGGCTGTCGATCTTTATGAAGCGCCACATGATTTATGCTGATTGCGTGCGTCTGGGTGGCGAGCATGTGACGCAGGATATCTCGAAGGGATTGCAGATCGGGATGGCGGCCGCCGAGCGGATCAAGACCTTCAATGGTGGCGTTGTCGCGACGGGGATGGACGATCGCGATATGATCGAAATTGGCGGCGAAACCGGTGATTGGGAACATGACCGTCGCACGGTCAGCCGGGCCGAATTGATCGGGATCATGCGTCCCCGGGTCGAGGAAATTCTGGAAGAGGTGCGCGAACGTCTGGATGCGGCCGGGTTCGAACATCTGCCCAGCCAGCAGATCGTGCTGACAGGTGGCGCCAGCCAAATTCCGGGGCTTGATACGTTGGCGCCAAAGATACTGGGCCAACAGGTGCGGATCGGTCGGCCCCTTCGGGTACACGGGCTGCCTCAGGCGGCGACGGGCACCGGGTTTGCCAGTGCTGTGGGGCTTAGCCTGTTCGCGGCGCATCCGCAGGATGAATTCTGGGACTTTGAAATGCCAAGCGATCTGGGTGCGCCCCGGTCGCTGCGCCGCGCAGTCAAATGGTTCAAGAGCAACTGGTGAGACGCTTCGGCTTTCTCTTGGGGCTGATCGTTGCCAGTCCCGCCTTCGGGCAAGAGCGGATCACGCCGGACGCGTTTCTTGACACGGCTGTGGGCAAGACTCTGACCTTCGAAATGTTTGGCACCGGCCGTGTGGTCGGGCGCGAGGAGTTCTTGAACCGCAAGTTGTCGGTCTGGCGCGAAGAGGGGGACACCTGCGTCTATGGCCGGATCACGATCGAGAAGGACCAGCTGTGTTTCTACTACGATCACCGAGGCCCGGAAGATCCGGCCTGCTGGTGGACGTTTCGCGATGAGGATCGGCTTTTGGTTCTGTTTGCCGGAGACGGCGAGCGGGAGATTCAAGAAGTGACACGGATCGACGAGTCTGGTCTGGACTGTCCGGTGAAGCCCGGTGTTTGACGTTATGTTCGGGTGCGAGAGACTTTGCCTATCGTTGTCTTTCCGCAAGACCTTCGATTGCGAATCTGTTAAGTTATCCACAAGGCCGGTTAACGGTCAGGATGGTGGCAGAGCAGCCCCTTCAGATTGTAGAACACAACCATAAGATGTGGCGCGCCCATGGCGACGCCCATGCTTTAGGTGAAGAGTTTGGTGTAAGTGTAAGTCATATCACAGGATATTGACGCACCTACGACATGATGAGGATGGCTTGCAAAAAAATGCCATATTTCGTGGTTTCGGCCTCGAATCGGGGTGACCCTGATCTTGTCTTTAGGTAAGGTCCCTTCATCCAGCAGACGACCAATTAGGTCATGATAAGGTGCCCCTAGCCCGGTGGTGCGACAAGAATAGACAGGCGGACGACTATGACCCTAAATTTGACAATGCCTACACATGAAGAGCTGAAGCCGCGTATTACTGTCTTCGGCGTTGGTGGGGCCGGCGGCAATGCCGTCAACAACATGATTGAGAAAAAGCTTGAAGGCGTAGAGTTCGTTGTCGCGAACACCGACGCGCAGGCGCTGCAGCAATCCCATGCGTCGACGAAAATTCAGATGGGTGTGCGTGTGACCGAAGGATTGGGCGCAGGCGCGCGGCCATCGGTCGGAGCAGCGGCAGCAGAAGAAACGATTGAAGAAATCGTCGACCAGCTGGCCGGGTCTCATATGTGCTTTATCACCGCTGGAATGGGCGGCGGCACCGGAACCGGTGGCGCGCCGATCATTGCACAGGCGGCCCGCGAATTGGGCGTTTTGACCGTGGGCGTTGTGACCAAGCCGTTCCAGTTCGAAGGCGGCAAGCGGATGCGTCAGGCGGAAGAGGGCATCGAGGCCCTTCAAAAG
>CAZWDS010000112.1:0-8868 GCA_964632495.1 uncultured Rhodobacterales bacterium
ACACCGCCGTCGTCGGCAACATCGGCACTGCCGAGCTCGGTGGGCTTGGCTTGGCCACCCAAGTCATCGGCACGGTCGTCGCGGTGTCGATCTTCCTTGCGTATGGCACGACCTCGTCGGTGTCGCGTCTGTTGGGTGCCATCATCGAAGCCAGCCACGACGACAAGGGCATCATCTGGCCAGAGGGCGTCACCCCTTTCCACGCTGGTATCCTGAACATGCGTCAGGGCGATGAAGGTTGCGATGCGGCCTGTGAGGCCTTGGAAAAGGCGCTGATCGCCAAGGGCTTGGACCCGCTTTACGACGACCGGAACGAACGCGCTGGCGGCAAGTTTGCCACGATGGACCTGATCGGCTTGCCTTGGCGCATCACCGTTGGTCCGCGCGGGTTGAAGAACGGCGTGGTCGAGCTGACCTCGCGACGCACGGGCGAAAGCGAAGAAATGTCGGCGGACGCCGCTGTAGATCGCTTGGCCCAGATTTACGGTGCCTAAGGCGGGATAAGCGATGGCGCGGAAACGCAAAGATACCGCGCTTCCTGCGCCCTTTCTGCTTCGCCTCACTGTCAAGCCCGAGGCTTTGGCCGACAAAACGGGTTATCCCTTCGATCTGCCGTTTTTTGATGCGGATTTTGAACTCGACTTCGAGCATCCCGTCACCATTTTGGTGGGCGAAAACGGCGCTGGAAAATCGACGCTGATCGAAGCGATTGCGGCCATTGCGGGCTATGACGAAGCGGGCGGCGGCAAAGGCTATGCCCCGGTTGATCACTCGATGGCGTTGGACAAAAGCGGTTCGGACCTTGGCGATGTGTTGCGGGCCAGTTGGTTGCCCAAGGTGACGGACGGGTGGTTCTTTCGGGCCGAAACCTTCTTTTCCGTCGCGCGGCATCAGGATGAAATGTCCCAACTCTATGGCGGTCCCGCACCGAACTACCTGTCACACAGCCACGGCGAAGGCTTTGTGCGGTTCTTCGATGATCGGTTGTCACGTCAGGGCATCTACTTCATGGACGAACCGGAAAGCGCCTTGTCGCCGAAACGCCAGCTGGACCTTTTGCATGTGTTGAAGGGCATTCAGGATCGCGCCGCCTCCCAAGTCATCATGGCCACCCATTCGCCGATCCTGATGGCGGTGCCGGGGGCTGAAATCCTTGAAATCACGCGCGGCGGCTTGGCCCCGGTCGCGCTGAAAGACACGGCGCATTTCAGGCTCTACCGCAGTTTCATCGAGGACCCGAATGGCTTTGTGGCCGAAGCATTGGACGAAAGAACCGCAGAAATTGAATGGTTAGCGGGTGGAAACGAAGGCGAAGACGCTTAAGTTTCCATGAGAACAAGGAGTGTCCTCATGCCCCGATCCCCCGCCGCTATTTTCGCCCTGATCTTCGCCATGGCCGCACCCGCCTTGGCTCAAGTCGATCAAGGTCGCCCCAATGTGCCCGAGTTTTCGCCGGCCTTCGAGAACCAAACCCGTGCGCCCGAGTTGCGCGACATGCCGGCGCTAAACGTCGAGGTCGTGACCCGCAGTCTGGACAACGCTTGGGGGATCGAGGTCTTGCCGGACGGGCGCTATCTGGTCACCGAACGCCCCGGTGGGATCAAGCTTGTGGGCCGCGATGGCGCGATCGAAGAGGTGCGCGGCGCGCCTAAGGTGCGCGAAGGCGGTCAAGGCGGATTGTTGGATGTGGCACTGGCCCCCGATTTTGCAAGTTCGGGCCGTATCTATTTGACCTATTCGAAGGCCATGGGCTCGCGCCGTGCGGGCACGGCGGTTGCCACGGCTGTTCTGGAAGACCGACCCGCTCGGCTGACCGGGCTGACCGACATCTATGTCCCCCCGCGCGGCAGCCGCTCGGGGCGGCATTTTGGATCGCGCGTGGTGCCGACCGCCTCGCATCTTTATGTCACCATCGGAGATCGCGGCGAGATGGACCGGGTGCAGCATCTTGGGTCCAGCAATGGCAAGGTCTTGCGTTTGACGCTGAATGGCGATGTGCCGGGCAACAACCCTTTCCGGTCGACCACCAACGCACTGCCCGAGATCTACAGCTATGGTCACCGCAACCCGCAAGGCGCGGACATCCATCCGGGCACGGGCGAGCTTTGGACGATAGAACATGGCCCCGCCGGTGGGGACGAGTTGAACCGGGTGGAGGCGGGTACAAACTATGGCTGGCCCGTGATCAGCTATGGCGAGGATTATGGCGGCGGCACCATTGGGCGCGGTCTGACGCAGGGCGATGGTATGGCGCAACCGGTGTACTATTGGGATCCAGTCATCGCGCCGGGCGGATTTGCGTTTTATGACGGCGAATTGTTCAATTGGCAGGGCGACGTCATCGCCAGTTCTTTGAACCCCGGAGGCATCGTGCGGTTGAAGCTGAACGGTGACCGGGTGGTCGGCGAAGGGCGCTTTCTTGGTGATCTGGGTCGCGTTCGCGATATCGAGATTGACCGCGACGGTGCCATCATTGCCCTTGCAGGCGGTGGCGGCATTTTCCGCATAACGCCCAAGTGACGACACGGGCTTATTGGGTTAGTTTGTGAGCAAACCAAGCACAGGACGCCCCATGGCACTGACGGACATCGACTTTGAAATCGGCGCTTTCGTGCCCGGCGCAGATGATTTGCCCGACCAATGGCAGGACGCCGCCCATGATTTCCGCGCCCGAGAGGCGGCTGTGGGACGGGCGCGTCTGAATCTGGCTTATGGTGAGGGTGAGCGTCAAAAGCTGGATCTGTTCCAGCCGGCGGGCAAGGCCCAGGGTTTGGTGGTCTTTATCCATGGCGGCTATTGGATGCGTTTTGACCGGTCGTTCTGGTCGCACTACGCCGCAGGGTTAACCGCGCGGGATTGGGCCGTGGCGATGCCGTCTTACACGCTGGCACCAGAGGCGCGCGTTTCGCAGATGACCCGGGAAATTGCCCGTGCCGTGGACACGGCTGCTGGTCTGATCGCGGGGCCGATCCGGATCACCGGGCATTCGGCGGGTGGACATTTGTCGTCTCGTATGGGCTGCCGCGATGTGGTGCTGGCGGATCAGACGCGGGATCGCATCGCTCGGATCACACCAATTTCACCGGTCACGGATCTGCGCCCCTTGGTCGGCATCACCCGAAACGACACGTTGCACTTAGACGAGGCCGAGGCCGAAGCGGAAAGCCCGGTTCTGCATCCGACCCCCGAAGTGCCGGTTTCGGTCTGGGTTGGCTCGCAAGAGCGCCCGGTTTTTCTGGATCAGGCACAGACGCTGGCAAAACACTGGAACGCAGAACACCGCGTCGATCCGGGGCGCAACCATTTCGACATTCTGGATGGTTTGGCCGATCCCGAAAGCCCGCTGATCAATTCGATCCTGAGCTGAACCGGTCCCGCCACGTGGGCACCACATCCCCGGGGGCCGCACTTGCATGATAAACGCCCCGCGCAATGGCACGGGTCAACGCAACCGCCGCCGCATGACCCAAAAGGAACAGATCATCCCCCTCGGGCGCGCGCTGCCCGGTCGCAGCACTGAACACCAAATCCCCGTCCAAGGGCGTATGGGCAGGCACCACAGCCCGCGCAATTCCGTCATGCGCCGCCACCGCCATCCGCGTGGCCTGTGCTTTATCCAAGGCCAGATCCGTCGCTACGATGGCAATCGTCGTGGCGCCATCCCGTTTGGTGCGCGGGCCGGGTGTCGGTGTGGCCGCGACGCCCAATCCGCCAAACTCGCCCGCCTGTTCAAAAGGCGCGGCCCAAAAATTTGGGCCATCCCCTACGGTCACTTGGCCAAGCGCATTCACCGCAACCAAGGCCCCAACAACCGCACCCGACGGCAACACGACCGAGGCCGAGCCGATCCCGCCCTTCAAATCCGCCACCCGCGCGCCAGTACCCGCTCCATATGTTCCAAGTGAGACGCCGCGGTCCCGCGCCTTGTAAGCGGCACGCCCTAAGGCCGGGTAGGGGCTGTCGCGCCACGTTTGATCGCCACCGCTGGCCAGATCGAACAGGATCGCGGCGGGCACAATCGGCACGTGGTGGCCGTGCGCCTCGAACCCCACGCCATCGGCACGCAAGCCCGCGACCACGCCGTCCGCCGCTGCCAAGCCAAAGGCCGAGCCGCCCGACAACACCAAAGCATTCACCGCCTGCACCGTTTTGTCGGGGGCCAGCAAATCCGTCTCGCGCGTGCCGGGGGCGCCGCCCATCACATGAACACCTGCCACCATCGGCGCATCCCCAACCAAAACCGTCACACCGGTTTTAACCGCCCCATCCGAGGCCTGACCCACAGAAAGCCCTGCCACATCGGTGATCAGATTGGTTTTTCCCGCCTGCATAGCCCCTCCAAAGTGCTGTTTGACCAGACTTTCACGCCCCTGTCCCCAAGGGAAGCCCTTGCGCTGACCCCATGCCCACCCTTATCTCACCTGCAAAGGGGAGACTTATGGCCTATATCCGTTGGACGTTTCGCATTGTGATCCTGTTGATGCTGGGAAGCTGCCTGCATTACAACCTGCCGCAACGCGATATTGTGCGCATCGTAGACACCTATGAAGAACGCCAGGACTTTGGCGGCTGGTCGGACATCTTCTGGCAAAACACCGGTGATGCGACATCGGATGCGCAAATCACCCGCGATGTGTCGTTCATACGATCTGTGCGACCTGATGGCAGCCCGTCGGTCTATCGTAACCAAGACACCGGTATCTGTTGCCCGCCCTATTTCAAATTCGATACGGCAAATCTCCAGACCGAGGCGGCGGACGCCATTTCAACCTCGGAGACTCCCGAATGGGTGGCGATCCGGCACTATGGCTGGCGTATCACCTGGCTGGGCGATGGTATCTTCCCGAACGCCCTGTCGATGAAACCCGTCTCGGGGCCTGATCAAACGCTGATCCCATGGTTCAACATCATCTTCCTGGTTGTTTTGGCGGTCTTGCTGATCACCATCTGGCGCATATGGCGGAACTTCTGGGATCGCCGGGTCGACCCGGTGCTGGACGATATCGAAGACGCGGGTGATGAAGCCAGCAGCCGGTTTTGGAACGTCTTTGGTCGACGCAAGTAGCCCCTCATCCAACGTGTGACCGTGTAATTCCGAAGCTATACGTCCGCTCTGCGGACTAAGCGGACCTTAGTGGCTTGCTTTGAATGCGGGTGGTCTTATGAACCGGATGTTGCCTGTTCCCTCACTTGTGGAAAGTTGTCGGATCAGACCCTGCCTTTGTACCGGATTGGCAAATCGTAACACCCCATTTGTTTTAATAGCAGCGAGCGTAACTGGATTTTGGGCTGGCTTTTCAATCTTCCTTATCGAACGATGATAGACATCCATCGCGCGAAGTGGTGCCAGACCCAAGCCTAAGCTCTGTCCAATTAGCTCGGCACCACCATCTTCTATCATCAATGAGAATGCCTCCATTTGAACAGCAAGTTCTTCCAGTTGGACTACGACTGGATCATCCGATTGCGATTTGTTCTGATTTGCACGGGCTTGTTCCAGTGCGACGGCAAACTTTCGATCCTCGGCGTCCGAAAGGATTTTGGCCACCGTTGCTTCTTTGTCTACACGCAAAACAGCAGCCATCGTCTCAAGCTGCTCAGGGCTCAGTACCGCGAGATACGTCGGGGCAATTCTTTTCACCAAGTCGTCGAGATATGGAGCAATGTCTTCAGCTGGGATCAGTCTACGGAATGCCTCTTCATCCGCAATAGCAATGCCGCGCCCTGAGATTGGCTTGAAGTATACAGCAACAAAGTACGACCTGAGAGCATCCTCAATCTTACTTGTCCAAAAGGCATCAAGCTCGCGTTCTGCGATGAACCGCGCATCGGCCTGGGGTGTGGCCCATGTCGCATGTCCAGATAGCAAAAGTATGGACAGAGACAGTATTTTTAGCACATTTCGCATGTGACGGAGCCCAACATACTTTTGCGGCCATTTCGAGGCATACTCGCAGCCACATCTATCTTGAAAGTGCCGCTTTGGGCTCTTAGCCGCCATCCGCTAAAAAAATAGGGCCCCGCTAAAGCGAGGCCCCGGGTCGGCAAGTATGTCACCGACGTTTATGCTTTCTTACGACGTCCAAGGGCGCCCAATCCACCAATCCCGGCCAATAGCAACAGGGCCGAGGCGGGCAGGGGGACGGCTGCAACTGAGACGTCATCCAGCGAGAAGCCATCGTTGATGCGCAGGCCACCGCTGGACGTGCGGTTGCGGAAGAAGACGGATGTTGCCGCAACTTTGTCGTCCAATTCGATGACAACCGTCTTTTGATTGCCGTTGCCCTGACTTGCGAAAGAATAGGCTGTGCTGCCCACCATGATCTCCATGATCGCGCCGGTATCGGCGGCGTCGCTCAGGGTCAGAACCAGCTTGTTGAACATGCCGCCACCCAAGGACACATCCCACCGGATGCCTTGCGTGTCATTGCTGTCCAGGAACATGTCGTTTGCGGATATGCCAGTCAGAGCGTCTGTTGTGCTGTGGCGGCCATAGACGTTGCCGTCCCGCATCGCCAAAAGCGCGCCGTTATTGGCAAACCCGGCGTTCGTTACCGTTCCGCCTGAACCGATGCCACCGACGGCCGAAAAATTGCCAACTGCCGTACCGATACCGTTGGCCACATTGCCCTCGGAAAAACTTTCAAAGTTCTCTGAAGCGCGAACGTTCAGGCTGGTTTCGGTGTTGTAGCTGGTCGCATCGAAGGCGCTGACAGTAATGCTGGCTGCGGCTGCTGGAAGCGCCGACAGGGCAAAAACACAGGCTGTTACAAAGGGAACTTTCATGGATACTCACATTCGTTAACTGTTTACACGCCTGTGCTTAGCAAAATTTTCACCCTTTTTATACAGGCCATATGGAAACAAAGGGTTTCTAATGTCTAAAATGTGACCGGATATCCGGAGCCATTGCGTCCCCCAAGCAGGGCCTGTATCCTTCGTCAAAACCCTTATAAATAAGAGCAGAACATGGCCGACGATTTCTTTGAAGACCCCAACGAATCCGGCAAGAAGAAGGCCAAGAATTACGACGCCTCTTCGATCGAAGTGCTGGAAGACATGGAGCACGTCCGCCTGCGCCCGGGCATGTACATCGGCGGCACGGATGATCGTGCCTTGCACCATATGGTCGCCGAAATCATCGACAACTCGATGGATGAAGCCGTCGCAGGCCATGCCACATGGATCGACGTTGAACTTCATGAAAACGGTCACATCTCGATCGCTGACAACGGGCGCGGCATTCCCACCGATCCGCACCCGAAGGACCCGTCGAAATCCGCGCTTGAGATCATCTTCTGCACCCTGAACGCAGGTGGCAAATTCTCGGGCGACAACTATGAAACCTCGGGCGGTCTGAATGGCGTTGGCTCTTCCGTCGTGAACGCCCTGTCCGATCATTTGCGCGTGGAAGTGGCACGCAACAAAGAACTGGTCGCGATGGATTTCAGGCGCGGCGTGCCCACCACCAAACTTGAAAAGGTCGGCGCGGCCCCGAACCGGCGCGGTACCAAGGTCACCTTCCACCCCGACCCCGAGATCTTTGGCACCCAGCAACTGAAGCCCGCGCGCCTTTTCTCTATGGCGCGGTCCAAGGCCTATCTGTTTTCGGGCGTCGAAATCCGCTGGAAATCCGCCATCCCCGATGGCGACACGCCCATGGAAGCGAAATTCCACTTCCCCGGCGGGCTGTCCGATTACCTGAACGAACGTCTGGAAGGCGCGACCACCTATGCCGACCAACCCTTCGCGGGCACCGTCGACTTCAAGGAAAAGTTCAATGAGCCCGGCAAAGTCGATTGGTCGATCAACTGGACGCCGTCGCGCGATGGCTTCATCCAATCCTACTGCAACACCGTGCCCACGCCCGAAGGCGGCACGCACGAAAGCGGCTTCTGGTCCGCCATCCTGAAAGGCATCCGTGACTACGGCGACCGGGTGGCCAACAAGAAAGCCAAGCAGATCACCCGCGACGATCTGGTCACCGGCGGCTCGGCGCTTGTGTCTGTCTTCATCCGCGATCCGCAATACGTGGGCCAAACCAAGGATCGCTTGTCGAACGAAAACGCGTTGAAAATGGTCGAAGGCGCGGTCCGCGATCGCTTTGACACATGGCTGGCGGGCGACACCAAATCGGCCGGCGCGATCCTCGATTTCCTTGTCCTGCGCTCGGAAGAACGTCTGCGCCGCATAATGGAAAAGGAAACCGCCCGGAAATCCGCCACCAAGAAACTGCGTCTTCCGGGTAAGCTGACCGATTGTTCCAACAAAACCCGCGAAGGCACTGAGTTGTTCATCGTGGAGGGGGACAGCGCGGGTGGTTCCGCCAAATCCGCGCGCTTCCGCGAATATCAGGCGTAACTGCCGCTGAAAGGTAAAATCCTGAACGTTCTGGGCGCGGCCTCGAACAAGCTTCACCAAAACGCCGAGATCAAGGACCTGTGCGAAGCCCTTGGTTGTGGCATGGGCACCAAGTTCAACGTCGACGACCTGCGCTATGACAAGATCATCATCATGACCGACGCCGACGTCGACGGAGCCCACATCGCCTCGCTTTTGATGACCTTCTTCTTCACCCAAATGCGCCCCCTGATCGATCAGGGCCATTTGTACTTGGCCTGTCCGCCTTTGTACCGTCTGACCCAAGGGGCGAAACGGATTTACGTGCCGGATGATGCGGAAAAAGACCGGATGTTGGAAAAGGGTCTGGGCGGTAAGGGTAAGATCGACGTGCAGCGGTTTAAGGGTTTGGGAGAAATGGACGCGAAGGATTTGAAAGAGACGACCATGGACCCGAATTCCCGGACTTTAATCCGCGTGACAATTGATGAGGACACGCCGGGCGAAACGGGGGATTTGGTTGAAAGG
>CAZWDS010000113.1:0-8823 GCA_964632495.1 uncultured Rhodobacterales bacterium
GCCCACTGAGCACCCCATTCAGCACTTTCCGATTGTTCACCCGGATCACGTAATCCCCACGCTCGATCCCCACGGCCTCCAGTGCATCCGCCAGCATCATGCAAATCTCGGCATCTGCGGCCACGGAACTTGTCCCAACCGTATCCGCATCACATTGATAAAACTGACGAAACCGCCCCGGTCCGGGCTTTTCGTTGCGCCAGACTGGCCCCATGGCGAAACGGCGATAGGGGGTTGGCAGGTCGTTGCGATGTTGCGCGAAGACCCGCGCCAAGGGGGCCGTCAGATCATAGCGCAGCGCCAGCCAATCGTTGTCCTCTTCCCAGGCAAAAACACCCTCGTTCGGGCGGTCCACATCGGGAAGGAACTTGCCCAAGGACTCGACCGTTTCGACGGCGGAAGACTCCAGTGCCTCGAAGCCGTACAAATGATACACCCCGGCAATCGCATCCAGCATGGCCTTGCGCTCGGCCACATCCGTGCCGAAGTAGTCGCGAAAGCCCTTTGGCGTCTCGGCCTTGGGGCGCGGGGTCTTTTTCTGTTTGGCCATGGGCCGATCCTTCGTGGTGATGCGCGGGGGTTTAGCGGCAAGGGCCAAAAGGGGCAAGGAGAGGGTGCATGAGCGCTGAAATCGAAGAACGACTGGCGCATCTGGAACGCTTGGGCGACGAGTTAAGCGAGATCGTCGCGGGGCAAGCCGATGTGATCGACAAGTTGACGTCCCGCGTGCAGATGCTGATGCAACGCGAGGCCACCCGCGAGGCCGAAGGCGGTGGCGGTGTGATCTTGGGGGATGAAACGCCACCGCATTACTGATCTGTTCGGGAAGCTAAGGGACAATTCGCCGCCCCTGTTGGCTATGGCGCGCCGCCTGCGCGATGCCTAACTGTAAGACAAGGCACATCGCATAGACGTGAAACGCACCGACCTTTCGCCCAACAGCGCCTTGCAGGCCCGGATCGGCGAGAGCGACTTTCTGGATTGCTTTTCGGCCCCCTCCAAGATGTCCGCTCGCGAGGCCGCCGAGATTATCGTTGATTTCCCATCTTGGGCGCGCTTCCTTTTGGTGATCCGGCGCGCGGTGACGGCGCCTTTCGGATTGTCGAACGATGGTCCGACTGCGGATGACAAGCTTGGCCCTTTCCCGGTTGAACAGGATACGCCAGAAGAGGTGATCGCTGGCTTCAACGACAAGCACCTCGATTTCCGCGTGTCCGTTTTTGCCAAGGATGGGGAGGTTGCGCTGGCGACTTGGGTGCATCCGCATAATGTCTGGGGTCGCGTGTATCTAGCCGCGATCCTGCCGTTTCACATCGCTATCGCTCGAAATGGTGTCAGACGGGTTGCAGCACACCGCTTATGATCTCAATCCAAGGTTTACCCGACAAGGGTGCCTGACTAGGGTCAGTCATCGGAGGACAGACATGGCATTCGGCACAAATATCCGCACCTATTTCGAAGGCACATGGCACGAAGGCGATGTGCCGATCATGAAAGCGGCTGATCACGGGGCTTGGCTGGGGTCTGGTGTGTTTGACGGGGCGCGGTATTTCGACGGGGTTGCGCCCGATCTGAGGGCCCATTGCGAGCGGGTGAACCGCTCGGCAGAGGCTTTGATGCTGTCGCCTACGGTGACCGCCGATCAGATGGTCCAGATCGTTTGGGACGGGTTGAAGCAGTTCGCTTGGGACGCCGCCGTTTACATCCGACCGATGTATTGGGGTGTTGATGGCGATGCGACGGCGATCATTCCGGTCGCCGAAAGCACCGCCTTTGCCATTTGTCTGGAAGAAAAAGCGCTGGCCCCCGAAGACGCCTCGATCCGGCTGACGACCACGCGGTTTCGCCGGCCTGTCATGGAAAGTTCGGTCGTGAATGCGAAGGCGGGCTGTCTTTATCCCAACAACGCCCGGATGTTGGCCGAGGCGCGGTCGAAGGGCTATCCGAACGCGCTGGTGGCCGATGCCATGGGCAATGTGGCTGAAACGGCAACGGCGAATATCTTTATGGTGCGCGACGGCGAGGTTCTGACCCCTGCCCCAAATGGCACGTTTCTGGCAGGCATCACCCGGGCACGGCACATGACCAATCTGGCGGCCGACGGTTTGTCGGTGACCGAAAAAGTGCTGAGCTTCGACGATATCCGCAGTGCGGACGAATTGTTCATGTCGGGCAATATGAACAAGGTCACTCCGGTCGTGGAGTTTGATGGTACGGAATATCAGCCCGGGCCCATCACACGTCGGGTGCGCGAGATGTACTGGGACTGGGCTGCGTCCCAAACCCTGTGATCCGTCGATCTCTTCGGCTCGGGTTCGGCCTTTTAACTGCGTCGACATTGGTTGCGAACGGCGTCGTGATGGCGGGATCGCCCTTTGCTCAGCCTTACCGAGACCGGACCGAGGCCGAATTGTCAGTCGCCTTGGACAAAGACCTGCGCCGCGCTCTTGATACCCAACTGGTCGCCTCCAAACTGATCGATGCCCTTCAGCGCGGTGAACCAGACGAGGCGGCAGCCATCCTGCGATTGGCGGATGGTCGCGGTGTGGCGCTTCCCGCGGACTTGCGGCAACAAGCCGAAGTGGCAGAAGAGGCAGCGGATGGCTGGTCCGCCTGTCTGTCCTGTGCCATCAACGCCGAAAACTGCCCCGACCTAACCCGCGTCGCCGCCTGCAATCTACCGATCGAGCTGACCCCCATCGGCGATGCCAAAGCAATCACGCGGGCGTTGACCGATTATCTGGCGGGCAACGAGATTGACCAGATCGACCTGACGCTTGGCGTTGTGGGGCTTGGTTCAACCGTTGCGATTTTGGCCACGGGCGGTTCCAGTGCCACGGTGAAAGTGGGTGCGACGGCGCTTCGGGTGGCTCGCAAATCAGGTGCGATTTCAACGCGATTGATGGGGGAGATTTCAACGGCAGCCAAGGGCGCTTTGCGTTTGGACAATGCAAGCGCGGTGGTTCGGGGAGCTGCCCCGGTGTCCAGCTTGATTGACGGCGCGCGGGCGGCCAAGCTGACCACGCTGGCTTCCGACATGGGGCGGTTGACCACAACTCTTCCCGCTGGCGATGCGCTTGCCATGCTGCGTCTCGCCGAAACCACCCCGGAACTGACCCGCATTGCACGCATCGCCGAAACCGCCGGGGCCGAAACACGGGGCACTTTTGCGGTTCTCGGCAAGGCCCGTGTTTTGCGCGTAGCACAACGGCTTTCGGAAGCAGCCTTGCTGGCCATAGCCCTTTTGATCGCTCTGGCCGGGCAGATTTTGACGCTCTTGCTTTGGTTCTTGGCGCGTCTCAGCCGTGGACAAGGCCGCGCTGCTCGGCCACGGTAAGGCATCATCAAAGGGACGCGCCCATGACATTGCACCTGACTGACGACTTTCTGCATCTGCCCGATCCGGCGCTCGAAGCCCTTGGCATTCCGCCCTCCGATCTGGCTGACGCCATCGAAGACGCCCTGATCGCCAAATCCGAAGGCCGTCTGCATGTCACTCCGAAATCCGCGCTATTGCCGGGTGAGGGGCGCTATATGATGTCGACGCTTGCCACGGGCGACACTGGCCTGACCATCCTGAAAACCGTCACCGTCAGCCCCGAGAACCCCGGTCGCGGCCTGCCTGCGATCAATGGCGCTATTCTTGCACTGGACGCGGAAACTGGTTTGCTGAAAGCGGTCCTTGGGGCCAACTGGATCACCGCGCACCGCACCGCCGCCCTTTCTGCCGTCGCTGCCCGTCGTCTGGCCGACCCTGCGTCCGCCACCATCGGCTTCATCGGTTGCGGTGTGCAGGCTCATAGCCACCTGACCGCCTTCCGCGAGATGTTCCCCCTGACGCGTGCCTTGGCCTATGGCAGAGGTGACACCAATCGCGAAAAGCTTCTGACCGCCGCGCGCGACAAGGGTCTGGCCGCCCAAGCCGCCAGCCCGGACGAAGTGCTGGATCAGTCCGACATCATCGTCACCTCGATCACACTGGACTATTCGATAAAGCCCTTCCTTGACGCCCGTCGCATGAAACCCATTGCCTTCGCCGCCATCACCGATCTTTGCATCCCATGGCATAAAGACAGCCTTGGCCATTTCCAAACCCTGATCGTAGATGATCTGGAGCAGGAACGCGCGACGGACAAACCCTTGGTGGATGCCAGTACCATCACCGGCGATCTGACCGATCTGGTCACCGGACAGGTGCCTGATCCGGCCCGCCCGGCAGCCTTTGCTTTCCGTGGCATTGCCCTTGGTGACTATGCCGCAGCCACCCTTGCTCTTGCCCGCGCAGACGCCGCTGGTGCCGGCCGGCGCATCACACCCTAGCGGATGGACACTGCCCCCGCTTCCTCGCATCATGGCCGCGAAAGTGAGGCCAAGATGCGCAAGTTCCTTGTCATTCTGGATGACAGCCGCGAATGCCTGAACGCCATGCGGTTTGCCGCCATGCGCGCGTCCAACACGGGCGGCGGCGTGCAGGTGCTGGCCGTCATCCCGCCGGAAGAGTTCAACCATTGGATCGGTGTCGGCGCGATCATGCGCGAAGAAGCCCGCGACCGGATCAACGCGCATTTCGACGTGTTCGCAAAATGGATGCGCGACCGCCAGAACATCGAAGCCGAACTGGTGATCCGCGAAGGCGAACCGGTGCCCGAAATCCTGGCTCAAATCGAAGAAGACGGCAAAATCGGCGTGCTGGTCTTGGGCGCAAGTGCAGAAAAAGGCGGCCCCGGCCCCATCGTGAACGCGCTGTCACGCAGCTTTGGGTCCCTGCCCGTGCCATTAACCATCGTTCCCGGCGATATGTCGAAAGACAAACTCGACGCTGTATCCTAAGGTTTTTCCAGTTTAGAATGGTTCCAAACCATTGACAGATCGCCCTATCAGACGCATATCTGAACGCTCACCGGAGGCATGCCATGTTTATTCAAACCGAATCCACACCGAACCCTGCAACGCTCAAGTTTCTGCCCGGACAAAGCGTGCTTGGCACCGGCACCGCAGATTTCCCGTCGGCTGAAACAGCTACACCCTCGCCACTGGCCACCCGGGTCTTTGGCGTCTCGGGTGTTACAGGCGTATTTCTGGGCGCGGATTTCGTGACCGTCACCAAAGAGGACGGACAAGACTGGGATGTTCTGAAAGCGCCGATCCTTGGTGCGATCATGGAACACTACCAATCAGGCAGCCCCGTGATGGAAGGCGAGCAATCCGCTAGTGCCCACGCCGAACATACTGGTGAAGATGGCGAAATCGTCAGCCAGATCAAAGAATTGCTGGACACCCGCGTACGCCCTGCCGTGGCACAGGATGGTGGCGATATCGTCTTCCACGGCTTCGAACGCGGCATCGTATACTTGCACATGCAAGGCGCCTGCGCGGGATGTCCTTCATCGACGCTAACGTTGAAAATGGGCATCGAGAACCTGTTACGCCACTACATTCCCGAGGTGGTCGAGGTGCGCCCGGTTGCCGCCTAAAGCGGACAGACAAAAATGATCACCGGGCGATGCTATTGCGGGGCCAGTCGGGTCAAATCTGACACCCCGCCTCAAACCGTAACCTATTGCCATTGCAACGATTGTCGCCGAGTCACGGCGTCACCTTTGCCCGCCTTTGCAGCCTTCGCTTCCGGATCAGTGGCACTGACCCCCGCACATCCGCCCGCCAAACCGGTAAACCCCGGCGTCACCCGCTGGTTCTGCCCAGATTGCGGATCGCAACTGATGGCCACCTACGACTATCTGCCCGACCAAACCTACGTGCCCCTCGGCGTCCTTGATCAGGCCGACACACTCGCCCCGCAATTGCATTGCCACGCCGACAGCGCCCTGCCGTGGCTACATATCGAAGACGACCTGCCCCGCAGCGCTGCCAGCGGACGCGACACCTTGCGCGACACCTGAAACATGCCCAACCCAACCATCCTCGCCTTTGACACCTCCGGCCCGCATTGCGCTGCCGCCTTGCTGATCAATGACGAAATCGTCGCCAGCCGCTACGAAGAGATGCCCCGTGGCCAGGCCGAACGTCTGTTCCCCATGTTGGACGAAGTGATGGACGAAGTTGGCGCGGTCTGGGAAGAACTCGACGCCATCGGCGTCGGCATTGGGCCCGGCAATTTCACCGGCATTCGGATTGCTGTGAGTGCCGCGCGGGGATTGGCGCTGTCTTTGGGCAAACCCGCGATCGGGGTCAGTACATTCGACGTAAATTTCGCCTTGGCAAATGATCCCGAGGGACAGGTCGCTGTCTTTGTACCCGGTCCGCGAAACGGCGCATATTTCTTGCTATATCAAGACGGAACAGCAGGCGAGACGCCGTTCCTCGCCTCGGCCGAAGACCTGACTTGCCCATCTTGGAGCAAATCCCTCAATGCGGTAACCGGAACGGGCCAAGACCGTCTATGCCAAAACATCGCTTCGGACTTCGGCCCGGCAGGGATGACAAGTGCCCCGGACGCACTGCCATTAGACACGCCAGCCGAATTTGCACCAGCGCTTGCCCGAATTGCCGCGCGAATACTCGGCGAGAGCGACAATCATCCCCGCCCGGCACCGCTCTACATCCGGCCAGCCGATGCCGCGCCTCGAAACGATCCGCCACTCAAAATCCTCCCGTGACCGCTGAAACCCTCGCCAAAATTCATGCCCAGGCCATGCCCGAGGGCCGCGCCTGGAGCACCAAGGCCTTCGCCGATCTCCTCACCACACCCGACGCTTTCCTTACGGTCCACCCTTCATCTCTTTCCAAATACGCCGGGGAGCGCGAGGGGCAGAGCCCCTCGTCAACCGCGTCGACGCAGTCGGCGCAAAACCTCATCGCTTTCGCTTTGGGACGGGTCACTCTGGACGAGGCCGAGCTTCTCACCCTCGCCGTCCTTCCTGACCACCAAGGCAAAGGTATCGGCCGCCAATGTCTGGCCGACTTTGAAGCCATGGCGCATAAAAACGGGGCTCAACACGCCTTTCTCGAAGTTGCCGCCTCAAATGACACGGCACGCGCTCTTTACCAGTTAAATGGCTGGACCAAAGACGGTACCCGCCCCAACTATTATGCCAGCACGTCGGGGCGCGAAGACGCAATTTTGATGAGCAAACCGCTCATTCCGGCATAACCTCACTCCAACATGCCGTTTTCCATCCCGATTCCGGCAAGACTCCTATTGACCCTCCCTCACACCTCCGGCCTAATTCGACCATCAACGGGCCTTTGCGTGATCACTTGCGCCATACCCGCCCGAAAAAGACGCAACTGGGAGTTTTATCCATGACAATCCTGCAAAAAATGCTGGGCGGCGCTGCGCTTTTCGCGCTCAGCGCAACGTCCTCTTTGGCCGAACCGGCGCTGATGTACGACCTTGGCGGCAAATTCGACAAATCCTTCAACGAAGCGGCCTACAACGGCGCGAAACGCTGGATGGAAGAAACCGGCGGCACCTACCGGGAAGTGGAAGTCACCGCCGAAGCACAGCGCGTGCAATTCGCCACTCAGCTGGCCGAGCGTGGTTTTAACCCGATCGTGGTGCTGGGCTTCCAGAACGCCGCCACCATCGAAGAAGTCGCGCCAAAGTACCCCGACACCAAATTCGCCATCATCGATGTGACTTGGCTGGACATTCCCAACGTGCGTCAGATCGGTTTTGCCGAACATGAAGGCAGCTATCTGGTTGGCATGCTGGCCGCGATGGCCAGCGAATCTAACACAGTTGGTTTTATCGGCGGCATGGACGTGCCCCTGATCCGTCACTTCGCCTGCGGCTATGCCCAAGGCGCCAAGGCCGTGAACCCCGACGTTACTGTCGTCGCCAACATGACCGGCACAACACCGGCCGCCTGGAATGACCCGGTTAAGGGTGGCGAATTGACGAAGGCTCAGATCAGCCAGGGCGCTGACGTGGTCTTTGCGGCCGCTGGCGGCACAGGTGTAGGCGTTCTGCAAGCCGCAGCCGATGCCGACGTTCTGTCGATTGGCGTGGACAGCAACCAGAACCACCTGCACCCCGGCAAGGTTCTGACCTCGATGCTAAAGCGCGTCGACAACGCGGTCTTTGACGTCTTTTCCAAAGGTGTGGACGGCTTCGAACCCGGCGTCGCGATCATGGGTCTCGACAACGATGGCGTCGGTTACGCTGTTGACGAAAACAACGAAGCTCTGATCTCAGCCGACATGATGGCCGCCGTTGATGACGCCAAAGCAAAGATCGTGGCCGGCGAATTGAACGTTGTCGCCTACTATGAGAACGACAGCTGCCCGGCGCTTGAGTTCTAAGAGACCTTCCGGGGGCCGCAAACGCGCTGGCCCTCGGACCAAATGCTAGGGGGCAACATGTCTGAAATCACGACGTTTTTTGCCGCATGGGGTATGGCGGAGGCCTCGACACGAGACGCCGCCATTCGCGATGTGGTCGCCGACACAGTCACCTACGCCGACCCGCGCACCGAGACGCCCCTGACCGGACCAGATGCTCTATCCACCTACATCGGCATGTTCACCGAAATGGCCCCCGGGGCCACAGCCAATGTCGTGAAAGAAGACACGATCCACGGCATGGCCCGCGTAACCATCGTCTTCCGCATGGCCGACGGGATGGAGCAACTCGGCCAGTATTTCGTTGAACCCGCCGCAGGCAAAATCACCCGGATGACCGGTTTCGTCGGCACGGGCAAACCAGAATGAGCGAAGCGCCTGCCATCGAACTGAAAGGCATTTCCAAAGCCTTCGGTCCCGTCCAAGCCAACAAAGACATCGCCATCCGCGTCCACAAAGGCACCATCCACGGCATCATCGGCGAAAACGGCGCGGGCAAATCCACGCTGATGTCGATCC
>CAZWDS010000114.1:0-2141 GCA_964632495.1 uncultured Rhodobacterales bacterium
CGGTCCGATTAGCGGCAGGTGGTGTTGAGTTCTGTTAAAATCTAGTGAACGTCCGCTTTGAGCCCGAAGCGGGCGACGACACTGGTAGCTATTGCGCGAAGGTTTTCCGCTCTTCCAACAGAATGAACTTGGCTGTATTGTTGTCGTGAATACTACCGAGCAAGGTAAGAGAACCATTCGCATGCTGCTCTAGCCTTAAACGGATTGTGTAATAGGCGCCCGCCGCCTCGCCACTAACCTCTTCTGAAAGCGAGAAATCATCCGAGAGTTCGCTCGGTGTTGCTTCCGCTTCAAACCGTGCCATTCGATCCGACAAGAGCCGGTATGCTTCTACCCGATCCATTCTGCTTCCTGAGTTCTTTCGCCACCTCTCTACGTCTTTTGCAACGAGACCGGCAACGGCAGCTTTGTCCGCACAGCGGCCATTACCTACCCCAACCCTAAGCCCCTTCAAACTCACACAAAACATGCACATCCAAGCCAAGCGCTTCAATCTTCTCGCGCCCACCCAGCTCGGGCAAATCAATGATGAAGGCGCAGCCGATGATGTCGCCGCCCATCTTCTCGATCAGCTTGATCCCGGCCTCGGCGGTGCCGCCCGTGGCCAGCAAATCGTCCACCACCAAAACCTTTTCGCCGGGCTGAATGGCGTCGTCATGCACTTCCATCACCGCCTCGCCGTATTCCAGCGTATAGGCTTGGGTCAACGTCGCCCCCGGCAGCTTGCCCTTCTTGCGGATCGGCACAAAGCCCAAAGAAAGCTGATGCGCAATTGCGCCGCCCACAATGAACCCCCGCGCCTCAAGCCCGACAACTTTGTCAATCTGTTCGCCCGCATAAGGGTGCAACAACTGGTCGATGCAAATCCGAAACCCGCGCGGGTCGGCAAACAATGTCGTCACATCGCGGAACATGATGCCTTCGTGCGGGAAATCAACGATCGTGCGGATATAGTCTTTGACGGTCTTCTTTCGGTTTTGCATCACGTGTCCTATGTCTGATCTGCCCTCATATGACGGGGGCTCATGAAGATTGGCAAGCTGTTGGCAGACCCACAAAGTAATTCCAAACGCGGGCTGTTGCTTGGATTGGCCGGTCTCAGCGCGGTGGCCTGGGGCTGGCAGCGATACGTGCATCGCGCGGCGGACCTTGGCTTCACACCCATCCCCGGCTTGACCGGCTGGCGGCAAGTCGAAACCGGGGCGATCTCGGGCGGCTCGGCAGCGGATGCGGTTTTTCTTGGGATTGGCGCAGACGCGATCACGCCACTTCCGGCAGAGAACCTGTGCGATACGCTCTATACAACCACCGGCACTGGCCTTCCCGTGGCCGTCTTCACCGATATCAACTGCCCGAATTGCCGCTCGCTTGAGGCCAAACTGGCCACCCGTCAGGATCGGCTCTCGCTCAATTGGCTGCAATTGCCGCTTCTGGGGCCTGCGTCCGTCACCGCGGCGCGCGTGTCGATTGCGGCAAGCCTTCTCAACGGCGCGCCCGCGCCTCCGCCGCAGGCGTTGCGCGGCACCGGACTGTCCGCCCTGATCCGCCACCATGCAAACCGCGCTGGTCTTGATCCCGAGGCGCTGAGCGCAGAAATCGAAAGCGCCCGCGTCACCACCATCCTGAACACCCACGCCAGCACGGCCGAAACCCTTGGCATCTGGGGCACACCCGCCCTAACCATCGGCAAAACGCTGGTGATGGGCGATGTTTCTTTGGATGTTCTGGATCAACTTCTGGCCATGGAACATCCCGCCTGCCTCTGAACACTCACGCGTTCAGGATCCGCCCCGCCACTGCATCCAGCTTGGCCACCAAGTCAGGATCGCGCTTGTCAGGCTGGGTCATCACCGCAAATTCCAACGCGCGATCACACCCATGGTCACAGATGTGCCGCTTGGTCCCAAGGCGCTCTGGCAAACCCGCCGCCAAAACGCGGCCCTTCTCGGAATTGCCCATCAAGGTCTTGATGATCTCGGTCACATCCACCTCGCCGTGATCGGGATGCCACGAGTCATAATCCGTGATCATCGCAACGCTGGCGTAACAAAGCTCCGCCTCGCGGGCGAGTTTGGCTTCGGGCATATTGGTCATGCCGATCACGTCGCCGCCCCACACCTCGCGGTACATCTTCGATTCCG
>CAZWDS010000114.1:2151-8787 GCA_964632495.1 uncultured Rhodobacterales bacterium
GTCGAAAACTGCGGCCCCTCCATCGCCAGATAAGTCCCGCCCCGATGCACCTTGGCCCCCGCCGCCTCGGCCGCGTCCGCCGCCACATTACTCAGCCGCCCACAAATGGGATGCGCCACGCTGACATGGGCCACACAGCCTGTGCCAAAAAAACTCTTCTCGCGGGCAAACGTCCGATCAATAAACTGATCCACGATCACGAAATCCCCCGGCGCCATTTCCTCGCGAAACGACCCACAGGCCGACACGCTGACCACATCCGTCACACCAATCCGTTTCAACGCATCAATGTTTGCACGATAGGGCACCGTCGTGGGCGAATGCACGTGCCCACGCCCATGTCGCGGCAAAAACGCCATCTTCACGCCGTTCAGCGACCCGGTCAAAATCTGGTCCGACGGCGTGCCCCACGGGCTGTCCACCGTCGTCCATTTGGCCTCTTCCAGCCCGTCGATCTCGTAAATGCCGCTGCCGCCGATCACGCCGATCATGGTGGTGGTATCGCTCATCCTCTGCCCCTTTAACTGCTTTCACCCAACAGTAGAAAAGGCAGGCAATTTGAGCAACGCCAGACAGAGAAAAACCCTTGCTGCAGAAAGCAAGGGTTCCTCGTCCCAATTAAGGGTTCCCCGGTACCGCAGGCTGGGTGGGGGCTGTTGAATCCACGGCACCGGGGATAGCGTATTGTCGCTACAAGGAAATGTTTGACGCTCAACTGCGGCAACAACAGGGGCCGCATCAGCCTGTCTGGCGGTTTTTTTGTGGCGAAGTTGCGGCGAGGCTTGATTCAAGCCATTTCCGCAGGCAGGCTGACAGGCAATGACCATACAACACCCGCCTCCCTTTCAGCCCAACCGCCCAGTGACCGAGCAAACTGCCTTTGATCGCAAAGAGTTAGGCGCGATCATGGGATTATATGGCCGAATGGTTTCAGCCGGAGAATGGCGCGATTATGGGATGTCTTTTCTGAAAGATGTCGCGATTTTCTCGATTTTTCGCCGATCTGCCGAGTATCCCATCTACCGGATCGAGAAACGCCCAAAGCTGCGCGGCCGCCAAGGCATGTATGCGGTGATCGGAATGGACGGGCGAATCCTGAAGCGCGGCCACGATTTGAAGGCCGTTTTGCGGGTTTTAGAGCGCAAACTCATCCGGGCTGTGGACTAGGCCTTAGGCGAGATGTGACCGGTCCGGTCTCTGTCGCAACGATTCTGGCAAGCGCAGGTGCAAGAAATTCCTCCACCACCGCCATGTGATGCGCATTCGCATGAATAATCGCATCCGGTCCGGTCGCCATCGCCACATGGCCCTTCCAGAACAACAGATCTCCGGCCACCAAGGTGTCGACGGCCTTCCAGGGCATGGCGGCCTGTTGATCACTGTCCGCCGGGCATGCGATGCCACAAGCCAGTAAGGCGACCTGCACAAGACCAGAACAATCAATACCATAGGCAGAATTCCCGCCCCAAAGATACGGCGTGCCAAGGAACAACCGCGCAACGGCGACAGGATCATCCAAAATCTGGTCGGCGGGTGCCAGATGGACCGTCGGCACCCAAGACGGAAAACCATCCTCGGTATCGATCTTTGACCAACCATCCATATCGCGCAGAACACAGACCGGCGACCCAAAGGTCAAAGGCATCCGGTCCTCTGTTGGCTTCAAGGCCGGAGACATCTTGGCATAGCTTCGCGCGACACAAATCTTATGGGTCACCTGAACGGGATCTCCCATACCGCTGCCCTGCATCCAGCCGACCGCCCCGTCCCGCGCAGAAAACCCAAAGGCGTGCATGGCACCGCCGGGCACAATCGACTGGCGATCCAGCACCGTGAACTCCTCGCCAAAGTTCAGCTCGCGATCCATCGGGCCTTCGCCAAGGCTTGGCCAAAGTTCGGCGCGGGCGACGACAATACGCTGCCGCTCACCCTCCACAAAACGCTCTGCCGTAACCTTTCCTTGCAACGACACATGCGCCACCCGTCCGTTCGATCTCAAAAGGCGACGGTCGCTCACCCCAGCATCCCCGGAAGCGCATCATAAAGCGCCCGAATCCCTTGCCCCACACCGCCTTTCGGACGGCCCGGCGCGGCATTCGGGTTCCAGCCGTAAATGTCGAAATGCATGTAACGCGGCGTGTCCGTCACAAACCGGCGCAGGAACAAGGCCGCCGTGATTGATCCGGCAAATCCGCCCTTCGGCGCGTTGTCCAGATCGGCGATCCCGGGTTCAATCATCGCTTCGTAAGGGTCCCAGAACGGCAACCGCCACACAGGATCGCGCGACGTACGGGCCGCAGCTTCCAAAGCTGCCGCATCCCCATCGTCTGTCGCATAAAACGGCGCCAAATCCGGGCCAACCGCCACCCGCGCGGCGCCGGTCAACGTCGCCATCGACAGGATAAAATCGGGCTTGTCCTCATCCGCCAAGGCCAAAGCATCGCCCAAAACCAAACGCCCTTCGGCATCGGTGTTGTTGATCTCAACCGTCAAACCTTTGCGCGAGTCCAGAACATCGCCCGGCCTAAACGCTTCACCTGCAACAGAATTTTCCACCGCCGGGATCAGCACACGCAACCGACAATTCATGCCGCCCGCCATAATCATATGCGCCAGACCCAGCACATTCGCCGCCCCGCCCATGTCCTTCTTCATCAACCCCATCGAGGCCCCGGGCTTCAGGTTCAAACCGCCCGTATCAAAGCAAACGCCCTTGCCAACCAAGGTCAGCTTCGGCCCGCTGTCCCCCCATGACATGTCGATCAAACGGGGGCGGCGGGGGCTGGCACGGCCAACCGCATGGATCATCGGAAAGTTCTGCGTCAGCAAATCGCCATCCGAAACAACCGACATCGACGCCCCATGGGTATCGGCCAGCTTCTGCGCGGCGGCTTCCAACTCGTCGGGCCCCATGTGCGATGCTGGCAGATTGATCAGATCACGGGTCAAAGCCTCCCCCGCCGCGATTTGCTCCAATCGTGCCGCATCAACCCCGTCCGGTGCCACCAACATCGCCTTTGGGGCCGGGGCCTTGGCAAAGGTATCAAACCTGTAGCCCGCCAAAAGCCAGCCCAAGGCCGCCTCCTCCAGGTCATCGCCGCTTAGATCGGTTTCATATCGCCACACGCCGCCCGGCAGTTTCGCCCGCAGTCCAGCCGCAATAAACCGTTTCCGCGCGCGATCTGTGTCCGACCCCATGCCACCCACAGCGCCCACGACGCCGTCGCTGCCCGGCAACAACAGCACGCTTCCGGCACCTGCGTTGAAGTCAGACCCAGAAATCCAGGCCTGCACATCGTCCGGCTGGGTTGTCAGCCAGTCCGAAAGCCTATCCTTGGAAACCAAATGCAGCGGTCGCGCTGCCGTCGTATCGTTTGAAAATGTCAGGGCAGTCAAAGAAGCTCTCCTCAGGGTTTGCAAAGAACCTAAGGGAAAGCGCGCCGGGTGTTAATCCTGCACTCAGATTTGGCGGTAACTGATTTCCAACAATGTCGCGAGAGAGGATTCCCCAACCCGGACCAGCCGCGCGATAACGGCAGCCAAAGCCACTTCATCTTTTGCTTCAACCAGGTCCAGGGCTTGGTACGCAACCGTGGCCACATCTTTCAGACCGATCCGCGACGCCAAAGTCGCCACGGACTCAAGCGTTACGCCCAGACGCGTAAACTCACCCGTGGCCCAAGCCGCTTCGATCCCGGCCAAAAAGACCACCATGTCTTCGACCGCATCTTCGGCAAGTGGAGCGAATCCGCCCACCAATTCCGCATCGTTCAGAAAGAAGAACTCGGATGACTCAATCGAGATCACTTCATGAGGACACAGAACGACGATATTTTCTGACACTTCGAAACCCTTTCCCTCTACCCAAAGCCGTTGTAACCCGTCGGGGGAAAAGAAACTGTTGACGCAAAGCCAAAACTAGGCGGCAATTGGCTAGAATTTTAAGAGGACGAGATGGAGCATATACGACCGCTTCCCAGCTACTTGGTCCAACGCTATCACGGCTGGAAAGCCACCAGCTACACCGAGAATCAGGCGTGGTACCGCCGTTTGGCTGACGAAGGCCAAAGGCCGCGCGGCATGATCATTTCGTGTTGTGACAGCCGGGTGAACGTCTCGACCCTGTTCGGCGCCGAAGCGGGCGAGTTCTTTATTCACCGCAATGTCGCCAATCTGGTGCCCCCTTACGAACCCGACGGCGATCCCCACGGCACCTCTGCTGCGATTGAATACGCGGTTACGGCCCTCCATATCCCGCACCTGATCGTCATCGGTCATTCGAACTGCGGTGGCGTTGCGGGCTGTCATGCCATGTGCAGCGGCAAAGCGCCCGACCTGGAAGAAAAGCACAGCTTTGTGGGCCGTTGGATGGACATCCTGCGTCCCGGCTTTGACCGCATCGACGCCGACGCTCCCGAAGATCAGCAACTGCGCGCGCTTGAACGTCAATCCGTCGTTGTCTCGCTGGAAAACCTGCTGACCTTCCCCTTCGTCGTCGAAGCCCGCGAGAAAGAGCAACTCAGCCTCCACGGGCTTTGGACCGACATCCGCGAAGGTGCATTGCATCAATACGTGGCCGAAACACGCGAGTTCAACGCCCTTTGACAAAGGGCCGTTTCGCACCATATCCAACGAGACTCCGAGGGAAACATGACTGACATTCTTTCGCTTGCCGCAGACAACCTGATCTCGCCAATCATCCTTTGCTTTGTCTTGGGGTTGGCAGCCGCGCTTGCGCGGTCCGATCTGTCGGTGCCCGAAGCCGTGGCCAAAGGCATGTCGATCTACCTTTTGTTCGCCATCGGTTTCAAAGGCGGCGCAGGCGTTGCAGCCCACGGACTAGACGCCACTCTGGTCGCCACTCTGGTGGCAGGCTTGGTGCTGTCCTTCCTTCTGCCCTTCATCGCCTTCGCCCTTCTGTCCGCGCTGACCAAACTCAACACCGTCGACAAAGCCGCCGTCGCCGCACACTATGGATCAATCTCAATCGTCACCTTCGTCGCCGCCACATCCGTTCTGGAAAGCCGCGGCATCACCTCCGAAGGCTACATGGTCGCCGCCGCCGCCGTGATGGAAGCCCCCGCCATCCTCTCGGCCCTCTGGCTGATCGCCCGCACCGGCGAAAAAACCACCAAAGACGAGGGCCTCTACCGCGAGATCATGCTGAACGGCTCGATCGTCCTTCTCGTCGGGTCCTTCCTGATCGGCATGATCACCGGCGAAGACGGGCTGGCCAAAATCTCGTCCTTCATCGTCTCGCCCTTCCAGGGCGTGCTCTGCCTGTTCCTGCTGGACATGGGGCTGGTCGCGGGCCGGGGCCTGCGGGAAAGCTGGCGCGAACTGGGCCTTGGCAGCATCATCTTCGGCATGACCATGCCCCTGATCGGCAGCGCCTTTGGCCTTGTCGCCGCGCTACTCGTTGGTCTCTCTCCGGGAGGCGCTATGCTTTTGATGACGCTATCCGCATCAGCCTCCTACATCGCAGTCCCCGCCGCCATGCGTGTCGCCCTGCCAGAAGCACGACCCTCAATCTATCTGACGCTGTCGCTTGGCGTCACCTTCCCTTTCAACCTGACCGTCGGCATCCCGATCTACACCGCCGTCGCCACCGCCATTGCCGGAGGTTAAGTCCATGGAAACCCACAAAGCCAAACGCATCGAAATCATTATCGAAGCCCCGCTGGAACGCCGCCTGACCGACGCACTCACCAAAGCCGGCGTCACCGGCTATACCGTCCTGCCCGTGCGCGGCGGGTCCGGCGCTTCGGGGCAATGGAGCCGCGCAGGACAAATCTCAAGCGCGGGCGGCATGGTCGCCGTCGTCTGCCTGATCCGTCCCGAACGGCAGGATGATTTGTTGAATGCCGCTTTTTCCGTGGTCGAACGTCACATCGGAGTCGTATCCATCACCGACGCCGAAGTCTTACGCGCCGAACGGTTCTAGGCCGCGCGTCGCACCGAGACAAAAACAGGCACACCGCGCGCCGCACTTTCTTCACGGAATTTCTGAAGCGCGGCCTGGGTGCGCTTGTGCTTCTCGGCCACTCGCTGGCGTGCCTTGGCAAGTTCGGATGCATTGCGTGTCATGGGAACGACGTCTCTCTAAAACTGGTGGAACTGGTGAACGATGCAAATTCAGGATCTCAGGCGCGGGGAGGCATAAACGAACAATCCGCTGACCGTCTGGCGTCGCTGCACCCGACGGCGCATGAAATCGAACGAGATAATCCGGCGCGACATAGCCTGCCCCACGCCGTCCTCTTCAGACGCCGGAATCGTGATATTCGCCGGGCAGGCCGCAGTTTCGCGTCGCTCAGCTCGTTCGATCAAAGACCGAACGATTTCATCTGTAATCGGCTTCATGAAGGACACTCCTTCTCAGACTTCAACTCAGTCAGAATGTGGGACGAAATGCGGCGGGAATTGTCGCAAATTGTGGCATGATTGAGGCAAAAGCCATGGCAGAGATCCCGGTATTCCTTGAAATTTCTTTATTTTATGGGCCAAACGCTTCAAGTCGGCCAAGGGAACGGTCAGAAAAAATTAACCAAGCTTATGTTTGATCAGACCAACTCATTGCCACATTCGCGACAATAATGACCGGGGCTTTGGGATTATCCGCAGAAGCGGGAAAAT
>CAZWDS010000115.1:0-8685 GCA_964632495.1 uncultured Rhodobacterales bacterium
GCTTGAGGCCGTTGGGATCGAGCGCGGAGACTACGTGATCCGGGTGAACAACCGGAAGGTGCTGAATGGGGTGCTGGAGAAGGCATTCGGGCGCTTTGAGGCTTCTGACTCTGAAGAGAGCGAACTTGCCGACAACTATGAAGCTGGTGTGCTCCGCACAATCGATAAGTTCGACAAAGTTGGAGAGCAGGGAGTTCGCGAACTACTTGGCAAAGGTAGACTTGACGACTCAGGAGCGTTCATTGACGGCTGGCAGCGGTCCGAAGAAGAAATCGAAACTGTGGTTGGTTTTCTTACTGCAAGAAAGGATACCAACGCGGAAACGTTTTCTGCGTTGTCCTTGGTCGTCGGTGGTTCCGAGGACGGAGAAAATGGAGTTGCCGAACTCCGACAAATTGCTGACCTTTGTGCAGCCCAAGGCTACGGCCCCGATCGCATCGTCATTGACCCGTCGGTCGTCCGTGGCCTCGGCTATTACACCGGTCCCGTCTATGAAGCCGAACTCACCTTTGAGATTGAAGACGAAAAAGGCCGTCCGCGTCAGTTCGGCAGTGTGGCAGGCGGCGGGCGTTATGATGATCTGGTGAAGCGCTTCACTGGTCAGGCCGTTCCTGCGACGGGTGTATCCATCGGTGTTGATCGCCTGCTGGCCGCCTTGCGCATGAAGGGCCGGATCAAGGCGGATACGACGGGCCCTGTCGTGATCACTGTGATGGATCGCGACCGGATGGGTGACTATCAGGCGATGGCGACGACGCTGCGACAAGCGGGCATTCGGGCCGAGGTGTACCTTGGCAACCCGAAGAACTTTGGCAACCAGTTGAAATACGCCGACAAACGCGGCTCGCCCGTCGCGATCATCCAAGGCAGTGACGAAGCGGAACGCGGTATGGTGCAGATCAAAGACCTCGTGTTGGGCGCGGAAATCGCCGAAACGGCCAGCGTCGAAGAATGGAAAGAGCAGAAGCAACAGTTCGAATGCCCAGCTGAAGACATGGTCGCCAAAGTGCGCGAGATCCTGGACCGGTGACGGACAAGTCCGACATTCGCGGCGAAGCCGACCGCTTGCGCGGCCTGTTCGAAGCCCAAGGCGCCGAGGTGTTCGAAACCGACGTGCTGCAACCCGCAGGCGCGCTTTTGGATCTGTACGGCGAAGACATTCGCGCCCGCGCCTTTGTCACCCAAGACCCGTTGCAGGGCGAGATGATGTTGCGCCCGGATTTCACGCTGCCTTTGGTGCAAAGCCACATGGCGGCGGGCGGCGGCGAGGGGCGCTATACCTATGCGGGCGAAGTGTTTCGCCGGCAGGAAGACGACCCGGACCGCACGGCGGAATATCTGCAGGTTGGCTACGAGTTGTTCAATGGCAGTGCCGCGCCCATTGCCGATGCCGACGTGTTTGCCACGATGGCCAAGGTTCTGGCCCGCGAAAACCTGCGCGCTGCTATGGGCGACATCGGGCTTTTGCGTGCAGCGGTCGAGGGGCTTAACACCTCGTCGGCGCGCAAAAACGCTCTGCTGCATCACCTCTGGCGTCCGCGACGGTTTCGCGCTCTGTTGAACCGGTTCGCCAAACCGATTGCCCCGCGTGAAAACCAGTCCAGCGACGTCGAGATCGGCCTGCGCAGCCGTGCCGACGTCACCGCACGCCTTGCCGCGCTTGAAGCTGACCGCGCTGAGGCACCCTTGGCCGCAGGTCAGGTCGAGGTGATCGACGCGCTTTTGGGTATCCGCGAAAAAGCCCCCGACGCCCTGTCGCATCTGCATGATATTGCAGTGGATTTGCCGACGATTGCACCTGCTGTCGAAGTCCTGACCGCTCGGTTCGAGGCTTTGGCGGATCAAGATGTGGACGTCCATGCGCTGGAATTCGAGGCCAGCTATGGCCGCACCACGCTGGAATACTACGACGGGTTCGTGTTTGGTTTCTATGCCGATGCCCGCCCTGACTTGCCACCTGTCGCAACAGGCGGGCGCTACGATGCCCTGACCCGCGCCATAGGTGGCGGAACCGGTGTGCCCGCCGTCGGCGGTGTGATCCGACCGGGTCTATTGCTGGAACTGGAGGGGCAGTCGTGAGTTTGAAGCTTGGCGTGCCCTCGAAGGGCCGATTGATGGACAAGACTTTCGCCTGGTTCGGCGACCGGGGCGTGACCTTGGGGCGCACCGGCAGTGATCGCGAATACGCGGGTCACGTGGAAGGGGTCGAAGGCGTCGAACTGGTGCTTTTGTCCGCTGGCGAAATCCCGCGTGAACTGGCCGCAGGGCGCATTCATCTGGGCGTGACGGGTCAGGACATGGTGCGCGAAAAGCTGCCATTCTGGGAAACGCGTGTGGCCGAGGTGGAAACCCTCGGCTTTGGCCATGCGGATCTGGTGATCGCCGTGCCCGACTTCTGGTCGGATGTGATGACGCTGGATGATCTGGATGAGGTTGCCACCGCGTTCCGCGCCTCGCACGGGCATCGTTTGCGGATCGCCACCAAATACCACCGTTTGATCCGGGAGTTTCTGCGGGGGGCCGAAGTCTCGGACTATCAACTGGTGGACAGCCAGGGTGCGACCGAGGGCACGGTGAAGAACCTGACGGCAGAAGCAATAGCCGACATCACGTCGAGTGGGGCCACCTTGGGCGCCAATCATTTGCGAGTGCTGAGCGATGGTTTGGTCCTGTCGTCTCAGGCCGTGTTGTTCAAAACCCGTGCCGAAGTTTGGGATGCGGACAGTCGCGACGTTTGGGATCGATTAAAGGCCCAGACCGGTCTTGGCTGAGCCGTCGCGAATTTGCGTATTTTCAAAGAGATGAACCCGCAATTTTAGTCAAATTTGACGGGGTTCTTATCTGACCCCGATGTCGGCCAGCGCTTCCATCAGGCTGGGGGGCAGATCGTCGTTGGCCTGACCCTTTGGCAGATCAACCGGTGCATTGGCACTTTCGAGATAGCGCCAGCCTTGGAACGGGCGTCGTCGGGCGCTGGAGGTTCGGATGATCTCGGGATTGAGCACGATGGCGCAGCGACGGATGCCGTCGCCGTGGTCCACCTCGTTCAGCCGCAGGATTTGTTGCCGGGCCTGCACAAAGCCTTTGATGACCCAATAGATCGACCCACCATTCAACAATTCCGCCTCGCGCTTGGGCCACATGCGCGTGACATGGCGCGGCAACCCGTCCGGACCCTTGGCCTGTGGGCTGGATTGCCAATCGGCCAAGGTGTCAACGCTTTCGGTGCCGACGCTGAGTTTTATAAGGTGTAGTTGGTTATCCACAGATTCTTCCACAGGCTCTACCCTATATGGTAGACCATTGCAGGGGCGCTGCAAGGTGTTGTGGAATGGGTGGGGGATGGTGTAGATTGTATATCTCTTTTCCGGGGAATCGCTATGTCGTCTTTCGCAGCACCGATCGCTGAACAAATCTGGGATATGAAATATCGTCTGAAGGACGCCGATGGCGTGCCGGTTGATCGATCGGTGGAAGATACCTGGCGACGGATCGCGCGGTCTTTGGCCGAGACCGAGGCAGAGCCTGCGAAGTGGGAAGAGACGTTTTACGACGCGCTTCAGGGGTTCAAGTTTCTGCCCGCCGGTCGGATTGTTGCAGGCGCGGGAACAGGCCGGTCGGTCACATTGTTCAATTGCTTTGTCATGGGCACCATTCCCGACAGCATGGGCGGCATTTTCGAGATGTTAAAAGAGGCTGCGCTGACCATGCAGCAGGGCGGCGGGATCGGCTATGATTTCAGCACCATCCGGCCCAAAGGCGCGGATGTGAAAGGCGTGGCGGCGGATGCGTCCGGGCCGTTGTCCTTTATGGACGTTTGGGATTCCATGTGCCGGACGATTATGTCGGCGGGTGCACGGCGGGGCGCAATGATGGCCACGATGCGGTGTGATCATCCGGATATCGAAGATTTCATCACCGCCAAGGCGGATCCGGCGCGGTTGCGAAACTTCAATGTCTCGGTACTGGTGACCGACCCGTTTATGGAGGCTGTGAAGGCGGATGGGCCTTGGGACTTGCTGTTCGAGGGCAAGGTTTTCAAAACGGTTCAGGCGCGCGAGCTTTGGAACCGGATCATGCGGGCGACCTATGATTATGCCGAACCGGGTGTGATCTTCATCGACCGGATCAACACGATGAACAACCTTGCCTATTGCGAGACGATTGCGGCGACCAATCCTTGCGGCGAGCAGCCTTTGCCGCCCTACGGGGCCTGTTTGTTGGGGTCGATCAACTTGGCGCGCTTGGTGGAAAACGCCTTTGAAGACGGGGCCGCGCTGGACGAAGACGCGCTGGACAAGCTGGTGACCACCGCCGTGCGAATGATGGATAACGTGGTGGATGCCTCGCGGTTTCCGCTGGAGGCGCAAGCACAGGAAGCAGAGGCCAAGCGACGGATTGGTCTTGGTGTGACTGGTTTGGCCGACGCACTGATGATGGTCGGTGCACGGTATGGATCGGAAGAGGCGGCGCGTCTGACGTCGCGTTGGTTGGGCGCGCTTGCCCGCGCCGCGTATCGGGCTTCGGCGCATTTGGCGGCCGAAAAGGGCGCGTTTCCACTGTTTGACGCCGAGGCGTTTTTGGCCAGTGGATCGCTTCAGAACATGGACGACGAAACGCGCGACCTGATCGCCAAACATGGCATCCGCAACGCGCTTTTAACCTCGATCGCACCGACAGGGACGATCAGCCTGTTTGCAGGCAACGTAAGTTCGGGGATCGAGCCGGTCTTTGCCCATGCCTATACACGCAAAGTTCTGCAAAAGGACGGCAGCCGCACAGAAGAAGAAGTTGTCGACTACGCCGTTCAGATGTGGCGCGACAAGTTTGGTGAGGCCGATATACCAGACCATTTCGTGGACGCTCAGGTCTTGGCACCCGGCGATCACGTGCGCATGCAGGCGGCAGCGCAGGAATGGGTGGATTCGTCGATTTCCAAAACCATCAACGTGCCCGCTGACATCAGTTTCGATGCCTTCAAGGACGTCTATATGGAGGCTTGGGATACCGGCTGTAAGGGCTGCACCACCTATCGCCCGAATGCGGTGACAGGGTCGGTTCTAAGCGTGTCTGAAGCAAGCGAAGCAGCCCCCGTCGAAGCGAAGGGGGGCGAGGTTGTCTACATCGCCGAACCGCTGGACCGTCCCGCCGCGCTGGAAGGCCAGACCTATAAGCTGAAGTGGCCGATGTCGGAGCACGCGATTTACATCACGATCAACGACGTCATCACGGCAGGGCGCCGACAGCCGTTTGAAGTGTTCATCAACTCGAAGAACATGGAGCATTTCGCCTGGACCGTGGCTTTGACCCGGATGATCTCGGCTGTGTTCCGTCGGGGTGGTGATGTGTCTTTTGTCGTGGAAGAGCTGAAAGCCGTCTTCGATCCGCGCGGTGGCGCTTGGATGCAGGGGAAATATGTGCCTTCGATCCTGGCCGCGATAGGAGGCGTGATTGAACGCCACATGATCTCGATCGGGTTCATCGAGGGCGAAGGCATGGGATTAAAAAGCGACCCGCAAGCCGAAGTGGTGAACCTAGGCGAAAATCCAGGCCCCGCTTGCCCGAACTGCGGTCAATTCGGCATGCAGATGATCGAAGGCTGTATGACTTGTCCAAGCTGCGGGCATTCGAAATGTGGTTGAATTTCGGCAAAGTCATGTCAAAAATCGGCAATTGACCACAATGCATGCCCCTGAGTGGGTTATGACGCGATGTCTTGTTTTTTCCCCTTATTCCTAAGGCTCCCTAACTATAACTTCAGCTTCGCAAAAAGTGTTTTGCAGTAAAGTTAAGCGTAACGAAGGGTAATGGTATGAAGACGAGTACGATTTTGGTGGCTGCAGTTGCAGCAGCCATGGCAATCGGCGCCAGCAGCGCCTCTGCCAAAACTGTCTCGCTGGCGACGGAAGTCAGCGGAAAATACTACGGAAACGAAAACTGGAAGACCGGGATCAATCAGACGGTTCTGGATCGCGGAAACCCGATTGGTCAAACGTACAACGGCACCGCTGGTGCGTTCCGGTTCACAGATGGCGTTGACGCTTTCATAGCGTTTTGCATCGATCCTTACAGCTATCTTGACCTTGGTTCGATCTTTGAAGTGGAAAAGAACGCTTCGGTCGTTGACAACATCGACAAGCTGTTCAACGCAGCCTACGCCGACGTAACGGACGCGCTGAGCGCCTCGGCTTTCCAAACCGCGCTTTGGGAAGTGATCGCGGAAAAAGGCAACGCGTACGATGTGACGGACGGCAATCACTATGTTTCGAACGTAGATGTGGCGGAACAGGCGAACGAATACCTGTCGCGTTTGGCCACGACGGACACTGGCAATTATCGCTACACGATCTATTCGAACGGCGGTCAGGATCAGATCCGTGCCTCTGAAGTGCCTTTGCCAGCCTCGGCCTTGTTTTTGCTTGGCGGTTTGGGCGGCTTGACGCTTCTGCGGCGCAAAAAGGCCTAAACCAGGCGCGGTCGCGTATCGAAGAACACCTTGAAGGGCATGCTGGAAAGCGTGCCCTTTGTCTTTTACGGCCGATTTTCACCCATAGGTTGCAAATGTGTGGCCAGAACGACTCACCTTCATATGCGCGGCTAATTCGTTAATCTTTTGCATTGCCCGCGAAGCGCTGTGACCTAAGATTTTCCAAAATAAGATAAAAATATACCGAGGCAGGTAGATGAATATGATGGCGGGTCCCGAGGGCACGTTCGTCATTTCCTGGTCGCAGACCGAAGTTAATGGGTTGTCCGGTGCTCCGGTCAGCGCAATTGATGAAGGTGCGATGTGGATTTGGCGGGGCACCCCTGTACAGATTGATGGCGCGTTGGGTGGACCAACGTCGGTTATCTCAACGGAAAATCGCGAGCAATATCGCAAGCGAGCGGCTGCGTCCGCGCGCCGCATCGTGTCGCGTGCGCTGGTTCAGGAAGGCGTTCGGATGCCTTTCGTGGACGACACCGCCGACTTTGACCGGGCGTTCACGATCACCGATGGTCACCGGAAATGGACGGCGACCCTGATCGACATGCCCGAAATTGCCCGTCCTTTGCTAATGTTCGCAGGCGCGATGCCTCCACCCGATATGCCGCTGTTCGTGGATCACGGTGTGATCGAACCGGCCTTGCCATCCCGTCTGATCGAAGGGGCGGAAGGTGTGGTTTGCTTCACGCCGGGTACATGGCTTGAGACGACACGGGGGCCCTGTTTGGTCGAGGAACTGGTCGCAGGTGACGAAGTTGTCACCAAGGACAACGGAGCCGAGCCGATCCTTTGGGTTGGCAGCCGCAACGTTTCCGGCGCACGCCTTTACGCCATGCCCGATCTGCGGCCTGTGCGTATTCGCGAAAACGCATTGGGCTCGGGGCAGCCTGCGGGGGACCTGATTGTCTCGCCGGATCATCGGATGTTGGTGCAGGGGCAGGCAGCGCAGGCCCTTTGGGGCGAAGACGAAGTGCTGGTCGCCGCGCGTGATCTGATCAATGGGACCGGTATCACCCGAGACATGGCAGCAAAATCAGTGACCTATTACCATCTGATGCTGGAAGATCATCACGTCTTGGTCGCGAACGGTCAGGAAACCGAAAGCTTCCACCCCGCCGCCGCACGTCTGGACGCCATCGCCGATGAACAACGTCAACGGTTGTTCGATGTGATGCCCGATTTGGCCTATGATCCGCACACCTATGGTCCGATGTCGCGCCGCGTTCTGACGGGGGCCGAAGCCGCTTTACTGCCAAGTGCGGCCTGACGTGACTTGGCTACAATACGCCTGACGAAGCACAGACTGTCTCCATCGCCCTGATTTCGCCAGATTTTTGTTAAATGATCCCTCTTCGGAAGTCCTGAAGAGAGAGCCGCATGCTGGATATCCCATTTCCACTGGAAACCGTACCTGCCGATCAGGCAGATACGGCCCTCAAAGAACTGATCGCTGATCGTGACGGCGTAATGCCTGTCTTGTTGGGGGATCGGGACGTCTTTTCCACGGAATGGGCCGAATACGTCGACGTTTTCGAAAACCCCAAAGAGATTTTGGCCGAAGCGCGTGCGTTGGATTCCGAGATGTGGTTCGCCAATCGTATTGCCCGCAAACATCCCCGCCGCGTCGAACTGGGTGCACCGCGCTGGATTGCAGGCGTGGTCTCCATTCCAAAACGCGTTATGGGTCGGCTTGGTTCAGGTGACGCAGAGTCCGAAGCACACGACGCCCAAAAGCCAACTCTTGTTTCGGTCTTGAAGACTCAGCTTGCCGAATTGGAACGGGCTGGCGACAGTACCGAGGATGAGCTTTCAGAAATGCGAGAGGTCATCGCAGAAATCGAAGCGGACGGCACCGAGGGTCTGTTCCCGGACCCCATCGACTATGTAAAGCCCCGACGCGGCACAGAACTGGCCGCGGGTTTGGTCAACGCTGCCGAACCTTGGGAAGCAGCCGCATGGTTGCAGCATGGCGCTTATGCCGTCTGTGCCCCGAAGGCGGCTCTTGTTGCCCATTGCCGTTGGCTTTGGACGACGTATGGTGCGCGGATCATTACAGCCTCGACCGATCACATCGGATTTCAGATGGATCGTTTGATCCTGAATCGCGACGAGGCGACAGACGTGATGCGTCGGTTCGAAATTCTTGGGGCCACGGCGATCAACGGCGATCTGATCGACACTGACGGCGATAGTCTGAT
>CAZWDS010000116.1:0-8654 GCA_964632495.1 uncultured Rhodobacterales bacterium
TCCTTGAAGTGCTGCAACAGGATGTCCGTATCGGCCACATCAAAGTTCCAGCGCGAATATTCCTGTTCGGTCTGCTTGAAGACATCCCCATAACTCAGCGCAATTGGCGTAATTTCTTGTCCATCAGCGCCCCTCCGAGGCGACGGATCATTGAACGGCATGTCCATCACGTGATCGACGCCCAGCACATACATCGCCAAACGCTCTAACCCATAGGTCAACTCACCGGCGACAGGTTTGCAATCATGCCCGCCGACTTGCTGGAAATAAGTGAACTGGCTGACTTCCATGCCATCGCACCACACTTCCCAACCCAAGCCCCAGGCGCCCAAAGTCGGGCTTTCCCAGTCGTCTTGGACAAAGCGGATGTCATGCATCTCCATATCAATTCCGATCGCCTCAAGGGACCCAAGATAAAGGTCCTGCAAATCAGGAGGCGATGGCTTAATCAGCACCTGAAACTGATAATAATGCTGCAAACGGTTCGGGTTTTCCCCATACCGCCCATCCGTCGGACGCCGCGACGGCTGCACATAGGCCGCCGCCCAGGGTTTCGAGCCTAACGACCGCAACGTCGTCGCCGGATGAAACGTGCCCGCACCGACTTCCATGTCATAGGGCTGCAGCACAGCACAGCCTTTCTCAGCCCAATACGTCTGCAGACGCAGGATGATCTCCTGAAAACTTGCGGGGCGCGCGCTGGCGGCCATGGGATGCTCCTCGCGGGGGATTTGTCGTTGTTTCAGTCGCGCACTCAATAGGCAAGGCAAAGGGCACGGTCAATCAATGGACGCATTTCTGCGTGCAACCGCGCGAGGCTCTGCTAGAAGAAGCGTTGGTGCTTTGCGAGCGCCTTTACCAATGACCAAATGCAGGATGGGGTAGAATGCGATACGTGGTTGGCTTGGCGACATTTTTTTCGATCAGTCTTTGGTCCGCGATGGCATTTGCACAAAGCTGGGTACAGGTCGAATCTCAGCCCAATGAAGCCCGTGCAATTGAACGGGCCGAAGACTACGCCGCGCGTCTGCCCAATGTCAGCGCCTTTCGCACCGGTTCGCGGTGGCATGTGATCGCCATCGGTCCTTTCGACGAAGCCGAAGCCGCGCGGCAATTGCGCCAGTTGCGCGCGGCCCGCCAAGTCCCGTCAGACGCCTTTGTGTCAGACGGACGGACCTACCGCGACCGGGTCTTTGGCTCGGGCACCCGCACCACGACCCTGACCCAACCCGCCGAACCGGTCGCCCCCCTGATCGCGGGCGAAGAAACCCCGGAAGAAGCCCGCCAGAACGAACGCAACCTCACGCGCGAAGACCGCGCCTTGTTGCAAACGGCCATGCAATACGAAGGCTTTTACACGTCGACCATCGATGCCTCGTTTGGCCCCGGCACCCGGCGTGCCATGGCGAACTGGCAAGAAGCCAACGGGTTCGAGCCGACGGGCATTCTGACCACCCTGCAACGCCGCCAGTTGGTTGACGGGTATTTCGAGGTGGTCAATTCCCTAGGGATGGCTCCGGTCAGCGACGTTCAGGCGGGTATCGATATCGAACTGCCCGCGAAACTTGTGGGTTTTGATCGCTACGAGTCGCCCTTTGCCCACTACGAGCCCAAGACCGACGACGGCATCAAAGTCCTGCTGATCAGTCAAACCGGCGACGCTGCCACGCTGTCCGCGCTTTATGACATCATGCAGACGCTGGAAATCGTGCCCCTGGACGGCTCACGCGCTCTTCGGGATCAGTCTTTCACTCTGGAAGGCGCGAACACCAAGATCATCTCGCACACCTTTGTCAGACGGTCCGGCGGGATGCTGAAAGGTTACACGCTGATCTGGCCTGCGGGCGACGACAAACGTTTTCGGCTTGCGCTTGATGCCATGCAAAGCAGCTTTACCCCCACAGATGGCGTCCTGCCCGACACTGCAGGCAGCGGCGTGCAGGATATCGACCTGATCTCAGGCCTTGAAATCCGCCGCGCTGATCGGTCCATGTCCGGCTTTTTCATCGATGACAACGGCGCCGTCCTGACCACGCAATCCGCCGTAAACCAATGCACGCGCATCACGCTCAACGATGAAACAGACGCTGAAATCACCGCCGAAGAGTCGGGCCTTGGTCTGGTCCTTTTGCAACCGATCGAGGCTCTTGCACCCTTGTCGGTTGCGCGTCTGGCAGCAGGCGAACCGCGCCTCCAATCCGACATTGCCATCGCAGGTTACAGCTTTGGCGGCATCCTGACGGCACCGTCCCTGACCTATGGCACGCTTGCAGACCTCAAAGGCCTTGACGGCGATACACGCGTGCAAAGGCTGAGCGTGGCGAATGAACCCGGCGATGTCGGTGGCCCGGTCTTTGATGGGTCGGGCGCGGTTCTTGGCATGTTGCTGGAACCCGCCTCAAACAATCGGCAATTGCCCGGTGACGTGGCCTTCGCAGCCGACGCCCCCGTCCTTGCGGCCTTCCTGTCAGACAACGGTGTGACCCCCTCAGCGGTGGACGCCGGTGAAGACATGGCCCCCGAAGACCTGACCCTTCTGGCCGCGGATATGACTGTCCTTGTGAGTTGCTGGAACTAAAGGCCGTCACAAACAAAGTTTGGCCGACCCCAAAGGACCGGCCAAACTTTTGATTTAGAGTATTTTACTGTTTTTCTTTGTCTTGGACTGCCCGCGCGGCAAGTCTGCGCCGCACTGCACGAACGGTTTCAGCGACCAAAAGACAGCTCTGCCAAACCAAGAGAATGAACGTGATTTCAACCATTTGTAGCCCTCCTTCTTGACACAAAGGTGAGCAGCCACACTTGTAATTCATACAATCCTACTGGCATGGTGCAGGCACCTCTTTGGTAGAATCTGAATGGAAAACCGTTTGGTATGAATGAGTTGAATGGCAGTGCACAATTCGAAAATTCAATCGACAAGTGGCGACAGCTGATCGAATTCCACTTTGCGAACGGAACCGGAAAAGCGCGCCATGCAAAAGACGGCTGGACAACCTCCGAACTCTGTGTTGCCATCAGTGCAAGCTTGGCACCAGATCAGGTCGTGCACCGGCGCACATTGGACAGTTGGCGCAAGGCGAATACGCTTCCTTCAAAGAAACATCGGGTCGGCCTGTTCAACGCGCTCTTTCCCCAAGGACGGATCACGTCCCCCGATGCCTTCGACGAACTTCGCGCGACGCTGGCCTCGGCACAGGACTTCTAGCGGGTTGCAACACCCCAACCCAGAAATGTCGGGTCGCAAGATAATCCAACGCTTGAAACGACATGTCTGGACGTTCGAACCGAGGTTCTGGCAGGCAAATTGGGGCTTTCGCCGAACGCTATGGCGGACATCGACGCCGCAGCACGCGACATCGTCAGCCATCCCAAACCCGGTGCGGGCGAAGATCAAACACTGCACGAAGCAGCCCGGCTTTTCGTTGCGGCCAATTGCTTTGACAGCTTGATCGAACATGCGTGTTTTCAAGACGACTGGTTTAGCCCTCCGATGACAATTCTGCCGCCCGGAGAGTTTACCTTGGGTGCTGCGCCAACTGATGACCTGGCCTATGAAAACGAGCGCCCGACCCGGCACATCGGCATCGACTATCGGTTCGCCGTCGGGATTGCCCCGGTCACCTTTCAAGCCTTCGACTTGTTTTGCCAAGCCACGAATGCCGAACATGCCTTCGACGAAGGCTGGGGGCGCGGCGAACGTCCGGCGATCCACGTGTCCTGGAACGATGCACAACTCTACATAGCTTGGCTGAACGCCAACACCGCGGGCGGCTATCGCCTGTTGTCTGAGACCGAGTGGGAATATATGGCGCGCTCAGGCACAACGAAACGCTATATCACGGCAAATGATGCCGATAAGTCCATGGGCAACGCCGCCGAGACCCTTGGTGCATCTTCCAAATGCGGGAGCTTCCCGTCCAATCCTTGGGGCCTACAGGATTGCCTGGGAAATGTGTGGGAATGGGTCGCGGACAATTGGGCAAGCAGCTATGCCGCACATCCCGCTGACGGCGCGCCTTTCCTGACAAAACCGGAAGATTTGCGGTGCTTACGGGGTGGCAGCTGGGATTGTAGCTATCGCAACATGCGTGTCACAGACCGCTGCCACCAAGGCGCCAATAATCGCGTGAATAACGTTGGATTCAGGCTTGCCAAGACGCTTTAACATGTGACGGCGGATATCCAGTCCAGATACGCGGGATTGCCCTTGCAGACGTCCGTCATCATCACTTCGGCGACATCATAGTCGTGGGTCTCGCAGATCACGCGCTCGACCTCATCGTAATCCGCTGCTTTGATCTTGATCAGCATCAAAAGTTCCTCATCTTCAACGATCTCGCCCTGCCATTCATAGGTGCTGGACATAGGGAACGACTGTATGCATGCGGCCAGCTTCTTGTTCAGCAAAGCCGTGGAAATGTCGCGGGCATTCTTTTTGGAGTTCGTGGAGGTATAGACAATACCATATCCGGACATGGATTTCTCCTTTGCATTGCGCCTTACATGCCCTCATTTGAGCTGGTCAGGCCCAATATTCAGGTCACGCGCCTCTTGCTAGGCGCGCCAGAACCGGCTGGTGAACAAGACGAAGACCACCAAAAGTTCTAATCGGCCGACCAACATGGCTGCGGTCAAAATCCACTTCGCCGGATCATTCAACCCCGCAAAGTTCTCCGTAGGTCCGATCTCGTCGCCAAGACCCGGCCCCACATTCGCAATCGCCGTCGCCGCCCCGCTGACCGATGTGATGAAGTCCAAGCCCGTGGCGGACAGTAGCACCGCGACCACACCAAGTGTCACGATGAACAGGGTCAAAAACACCATGACCGAAGAAATCACATCCTCGCTCAACGTGCGGCCTGCGTATTTCAACTGATAAACCCCATGAGGGCTGTGAATGCGGCGGACCTGGTTGACGATTGCGCCAAACAAAAGCTGATAGCGGAAGACCTTGACCGAACAACAGGTCGAGCCAGCGCAGCCCCCAACCAGACCAACAAAGAAGAACACCGCCACCGCAAACCCACCCCAAGTTTGATAGTCGGCACTGGCATAGCCCGTGCCCGTCATCAAAGACGTCATGTTGAAGGCTGTTTCACGAACGCTCGCCTCCCACGCCGCATCCCCCGAAAACATCCGGAACATGGCAATCACACCCACAAGCACCACCAAAGCTCCGACAAAGGCCCGCACCTGGCTATCGGCCATCAACGGTGTGGACGAGCCGGCCAAAAGTTGCACGTAGCGCACAAAGGGAAGGCTGGCGAGCACCATGAACGCCACGGCCACATATTCAATCGGCCCCTGAAAGGTCATGAAGGATTGGTCATGGGTCGAAAACCCGCCCGTCGCAATTGTCGTCATCGCGTGGTTGATCGCGTCAAACACCGACATGCCCGCCCAAAGATAGGCCAAGCCGCAAGACACAGTCAGCAACAGATAAACGATGGATATGCGCGACGCTATCTCGCCGGCCCGCGGCAGAACTTTGCCGTCGGTATCAAAGCCCTCGGATCGGAAGATCTGCATACCGCCGACGCGCAGTTCCGGCAGGAACGCCATGGCGACCACGATGATCCCGATGCCGCCGAACCATTGCAACATGGATCGCCAAATCAAGATCCCCACCGGCAAATCGTCCAACCCTGTAAACACCGTCGAACCTGTCGTGGTCAGCCCGGACATGGCCTCGAAATAGGCGTCGGTGACAGTGGCGTCTGTGGCGCCCAGATAGAAGGGCAAAGCACCGAACAAGGGCAGGATCACCCAGACCCCCGTCGTCATCAGAAACAACTGTTGCTTGCGCATGCTGCGGCTGTCGGCGTTCGCCGTCGCAAGCGCCACCAGACCGCCGGTGAAAATCGTGATGACACCGGCTTCAAGGAAAACGTGGGTATGGCCATTGCCAGCCGCGAAATCCGCAGCCATCGGGATCGCCATTGTCACGCCCAAGGCCGCGACCAACAGGCCGATCAGGTATCCAACGGGTCTTAGATCGATCATGAGGGGGAGCCTTGTCGCCTGTCTTTGCCCAAGTCAACTCTGATAGGCGCGGGCGCGGTCTTCTTGTGACAAACGGGTCGTGGGCACCACCGGTACGCCTGCGTCACTAAAAAAGGGCGTCTGTTTGTATTTTCCGGTGATCAGCAGGACAACGGCACGCTTCAGAAAAGCAAGGATCAAACTGCGCATCGCCCCACCCTCGTCTGACACAGGGCCTTTGGCGTCTTTCCGGTTCACCCTTGCGATCACTGGCCCGATGTCCGCTTTGTCGTCGAAAGTCCGCACAAGGAAACCGGCCAATGGCACCGTCCGCTTGGCCCCTGTATTGCAGATTGGCGTGTTGCAACAGGTCGCATACCACCGAAGCGGGCCTTTACCGGTCAGGCGCAGATTGGCCAGATGCTCGCCACCTTGTTCCAGCGTCACAAGATTGGGGCCGGTCTGAAACAAGTCGCTGCCCCCGGCCTTGTCGGCGATGTCAGATCGACCCAAATGCGCCAGAAACGCCTGACAGGAGGCGCAGTAGCACACACACCGTGTCCCGTTGAGCGGCGCCAGCCGGAACCGCACTGCGCCGCAATCACACGTCGATGTCACACCATTTTCCATGGGATCGTTTTATCCTGTTTCGCCAAGAACCGCTATGCCCCGACCTTACAGCAAATCCTTCGACATCCGCGCATTCGGGATCGTGACACCCCGCCGCTCCACCTCTTGATAGGCCTCAACCTTCCAGCCTTGCGCGATAAAGAACGGCTCGGCCAAACGGCTGGCTTCGGTGGTCAGCCGCGACATCCCCGCCTGTCGCGCCCGGCCCTCCATCACCGCATAAAGCGCCGTGGCATGACCCGCACGGCTGTGATCCGGGTGGACATAGGCGAAATCGACCAAGGCTTTGCCCAGATTCAACGCGATAAACCCGACCACTGCGCCATCCACTTCGGACACTATACTATCCAGCCCATCCAATCGCTTGGCCCAGACATCGGGGGCAGGCACCGCCGGACACCACGCCTGACATTGCGCTTCGGAATAGACCGCGCGCGCCGTGCGATGCACCGCCAGATAGAAAATCCGCGCCATTGCCCCCCGATCGTCGGCCAGCGCCGACCGGATCTGGCGCATCAGACCGCGGCCAAGGCTTGCCGGACATCTGCGATCAGATCCTCGGGGTCCTCCAGCCCAACCGACAACCGCACCAGACCCGGCGTGATACCCAGTTCAGCGCGTTGCGCGTCGGTCAATCGTTGGTGTGTGGTGGTCGTGGGATGGGTCACGATGGATTTCGCATCCCCAAGGTTGTTCGAGATCACCACGATCTGCAGCGCGTTCAGAAAGCGAAACGCCGCCTCTTGCCCGCCACTGATCTCAAGAGACACAACTGTGCCGCCTTTTTCTAACTGGGCCATGGCAATCGCGTGCTGAGGATGGGCCTTAAGACCGGGATAGATCACCCGTGCCAAACGGTTGTCCTCCTTCAAAGCTTGGGCCAAAGCCAAAGCAGAGTCCGCCTGCGCCCGTACCCGCAGATCAATCGTTTCCAACCCTTTCAGCATGATCCACGCCGTAAAAGGGCTCATCGCGCCGCCGGTGTGCTTCAGGAAGGGTTCCAACGTGTTGCGGATGTACTCTTTCGTACCCAGAACCACACCGCCCAAAGCGCGCCCCTGCCCGTCGATATGCTTGGTCGCCGAATAGATCACGACGTCCGCACCCAGTTCTAAAGCGCGGCTGAACACAGGCGTGGTAAAGACGTTGTCCACCACAACCGTCGCCCCAACCCCATGGGCAATCTCGGCCACACTTTTCAGATCAATCACCTCAAGCGTCGGGTTCGACATGCTTTCCAGAAACACCAACTTGGTGTCCGGGCGCATCGCAGCCCGCCACTGATCCAAATCGGTGCCGTCCACAAAGGTCACCTCGACCCCGAACTTGGTCAGCACATCCTCAAGGATGTACAAACACGACCCGAACAACGCCCGCGCCGACACCACATGATCCCCGGCCTTCACCATCGACGCCAAAGCCCCATGCACCGCCGCCATGCCGCTGGCCGTGGCAAAGGCATCCTCGGCGCCTTCCAGCGATGCAATCCGCTCTTCGAACATCCGCACGGTCGGGTTGCCGTAGCGGGCATAGATGAACTCATCCTCGCCCGAGGTTTCAAACCGCTGCATGGCCTGTTCGGCGCTGCCATAGACAAAGCCCTGGGTCAGAAAGATCGCTTCCGACACCTCGCCATATTGACTACGCCGCGTGCCCTCATGCACCAGTTTGGTGCGTTTTTTCCATGTATCAGCCATTGGGACCGCTCCTTTCCAAAACAAAACCCCCGACCGTAAAAGCCGGGGGCATCATGGACGTCCCAGACCTCTTTAGCGGAATTTTTTAACGTGGCCCGCAATCCGGTAAACAAATCGCCACGTAAAGGTTGGGTACGTTTTGAAGGGGGAAAGGTCAAGAGGAACCAAGGACGCCTGCTCTCAGCTCTCGTTCAGCGCAGACGGTAAGCCACGCTGCGATTGATTTGACAGCAAGGTCCGGTTTGAGCTCAGAGTAACGGATGCTGCACGTTGCTCTGATGTTGGCGTTTCCGAATGTTGTACGATTTGAGGTTTTCTTCTTCGCCTAGCCATATAATCATT
>CAZWDS010000117.1:0-8419 GCA_964632495.1 uncultured Rhodobacterales bacterium
CGCGGTTCGAAGGCGTCTTGGACAAAGCTATGGGGTGAGGATTTGCGCCGCCTGTCGGCGGCGCGACGCCGGAGGGGTTTCACCCCTCCGGACCTCCCCAGCATATTTTCAACAAGAAGAAGAGGAGGGCCCTAGGTGCCCAAACCTGCCCGCATGATGGTGTGGCGGAGCGGCTTGATGTCGTGGACAAGGCGCAGACCTGCACTGCGCAGTGTCTGGACAGGTGCGGCATCGCTGCGGCAGATGCGGTTGTAGAGGTCGATCACCTTGGCGCGGGCGGCGATGTCGCGGGCGCGGGTCTTGGCGAATTGGTCGAGGTATGCACGCATGCCAAGGGTGTCCGGGGCTTTTTCGGCCAGATCAAGCAGCAAGCGGACATCCATCAGCGAGGTGTTCAGGCCTTGCGCGCCAATGGGGGGCAGGACATGCGCGGCCTCGGCAATCAGGGCGGTGCGTTTGGCGGTGAGGCTTTGGGCGGTTTGGGTGATCACGGGCCAAAGCTGGCGTTTGGTGATCAGGGTGAGTGGCCCAAGGATATGGGTGGCGCGGTCACTGGCGGCGGTGTTGAAGTCGGCTTCAGACAAGGATTGCAGGCGCAGCGCTTCGGGGCCGTCGTTCATCCAGACCACGGCCGAAGCGGGCTGGCCCTCGTGATCGGGCAGAGGCACCAGAACGAAGGCACCGCCGTCAAGGTAAAGCTCGGTCGAGATGTTGTGGTGCGGATCGGGGTGCGTCACGGCGAAGGCCAGCGCCTTTTGGCCGTAGCGCGTGGTCTGGACGGGAATGTCGGCGGCCTCGCGCAGGGGCGAGTTGCGCCCGTCGGCGGCGATGGCCAGCTTTGTGCTGAGGCGGTGCCCGTCGGACAGAGTGATCCGAGCTTCGGTGTCGCGGGCCAGTCGGGATTTGAAGCCGGTGCCAAAGCGCAAGTCAATCTGGGGGTGATCCACGGCGGCTTTTGCCAAAACGCGGCGGGTCAGCGTGTTGGGCAGGTTCCAGCCAAAGGCGGGGGCACCCAGATCGTCGGATTCGAAGGCGCGTGTGATGCGGGGGGCGGGCGGTGATCCGGTGCAGTTGATGACGCGTAGGGTTTCAAGGGGGGTGGCTTTGGGGCTGAGGCGATCCCAGATGCCGATTTCTTCCAGCAAGGCACGGGCCGGCTGCAGATAGGCCGTTGAGCGCAGATCGCCCATATCATCGTCACCGGGGGGCGGTGCGGGATCGGCGATGGTGACCGTGGCCCCTTGGTGGGCAAAGCCGAGACCCGCCACAAGGCCAGCGATGCCGCCGCCGGAGATGAATATGTCGGGGGTCGTGTTGCTCATGTGAAGAAGGTAGCGCGTGGGGCCATGTGGTAAAGCGGGTGGATTGTCTCAGGGCAGGGCGTGCAGAAACCCGGCCAAATCGCTGGTGTGATGCTGGATATGGGGCGCTTCGACCGGGGCAGGTGCGACGTGGACCGTACGCATCCCCATGGCGTGGGGTTCGGCCAGATTGCGTGGATCATCTTCGAACATGGCGGCGCGGGCGGCGTTGAAGCCGTCTTTTGCGATGATCGTTTCGAACGCGGCGCGGTCGGGTTTGGGGTGAAAGCCGGCGTGCTCGATACCATAGACCGCTTCAAAAACATCACCTAGGCCGCGCGCGGCTAGCACGTTTCGCGCGTATGGTTCGCAGCCGTTGGTGTAAACGATGGCGCGACCGGGCAGGGCGGTGATGGCGGCGATGAGTGACGGATCAGGTGTCAGTGCATCGAACGAGATATCATGCACATCTGTCAGATAAGGCCCCGGGTCCACGTCATGTTCCCGCATCAGTCCGGCGAGCGTTGTGCCGTGGCGTTCCCAATAGTCTTTGCGGATCACGTCTGCCTCGTCCCGGCTGACGTTCAGGGCGTCCGAGACCCAGGCTCTCATGCGTTCTTCGATTTGATCGAACAGCCGAACCTCGGGCGGATAAAGTGTGTTGTCCAGATCAAAGACCCAAGTGTCGACGTCGAAAAAGCTGTTTTGAGGCATGAGGTCGGTCTAGCGAACCTGCGATGATTTAGCCAGATCGGTTTTCTGGTGCTTTGCAAGGCGATGCGCTTGGCCTAACGTCAGTGGCATTAAGGGAGACACCGATGACAGACGACCAGCGACCGGGCCAGAAAGACGCCTATCAATTGATCCTGAACGCGATTGACGTGGGGACCTATCGACCGGGGGATCGTTTGGTGGAAAGCGAATTGGCCGACCGGTTTGGCGTGTCGCGGACTCCGATCCGCGAGGCTTTGCAGCGGTTGGAAACCCAGTCGCTTTTGGCGCGGGATGGGCGGTCTTTGGTGGTGGCGTCTTTGGATCACAACCAGATGGCGGAATTGTACGTTGTGCGCTCGGAACTGGAGGCTTTGGCGGCTCGTTTGGCGGCGCGACATGCGACAGAAGAAGAGGTGCGGATTTTACGCGATTTCGTCGAGCAGGACCGGGCGTTGGTGAGCGATCCGGCGGCTTTGGCGCGGACCAACCGGCGGTTTCACCGGCAGGTGCATTTGGCGTCGCACAACCGGTTTCTGGTGCAACAGTTGGATCTTGTATACCGGTCGATGGCTTTGATGGCGACGACGTCTTTGGCCGCCGAAGGGCGGTCTTCGGTGGCGGTTGATGAACACGCCAGTATTGTTGAGGCGATTGCGAGCGGGGACGGGGATGCCGCCCATGACCGATTGAAGGGCCATATCAGCCGGGCGTTTGAAGCGCGTCTCAGGCGGGACGCCGACGCGGCAGCCAGAAACGACGCACCCATCTCCGAGTAAGCGGCTGACGGCCATGGGCCGTTTTGTCCCAGAAGAAGGGGCGCGTTACCAGTTCGGCAAACCCTTTCCACGAGGCCAGTGCGGCCAGCGGAAAGTAGAGGTGCATCATCAGCACCCATTTGATCAGCCAGCTGTGTTTTGGCGTCGCAACCGCAAAGGCGGCGATCAAAAGCGTGGTGATTTCGGACAGGAAGAACAAGGTGCCGGTGGCCAGAATAACACTGTGCGGAAAGACCGATGTGACGGGATGCGGCAGGCCAAATACGATCAGCCAGAAAGACCACAGGAACGGGGCCAACAGGAAATGGCTGAGCGTGCCTAATAACAGGATTTGTACGCCCAGGAAGCGTTTCAGCCCCAAGTCGCCGAAAAGCCGCAAAGGATCACGCATGTGGACGGCCCATGTGATGGCATAGCCTTTGATCCAGCGTGATCGCTGCCTCAGCCACGGCAGTACGCGGTGCGTCGCCTCTTCCTCGGTGACAGAGGCGACGAATTCGCAACGATAGCCACGCCGCGCCAGACGCAGGCCCAGATCGGCATCTTCGGTCACGTTATGGGCGTCCCAGCGGCCAAGCTCTTCAAGTGCGGCGCGGCGGAAAAAGACGGTGGTGCCGCCTAAGGGGATCACAAAGCCAAGGCGCACAAGTCCAGGCAGCACCAGACGGAACCACGCGGCATAATCAATGGTGAAACAACGTGACAACCAGCTTTCGCCGGCGTTGTAGAAATCCAGAACCCCTTGCAGGCAGGCGACGTCGGGCCGTGCGTTGTGAAAACCAAGGGCGACTTTGCGCAACTGATCTTGCGCCGGTTTGTCTTCGGCATCGTAAATCCCGACAATTTCGCCATCGGTGAAATCAAGCGCGTAATTCATCGCGCGGGGCTTGGTTTGCACCGGGCCGGCGGGCACATGAACGATGCGCATCCAATCGGGCAGGGTCGCATGGCGCAAGGCGGATTCCGTGCGCAGGTCGCCGGTTTCAAGGATCAGGCAGACCTCAAGCTTGTCGCGTGGATAATCCAGCGCGGACAGGCGTTGCACCAATCGGCCTGCGATATCCAATTCATCGAACAAAGGCACCAGCAGCGAAATCTTGGGCAAGTCGTGGTTTGGAATATGGTCGTGCCTCTGACTGACCCACCTGTTTGTGCGCTTGGCCTGACGGAACGCCGCAACGGCACCGATGGTCCGCAAAAATGTCACGGAAAACAACGTCAGGACGGCCCAAATCGTGACCAACGTCAAAAGCAGTACGGGCACCAGATAAGCCATGGCCGCGATGGCTGTAACGACCCCCATGACAGCCGTGGCGGTGTTTAACCCGGACCAGGTCCGACAGCTTTCAGACAAGGGCGTGCGCACCTCGGCACGCCGCGCCAGACAGGCGGCGCGCAGGCGTAGAATTTCATCCTCGATCACGGCTTTGGGTTTTTCGCGAAAGGCGACCGGGCCCAAACGCGCGTTCAGATGCGGCTTGATCCGGCGAAAATCCCGAAAGCTTGCGCAGGCCACCGGGGTGATGGCGCCTGCGTTTTCAAGGGGCAGAACGGTGTTTCGAAGGGCGGTTTCCAACCCGATATGATCCAAAGCCCGCACATCCGCGCGACCTGCATGGCTGGAGCTTCCATCCGGGGACAGGGGCGTTTGATCCAGATCCGCGCGATTGGCAGATTTGAGTAAGACAGACGGAGTACGTTGGAACTTGGGCACGAGGGTCACCAAAACAGCAGAACTCTGCCTGCTTTAGTGCGTGCTGGTTAATCCGGTCTTAATTGGCCAGTGCGGTCGTTTCGCGCATGGCTTTGGCGAAGCGGTCGAACAGATACATGCTGTCGGTTGGTCCGGGGCTGGCTTCGGGGTGATATTGCACGGAAAAGACCGGGCGATCTACCATCCGGATACCGCAGTTCGAGCCGTCGAACAAAGACACATGGGTTTCTTTTACACCGGCGGGCAAGGTTTGGCTGTCGACGGTAAAGCCGTGGTTCATCGAGGTGATTTCAACCTTGCCGGTTTCCAAATCCTTCACCGGATGGTTCGCGCCGTGGTGGCCGTGGTTCATCTTGACGGTCGTCGCCCCAAGGGCCAGCGCAAGCATCTGGTGGCCAAGGCAAATGCCAAAGACGGGCATGGCACTTTTCTCCATCACACCTTTGATCATTGGCACGGCGTAAGCGCCCGTCGCCGCGGGATCGCCCGGACCGTTGGACAAGAACAAGCCGTCGGGGTTCAGGGCCAAAACGTCCTCGGTGGTGGCTGTGGCAGGCAAAACGGTGACGTCGCAGCCTACGCTGGCCAGACAGCGCAGGATATTGCGTTTCGCGCCATAATCGATGGCAACGACTTTGAACTTGGGGTCTTTCACCTCGCCAAACCCTTCGGGCCAGGCCCATCTGGTTTCGTTCCAGCGATAAGATTGCGCGCAGGTCACTTTTTTTGCCAGATCGAGGCCTTCCAAACCGGCAAATCCACGGGCATCGGCGATCAGTTTTTCAATGTCGAAATTGCCCTCGGGATCATGGGACAGCGCCACATGGGGCGCGCCTTGCTGGCGAATAGCGCGGGTCAGACGACGTGTATCAAGGCCGCCGATGCCGATCCGGCCACGACGCTCTAGCCAGCCCATCAATGGTTCGGCCGCGCGCCAGTTCGAAGGCTCGGTCGGGTCCCATTTTACGACCAGACCATTGGCGACGGGATCGGCGGTTTCGTCGTCTTCCGGGTTTACCCCGACATTGCCCACATGGGGGAAGGTAAAGGTGACGATCTGCCCGGCATAAGACGGGTCGGTCATGATTTCCTGATAGCCCGTCATGGCGGTGTTGAAACACAGTTCGGCCACGGTTTTCCCTTTGGCCCCAAAGCCTTGGCCGTAAAACACCGTGCCATCCGCCAAGGCCAGACAAGCGGTTGGTCTTTTCGATGCATGTGCCATGGGAAGCCGCCCTTTGTGTCTGGTAAACGGACGTGGGTGTACGGCCCCCTGAACGTGGCGTCAAGGGCAGGGTGAATTTTGAGAAGTATTAAGAATCAATGGCTTAACCCTGATATGAGCGGTTGCAGCAGGATTTTCGCTCATGTAGGGTGACGTTTCCCAAGGGACGTGAGGGATGAAAATGGAACTGAGGGATCAAATCGGCGACGCGTTGAAAATCGCGATGCGCGAAAAGGACAAGGCGCGTCTGTCGACGCTTCGTCTGATCAGTGCGGCCATCAAAGACCGTGATATTGCGCGTCGTGCCGAAGGTGGAGATGCCGGAGATTCGGGCGTCGGATCGGATGAAATTTTGCTGATCCTTGGTAAAATGGTGAAGCAACGTCAGGAATCCGCGCGCGCCTATGAAGAAGGCGGACGTCTGGAACTGGCCGAGCAGGAACGCTCGGAAATCTCGGTGATCGAAGATTTTCTGCCGCGTCAGTTGGACGAAGCCGAAGCTGAAGCCGCCATTGATGCCGCGATCAGCGAAACAGGTGCCAGCTCGATCCGCGATATGGGCAAGGTGATGGGCGCCTTGAAGTCGAAATACACGGGCCAAATGGATTTCGGGGCGGTTGGCCCCATGGTGAAGACGCGTCTGAGCTGACACATCCGATTTCAGGGCCGGATCAGCGTCTTTAATTCATTGTAGAGGTCTTTGCGCTCTTCCGGTGTGAGAAACGCGCCCAGTTCAACCTCGCGGCCCCCACCACGCAGTGTCAGATAGTCCTCAACTGGCCCTTTGGAGGTCAGGTGCACAGTGACCCAATGAGGATTGGCAGACCATGTTTTACGTTCGCCTTTCGAGGGAACGTGCTCAAGATGGATGTCGTCGTTGGTCAGGCGCAGTTCTTCGTATATCCGGCGGGCGGTTTTGTTGGTCATGATCGCTTTCCACATGCCCCAGATGGCAGCCAGAAAGAACACCATAAGCACCCAAGCCACCCCAGACCCCAGAACAGCGAACAAGGGCAGGGTTAGCATCACAGCCGTAATCCCAATGAACCACGAGAACCCTTCAGGCGTCATGGATTGGTGCGGCCAGAGTTTGAGGCGCTTGTCGGTTGGCGTATCGGTCCAGTGGTAAGGCATAGGGATTAGTCTAGGTTTTCGGGCCGTAACCTCAAGTCTATAGGAGCGGCGCGTTCTATTTTGTCAGGCGGGCTTTGGACAGCGGTAGGACGGCGCGTTGCAAGACGCCGCTTTGACGCTTTGGAGGCACCCTAAAACGCAAACGGTCCGCAAGGGCGTTCATCGCCTTTGCGGACCGTTGGTTTAGAGCTTAGCGGATCAATTCGAGGTCGGGTTAAAGCCGGACCAGTCTCCGCGGCTGCCGTTTTCTCTACGGTACTCTTGGTATTGATCCAGGAATTCTTCGGATTGGTCGGTTATTGTGCCACGTTCAACGCCGAATTCGGCCAAGCGGTCGAATTTACTGACGAAGCTGCCGCCGCCAGTGCCACCACCGCCGGTTCCGCCGCCACCAGTACCACCGCCGCCGCTACCGACATCGTTATTGTCACCGTTTGACCCAGACCCACCGTTCGAGCCGCTGCCGCTGAAGATATTGGACAAGGCGCCCAGAAGGCCACTGCTGGTGCGTGCCCCCGCGACCTGCGAACGGGCCGATGCGCCGCCGCAGTCCATACGAGACGCCAAACGCTCGGGAATTTGTTGATCAAGGCGTTGGCAGAAAACCGTGTCTCCCGCCGATGCGGATTGGCCAACTGTTGCGTCTCTGACGGCTGTGTCACCATAGCCGCCCGCTGAAAGCATGCCAGGAACGGCCATGAAGGCTGCCGTTACGATGATTTTAGATTTGATACTCATGTCTGCTATAGCCCCCGCTACAAACGATTTTACCTTCGGATTTCCGCTTCTGACGATCAATTGACCATCGAAGTAAAGATCTCCCTACCAATTACCAAAGTGCTTATTTTTTGATCTTAGCGCGTATCAACACATTTTGGTTGCAAATTGTCAATCCGCCCAACAGGCAACGCATTGTTTCGTTGCGCAGCAACCCGCTTAGCACGTCTAAAAAAAGCCCCGCACGAAGCGGGGCTTTTTGTCTTATTTTTCGTCGCCGACGATGGCTTCTTTTCGTGGATAGTGCCCATCCTGCCAATCCCAGTCCTCACGCTTCGGCAGTTGCTCGAAGGTGTGGGCCGGTGGTGGGCAGGTCAGCGTCCACTCCAGCGTGTCGGCGTGCTCGTTCCAGTAGTTCTTTTCGGTAATCGGCTTACCGGCGCGGATCGTGTAGAACACGATACCGATGAACAACAGGAACGATCCAAAGGCCATGAACGCGCCCCAGGAGGACCATTCGTTCCAGTAGGCAAACGCTTCCGGGTAGTCGATGTAACGACGTGGCATGCCCTGACGGCCCAAGAAGTGCTGAGGGAAGAAGGTCAGGTTGGCACCGATGAAGAAGGTCCAGAACTGGATCTTGCCCAATGTCTCGGGATACTGACGCCCGGACATCTTGCCGATCCAGTAATAGACCCCGGCAAAGATACAGAAGACGGCCCCCAGCGACATCACATAGTGGAAGTGCGCCACCACATAATAGGTGTCATGATAGGCTCGGTCGATCCCGGCTTGCGACAGAACGATGCCGGTCACGCCACCAAGAGTGAAGAGGAAC
>CAZWDS010000118.1:0-8262 GCA_964632495.1 uncultured Rhodobacterales bacterium
GGACCAAATACTGGATCACCAATGGGCCGGACGCCGATACTTTGGGGGTGTATGCCAAGACAGACCCGGAGGCAGGATCGAAAGGGATCACGGCTTTTTTGATCGAGAAAGAGATGGTTGGGTTTTCGACCTCACCCCATTTCGACAAACTGGGCATGCGCGGGTCGAACACGGCGGAACTGATCTTTGAAGACGTGGAAGTGCCGTTTGAAAACATCCTTGGTGAAGAGGGGCGCGGTGTCGCGGTTCTGATGTCGGGTTTGGATTACGAACGGGTGGTTCTGGCCGCCATTGGCCCCGGGATTATCGCGGCCTGTCTGGACGAGGTGATGCCCTATATGGCCGAGCGCAAGCAATTCGGGAAACCCATCGGGTCATTCCAACTGATGCAGGGCAAGATCGCGGATATGTACACGGCTATGAACTCGGCGCGGGCCTATGTCTATGAGGTGGCCAAGGCTTGCGATCGGGGCGATGTGACCCGTCAGGATGCGGCGGCCTGTTGTTTGTACGCGTCTGAAGTGGCGATGACGCAGGCGCATCAGGCGGTGCAGGCCATGGGTGGCGCGGGGTTCATGGCGGATCATCCTGTGTCGCGGTTGTTCCGGGATGCCAAGCTGATGGAGATCGGGGCGGGAACCAGCGAGATCCGGCGCATGCTGATCGGACGTGAATTGATGGGGGCGATGACCTAAGCGGGGCGCCTTCGGCGCGCATTATTTTTTGTTCAAGACGCGTATTTTTGAAGAGATGAAAGCCCTTGGGGTACAATTCCGCTGGGGCGTGCTTATTTGAAGATCATGCAAGATATGTCAGGTGGTCCTTTTGAAAGAACCCGGGCAGGCGGACCTGCCCGAGCTTTAGTGACGCGTGACGCGGGCGTTTTTATCCGGCACCGCAACCACTTGCGCGGCGTCACGCCAGATTTCGACGCCGGGACGCGCTGCGCGCAATTCGTGCACCGGCACGCCCAGGTCCGAAAAAAGCCACGCCAGATAGCGGGCTTCGGCGATAAACTCCGACGCCTCGTCGCGGAACCAGCAGTCACCACGGCGCGGGCCATAACGGCTCATCCGGCGCGACAGGGTGTCCGGCACATCAAGGCGGTCGTTGAACCAGCGCGAGAGGCGACGGATTTCATGGTGACGCCAATCGTCCCGGTCAAAGGCGGGCAATTGGTGGAAGGCTTGAAAAAGCCCGGGCGCGACCCGGTCGATGGGGTCACGTTTGAGTTGAGCAAAACGGATGTAGATTGCAGAAACCCGCGCGGGGCGCAGGTTCCTTTCTGGATTGAAACTTTGGACAAACGAAATCGGGCCTGCGCCGGGGCGTCAGCTTTCGGGTGTCGGTGCCTTTCGGCGGGATGGGACAAGGACCAGCATCTGGACCTCCATCAGTTTCAATCGAGAGGTGGCGCTTAGCATGGCATTTTTGTTCTGGCAAAATCACAAAGCGGTCACTTTGTTACAGGTTTTGGGAATGGGGGCATTGGCGCTTCCGGCAGGTGCAGGCGAACATGAAGCCCAGACCTATGGTCCGGTTTTGGAGGCTTGTTACGCTGAGGCCGCGACATCTGAAGAGCGGGCGGCCTGCATTGGCCAGATGTCGTCGGTCTGTATGGACACTGAAGAGGGCGGTCATTCCACATTGGGGATGGTGTCGTGCTTAAGCGCCGAGGCGGATGCCTGGGACCGTTGGCTGAACACCGAATACGTCACCGCCCGCGCGGGAGCGGATGCGGTGGACATCGAAGAGGCCAAGTTTTTCCCCGAGTTCGCCCGCCGCGCCGAGACGCTTTTGGCCGCGCAACGGGCATGGATCGTTTTTCGGGATGCGGAATGCGATTTGGCCTATGCCGAATGGGGATCGGGCTCGATGCGCAACATTGCTTATGCGGATTGCCGGTTGCAGATGACGGCAGAGCGAACGTTGCGTCTGCGCGCGATGCGAGAGGACAGATAGATGAGCGGTGGTGATGTGGTGCCCTATGTGGCGCAGGTTCTGGATGAACAAGACGCGTACCGCGCTGCGGCCCCTGCCGTGTTGCCGCGGGCGGTGCGCTCGGTTGCAGCGCCTTTGGCGGGCGTGTCGCAGATGTTGATATCACCCGAGGTGATCGAAGCGGCGATCAAGGCGGCGGATTGGGTGGCCGAGGCTTCGATCCGGAATGCGGTGCTGGATCATGATTTTGCCGTTTTGGAGGCCTGTGACACAGCTGCTGGCGAGGTGCGGCGGTGGTCTTTGGGGTATGCTGTGACGGGCGGCGGCGCGGCAGGGGCGCTTGGCTTGGCTGGACTTGCGATTGATGTGCCGGCCACGATGACCTTGGCGCTTCGGACGGCGCGTCTGACCGGTCTGGCTTATGGGTTTGGATCAAAAGGGCCAGCAGAACAGATTTATATTCTGAACATCCTGCAACTGGCGGGCGCCAATTCTGCGGAAGAACGTCAGGCGGCCATGGCGCGGCTGGCCGAGGGGCGCCGGGCGTTTAGCCGGGAAGACTGGCGTAAGGTCAGCGAGATGACCGGACAGGCCGTTGGGGCGTCGACGGCGGCGCGGCGGGTGGCGGAAACTTTGGGTGTGAACCTGTCTATGCGCAAGATGGCTCAGGTCGTGCCTTTGGTCGGTGCGGCCGTGGGAGCCAGTGTGAATGCGGCGTTTCAGAACGATGTGGCGGCGGCTGCGCGGTTCGCGTTTCGCGCGCGCTGGCTTGAAATCAACGAAGGCATTATCGAGGCGTCGGACACCTGAAGGCGATGGCGCGGCTTTTTGGGGGGGGTGTTAATTGATTGCAAGGGAAATGGGTTTATCGCGGGGTATGCTTGATACAAATGCCCCAGACCCCGAGTCGCCCGATCACGCCGACACCGACCATCGCAAAGAGGTCCGGCCGAAAAGCGGTGAAGCGCCGTTTGGCATATCTGAGGTTTTCTTCTCTCGGACCGATGCGCGGGGCGTGATCCAATCTGCTAACTACATCTTTGCGCGTGTGGCGCACATCAGCTGGGACGAGTTTCATGGCGCCCCCCATAAGATTGTGCGTCACCCGGATATGCCAAAGGGCGTGTTTCAGCTTTTGTGGAGCACGATCCAAGCAGGCAAGCCGATGGGGGCTTATGTCAAGAACCGTGCGAAAGACGGACTGCATTATTGGGTTTTCGCCAGTGTGATCCCGCTGGATGATGGCTATTTGTCTGTGCGGTTCAAACCGTCCAGTCCGATGTTTGAGACTGTAAAAGAAGAATACGCGCGGCTTCTTGAGCTTGAGAAACGCGAAAACCTGTCGCCTGAAGACAGTGCCGCGGCTTTGCTGTCCCGGTTGGAGGACCTTGGGTTCAAGAACTACATTGAGTTTGAGGCTCACGCGATCACAGAAGAAATGTTGTCTCGCAGTCATCATCTTGGTGAGCCTCCCGACGCGCAGGTGGTTCTTGACAAAAAAATGTATGAGCACGCGGTGACATTGAAGAAAGCGACGGAAACCCTGGTGAAAGAGTTCGAAGCCGTCCAGATCATACCCCACAACATGCGCGTCATGGCGTCGCGACTTGAGCCGACGGGCGGGCCTTTCAATACGTTGTCCAGCAATTACGGTGCGATGTCGTCGGAAATGTCGGATTGGTTTGCGACGAACGTGATGGGCGAAGGCAGCAACTTTGCGACGATCAGCGAAAGTGTGAACCGGTCAATGTTCAACCAAGGGATGATGAACGTGCTGCGTCAATGCGACCAGCAGCTTAAAAGCGAACGGCGCCATCTGGGCAGTGCTGACGTTGAGAAAGAGCGGCGCATCCTTGAAGGTGTCGTGCGGCAATACACCAATGAATGCAAGCGGAGCCGGTCCATTATTGCGGATGAGGCAAGCCGGATCGGTGCGGCTTGCAAGACGATGTCGCGGCATGTCCTTGGGCTGTCTACGACGCGGGTCATGTGCAAGATCGAAAGTGCGCGCATGGCACAAGCAGGCGAGGGGATCGCCGATATCATCGGGCAGTTGGGCCGTTTTCAAGAGAAAATTGGCAATCAGCTACAGGCGATCGAAAAGTTGGGCGAAGAAATTCAGACCTTGGCTTCGAAACGTAAGGCAAGCGGGATATCCACGCCATAGTGTGTGGTCGGCGGCGACGGCGTATCGGTCGCGTTCAGGGCCATGCCAAGCGTTGACCCGCCTTGGCCTTGGGTTTAGGGGTATGTCGATAAAGTTTTTCGCGGCTTGTTCAGCCTGATCGACGGAGATCACACATGGACGACATTCTGAGAGAATACCTGCCAATCTTGGTTTTCCTTGGCATTGCCATCGGACTGGGCCTTGTCTTAATTCTCGCCGCCTTTTTGGTGGCGCCAGAAGATGGCGACCCCGAAAAACTATCGGCTTACGAATGCGGTTTTAACGCATTTGATGATGCCCGGATGAAGTTCGACGTGCGGTTTTACCTGGTGTCGATCCTGTTCATCATTTTCGATCTGGAAATCGCCTTCCTGTTCCCATGGGCCGTGGCCTTTGGAGGCTTAAGTGATGTCGCCTTTTGGTCAATGATGGTGTTTCTGGGCGTTTTGACCGCAGGTTTTGCCTACGAATGGAAGAAAGGCGCGATGGACTGGGAATAACCCGCCGCCGCCAGCCATAGTTCCGCCAAAGAACCGCGCTACCCCTTCAAACACTGATGTTTGGAGGTCCTGCTATGACGCGCGACATTCTTGTCTATCGCATGATCCGCTTGTGGAAAGTTGCGGCTTTGGGTGCTTTGGCCCCGATCGCAACGGTATGGGCCGCGTCCCTGTACCACGGGGCCGACTTTCCCGTCCTGATGGCGTTGGCGCTTTGCATTCCGATGGCACATGCCCTGCGATATCCCGGCATGTGGCACGAAACGCTGACGGTCTCGTTCATCTTATCGCTCTGTCTGTGCTTTGCGGCCATGATGGATGCGGATTTGACGACAGGTGCGGTCATCCATCGGATATTCTGGCTGTCTGTGATGGCTTTGATCCTGTTCATGATGGTGGTCACGCCGATGGCGTATCTTGCAATGATGGGTCCAAACACTGTGTTGACCGCACGGGCCACGCGTCGCTCACCCCTTGATGCCGAAACTTTGCGCGCCGCGATGACGCTTTACCCCGGCAAAGAGGGCGCCATGGCCACTTGCGGGCCTGCCGACAACGAGGGGCGCTTTTCGGTCACGTTGATCCCACCCGAAATCGAAACGCTGAAGTACCAGCTTGACGACTGCGCGCCTTGCGAAGACGCCGTCGATACAGCCCCATTTGACGACAGCGACGACGATCTTGGCGGCACCTTCCAGGCTGTGGTCCACGAAAGTGGTCCGGACCGGCACGAGATTTTCACCTATTTCTCGCCCGAAGACGTCGGCGTGCAACGTCATATTTTCAAGGACCTTGGTTCTAAAGGCACCGAGGTGACGATTGAAGAAACGGGCCATCACCTGACCTTGGGCCAGGTCTTTGGGTTCTGGTTGACGGATTACATGGCAGATTACCTGACCCACGAGATGGACATGGCCGAAGGTCGTAATCCCCGGGCCAACCGCGCATTCCCACAAAAACAGCTGGTCGTCGATCTGGCAAACTTGATTTTGCCTGTTCTGGGCGGCAGCAGGATCGAAAAGACCGGCGCCTGAACATGGCCGCTGATCTTCGAAAGCCGGTGCCGGAACCGCCTGTTTGGAATGCGATTCAAGCACCATTTGTTAACCAATTTGCCCGTCAGTCGCGCTGGTCGGTAAACTTTCACGGATTGGCAATATTTCCTTAGGAAAACACAGGCCTGCCGCGTTGACCCCTCTGGGCTGACAAGCTAAACCCGGCCCAACAGGAGGTGAGCCATGAGCATTGCCACAACAGCCAATTCCGCCGGTCCAGATCGCGAGGTTGCCACCCGCGCCCTGAACAACGAACTGCAGGACAAGGGCTTTCTTGTCACATCCACCGACGACATCATCAACTGGGCCCGCACTGGCTCGTTGCATTGGATGACGTTCGGACTGGCCTGCTGCGCCGTGGAAATGATGCATGCGGCCATGCCGCGTTACGATCTGGAACGGTTTGGCACCGCACCGCGCGCCAGCCCGCGCCAGTCGGACCTGATGATCGTGGCAGGCACGCTCACCAACAAAATGGCGCCGGCTTTGCGCAAGGTCTACGACCAGATGCCCGAGCCGCGCTATGTGATCTCGATGGGATCCTGCGCCAATGGGGGCGGGTACTATCACTACAGCTATTCCGTGGTGCGGGGCTGTGACCGGGTTGTGCCGGTTGACGTTTACGTGCCGGGCTGTCCACCCACGGCCGAAGCGCTGCTGTACGGCATCCTGCAGTTGCAACGCAAAATCCGCCGCACGGGCACCATCACGCGCTAGGAGACGAGATTATGTCTGAAGAGCTGGAAGAACTCGCCGCGCACATTGCAGCCAAACGCCCGGATTGCGTGCTAAGCCACGAGATCGCCCATGGCGAGCTGACGATGACGATTTCGCATTCGAACCTTGTGTCTTTTGTCGAGTTTCTGAAGTCGGACAAGAACAGCCTGTTTTCAACGCTGGTCGACATTACGGGCGTGGATTATCCCGCGCGGGATGCGCGGTTTGACGTCGTCTATCACTTTCTGTCGATGTATCAGAACCACCGTATCCGGCTGAAAACGGCCGTGCGGGAAGAAGACATCGTGCCGTCTATCACTGGTGTGCATCCTTCGGCTGGCTGGTTCGAGCGTGAAGTCTTTGATATGTTTGGGATTTTATTCTCAGGCCATCCGGATTTGCGGCGCATCCTGACGGACTATGGGTTTCGGGGGTATCCGTTGCGGAAGGATTTCCCGACCACGGGCTATACCGAGGTGCGCTATTCGGAAGAGCAAAAGCGCGTGGTTTATGAGCCTGTGAACTTGGTGCAGGAATACCGGCAATTCGACTTTATGTCGCCTTGGGAAGGGGCCGAGTACATTCTGCCCGGCGACGACAAGGCCGAGCCGCAGGCGAAAGGTTAGGCGCGTGAACGTGGTGTTTCTTTGCATAGGCGCGGCGAAGGCCGGGACGGATTGGTTGCATCGGCATCTGTCCGTGCATCCCGAATGCCATTTGCGCGCGATCAAGGAATTGCACTATTTCTCGTCTCTTGAGCGGGGCCGTCTGGACCGCGAGCTTGAAAAGCACACAGGGTTCCAAACGGCTTTGATGCGCCGATTAGAGCGTGAAAGCCGTGCGCCTGACGCGATGCAGGCGCAAAAGCTAAGTGACCGTGCCGACTGGATGGATGTTTTGGACAAGGGGCGCGAAGACGTGCCCGCCTATCTGGATTATCTGCACAGTGGGGCACGCGAAGGTCAGGTGGTGGCTGATATGACGCCCGCTTATGCGCTTTTGCCCGAAGACAGGCTGCGCCGGATGGGGCAGATGGCCGATGATGTGCGGTTCTTGTACCTGTTGCGCGACCCCATTCAGCGATTGTGGAGCCATGTGCGCATGATCGCCGTGCGCCGTGACCCCGAAGGTCGGGTGACGCGTCAGCGCTGTGCGCGCATATTGCAGCGCGTGATCTCCGGTCAGGAAGATCAGATTGCACAGCGCAGTGACTATGCGGGCACGTTGAGCCGGCTGGCTTTGGCGGTGCCGGGACCTCAGGTGCTGGTTGAGGCGTTTGAAGACATGGTTCAGGGCGAAGGGCTGCAACGGTTGTGCCGTTTCCTTGGCATCGCGCCCATGGCGCCCGATGCAGAACCAGTGCACGCAGGCCAGCCTTTGGATATGACACGCGACCAACGACGCGCGGCGGCCGATTGGCTTGCCCCACAATATGATGCGGCGGAACAGGCTTTGGGGCGGATGCCTTCGGGCTGGACCCGGGAAGGATAGAATGATGGACGGCAATTTCGAAGACGCCCTGACGGGTGAGCAGAAAATCCGGAACTTCAACATCAACTTCGGCCCGCAACACCCTGCGGCACATGGTGTTTTGCGTCTCGTTCTTGAGCTGGATGGCGAGATTGTGGATCGCTGTGATCCCCATATCGGCCTTTTGCATCGCGGCACCGAAAAGCTGATGGAAAGCCGGACTTATCTGCAAAACTTGCCATATTTTGACCGGCTAGATTATGTGGCGCCGATGAATCAGGAACATGCCTGGTGTCTGGCGATTGAAAAGCTGACCGGTGTGGAAGTGCCGCGCCGTGGGTCTTTGATCCGCGTGCTTTACTCTGAAATCGGCCACATCCTGAACCACATTCTGAACGTCACGACCCAAGCC
>CAZWDS010000119.1:0-7909 GCA_964632495.1 uncultured Rhodobacterales bacterium
CAACCCATCAACAATTCGGCACATTGACCGCCAACCCACCAAGGGCGGTTTCCTTGTATTTCTCGCTCATGTCCTCGCCGGTCTGGCGCATGGTTTCGATGGCCGCATCAAGGGGCACGAAGTGCTGGCCATCGCCGCGCAAAGCGAGGGAGGCGGCTGAGACGGCTTTGATGGCGCCCAGCCCGTTGCGTTCGATGCAGGGCACTTGGACCAGGCCTCGGACCGGATCGCAGGTCATGCCCAGATGATGTTCCAGCGCGATTTCGGCGGCGTTTTCGATCTGTTCGGGCGTGCCGCCCAAAACCGCCGCCAAGCCCGCCGCTGCCATGGCGGAGGCCGAGCCGACCTCGGCCTGACAACCGCATTCCGCGCCCGAGATCGAGGCGTTGAACTTGACCAGCCCGCCAATAGCGGCGGCGGTCAAAAGGAAGTCCTCGACCCCTTTGGTCGTCGCACCCGGCACGTGATCCAGCCAGTATCGCAAGGTCGCTGGCACGACGCCTGCGGCTCCGTTTGTGGGGGCGGTGACCACTTGGCCCCCGGCGGCGTTTTCTTCGTTCACCGCCATGGCATAGGTGCTGATCCAGTCATTCACCACATGAGGCGCCGTCAGGTTCATGCCGCGTTCTTTTTCCAAAGCGGCACGGATGCCAGCGGCGCGGCGTTTGACCGACAGACCGCCGGGCAGGATGCCGTCGGTTTCCAGCCCCCGGTCCATACAGGCTTTCATCACCTCCCAAATCCGGGCAAGGCCTTGGTCGAGGGTGTCGGCGCCTATCCGGCTAAGTTCATTGGCGCGCTTCATCTGGGCGATGGATTTGCCGCTTTGTTTCGCCATTTCAAGCATTTCCGCGGCGGAGTGAAACGGGAAGGGGACGGGCGCACCTTCGTCGGTGTCTTTGCCCGCCGCCAGTTCCTCTGCCGTCAGAACAAAGCCGCCGCCGATGGAATAATAGACGATTTGCCGGATCACATCTCCTTGGGCATCGGTCGCCATCAGTGTCATCCCGTTGGCGTGTCCCGGCAAGGGCGTATCGTAGTCGAAGATCAGGTCTTGTTTGGGGTTGAACTTAAGCAGGGGGAGGCCGTCGGGCTGGACGGTGTTTTCGCGATGGATCGTGGCCAGTGCGGCTTCGGCTTTTTCGGCGTCGTAGGTGTCTGGCAGGTGCCCGGCGAGGCCCAGAATGACGGCGCGGTCCGTGGCATGGCCGAGGCCGGTAAAGGCGAGCGAGCCATGCAATGACGCCCGCAGCCCCGCGACCTGAAAGGCCGAGGCACGCAGGTCGTCCAGAAATCGGCTGGCCGCCACCATGGGGCCCATGGTGTGGGACGAAGAGGGGCCGACGCCGACCTTGAACATATCGAAGACGCTGAGAAACATGGCATGACTGTAGCGCATGAGATCCAGATTGCAGGCCCAGAGGCGACAATTCAGGCTGGAAAGCCGTCCCACTGTCTCGTTTTGGCCGTTTTTTGGCGGTATCGCGAGGCAAAGCAGCTATAAAGATGAGGCGAGAATGTCGGTTTTAGATGAGGTGGCAGACGGGTTAGCCAAGCGGGTCACCGAAATGATGACGGATGCGAACGACGATGCGATGGAGCGCCGGATTGCGGCGGAAGTCGGGGCCTCGTCACCAACTTTGCAAGAGGCTTTCACAACTGCCATGCGTCTGCGCAAGGCCGAGCTTAGGGGCCATGCCCTGCTGGATATGTATGCGCGTGGTGAAAACGTGCCGAAGGCGGGGATTTCTTCGGCGCCGCAAGACTAGACGGACAAGGATTTCGCCCGGGCGTGGCCCGGTCGCGGGGTTGGGGCTCTGCCCCCGCGCTGCGCGCTCCCCCGAAGTATTTTTGGCAAGAGGAAAGTGGGTTGTCAGCCTTTGGTGAGCCAGAGGAGGACAAGTCCCGCTGCCATGGCCCCAAGGCCAAGCGTACGCCGCGTTTCGATCGGCATGTCGTTCAGCATTTTCAGGATATCGTCCAGTCGTTTCGGCAAAAGTGCCACGACAAGGCCCTCGAAGATGAGGACAAGTCCGAGGCCCATGAGAAGGATGTCCATGGGCCCCGGATGTGTTTAGTTGGCGCCGGGCGCGCTAAGACCTGCGCCGTCGAGGAATTCGAAGAACTCGGAATCCGGCGTGATGACCAGTGTTGAATTGGTGCCTTTCAGCGAATTCTCGTAAGCCCGAAGCGAGCGATAGAAGCGGAAGAAATCTTCGTCCGCCCCATAAGCTTCGGCGAAGATCGAGTTGCGGAGAGCATCTGCCTCACCACGAACGATCTCGGCTTCTTTGTTGGCTTCTGAAACGATTTCCACCACGGTCCTATCCGCTTGCGCCTGAACACGTTGCGCGGCTTCCGCGCCACGCGCGCGTTCGTCGGTTGCTTCACGTTCACGTTCGGCGCGCATCCTGTCGAAGGTGGCGGCGAGGTTTTGCTCGGGCAAGTTGGTTTGCTTCAGGCGCACGTCCACCACGTCAAGCCCCAACGAGGCCGCTTGAAGGTCGGCATTAAGACGGATGCGGTTCATCAAAGCTCCCCGTTCCGGTGACAGAATGGTGTTCGACGTCACACCTTCGGCACCAAGCGCACCCCGGATTTCGTTTTCAAGGATCGAGGCCAGACGGCTTTCGGCCAAACGCAGGCCACCAGCACCGACGGCCTGACGGAACTGAATGATCTTTTCTTCCGTGTTGCCAATCCGGTAGCGGGCAAAGGCATCAACAACAAGACGACGATCATCCGAAGGCGTGATCTCGATTTCCGGTGTGTCCAGCGAAAGGATGCGGCCGTCATAGCGCACAACCTCTTGCAGGAACGGGATTTTAAAGCCGAGGCCCGGTTCGGTTTTGACCTGTTTGATCTGACCAAACTGCAATACCAGCGCCTTTTCGCGTTCGTCCACGATGAAGACCGAGGACAAGGCACCGACCACCAAAACGACGGCGGCGATGATCAGGAAGGATCCGCTTTTCAACATCTTAGTTGCCTCCTTGTGGGGTGGTGCGGCGCAGCTCGTTCAGCGGCAGGTAAGGCACAACGCCCTGTCCTGAGCCGCCCGCGCCTTCGTCAAGGATGATCTTATCGACATCACCCAACACTTTTTCCAGCGTCTCGATGTAAAGACGGCGGCGGGTGACGTCGGGGGCTTGTTCGTATTCGCCAAGCACAGCGGTGAAGCGGCTGGCTTCACCTTCGGCTTCGTTGACGACCTGAGCGCGGTAGGATTCGGCTTGTTCCAGAACCTGAGCGCTTTCACCACGCGCGCCCGCAAGGACGCGGTTGGCATAGGCATCGGCCTGACGTTCCAGACGGTCGCGTTCCTGTTCTGCGGCTTGCACGTCGCGGAAGGCGTCAATCACCTCGCGCGGCGGGTCGGCGCGGTTAAGGTTGACACGAACGATGTTGATGCCCGCTTCATAGCTATCGAGCGTGGATTGGATCAGCTCGCGGGCGCGTTGCGCCACAAGGACACGATCCCGGTTCAGCAAGGGGGCCAGTTCTGATCCAGCGACGATTTCGCGCATCGCTGATTCCGACACGGCACGGACCGTTTCAGGGCCGTCGCGCAGGTTGAACAGGAAATCGGAGGGGTTGGACACATTCCAAACCACCTGGAAGTCGATATCGACGATGTTTTCGTCCGTGGTCAGCATAAGGCCATCGCCCCCGGACGAGCCAGCGCCCCGTCCCATCCCGATGTCTTCGTTGCGTTCCGTGGTGACCGGAATGACCTCGTAGGTCACAACGGGCCAGGGCGCAAAGTTCAGGCCGGGACTGCCAGTGGCAGAAAATTCGCCAAGGAACAATTCAACCGACTGTTCTTCGGGCCGCACCGTGTAGAACGACGAAAAGGCCCAAAGCGCCAGCAATGCAAGGGCACCAAGGCCAATCGTGCCTTTGGTGATTTTGGGTCCATCACCGCCGCCCGAGCCACCATCGCCCGATCCGCCGCGTCCGCCCATAAGCACTTTAAGCTGCTCCTGGCCTTTTTTCATGATATCATCAATTTCAGGGATCTGTGGCCCGTCTTGACTTGGACGTCGCCCAGGTCTGCGGTCGTCACCGTTGCCGCCGCCCCGATTGCCGCCCCCCCAGGGGCCGCCGTTGTTATTCGCCATCTTTGGTCCTTATGGTCCGTTTCAATGCGTTGACGTGTAATTGTAGCTTCTTAAGCCTTTTTTCAAGCCGTTCGCACAGGGTTATGCATCGTGACAAGTTCTTCCGACATCGTTGGATGGACTGCCACTGTACGGTCGAATTCTTCTTTTGTCAGGCCTGCTTTGACTGCGATACCCACCATCTGGATCAATTCGCCCGCCCCATCCGCGACGATGTGACAGCCCAAGACGCGGCGCGTGGCCTGACTGACGATCAGTTTCATCAGCACCCGCTCGCTGTGTCCGGCAAAGGCGCTTTTCATCGGTTTGAAGGATGTGGCGTAGACTTCGATCGGTTCTTGATCGCGCGCGGCCTCTTCCGACAGGCCAACCGTGCCAAGTTCAGGCTGCGTGAACACGGCCGAGGCGACCAGATCGTGATCGGGCGCTGTTGGATTGTTCTTGAAGACGGTTTCCATGAAAGCCATGCCTTCGCGGATTGCCACAGGGGTCAGGTTGATCCGGTCCGTGACGTCTCCGATGGCATAGATCGAGGGGACTGCGGTTTGGCTGTATTTGTCGACTTCGATGGCGCCTTTTCGGTTCAGCTTTACACCCACCTCTTCAAGACCGATGCCGCCCGTGTTGGGCGCGCGCCCGGTGGCAAAGAGAACCTTTTCGAAGGTGTGTTCGGACCCGTTGGTGGCCTTCACCCAGAACCCGGTGTCCCGCTCTTCCATTTCGACGATGTTGGTGCCGCAATGCAGATCAACACCTTGCTCGCGCACCATTTCCGAGATCAGCCCGCGGGCCTCTTCGTCAAAGCCGCGCAGGATTTGCGCGCCGCGATAGAACTGGGTCACGTCAACGCCCAAGCCATTCAGAATGCAGGCAAACTCGCAAGCAATGTAACCGCCGCCGATGATCAGAACGGATTTGGGCAGGGCATCCATGTGGAAGATATCATCCGAGACCATCGCATGTTCAGCACCGGGCAAATCGGGGCGCACAGGACGGCCCCCTGTGGCGACAAGGATGTGGCCTGCGGTGATCTTGGTGCCATCTGTCAAGGTCACCTCGTTGGGGCCTGTGACATGGGCGCGCTGGTCGTGGACCGTGACGTTGTTTGAGGTCAGGATGTTGCGATAGACGCCTTCCAGACGGTCCAGCTCGTCATGAAGCTTGGTACGGAAGGTGGGCCAGTCGAAGTCGCCTAAGCTGGCGTCCCAGCCGTACTTGCGGGCCATGGCGGTGGAATTGCTGAACTCGGATGCAAAGACCATCAGTTTCTTTGGCACACAGCCCCGAATGACGCAGGTGCCGCCCAGACGGCTGTCTTCGGCCAAGGCGACGGTTGCACCGGTCTGAGCGCTGGTCCGCGCCGCACGCACGCCACCAGAGCCGCCACCGATGACGAAGAGATCGACGTCAAAGCTCATTCGGCAATCTCCGCAAAAACGTTGTCTGTCGGGGCGGCGTCGATGTTGTTGCTGTCGCCGGTGTTGATGTCCTTGATATCCACGCTGCCATCGCCGTGACCGGTGATGATGACGTCGCAGATGTCGATGAACAATCCGTTCTCCACCACGCCCGGAACCTGGTTCAGGATCAATGCCAACTGCCGCGAATTGCCGATCCGGCCCACGTGCAGGTCAAGGATGTGGTTGCCTTCGTCCGTCACAAACAAGGCGTCACCGTTCATTCGGGGCACGGCTTTATTCCCCATAACATCCAGACCTTCCAGCATTTCTTCCAAAAGCATCTGGGTCGTGCTCATCCCAAACCCCAACACTTCAACGGGCAGCGGGAAGGCGCCTAGGGTGGCTACTTTCTTGGTGGTGTCGGCGATGACGATCATGCGGTCGGATGCGGTGGCGACGATCTTTTCCTGTAACAAGGCTCCGCCGCCGCCTTTGATCAGGTTGAACTCGCCGTCGTATTCGTCGGCCCCGTCGATGGTCAGATCAAGCCAGCGGGCTTCGTCCAAAGTGACCACGTTGATGCCGACGTCGCGGGCCAGATTGGCGGTCGCCGTCGAGGTGGCAACGGCCGTGATATCAAGCCCTTCCGAGGCGACGCGTTCGCCTAAGCACTTGACAAGAAAGGCCGCTGTCGAGCCGGTGCCAAGGCCAACCTTCATGCCGGTTTCCACCAGTTTGCTGGCCGCGCGGGCCGCCGCCTGCTTGGCGATGTCCTGAGGGGAAAGGGGTTCGGTCATGGCAGCCTCCGGTCACGTTGAACCGCCTTATAGGGGGATCGCGCGGCGAGGGCGAGGGGGGAGGCGCAAGTTTTGCCCCGATTTGGTTAACGCCCCTGTTTTGCGGGGTTTTGAACGTCGGTATCGCGTCGGTATCACGTCGGTATTGCGTCGGTGGATGGATCGGTGGGTTTGAGCGGTTAATGGGTCGCGCGCTGGTTGAGGGGCGGGCGCAACAGGGCTAGGGTTTGGGGTATTGAGTGAGGGGTATTTTGATGGCCGATTTGAGGGACCCGGATTTGCCGCCGGGGGAGATTGTCGAGAAGCGGGACGATGGGGTCTGGGTGCGGAACGACGGGGTGGAGCTGCAACCGGCGGAGAAGAACCCGTGGTATGTGTTGGCGACTGTGTTTGGGGAGCAAGAGGGCAGATACGACAAGGAGTTGGCTGCGAAGAACCGGCGGATTTGGAATGGTTGGGCCTGTTCTAGGATGCAGCCGGACGCACGGCGTAAACTTGAAGCGGAGATAGAGCTAGAACCGGGGGACCTTGACCCGCTGACTCCCGAAGAGATGGCACAGGTTCATGCAGCCTTCAAAGATCGGCTGGGTGATGCGGTGCCGGTGCCCGAAACCGGGATTGTCGACATGTCGAAAACACATTTCTCCCATACAGTTGTATGGGAGAAATGTGTTTTCGCCGAGTTTGCCGATTTCTCCTCCGCGCATTTCGCCGGGCGTGCCGATTTCTCCTCCGCGCATTTCGCCGAGTTTGCCGATTTCTCCTCCGCGCATTTCGCCGAGCGTGCCTATTTCCCCTCCGCGCATTTCTACGAAACTGCCGCGTTCGACGCCGCGCACTTCGCCGGTCATGCTCGTTTCAACGGTGCGAAATTCGATGGCCTTGTCTGGTTCAAGGATGGGGTGTTCAAGAATGCAACTGACTTTCAGGATGCGCAGTTTTTGGGTGGGGTGCCCAAGTTTCATCAAAGGGAATTTCACGACGATACGAATTTCACGCAAAAAGCCGTGGGGCGGGACGGCACGCGATATTGGCCTGAGGTTCAAAGCGCGTCGGATGGTGGATTGCACAACAAAAATGCCTATCGGAAATTGCGACAGGTCGCGGCCAATCAGCATAACCCTGAAGCCGAGCATTTCTTTCTGCGTCAGGAAATGGCTTGTGATGCGGTTCTGAAGGAGGATTGGCTTAGCCGATGGGTGATCCGGTTGTTTGGGGTGGTCAGTTCTTATGGGTTTAGTATCGGACGTCCGGGAGGCGCACTGTTGGCGCTTTGGTTTGTGCCGAGCCTTTTCTATGCAGTGCTGTTTAAATCCGGTGCAGTGATGCCCGTTTGGGCAAGCTATGTGTCGGCTTATCCGGAGGCTTGGTTGACGGCGATGGGGTTCTCGTTCTCGAACCTCTTCTCCTTCTTCGGATTGAGCGGGCGGCATTTTGGCGATGTGTGGAACGATGCTCCGTCTTGGGTTCATTTTTTGGGTGGGGCTCAGACGGTATTCGGCTTCATCTTCCTGTTCTTCCTCGGCCTTGGGCTTAGAAACCGGTTCCGGTTGAAGTGAGGCGGGTGGCGGGTTGAAGCCTGCCTTACGGT
>CAZWDS010000120.1:0-7403 GCA_964632495.1 uncultured Rhodobacterales bacterium
GCTATACCTTCCTTGTCTGGGTCATGGTGATCGTCGGCGGGTCCGGCAACAACTTCGGAGCGGTGCTTGGTGGCTTCCTGATCTGGTACCTCTGGGTCATGGTCGAACCCATGGGTCTTTTGCTGATTGAAACGATCACCTCTGGCATGTCGGACGGCTATTGGCTGAAAGCTCACCTGTTGGAGAGCGCGGCACACATGCGGCTTTTGACCATGGGCCTGATCCTCCTGCTGGTCCTCAGGTTCAGTCCGCGCGGGCTGATCCCAGAGCGGTGATCATAACCTTCATACCGGCGGCGGGGCATTCCACTCGCATGCGCGGCGCCGACAAACTGCTAGAGACCGTAGACGGCGTCCCGATCCTGGCCCGCACGGCACATATTGCACTGGAAGCCGACTTTGGACCCGTCCTTGTCGGCTTGCGACCTGACAATGAAAAGCGCCGGAAAGTGCTCGAAGGCCTGAACGTCAAAGTCGTGGATATTCCGGATGCCGAGCTTGGCATGTCGGCAACGCTTCGGCGCGGTGCCGCAGAAGCGCTCGCCCTCGTTCTGCGACACAAAGAAGGCGACGACGAAACCTCCGGCATGATGGTCCTCTTGCCCGACATGCCCGGGATCAACACGACGGACCTGCAAGACATGGAACAAGCCTTCTCCTCCAGCGGCGGCACGTCCGTCCGAGCCTGCACCACAGACGGGAAACTCGGGCACCCGACGATCTTCAACGCAAACGCACTGAAGTCCTTCCAAACCCTGACCGGCGACAAAGGAGCCGCTGAAATCTTCCACCAAGACAACTGGATACCCTTCGCACTCCACGGCGACCGCGCGCGCCGCGACCTCGACACACCCGAAGACTGGGCTGACTGGCGCACCGAAACCAATACCCCTGACTGATCTTCCTCTTGCGGAAAATACTTTGGGGGTGAATTGGCCGAAGAGGCCAAGAGGGGGCAAAGCCCCATTCACTGCGATGCCCCTCAAACCCCTTGAAACACATCTTGCCAAGCCCCCGTAATGCCGCCACACCACAAACCATGGCGGACAAAGCACATATCCTCTGCATCGGTTCGGTGCTTTGGGACATCATCGGGCGGTCGCGCGCGGTGATGCGGGAAGGCTCGGATGTGCCGGGACGGATCACGCGTTTGCCGGGTGGTGTGGCGATGAATGTGGCGATGACGCTGCGCCGTTTTGGCATGACACCCATCCTTCTCACCGCTGTTGGAGAAGACGACGAGGGACGGGAGTTGATGGCGGCGGCAGATCGGTTGGGGCTTGATACCTCGATGGTTTATCGCTCGTCGGATTTGCCGACGGATCGCTACATGGCCATCGAAGGCGCCAACGGATTGATCGCCGCGATTGCAGATGCGCATTCCTTGGAGGCCGCTGGCGACAAGATCCTCGCCCCTTTGAAGGATGGCCGTTTGGGCGCTGCGGACGCGCCCTACTCCGGCGCAATCGCATTGGATGGAAACCTGACCGAAGCGCTTTTGTCCGACATCGCAGTCAGCCCCTTGTTCATCAAAGCCGACCTTCGCGTCGCGCCTGCTTCGCCCGGAAAGGCCGAACGGTTACAGCCCTTGCTGGCCGCCCCGAACGCAACCCTTTACGTGAACCTCGAAGAAGCCGGGTTGCTTTGCCAGACCCGTTTTGACGATGCTCCAAGTGCTGCTGAAACCATGTTGGGCAAAGGCGCGGCACGTGTTCTGGTGACCAATGGCGGTGACATGGCGGCGGCGACTTCGGGAGGCAACATCTTGACGGCCAAGCCGCCAGACGTACTGGTCACCCGGGTCACCGGCGCGGGCGATACGTTCATGGCCGCGCATATCGCGGCTGAACTGGCGGGTACTGATCCGCAAACTGCACTTGGTGACGCCCTGCGCGCCGCCGCCGATTTTGTGTCCGGAGATGTTCCCTCATGACCCTGCCCATGGATATCGCGCCCGAAGTGGCCGAAGCTTTGGCCAATAATCATCCCGTCGTGGCGTTGGAATCTACCATTGTCAGCCACGGAATGCCTTATCCCCGCAACATTGAAACCGCGAAGGCCGTCGAAGCCGAGGTGCGCGCCCAAGGTGCCGTGCCCGCCACGATTGCGGTTTTGGACGGGCGCATCAAAATTGGCATCACCAAGGATCAACTGGCCCGGATCGGTGACCCAGAGAGCCGCGATTTGGTGAAACTGTCGCGTGCAAATCTGGCGTCTTGTTTGGCCGCCAAGGGCAGCGGATCGACCACCGTGGCCGCCACAATGATCGCCGCCGATCTGGCCGGGATCGAGGTCTTTGCCACCGGCGGCATTGGAGGTGTGCATCGGGGCGCTGAGACCAGCTTTGACATCTCGGCTGACTTGCAAGAACTGTCGCGCACGCCTGTGCTGGTGGTTTGTGCCGGGGCCAAAGCCATTTTGGATGTTCCAAAGACGCTTGAGGCTTTGGAAACGCTTGGTGTACCGGTTGTGACCCATGGGCAATCGGAATTCCCGGCGTTCTGGTCCCGCAATCACCCGGACGGGATCGGATCACCGTCTGTTGCCGCCACCTCTGGGCAAATGGCTGCTGACTTTCAAATGTCAAAACAGCTTGGGCTTGGGGGCGGCATGCTGGTGGCCAACCCGATTCCCGCCGAACACGAGATTCCGACCGAGGTGATCTCTCCGATCATCGCTGAAGCGGTTCGGGATGCCGAAACAGACCCAAACGTCACGCGTGGCGGCGTCACACCCTTTATTTTACAGCGCATCTTCGAATTGACCGAAGGCCGCTCGCTTGAGGCCAACATCGCGCTTGTGCTTAACAACGCACGCCTTGCAAGCAAAATTGCCAAAGATTTAACCGCAACGGCCAGAAACGGATGATTTCCGCGCTGGACGTTGTTACCACGCACTCAAGCGCTTAGGTTATGCTCAACAGTGGATAGGACAGTATGAGTAACGGCTTCAAACCTGACGAGATCGAGGTAGCGCCTCGCAAGACCAGCGCGTTTTCCTGGTTGCGCCGGTCCTTTCTGACCGGGCTTGTGGTGATCGCCCCGATCGCCCTGACGCTTTGGTTGATCTGGACCGTGGCGGGCTGGGTCGACAGTTGGGTTTTGCCGTTTGTCCCTGTGTGGCTGCGCCCTGATCAATATGTCGGGCTGAACATTCGCGGCGTTGGTGTTTTGGCCTTCCTGATCTTCACCGTGATGGTCGGTTGGATGGCCAAGGGCATTATCGGTAAGGCGGTCATCAAATGGGGCGAAAGCCTTGTTCACAACCTTCCCGTGGTGCGTTCGGTCTATAAGGGCCTGAAACAAATCGCAGAAACCGTCTTTGCCCAGTCAGAAACCTCTTTCGACAAAGCCTGTCTGGTGGAATATCCGCGCAAGGGCATTTGGGCCGTCGCGTTTATTTCGACCGATGCTAAAGGCGAGATCCACGGCAAGATCGCCGCAGGGTCTGATAAAACAGCTGTATTTTTGCCAACTACGCCCAATCCTACCTCGGGATTCTTGCTGTTTTTGCCGAAAAGCGACGTGATTGAATTGGATATGTCCGTGGAAGACGCCGCTAAACTGGTGATCTCGGCCGGTCTGGTGTATCCCGATGGATCGCTGGCGGAGCCAACGCCGATTGGCGAAGTGCGCCCTCCCGCAGCCGTTTCAGGAACCTCTTAAGGCGCTGATCTTAAATCTGTTCTAGCTGCCTCAGCCGTACATTTCGGGCAAATCTAGAGATGAGCGTTTGCCCAGTGCTTTGCCGTTTTTTGACAAAAACGTCTCGGCTGCGGCTTGGCCTGCGTCGAACAAGGCATTCAAAGTTGCCGTTGTTGGCACCAGTTTCGAGGCCACGCCTAAGTCGGTCATCAACGCATCGTCGGCAATCATATGCACGCGGATTTTCTTCATCGCGCCTTGGCCAATCGTGCCTTCTTCCATCAAACGCTGTACAAAATGAATCGCGCGTAACTCTCGCAGCAATGACGAATTGAAGCTGATCTCGTTGATCCGGTTCAAGATATCGCGGGCATCGCGCGGGGTGTCTTCGCGTTCAAGGGGGTTGATGTTCACGATCACGATGTCGCTTGGCAGATCGGGCGCGAACAGTGGAAACAGCGCCGGGTTGCCAGTGTATCCGCCGTCCCAATAATCTTCGCCGTCAATGTTCACCGCTTGAAAAATGGTCGGCAGACAGGCCGAGGCAAGTAGGGCATCCGACGTGATGTCGTTGCCAGAAAACACACGAATTTTTCCGGTGCGCACAGCCGTAGCCGAGACAAAAAAGCGCGGATCACTGTCGGCACAAACGTCGTCATAGCGGAACTTGTCGACGATGCGCTGAAGCGGATTCTGGTAGAACGGGCCATAGGAATATGGGCTGAACACGCGCGTCCAGGCATCGGCCATAGCATAGGGCCATGAATACTCGATGGATTTGCTGACCAACCCCGGATCGGGCAAAAGCGCTCGCATCCAATCGGTCATGCGAAAATCCTGAATGCCCGCGACCTGTTCCCACAACCACTCCAGATTGTCCCTCGCACCCTGCCGCCCGCCACTGATCAGGCCGGCTTTTACAGCCGCCCCGTTCAACGCCCCCGCCGACGTGCCCGAGATCGCAGCGATTTCAACGCCATCTTCCTGCAACAACCGATCGACCACGCCCCAGGTGAACGCGCCATGAGCGCCGCCGCCTTGCAGGGCCAGACTGATTTTTTTCGTCAAAGCGCTGTCCAGCCGCCGTCCATGGAAAGTGTGGTGCCTGTGATCTGCGTCGCCGCGTCCGAACACAGGAAGACAGCCAAACCACCCAACTGCTCAACTGTGGCAAATTCCTTCGACGGCTGGCGCGTCAGCATGACGTCGCGGATCACTGTCTCGCGGTCCATGTCGTATTCCTTCATCGTATCGGGGATCTGCGCCTCGACCAGCGGCGTCAGCACATAGCCCGGGCAGATGGCATTCGCTGTAATCGGCTCTTCCGCCGTTTCCAGCGCCACAACTTTGGTCATGCCTACAACGCCGTGCTTGGCTGCCACATAGGCCGATTTGTAGGGCGAGGCCGTCAGTCCATGGGCAGACGCGATATTCACCACCCGGCCCCAGCCTGCTTTGCGCATCATCGGCAAAGCCGCTGCGGTGGTGTGAAAGGCCGAGTTCATGTTGATTGCAATAATCGCATCCCACTTTTCAACCGGAAATTTTTCAATCGGATCAACGTTCTGGATACCCGCATTGTTGATCAGGATGTCGCAAGCGCCGGCCTTTTCGATCAAGGCACGGCATTCATCGCCTTTGGACATATCGGCCTTGATGTAGCGCGCCGTCACGCCAGTTTCTTTCGCGATTTCAGCGGCCAACGCGTGATCTTCATCACGATCCGTGAACGAGTTCAACACCACATCCGCCCCGGCCTTCGCCATTTCCCAGGCAATGCCAAGGCCAATGCCGGAATTCGATCCGGTAATAACAGCGGTTTTTCCATTCAACGACATGGGAGGTCTCCTTCGCGCGCGCGGCATTTATTCTGCGTGAGCACAATAGCGGATTGCGCGAAGGGTGCCAGTACTAAGCTTAGGCAAGAAGGAACGGCCGCAATGCGGACGAAGCTGCCTTTGGCTTAGTGAAAGTAATTCTATTCGGAAAGCATAGTTGGTGGGTTTAAAAAGCGGAATGCGGTGTCGTTGATTTTTAGCGCCTCGCTGCACCAAGCCAGAGCTTCTGTAACACCTTCGAAAAAGAAGTCACCACACTCAATATCACGCTCTACGTCAAAGTAATAAACTACATTTACTGCGTTGGTTTCATTGAGATCATGGAACACCTGCCCTGTTTCAAGCGCAACAATTCTCGGCGTACGATTGTCCGGCTCTGATGCAAACTCGGCGTTCCTCAGGTGTTCCGGATAGTCAGCGATTGCAATTCGATACCAAGCCATTGGTCAAACCTCACCCATCAATTTCCACGAAAATTACGGTGGCAGTCTTTCACGGCAATAAAAAAGTGTAAAATGGGCTCAATGCGGACATTGGCCCCTCACAAAAAAACGGCGCCCCAATCGGGCGCCGTTTCTGTTCGTTCGATGGAAAAGGGTCTTAGAACCCCAGACCTTCGTACTTTTTCTTGAATTTCGAAACCCGGCCGCCGGTGTCCATCAGGCGGGTGCCGCCACCGGTCCAGGCCGGGTGCACGGATGGGTCGATGTCCAACGACAACTGGTCGCCTTCAGCGCCCCAGGTCGAGCGCATTTGAACAACGTCACCGTTCGTCATTTTGACGTCGATGATGTGGTATTCGGGGTGCGTATCTTTTTTCATGACGTCGCTCCTCAGGCCTGCGCTTTGGGCTTGTAATGCGTGTCTTCCGCGATCCGGGCCGATTTGCCACGACGTGCACGCAGATAATACAGCTTGGCACGGCGCACGCGACCACGGCGCACAACGGCAATGCTGTCGATGTTTGTGGAATGCAGCGGGAACACACGTTCCACGCCTTCACCGAAGGAAATCTTGCGCACCGTGAACGATCCGGCAATGCCGTCGCCGTTCTTACGTGCAATGCAAACACCTTCGTAATTTTGCACACGGGTGCGTGTGCCTTCTGTCACCTTGTATCCAACACGGATGGTGTCACCCGCCTTGAAATCCGGAATTTCCTTGCCAAGCGTGGCGACTTGCTCGGCTTCCAGTTCCGCGATCAGATCCATCTGATCTACTCCTATGCTGCCTTGGGTTTGTCCCAAGAGATGTTTGGCGCCTCAGAGCTCTGGCATCTGTGTCGGGTCGGTCGCACCGCCCACCAGAGAGTTCAGGTCAACTTTTCTTAGAGTCCGCCAGCGCGGACCTGCGCCGTATAAGAGCAGAATCGCGCCAAAGCAAGGAAAAATGTACGTAAAAGCACTCCTCCAAGCTAACCAAAACGTCATCTTCGCGTCGCTTAATTCGAGGCGATGATCTTAGCGACTTGGATGATGCCTCATGCCTTTTGAAGACCGCGCCTACCTGCCGACAGCAGTCCTTGATATGTTGCCCAACCCCGTTCTCGTGAAGGGCGAAGACTTGCGATACGTGTGGGTCAACGCAGCGTTCGAATCTCTGTTTAACGTAAAACGCGCTGATCTGATTGGCGAACTCGATGTCGATGTTTTCAAAAACCGTCAGGCGGTCGAATGCAACGGGGGCGACCTGAGAGTTCTTGAAAAAGGTGAGATCGACGAAGCCTATGAAACGGTCTTTCGCAATGGGACGGAACCGCGGGTCACCATCACCCGCAAAATCCGTCTGACGGACGGTGACGACAAGTTTCTGGTCGGAATCATGCATGATGTGACCGAGGTAACAGAGGCAAATGCCGCCCTTGAGGCCAGCACGGCCCTTCTGGAACAACAGTCCGAGCAATTGAAAGACATGGCCTACAC
>CAZWDS010000121.1:0-7167 GCA_964632495.1 uncultured Rhodobacterales bacterium
CCGCGTCCGGTTGGCCATGCCCCCATGGGTCAGAGCTTCGGCGATGGATTTGTAGGCATCCTCAAGCTGGGTATACTTGCCGACAATCGCGACCTTCACCTCGCCCTCGGCATTGTCCAGCCGGTCTTTGACATCGTGCCAGCGCGCCAGATTGGGCTTCGGGGCAGGGGCAATCTGGAAGGCATCCAGCACGGCCTGATCCAGACCCACGCCGTGATAGGCTAACGGCGCCTCATAGATCGACTTCAGATCATAGGCGGGGATCACCGCTTCGGGGCGGACGTTACAGAACAGCGCGATCTTTGCGCGTTCCTTTTCGGGGATCTCATGTTCCGACCGACACACCAGCACATCCGGCTGCAACCCGATCGAGCGTAATTCCTTGACCGAGTGCTGCGTCGGCTTGGTCTTCAACTCGCGGCTGGCCCCGAGAAATGGCAACAATGTGAGATGCATAAAAATGCATTGCCCCCGCGGCTTGTCCTGGGAAAACTGCCGGATGGCTTCGAAGAACGGCAGGCCTTCGATATCGCCTACGGTGCCGCCGATTTCACACAGCATGAAATCCACCTCATCCTCACCGATTGAGATGAAGTCTTTGATTTCATTTGTCACATGGGGGATCACCTGAATGGTCTTTCCCAGATAATCGCCGCGCCGCTCTTTTTCCAGAACGTTGGAGTAGATCCGGCCGGAAGACACAGAATCCGTGCCCCGCGCATGGACGCCGGTGAAGCGCTCATAGTGGCCAAGGTCCAGATCGGTCTCGGCGCCATCATCGGTGACAAAGACCTCGCCATGCTCAAATGGACTCATCGTGCCGGGGTCGACGTTTAGATAAGGATCAAGTTTCCGCAAACGCACCGAATAACCGCGCGCCTGCAACAACGCGCCCAAAGCGGCCGAAGCTAAGCCTTTTCCAAGCGACGACACCACACCACCAGTGATGAACACAAACCTTGCCATTTGTCGGATTCCCCCGCGACGCGCTGCTCTGGGCTGCCATTTTCCGTGTCGAAATTCGCAGCATCACGGGATTTGACACGTAAAGGATTCGGGGAGGCTTGCCAAGGCGCAGAACGCAATATCTTGCGATCTTTTCGCAGGGGTCACGAGGTTTAGTGGTCAAAAACACATCGGGCGACCCAAGGCCGCCCGGAAATCCTCGTTTAAAATCGGGTCGCTACCCTATTCGTCAAGCCTTGGCAGCAAGCCGTCGTCCCCTTCGCCCGCAGACGGAGGCAAAAGCAGATCACCCGACGGGATATCGCCTTCTTCCGTGACGGGGGTTTCGATGCCCAAACGATCCAGAACCGAATTGCCACCGGCTTTTTGCGCCGCGATGATCGTCAGCGTGAGCGACGTGATGATGAAAGCAATCGCAAAGGCCCAAGTCACCTTGCCAAGCGCCGTCGCAGCTCCGCGAGAGCTGACCAGCCCGCCACCGCCGCCGCCGCCGCCCAAGCCAAGACCGCCGCCTTCCGAGCGCTGCAGCAGCACCACGCCGATCAGGCACAGGGCCAGGATCAGATGGACAATAAGAATAACGTTTTCCATAGGCGCAACTCGCGTTTGACCGACTTCGGTTTCAGTTTGGCGGTATGTAAGCGAGCCAAGCCTGTTCCGCAACCCCGCGCGATGGCTCATAAAGGCTCTGCCCTCGGCTCTTTCAGAGCCTCCCCCGAAGTATTTTAGGCAAGAGGAAAGACACTTTAATTCAAATTTTGGGTTTCATCTCTTTCCAAATACGCAAGGCCGCAGGTCAACCAAAGGGCGGCACGCCGGAAAAGGGCGGTGAGTTAGTCTCTTTTTTCGGACTTTTTGTGCGCCATGGCTTTGTTCACTTGTTTTTGGAACCCTTTTTGACGTGCGCGAGACTGGGCGATGGTTTCCGAGTTTCTAAGGTCCTCGGCCTTCAGTTTTTGCCAGCGTTGAAATCGTTCCCTGTCCAGTACGCCTTGTGACATTGCGGCTTGCACCGCGCAGCCGGGTTCGGTGTCATGGGCGCAATCGTTGAAGCGACAGGTTTGGGTCAGCTCTTCGATGTCGGCGAAAACGGCGTCCAGCCCGTCCGAGACGTCGAACAACCGCAAGGCCCGCATACCGGGCGTGTCGATCAGCCATCCTCCGGCTTCAGTGCGCACAAGGGCGCGGGATGTTGTCGTGTGGCGACCTCGGGCGTCGTCTTCACGGATGTCTTGGGTCTCGGCATCTTCACCGGTCAGGGCGTTGCGGATGGTCGTTTTTCCGACCCCGGAGGATCCGACAAGCGCAAGGGTGTCCCCGGCGCGACACCAGGGGTGCAGACGGTTAATCTCCAAAGGGTCGGTCGCGTCGATGGCAATTGCCGTGATCAGGGGCGAGAGAGCTTCGGCGCGGCGGGTATAATCGGACGGGGCCTCGGTTTGGTCAGCTTTGGTCAGGATCACCAGCGGCAGACAGCCTGCGTCGGACGCCAGGATCAGGTAACGCTCCAGCCGGCGTTCATTGAAGTCGGCGTTGCAGGAGGACACGATCCCCATCGTGTCCACATTGGCGGCGATCAGTTGCCTGCGGGCGTCCTCGCCGGGGGCGCGTCGTTCCAATGTTGTGTGCCGATCAAAGACATGGGTGATCTGCCCGTCGGCGGCTGTGACCCAATCCCCGACAGCAAGTGGGCCGATGTCCTCTGGAACAGTAAGCCGGACTTCGTCGTCAGGACGGATGGCTGTCACGGCGTTGCGGTGCACTTTGCTGACGCGAAAGGGGCGAAGGGAGTCTGCATCGGCTTGATCGGCAAAGTGCCGGGTCCAGCCGAGGTCGGCGTAGGTTTCTTTAGTCATGGGTGCGGTGCCTTGAACATGGGATCGGGGCCGCAAAGCGCAGGGCTGTGCGGTGTCATGGTCTTGGGCCAGTCAGCACGTTCAGCTGAAGAAGGCCCGAAGGGATGCCACAATGGCCATAGAACCTCCGTCCAAGTTCAGGTGCAGGGTAGGGGAACAAACGCTCGAAAGCAATTTCAATAGGGTTGCGTCCTCTGGGTCAGTCTTCTGACAAAGCCCGCCAGCCGATATCGCGCCGGTGTATACCCTCGGGCCATTCCACCGCATCGATCAAAGCATAGGCGTTGTCGCGGGCTTCTTGCAGGGTCGCACCGCGCGCGGTTGCGTTCAAAACCCGACCGCCGCTCGCCACGATCTTGCCGTCCTTCAGTGACGTGCCTGCGTGGAACATCATCTGGCTTGAGTTCGACGGCAGAGCCTCCAGCCCCGAGATGACCGAGCCCTTTTCATAAGTGCCGGGATAGCCCTTGGCCGCCAGAACCACCGTCATGGCATGATCGTCGGCCCAATTCACCCATGCCTCGCTCAAACGCCCCTCGGCGGCCGCTTGCATCAGATCAAGGGCCTGTGCGCCAAGGCGCATCATCAAGGGCTGGGTTTCCGGATCACCAAAGCGCACGTTGTATTCCACCAACCGGGGCGCGCCGCCTTTGATCATCAGTCCGACGTAAAGCACGCCTTGATATGGCGCGCCGCGCTTGACCATTTCGGCCAGCGTCGGGTGCACGATTTCGGTCATCGTTCGCGCCACGGTGCTTTCGTTCAGGATCGGCGCAGGCGCATAGGCCCCCATGCCGCCGGTGTTTGGGCCCGTGTCTCCTTCACCAATCCGTTTGTGATCCTGCGCCGTGCCCACGACCAAGGCATCAAGACCGTCGCAAAGCACGAACAGCGAGGCTTCTTCGCCGTCCATAAACTCTTCAATCACCACCTCTGCACCAGCGTCTCCAAAGGCACCGCCCAGCATGTCGTCCACGGCGGCTTCCGCTTCGGCCAGCGTCATCGCGACGATCACGCCTTTGCCTGCTGCCAACCCGTCGGCTTTCACAACAATAGGTGCGCCCACCTTGGCCAGATAATCTTTCGCCGGTCCCGCCTCGGTAAATCGCGCCCAGCCCGCTGTGGGGGCACCTGCTGCATTGCACACTTCTTTTGTGAAGCGTTTCGAGGCTTCCAGCCGTGCTGCTGCCTTAGAAGGCCCAAAGACGCTAAACCCTGCGCTGCGCAAATCGTCTGCCACGCCTGCGGCCAAAGGCGCTTCGGGACCTATGATCACGAAATCAATCGCTTCGCTTTCTGAAAACTCGACCACTGTCGCGCCATCGTTGATATCCAGAGAGGCGCAATCGGCAATCGCCGCGATTCCCGCATTGCCCGGAGCGACAATAAGCTTGTCACATTTCGGGTTCTGCAAGACGGCCCATGCAAGGGCATGTTCGCGCCCGCCGCCGCCAAGGATCAAGATATTCATGGGGCCTCTCCGCTTCACACCAGATGATGGGCGTTCTAAGGTCCCCCCAAGCGAAGCACAAGGCGGCCCCATGGACCTTTTCGACGACATCCCCGGCGACAACACCCCCGAATTTTCGGTCAGCGAGATCGCAGGCACCGTGCGCAAGTTATTAGAAGCTGAAATGGGCTGGGTGCGGGTAAAGGGCGAGGTGGGGCGCGTGGTTCTGGCGCGTTCGGGGCATCTTTATTTCGATCTGAAAGACGACAAATCGGTTCTGTCCTGCATGACGTGGAAAGGTCAGGTGCCGGGGCTTGAGATGATGCCGGAAGAGGGCATGGAGGTGGTTGTCGAAGGCAAGATGACCGCGTCGGGGTTTTCGTCAAAGTTCGGTTTGAACGTCCAGAAAATATCCATCGCGGGCGAGGGTGCCCTGATGGCGATGTTAGAGCGGCGGAAGAAAAAGCTGGCCGCTGAAGGGTTGTTTGACGAAGGGCGAAAAACGCCTTTGCCCTATCTGCCCGAGATCATTGGCGTTGTGACCTCGCTTCAAGGCGCCGTGATCCGGGATATTTTGCACCGGTTGCGCGACAGGTTCCCGCGTAAAGTGCTGATCTGGCCGGTGGCGGTGCAGGGCGAGGCTTGTGCGCCCGAAGTGACCCGCGCCATTGAAGGGTTCAACGCTTTGACGCCCGGTGGTTCTTTGCCACGGCCTGATCTGCTGATCGTTGCCCGTGGCGGCGGGTCGATCGAAGACCTTTGGGGCTTCAACGAAGAAATCGTGGCACGAGCGGCGGCGGCGTCAGAGATTCCGCTGATTTCGGCTGTGGGCCACGAAACGGATACCACCTTGATCGACTATGCCGCCGACCAACGTGCGCCCACGCCCACGGCGGCTGCCGAAATGGCGGTGCCGGTGCGTATGGACTTGGTGAACTGGGTCGAAGCGCAGGATGCGCGTCTGGCCCGCGCCGTCACACGCAGCATTCAGGATCGCCGCCAGCGCCACGCCGCCTTGGTGCGCATTTTACCGAAACCCGACGCCCTTTTGGCCGACCCGATCCAACGGTTGGACCGCGCCACAGAAACGCTGCCCCGCGCGTTGCATCTGATGGCGGAACGCAAACGCGCGGTTTTGCTGCAACTGGCCGCAGGTTTGCGCCCGGGTGTGCTGAACGCCCGTTTGGAAAGAGAAGGGGAGCGGCTGACGCAACAAGGCGCGCGGCTTGGCGGCGGATTAAAACGGGCCGTGGATCGCAAAGGCGAACGCTTGCAAGCCGTCAGCCTGCGCCTAAGACCCGCCCGTCTGACCGAGGACGCGCGCCGCCGCAAAGACACGCTGGATCGCCTGTCGCCCCGTTTGGATGCCACGGTCCAATCCCGTCTGAAGGCCCTGTCCGAGCGCTTGGACGCCCTTGATCGCATGCGCCGCACCCTTGGGTATCAGGCGACCTTGGCACGCGGCTATGCGGTGGTCCGGGGCGAAGATCAGGTGGTGACGGATGTCGCGACTGCTCGGAACGCGAACACGCTTGAGATCGAATTTAAAGACGGACGCGTCAAAGTCGACAAGAACGGATCATAAGCGACCCCTAGACCCCGACTTCCGGTCCCACACAGTACAAAGGCCCGTCCCGGCGACTGGTTTCGTATAACTCGGTGCCGGACGCCAGATCCTCGAACCGGGCAATCAGACGGCCCCGATCCTGATAAAACTGCCAGCATTGCTCGTTCGGATAGTCATCATAGACAAAACAAACCTGCGGCCCTTTCGGGTACCAATAGCCCTCGGTGCACTCCCCATCGAGAAACGACCAACGGACGCGGCGGTCTTCTAGGTATTCCTCGGCCCCGTGTTCGCGCTGATCGTTGCGGTAAAGCAGGGTAGACCCGGTGACCAAACGCTCGAATTCCTCGGGCAGAACGGGGCGTTCTTGGGCCAAGGCGGGCAGCGAGGTCAGGGCAAGGACAAGGAGAAAGACATAGCGCATGGGGATGTTTGGCACGCGGACGCGGCCTTGGCCAGAGTGGCTTTGTGGGCTTCCATCTGGCGCGTGCTGGGATTAGGTGGATGGCATGGCATTCTTCTCGAAACTGAAAGAGCGGCTGTTCAAGTCTTCGTCCAAGATTGACGAAGGGCTGGACGCTATTGTTGAAGACGGCGGCGAAGTGGATGCGGGCCCAGCCGAAACGGCGGAAACCGTCCCCGAAACGGTCTCGGACCCCGAGCCCCCAGTGCCCCCGGTCCCTGAACCAGACCCCGAACCTGAAATAGCGCTTGCGTCAGACACGGCCCCAGACATTTTGCCTGAGCCTGAGCCTGAGCCTGAGCCTGAGCCTGAGCCGGAGCCTGAGCCTGAGCCTGTTTTTCCGCCGCCCTTGCCCACGGCCACGGTGGCACCGGCGCCCCCCCCTATCCCGGAGCCGTTGCCAACGCCGGAGTTCGCGCCTGTTGCGGCGGTTCAGCCCGAACCTGAGCCCGTGCTGGAACCGGAACCCACGCCCGAGCCGGAGCCACGAGCAGAACCGGTTGAGATGCCAAAGATCGAGGCCGTTGCCCCCGATCTTGAGGAAAGTGCAGCGCCTGCCAAGAAACCGGGCATTCTCGGACGTTTGATGGGGCGCACGTCGGAGCCACGCCGGGCGCTGGACGACGACATGTTGGAGCAGTTGGAAGAGCTGCTGATCACCTCGGACATGGGGGTCGACATCGCGTTGCGTGTGACCTCGAACATGGCGGAGGGGCGCTATGGCAAGATGATGTCGGCGCGCGAGATCAAAGAGGTGTTGGCCGAAGAGGTCGCGCAGGTGATGGAACCCGTGGCGCGGCCCCTGCCGATTTACCCCAAAAAGCCGCAAGTTGTGCTGGTTGTGGGCGTGACCGGGTCGGGCAAG
>CAZWDS010000122.1:0-6980 GCA_964632495.1 uncultured Rhodobacterales bacterium
GTCGGATGGGGTGGCATTTCTGAGGAAGTAAAAAATAGTGTTCTTTCTTTTGTTCATCGCTGGCTTGCTTACAGACGCTTAAATGACTGGGATAATGCAGACCGGCTAAAAAAAGAAAGTGCGAAGCTAGGGATTGAGTTGCGTTCCTCACGGTCCGAAAACGGAATTAACAACGGCACAGCGTCTCTGGACACCAATGATGTAGACACCTCCAAATTGGATGCTCTTAAATGAAGCGCCCGACCCGCCCCCCAGGGCGGGCGCTTCTGCGCCCCCCCTACGTGCCGGGCGCTGCCCTTTGATCGATACTCGGAGATGGACAAATGACCAAAGAACACCTCACCCTCTTCGACACGACCCTCCGCGACGGGCAACAAACCCAGGGCGTGCAGTTTTCGACCGAGGATAAATTCCAGATCGCCCAAGCCCTCGACGATCTGGGCGTGGATTATATCGAAGGCGGCTGGCCCGGGGCCAACCCGACCGACAGCGCGTTTTTTGAAGCCAAGCCGAAGACTCGCGCAACCTTCACGGCGTTTGGGATGACCAAGAGATCGGGCCGCTCGGCCGCCAACGACGATGTTTTGGCGGCTGTGCTGAACGCAGGCACCGAGGCGGTCTGTCTGGTCGGCAAGTCCCACGAGTTTCACGTCACCACCGCCCTTGGCATCACGCTGGAAGAAAACCGTCAGAACCTCGCCGACAGCTTTGCCCATATCGTGGCCGAAGGGCGCGAGGCATTGTACGATGCCGAGCACTTCTTCGATGGCTATAAATCCAATCCCGACTATGCGCTGTCCTGCCTGAAGGCCGCCTTTGATGCCGGGACCCGCTGGATCGTTTTGTGTGACACCAATGGCGGGACGCTTCCACATGAAGTTGCTGAAATCACAGCGAAAGTCATTGCCTCCGGCATCCCCGGGGATCACCTCGGCATCCATACCCACGACGACACCGGCAATGCGGTGGCCTGTACGCTGGCGGCAGTCGATGCGGGCGCGCGCCAGATTCAAGGGACGCTGAACGGGCTGGGCGAGCGTTGCGGCAATGCGAACCTGACCACGATTATCCCGACGCTTTTGCTGAAAGAGCCCTATGCCAGCCGATACGAGACCGGGATCACGAAAGAGGCGCTTGCGGGCCTCACGCGCACATCGCGGATGCTGGACGACATTCTGAACCGCGTGCCGCATCGCCCGGCCCCTTACGTGGGTGGGTCGGCCTTTGCGCATAAGGCGGGGCTGCATGCCAGCGCAATCATCAAGGACCCGACAACCTATGAACATGTGGATCCAGCCAGTGTTGGCAATGCACGCATCGTGCCAATGTCGAACCAGGCGGGTCAGTCGAACTTGATCCGACGGCTGACCGAGATGGGGCTTGAGGCAGAGAAAGGCGATCCGGCACTGGCGCGTATTCTGGACGTGGTGAAAGACAAGGAAGCCAAGGGCTATGCTTACGATTCTGCGCAGGCGAGTTTCGAATTGTTGGCCCGCGTCGAGATGGGTTTGGCGCCGCGGTTCTTTGACGTCGAGCGCTACCGCGTGATCTCGGAACGGCGCCGCAACGCGAAAGGCGAAACCGTGGTTGAGTCCGAAGCGGTGGTGACCCTGTCCACGGATGCCGGCTCGAAGACCACGTTTTACAAGAACGAACACGCCTTTGACATGCAAGATGATGGCCCGGTGAATGCGCTCTGGCAGGCGCTGAAGTCCGATCTGGGGCCGCATCAGTCCAAGATCGAGGACGTGCGCCTGACCGACTTCAAAGTGCGCATCACCCATGGCGGGACCGAGGCGGTGACGCGGGTCATCATCGATTTTGCCGATGACCGGGGGCGGTTCTGGTCGACCGTGGGTGTGTCGGCCAATATCGTGGATGCGTCGTTCGAGGCGTTGTTGGACGCGGTAAACTGGAAGCTTCTGCGCGGCAATGATGTGGCCGAGGCGGCGGAATGACCCCGTCTCAGGCGTTTTTCACGGTGCACCGGGATTTGTCGCGCGAAGGGCCGGGGTTGCCCGCTGACGTGCATTGGGCGCTTAAGGTGGCAGGCACGCCTGAAGATGCACGCATTCTGGATGCGGCGTCTGGCCCCGGTGCGGATACGGTCACACTGGCCGAAGCGCGGCCCGACGCCCGGATAGATGCCGTTGATCTGCAATCGCATTTTGTCGAAGACGTCCGAACGCGCTGCGCATCCTTCGGGACCCGCGTGGTGGCACGCGAGGGGGATTACACGCAGTTGTTCGACCGCTACGATCTGATCTGGTGTGCGGGCGCGGCTTACTTCAAAGGCTTCTTGACCGTGCTGGGCGCGTGGCGGGATCATCTGACCCCGGACGGCGCGGTTGCGTTCAGCGAACCGGCCTTTGTCACCGAACCGCCCAGTGACGGTGTCACAGCCTTTTGGGATGGTGAGGGCGATATTCGCGGCTTATCCGACTTGGAAGAGATGTTGGCTAAAGACGGTTGGCGGATCGAGGACCAGCGCTGGATCATTGGCGAAGGTTGGGAGGCCTATTATGGCCCGCAGGCCAAACGGATCGAGATGCTGAAGGCTGACAATCCACATCCCGCACTGGCCAAGGTGATCGAACAGACTGAACGGGAAATCGCGCTTTGGCAGGAAAACAAGGACCAGATCGCCTATAGCCTGTTCGTGGTGCGCCCTGAATGAGCTTGCAGGCCTGCTTTGATCTAGTGGCCAAGGGCGATCCGGACAGGTTTGCGGCTCTTATGGCTGTGCCGGTGGCCGCGCGCGAGGTTCTGTTGCCGATTTACGCGTTCAACGTGGAAGTGGTCCGCGCACCTTGGGTGGCCTCTGAACCGATGATTGGCGAGATGCGCTTGCAATGGTGGCGGGACGCATTGGAAGAGATTGGCGCGGATCAAGCGGTGCGCAAGCACGAGGTTACGACGCCCTTGGCGAAGGTTCTGGACGGCGAAGGCGCGGTCATTCTGGACAAGCTGGTGCAGGCCCGTCGCTGGGATTTGTATACCGATGCTTTTGAGGACGCGAGGCATTTCAGCGAATATCTTGATGCCACGGGTGGTGGTTTGATGTGGACGGCGGCCCGGGGTTTGGGCGGCTCTGACGAACAGGCGTTTCGGGATTTGGGATGGGCCAGCGCTTTGGCGAATTTGTTTCTGGCCGTGCCCGAATTGGAAGCGCGGGGTCGCAAACCAGTGGTGGATGGCCGCGCGGATGCCATTCAGGCTTTGGCGGAAGAGGGGCTTTCGAAGCTGAAGTCTGTGCGTTTGACCGGGGCGGGTCGCGCAGCGGCCGTTGCGGGATGGCGGGCTAAGGCGATTTTGACACATGCCGCGACCGAGCCAAGACGTGTGGCAGATGGCAGTTTGGCTGAAAGCGAGTTTCGCAAACGCTGGTCGCTGATCCGGGCCAGTTTCCGCACTTAGCGTTTGACCTGCGGAACAGACGTCCGCCGCATGCGATAGGTAGCTTCGGGGTGCGGCGGATGGCCTTCGGTACGCCGCCAGAAGACCGAGCCGCCCCGTTTCATCCAAAGCGGCAAAGTCAGGATCACACCGGCCACAAAGCCGCCCGCATGCGCCCAATGGGCCACGCCGCCCATGTCTGATGGCGTCGCCCAGCCCTGCACAACCTGCAAGGCAAACCAAGCGCCCAGCACAATATAGGCCGGAACAGGAATGATCCGCACGAAGATCACAATGAAAATCAGGATGTCCACGCGTGCTTTTGGGAACATCAACAGATACCCCCCCATAACGCCCGCAATCGCGCCCGAAGCCCCCACCATTGGCACCGTGCTCATTGGGTCCGAGATGTTTTGCGCCCAAGCTGCTGCGACGCCACCGATCATGTAGAACCCGAAAAAGCCCAAGTGGCCCATCTGATCTTCCATGTTGTCGCCGAAAACATAGAGAAACAGCATATTGCCCGCCAAATGCATAATGCCACCATGCAGGAACATCGAAGTGACGTAGGCTCCGGGCCGTTCGTAGGCGGGTACAAGGCCCCAATCGAAGAAAAACTGCGCAATCGCGCGGTCGTTCGAGAACAGGTGGTAATAGCTGAGGAAAATCAGCACATTTAGTCCGATCAGCGCCCAAGTGATGATGGGGGTGCGGTTTGACGGGTTGTGATCTCGGATCGGAAACATGGGTCCAGCGGACAGGGGTATGCAGGAAAGGTCAAGGGCTTTAGCGCGTCTTGGTTGATGATGACGGCCTGCTTGCATGAGAAACGAGAATTGATCAGGGTCAAAGGGACGCCACGTAAGGGGAACGGACATGATAAGACCTGTTTTGTCAGAGCGACCGCCGAATGTTCTGAGAGATTGGCGCGCCTGTGGCCATCTTGAAAAATCGTCTCGTTTGCCAAAGACCGTTCGGCCTGTCACTTGGTCCGATGGTCGGAAGACCTGCGGGCATCTGGGGAATTTTTACGCCTGTGGCGGTTCCGGCTTCATTTAAGCGTCAGGGTCTTGACGACCAAGCGGATCGCGCGTCGTAGTAGGGCAATGAAACGCTTCGTTGTCTTACTGTTCCTGTTTGCCACGCCCGCTATGGGGGCCTGTCCGCCGGCCCCGGATATCAGCGTGGCCGAAGGTCAGCTTTTGTCCAAGGTCAAGGTGGCTCCAAATGAACGGGCGGCACGGGTGATTTCGAACCAGTTGTGGGAGCTTTGGGCCACGGCGCCGGACGCCGAAGCGCAAAAGCTGCTGGATCGCGGGATGGCGGCGCGGTCGGGGTATGATTTCGCTTCGGCTTTGGATGCTTTTGATGCGCTGACGGAATACTGCCCGGATTACGCGGAAGGCTACAATCAACGCGCATTCGTGAATTTTCTGAAAGAAGACTACGAAACCGCCCTGATCGATCTGGATCTTGCCATTGATCGCAGCCCGCGTCATGTGGCGGCCATTGCGGGCAAGGCGCTGACATTGATTGGGTTGAAACGCGACGAAGATGCACAACGTGTTCTGCGCGAGGCGCTGGCGCTTAATCCGTGGCTGTCCGAGCGCCAATATCTGACAGATCCAGACGGACGTGATCTTTGAGGCTTGCCCGGGCGGCATCTGCGGCCTAATTACGGGGACACGCGGGCGTGGCGGAATGGTAGACGCATGAGACTTAAAATCTTTGGGGCGAAAGCCCGTGCCGGTTCAAGTCCGGCCGCCCGTACCAACGTCGCTCTTTTGCAAAGCAAAAAGGGACGCGCGGCAGTTGGTCTGCAAGACCGGCTAGCGCGAAATGCTTTGATCTTTGGCAAGGTCAGTACTGAAAGCGCGCCTGACGGGCGCGCAAGCGCAGAATCTCTAGCCGCAAGAAACTTCTGCGAGAGATCAGCGACGCACGGCCCGGCGCATCTGCCGCCAATTCCGCGAGATCAGAATTGATCGATGCAATCTGGCTTTCGGCGTCGCGTATCCGGCGTTGAATGTCATGCCACTGCAACCCGCGTTCATTCGCGGTTTGCAGGCGTTCAAGATTGTCGCCGGTACAGACCGGAGCAAGACGTTGCCCGCGCCGTCCGACGCTATAAGCGTTTGATGCTGTGCAATACTGCTTCAGACCTTCGGTGCGCCCTTCGCGCCAAGGGCCAGCCTTTGGCGCGATTCCGAACTGATTGCAGGCTTTGGCGTGTTGAAGAATGAAATCAGCGGGCCGTCCCTTGGCCCCGTCCTGAACGCCAACCTCGTACCAATTATCAAGGCGGCATTGATCTTCCGACAGCGTGGCGCAGGCGGACAGAACGACGAGGGCGGCAAGAGAAAGAAGGATACGCATGTCCCAATCATGCCCCGCGACGCGCTGTCATGCCATATCAAACGGATTTATCCGTCGATGATGTGCTCTTCCCATTCGTCTTCGGGGACTTCGAATTCGGGCACCGTCCAGCCTTGCACCGAAATCCCCGCCTCATGCACGGAGTCCGCCGTACCCGAGATCAAAGGATGCCAGTCATACAACGGTTTACCGTCGAACAGCAGCCGGTAAGCGCAGGTTTCGGGCATCCAATAGGCGATATCGGCGATGTTTTTCGGCGTCAGCACCACGCATTCGGGCACGATCTGCTTGCGGATATCATACTGACCACAACGACAGGTTTCGTCATCCAGCAAGCGGCAGGCGACGCGGGTAAAGGCAACCTCGCCCGTGTCCGGGTCTTCCAGCTTGTTCAGACAACACCGCCCACAGCCGTCACAAAGCGCCTCCCACTCGCGGGGAGTGAGGTTCTTCAGCGGCACACGCTCCCAAAAGCGGTCACGCAGGCCAGTGCGGTTGATCGGGTCGGACATGAGGATGGGTGTGGATGATTTGAGGGGAGAGGGGAAGGGGGTGGTTCGCCGTTTGTAGTGCTATTGATTTTGCCGCACAGTTTTTTTTGATCCTTTTCCGGTGACAGTAAATTGGTCTTGATGCTTTCTAAAGAATTTGGGCCATCCCTTGAAATCCGTCGCACCAATCTCGAAAGTTGGGTCTTGCTTGCGAACAAGCGAGTTGATCTCGTTATGCAAGATGCCAGGTGACGCCGTTTCTTTTTTGGCAAAAACAGCTCTTACCAGACCTATGGTTTTTTTTGTGGTGTCTTCGGATCCCAGGCGGTCAAAGTCACGACAAGCCGACTTGAACCGCTGCGACGGCTGAGAGCCGCCAAGACCAAGGACTGGCAATTTCATCTCTTTCAAACGAGTGGCTATGTGAAAGAAATGATTGTCAGATGAAGCAATCACAAAAGCATCGTGATCTCCCTCAAGAGCGAGAATTAGCGCGTCAAATGACAGTGCGAAATCTGCGCTGTCTTTACCTTTCTTCACGGTTATCGGAGAAAAGGCTATGGCCTTCGACCAGCATTCAATTTTGGGAGCAAGAGCGTATACGCGGCTTGTTTTGATGTCACCAAGACCCGCGGCTTTCTCTTGAATCTGATCTGCGAACTTTACCGGAATATTATCCCCATCCACCAGCAACGCGACCGACTTAAATTTTTCCAT
>CAZWDS010000123.1:0-6952 GCA_964632495.1 uncultured Rhodobacterales bacterium
ATGTTTTCGATCAAGACGCCCATTTGGTGTTCGCCCCGGCCTGACACCACAAAGGCTTCGCCGCCGGGTGTGTCTTCGACCTTGATGGCGACGTTGCCTTCGGCCTCTTTCATCAGACGTTCGCGGATGACGCGGGATTGCACCTTTTTACCGTCGCGGCCTGCAAGGGGGCTGTCGTTGATACCGAAGGTGACGCTGATGGTGGGCGGATCGATTGGATCGGATTCCAAGGGCGTGTCGATGGCCAGTGCGCAGATCGTGTCGGACACGGTGGCTTTGGTCATGCCGGCCAGCGAAACGATATCGCCTGCGGTGGCGTTTTCGATGTCTTGTTGGCCAAGGCCCCGGAAGGCCTGAATGCGGGTGACGCGGAATTGTTCGATCTTTTGGCCCACACGCGTGAGGGCCTGCACGGTGGCCCCGACCTTGATCTGGCCGCTTTCAACGCGGCCCGTCAGGACACGACCGACAAAGGGGTCGGCGGAAAGGGTGGTGGCCAGCATTTGGAAATCATCATCAACCGCCGCGATTTGGCGCGGGGCAGGGACGTGGTTGACGACAAGGTTGAACAAGGCCGACAGATCTTTTTGCGGACCGTTTTCTTCGGCATCCGCCCAACCCGAGCGGCCCGAGGCGTAAAGATGCGGGAAGTCCAGTTGTTCTTCGTTGGCGTCAAGTGCGGCGAAGAGGTCAAACACTTCGTCCAGCGCGCGGTCTGGTTCGGCGTCGGGTTTGTCGACTTTGTTCAGGACGACAATGGGGCGCAGGCCAAGGGCGAGGGCTTTGGAGGTGACGAATTTGGTTTGCGGCATCGGGCCTTCGGCAGCGTCCACCAAAAGGACAACGCCGTCGACCATGGACAGGATGCGTTCCACCTCGCCTCCGAAATCGGCGTGGCCCGGTGTATCAACGATGTTGATGCGCGTGCCTTTCCATTCGACGCTTGTCGCCTTGGCCAGGATGGTGATCCCGCGTTCGCGTTCCAGGTCGTTGCTGTCCATCGCACGCTCGGACACGGCCTGACCTTCGCGGAAGGTGCCGGATTGGGCGAGCATGGCATCCACGAGTGTGGTTTTGCCATGGTCGACGTGCGCGATGATCGCGATATTGCGAAGGTCCATTGATGTCTCCGGGGTGGTTTGGGCGGCACTTATCGGTTTCGATTGGGGCGGTCCAGCCCGAAGTCGCAAAGCGTGTCACAGGTGCGGTCGGATGCCGCTGCCCGCGTGTGGGTTTTACCTGTCGTTCGCGCGTGAAAAAAGGACGCGCCGGGTGATTGAGCGGTGACTTGAAAGTCGTTTGGCACAGGTCCGTTGGGAGGGATGTCAATCACCGCCAGAGTTGGTTGAGAGTTCGGGCCAACCTGTCTGGTTTGGGTGAATGCTTGTTCCTGGGCCAGTGATACGAGGTTAGCGGCGCTTGGTGTCGTCGCATTGATGCAGGTCAAGCCTGTCATCAAGCTTTGGTTTGATGAGTGTGTTCAGTATCTTAAGTTGATCGAACACTTAATTTTACGAGGCAAAAGCTAGTTCGCAGGCGCAAATCCGGTGATGAGTTGGCGCAAACCAATGGCGGCTCCGGCGAAGATTGCGGCGAAGGTGATCGGGGCGCTGAAGGCGAGGACGGAAAAGGCTGAAATCCCCTGTCCGACGCTGCACCCGACCGCCAGGACTGCGCCGACGCCCATGATGGCGGCTCCGAAGATTTGACGGCGCAGTTCGCGGGGGTCTTCGCAGGCTTCCCAACGGAAGTGGCCTTTAGAGTATGAGCCAAGGCAGGCGCCCAGTACCACGCCCAGAACGGATCCAACGCCGAAGGACAAGGCTGTGCCCGAGGCTGTCATGCTGTAATAGATCGTGTCGCCGATTGGGGCAGAGAATGTATGTGTTTCAATGGGTTCCGTGCCAAAGCCAATTCCTGCGATCCAGTAGGTGCCAAGCCAGCCGGTCAGGATGGCCAACCCCACGATGATGCCCCAGAACACATGCGTGAAGGACTGTCGCATTTGGCGACTGGTCAAGGCTAAGGCGATCAACGCCCCTCCGATGACAATACCGGTTGCCAGGGGAGGTATTCCCCAGCCTGTGGCCAGTTGGCTAAACCCTTGCGGAGTAGTGGTTTGGGTTTCGACAGGAAAAAGCCAGACGCGGGTATGGGCCAGAGGGCCAGACAGGACCATGGCGGCGGACAGGCCCATGACAAGGACGATGACAAAGGACCTAAGGTCTCCGCCCCCCAATCGGGCCAATGCGCCGTAGCCGCAGTTGCCGGACAAGGCCATGCCGTAGCCGAACATCAAGCCTCCGATGATTGTGGCGATGGGGTTCCAGACGCGGTCGAGGTAGGCCGTCTGGCCAATGTCGAACAGGCCTGTGGCCATGGCTGTGTGCGTTCCGATGATCGACACGCCAATGGCCAGCGCCCACATGCGCATCCGGCGATCATCCGAGGAATAAAGCACGTCTTCGATGGCACCCAAGGTGCAAAAGCGTCCGATCCTTGCGGCCAGTCCAAGGGCGATGCCGCCGATCAGACCGATCAGGGCGGCGGTATTGGCTTCGCCAATCAGATCGATCATCTGGTCCTCCCCTCCCAAGTTGATCGTTGCTTTGCGGTTTGGTCAGTCGTCGGCAGACCGGCAGAAAAGGTCGTAGACCACTTCGATGATTTGCCGGGGTCTGTCGTCTGTCAGGCTGTAGTAGATCGCTTTGCCTTCGCGGCGCGGTGTGACCAGTCCTTCAAGGCGCAGGCGGGTCAGTTGTTGGGATACGGCCGCCTGGCGGGCCGACAAAAGGTCTTCCAGTTCCGTGACGGATTTTTCGCCCGAGGCCAGATGGCACAGGATCATCAAGCGGCCTTCGTGGCTGATCGCTTTCAGGAAGTTGGACGCGTCTTGCGCGTTCTTGACCATCTTTTCCATGTCGTCGGCACACATGTTTGCGTCGAACACAGGCAGGCGTGACGGGCGCGGTGGTTTAGGTGTGGTTTCCAGAGTCATGGGTCAGCCTGTTGTGTCCAAAGAGATGTCGGCCTGTTCGAACATGATGTTCAGCAAGCCCCAGAAAAAGTCTTCTCCGGGATAGCCTTCGATGCGACCAACCTCAATTCCGTCTTTTACCAGTATAAACGTCGGTGTAAATCTGACACCCGTTTTGAATGTCACGTTTTCGGGAGTTTCGCCGTGAAGGTCAAAGCGTTGCAGGGGGGCCGTTTTGCCTTCGGATGTCTTGGGGTAAATGTGCGCGATTTCTTGATTCCAGCGCTCGCACCAGACACAGCCCGTTTCTTCGGCCATAAGCAGGCGCGTTTCGGCGAAAGCGCCGATTGGGGCCACGATCAGAGCCGTGGCAAGACATCTTAGAAGCCAGTTCAAAACGTCACCTGATTGACGAATATTCCTTCCGAACATATCCTGATTTTTGAATACTTCAACGATGAAGGCCTCCATCCCATGTTCGACGTTACGTTTTTCGGAGCATTTGTGGCTGGGCTGATTTCGTTTCTGTCGCCCTGTATTTTGCCGATTGTGCCGTTTTACCTAAGCTATCTGGCAGGTGTTGGCATGAACCAAATCTCGGCGGATGCGCCTGTGACGGGGGCTGTGCGGCGGCGCGCTTTTCTGGCGGCGATCCTGTTTTCGTTGGGTGTCATCACCGTGTTTATGGGGCTTGGAGCCACGGCTACGGCCTTTGGGCAGATGGTGCGCGATTATTTCGACATCCTGAGGTGGGTGGCGGCGGCGATCATCATTGCCATGGGTTTGCACTTTTTGGGCGTTGTGCGGATTGGCATTCTGTACCGCCAGTTCCGGGCCGATGCGGGCGAGACGTCGAATGTCAGTCTGTTGGGAGCCTTTGTGATCGGGTTGGCCTTTGCCTTTGGCTGGACGCCTTGCGTGGGGCCGGTTTTGGCGGCGATCCTGTTTATGGCGGGTGGGCAGGACTCGGCGATGCAGGGGGCGACGTTGTTGTTTGCTTACGGGTTGGGGATGACCTTGCCGTTTGTGGTGGCGGCCTTGTTTATCGGCCCGTTCATGGCCTTCATGGGGCGGTTCCGGCGGCATTTGGGGACGGTTGAGAAAATCATGGGTGTGATGCTGATTGTCTTTGGCGTGCTGATTGCGACGAATACGATCAATCATATTGCCCAATGGATGCTAGAGACCTTTCCGGTCTTTATGAACATCGGCTAACGCGCCTTAGGCGAAGGAGGACAAGATGAGACGGATTTTTCTGACACTGGTGGCACTGGTCATGGCGTTCAGCGTCGAGGCGGCAGAACTGGGTGACGATGGCCTGCACAAAGCGCCGTGGATGCGCGACACGTTCAAGGATTTGAGCGAGGATTTGGCCGAGGCCAACGCCGAGGGCAAGCGTCTGTTGCTGATGTTCGAACAGCGGGGCTGCATCTATTGCACCAAGATGCACAACGAGGTTTTTCCGGACGAGGCGATCACCAAGATGTTCGGGGATAACTATTTTGTGGTGCAGTTGAACCTGCACGGCGACATCGAAGTGACCGACTTCGACGGCGAAATTCTGGCGGAAAAAGATATGGCGCGGAAATGGGGGATTCTGTTCACGCCGATGATGATGTTTATGCCGGAAGAGGTTGGAGCAGACCAATCGGCACCTCAGGTGGCTGTCGCTTCGATGCCGGGCGCGTTCGGAAAGGGCACCACTTTGGACATGCTGACCTGGGTCGCCGAGAAGCGTTATCTTCTTGATGACGGTGAGGATTTCCAGCGCTACCACGCCCGTCGCATTCAGGAACGTAACAATGGATCATTTGATTGATCGCTGCGTCGCGGCGAAGAAATTCAGCTTTTTGAATTTGTTGTTGCGTGCCGCGGAATGTGTGCGCTAGTGTTCCAAAGACACATGATGCTTAGGGAGGGCTCATGACAAAACTGATTTCAATTGCTTCGGTCGCGTTCTGCGGATTTGCGTTTTCTGCGCAAGCTGCCGAAATTGCGCCTACTGATGTTGTCTACAATGACGGCGCAGTAGAAACATCGCTGAGCGGTGTTGCCGGAAACGCCGACGAGGGCGCTATCTTGATGAACAAGGGAGCAGGGAACTGCATCGCTTGTCACGAAGTCTCGGCCTTGTCGCATTTGCCGTTTCACGGCGAAATCGGCCCCATACTGGACGGTGCGGCAAGCCGCTGGACCGAAGCCGAACTTCGCGGGATCGTCGCGAATGCGAAGAACTTTTTCCCAGACTCGATGATGCCGTCCTTATTCAAATCCTCAAATCTGTCCAACGGGCGCTGACGTCAGACATATGCCGTGTCGAGTTATCGCGATGTGCGGTCAGATTTGGGCACGATGGCGGACCTGTGCGAGGCAGGTATTTCGCTGGTCGTGGATTTCGTGTTCAACCACACCTCTAACGAACATGAATGGGCGGTGAAGGCGGGTGAGGGCGACCCGGAATATTCGGACTACTACTGGATTTTCGAAGACAGACGGATGCCGGACGCGTTCGAGCGTACTGTGCGGGAAGGGTTCCCCGACGACCACCCCGGCGCATTTATCCAGATGGAGGATGGTCGCTGGATCTGGTCCACCTTCCACTCATTCCAATGGGATCTGAATTATTCCAACCCGGCTGTGTTCTGTGCCATGGCTGGCGAAATGCTGTCGCTGGCCAATCAGGGTGTCGACCTGATCCGCATGGACGCCGTTGCCTTCATCTGGAAACGCCTGGGCACCCCCTGCGAAAGCCTGCCGGAGGCGCATCTTCTGCTGCGGGCATTCAACTGCGTCTGCCGTATGGCCGCGCCGTCCCTCTTGTTCAAATCCGAGGCAATCGTGCATCCCGACGAGGTCGTGTCCTACATCGATACCGAGGAATGCCCGATTTCCTACAACCCGCTTTTGATGGCGCAGAGTTGGGAGGCGCTGGCGACCCGCAAGGTCGAATTGATCGACCAAGCGATTGACCGCCGCCAGCCCATCGACCCAAATTGCGCATGGGTAAACTACGTGCGTAGCCATGATGACATCGGCTGGACATTTGCCGATGAGGACGCGGCCGAGCTGGATATTCTCGGCTATGATCACCGGCTGTTCCTGAATTTGCTTTACACGAACCAGTTCGACAGCAGTTTCGCCCGCAGGCAGCCGTTTCAGTACAACCCCAAGACAGGCGATTGCAGAGTCTGCGGAACAACGGCTTCGCTGACCGGTGTCGAGGCCGGTGATCCCGGTGGGATCGACCGGATGATCCTGCTGTATGGGATAGCGTTTTCCGCTGGGGGCATTCCGCTGTTGTCGTTTGGTGACGAAGTTGGTCAGCTCAACGACCACTCCTACCGCGAAAAGCCGAGCCGCGCGAAGGATCAACGCTGGGTTGGTCGCCCGACGCGCCCCGATGACCTTTATGCCGAGCGCCATGACCCCACGACCATAGCCGGGCAAATCTTTGCGCGCATGACGCAGTTGATTGCGGCGCGGCGTGCTGGCCCCGGACTGTCCGGAAACGCGATCAAACGGTTTGCGACCGAGAACCCCCACCTGCTGGGATATGTGCGCAGCGGCGGTGGACAGGTTATCTGCGTTCTGGCGAGACGTTCCTGGTGCGAAGCGACGTTTCACTGGCCGCTCATCAGATACTTTGGCTCAGCTAGGGCGGGATCTGCGGGACCGGTGCGACTTAGCTGACATGGCTGGCGGTCGTTTCGGAAGGTATGGGCTTTGGACGTATCGATTTCCCTGAGTGGATTCAGACGACTTCGGACGGATACGCACCGCAAATTGTAGTGCTAGGTGCACCGTGGCGCTTGGTTCAGAGATAATCTGCTTTCCGCCCCTTCTACCCGAGGCCCTCGCGGTTATGACAGGGGTTTAGCAAGAGCAGCGAATGGCGGTTTTGTCCGCATAGCGGTTTAGGCAGGCAGGTGCATACTTCGAAAAATAAATGATTTCAGCTATTTGCTTGAGGAATTT
>CAZWDS010000124.1:0-1589 GCA_964632495.1 uncultured Rhodobacterales bacterium
ACGTGTTGTCGCCCGCCAACGGCGCGCCGATCATCGTTCCGTCGCAGGATATGATCCTGGGTCTTTACTACATCTCGATGGAGCGTGAAGGCATGAAAGGCGAAGGCATGGTCTTTGCCGACGCCGACGAAGTGCAGCACGCATTGGACGCCGGTGAAGTGCATCTGCACGCCAAGATCACCGCGCGGATCAAGCAGATCGACGACGAAGGTATGGAAGTGTACCAGCGCTTTGAAACGACCCCTGGTCGTATGAAGCTGGGTGCTTTGTTGCCGCTGAACGCGAAAGCGCCGTTTGAACTGGTGAACCGTCTTCTGCGGAAGAAAGAGGTGCAGCAGGTCATCGATAACGTCTATCGTTATTGCGGTCAGAAAGAGAGCGTTATCTTCTGTGACCAGATCATGTCGACGGGCTTTAAAGAGGCGTTCAAGGCGGGCATCTCGTTCGGTAAGGACGACATGGTTATCCCCGATGCCAAGTGGGACATCGTGGGTCAGGTGCGTGATCAGGTGAAGGAATTCGAACAACAGTACATGGACGGCCTGATCACTCAGGGCGAGAAGTACAACAAAGTTGTCGATGCCTGGTCGAAGTGTTCCGACGACGTTGCTGGCTCGATGATGGATGAAATCTCGTCCATGAAGAAAGACGACGCCGGGGCCGAGATGGAACCGAACAGCATCTATATGATGTCGCATTCCGGTGCGCGTGGTTCGCCTGCTCAGATGAAGCAGTTGGGCGGGATGCGCGGATTGATGGCCAAGCCTTCGGGCGAGATCATCGAAACGCCGATCATCTCGAACTTTAAAGAAGGTCTGACCGTTCTTGAGTACTTCAACTCGACACACGGTGCCCGGAAGGGTCTGTCGGACACGGCTTTGAAAACAGCGAACTCCGGTTACCTGACACGGCGTCTGGTGGATGTTGCACAAGACTGCATCGTACGTATGATCGATTGCGGAACGGAAACCGCGATCACGGCAGAACCTGCTGTGAACGACGGTGAAATCGTGTCGTCCCTGTCCGAGCGTATTCTGGGCCGTGTTGCGGCTGATGATGTGCTGCGTCCGGGTTCGGACGAAGTGTTGTGCACCAAGGGCGAGCTGATCGACGAACGCAAAGCGGACCTGATCGAAAAGGCCGAAGTGCCGTCGATGCGCATCCGTTCGCCGCTGACGTGCGAGGCCGAAGAAGGCGTTTGCGCTCAGTGTTACGGTCGTGACCTTGCACGTGGTACGCAGGTGAACATCGGTGAAGCGGTCGGCATCATCGCCGCCCAGTCCATCGGTGAGCCCGGCACCCAGCTAACGATGCGGACGTTCCACATCGGTGGTATTGCCCAAGGTGGTCAGCAGTCGTTCATGGAAAGCTCGGCCGACGGTAAGGTTGAGTTCACCAACGCCAACATGATCAAGAACTCGGATGGCGAGCATATCGTGATCGCGCGGAACATGCAGATGCAGATCATCGACGACAACGGCATCGAGCGCGCCAGCCACAAGCTGGGTTACGGTACCAAGGTGTTCCCGAAGAAGGGTGCCAAGGTGTCGCGCGGCGACAAGCTGTTCGAATGGGACCCCTACACTCTG
>CAZWDS010000124.1:1599-6796 GCA_964632495.1 uncultured Rhodobacterales bacterium
TGACCCAGAAGATCGTGACCGATTGGCGGTCTGCGCCGAAGGGTTCTGATCTGAAACCAGAGGTTATTCTGGCGGGCAAAGACGGCGAGCCTGTGCGCAACGATGCGGGCAATCCGATCACTTATGCCATGTCTGTGGACGCCATTCTTTCTATTGAAGAAGGGTCCGAGGTTAAGGCAGGTGATGTGGTTGCGCGTATCCCGCGTGAAGGTGCCAAGACGAAGGACATCACCGGTGGTTTGCCGCGTGTGGCCGAATTGTTCGAAGCGCGTCGTCCGAAAGATCACGCTGTCATCGCCGAGATTGATGGCTATGTGAAGTTCGGTCGCGACTATAAGAACAAGCGTCGCATCTCGATTGAACCGGCTGAAGAAGGTGCGGAACCCGTCGAATACATGCTGCCCAAGGGCAAGCACATCCCTGTGGCCGAAGGCGATTTTGTACAGAAGGGGGACTATATCCTGGACGGCAACCCGGCGCCTCATGACATCCTGTCGATTATGGGTGTCGAGGCTTTGGCGGACTACATGATCGACGAGGTTCAGGACGTCTATCGCCTGCAAGGTGTGAAGATCAACGACAAGCACATCGAGGTGATTGTTCGTCAGATGCTTCAAAAGTGGGAGATCCTGGACTCGGGTGAGACCACGTTGCTGAAAGGCGAACACGTGGACAAGGCGGAAATCGACGCGGCCAACGCGAAGGCCGAGGCTGAAAAGCGTCGTCCTGCGAAGGGCGAACCGATCTTGTTGGGCATCACCAAGGCGTCCTTGCAGACACGGTCGTTCATCTCGGCGGCGTCGTTCCAGGAAACCACGCGCGTGCTGACGGAAGCTTCGGTGCAGGGCAAGAAAGACAAGCTTGTCGGCCTGAAGGAAAATGTCATCGTGGGTCGTTTGATCCCGGCTGGGACCGGTGGGGCCACGCAGCGCGTGCGTCGCATTGCAGCCGAGCGTGATCTGAAGGTAATCCAAGAGGCGCAAGCCGAAGCCGAAGCCGCCGCCGCACTGGCCGCGCCAATCGACGACGGTGCTGAAACGATTGACGCGGATATGGTGGAAACGCCGGAAAGCCGCGACTGATCTGATCGCCTAAGCGAATAGAAAAGGCCCTGCGTGTGCGGGGCCTTTTTTTGTTGAGCCGGGTCTTCAAGCCACGACTGGCGATCCTTTGCCGGTACAGGTTATATGGAGACGGGTGTAATTTTGGCGGAACCAGAAAACTGGGAGAGGCGCATGAGACGCATGACGTTGATGCTGTTCATTTGCGGAATACTGACCAGTGCTGCGATGGCGGACCCCGTGACACCAGAACGCGGAAGCGCGTTGCGCAGCGAATTGCTGGACACAGTGCGCCGCGCTGCTGAGCACGATCTTGGTGCTCCGGTAGAGTTTGTTGTGAATACTCTGTTAGTGGACGGGGACCGCGCTTTTGCCATGTTGGATGCGCAGCGACCCGGTGGGGGTGCAATTGACCTAGCGCAGTCTCCAATGGTGCTGCGCGACAAAACCCCACTGGATCTTATCGATGGCCCAAACGTTGTTGCGTTTATCGTTCGGGTTAATGGTGAATGGGCCATTGACCAATATGGAACAGGATCGACGGATGCATGGTGGGCGGGAGGGCCTGCATGTGAGCACTATGCGTCACTTTTGCCGGTAGGGGTCTGCCCCTAATTGGCTGCGCCGGCTTCTGGTCGTTGACGAGAGCCGCAAATCTTTGGTCAGCGGGTCTTTGAGTTCGGGCTGTAGCACGATGTCGCTTGGGAAGCTTATCGAGCGACAGATTTCTGAACGGGTTTCGCGGCCTGATCTTCGGTGGAGCCACGTATGCTAGAGAAAACGGCATCTGGTCCGGGAAGACGGAAGGGCGCGATCATGCTGTTTTCGACTTGAACACCCTGATCTACTGCAAGGATGGTGTTGCGCAAGGCGGCCATGATTGGACGTTCCAATAGCGCGTCTAACCCGATCCGCCATTGCCGAAATGCGCGGTTTCGAAGTCGCAAAAGCTGACCGTCGGACATTTCGTCAAGGCGCTGCATCTCGGCCCAGACCTTGGGCGCGGTTCCGGCCAAGCGAAGGTCTTCTTCCTCGTTTCGGTCGTGCTGTACCCAATAGGCGTCGCTGACGTTGCGATGTGGCGCGTTGGCGCTGCCGCGATCATGTTTCAACAGGAAACTGGCCAAATCCCGGACCGCATAGTGATTAACCTGTGCGAACTTACGTTCTTCGGGATCAAAACTGCGCCAGTTCTTGCGGAAGAAGCCTTCGTCCGTCAGCCCAGAACCGTTGGCATAGATGAAGTCGGGTTTGTGCGGATCGCGCGGCAGGTGAATGCCGGGTCGGGCAAAGCTGGATGTGCGAAACAGCGGTTTGAAGGGCGTCAAATGAGTTTCGACGATATCGCTGGCGGGCTCCGCTTGCGTAAATCGTTCGATCACCAGATCGCGGCCCAATTCACGGTGGCCGTTCGAGCCGAAGACCCGCCAGTTCACCAAAAAGGCGTCGGTTTCGGGCGCCGTTGCGATCAGGTCGCTGACCTTGCCATCGCCGGTTTTGATTGACAGAAACTCGTCCCCGTCCAGAACCATGCACCATGTGCAATCGTCATAAGATGCTGTTCGGGCGGCCCGGCGATAAGCGCGCATCTGGTGAGCGCCCTTGTTGTGTCGGTTATCGAAGTATTCGATCACCCCAAGTCGGTCGAGCGTGCGTAAGGTTTGCACAGTCGTATCGGTACTATCGTTTTGATAGATTTGAATCCGGTCAAAGCCGCAAAGACGGTGGTGGGCAACCCACTCAAGAATGTTGGGGCCTTCATTCTTGACGGTTGCGACCAGCAAACTGGTTGGTTCGGTCATATCTGCTCTGCCCTTGTTCCGCGTGTTTGCACGGTTCTTTTGTCAAAGGGTACTGCATTTAGTCTCTCAGATCAGCATGGCTTCTGGCAAGTTCGAAAAAAACGAACGACTGTGGCATGAAATTTGGGGAAAGGCTGATATGCGGCTTACGTCGAATATGGAAGGGGCAGTGTTGATGACGGCCTCGATGGCGGCATTCACGTTTAATGACATGCTGTTCAAGCTGCTGAACGACGACTTGCCGTTCTTTCAGGTGTTGTTTCTGCGCAGCCTTCTGGCCTGCATCCTTTTGGCCGCTATGATCCGGTATCGCGGGGCATGGATGATGCGGTTTTCGGGGCCGGACTGGCGCTTTATCCTGTTGCGATCTGCGGCGGAAGTTGCGGCGGCCTATTTCTTTTTGACCGCTCTTGTACACATGCCAATCGCCAATGTGACCGCTATTTTGCAAGCCTTGCCCCTGACAGTGACACTGGCTGCGGCCTTGTTTCTAAAAGAGCCTGTTGGCTGGCGCAGGTTTGTGGCGATTTTGATTGGCTTGGTGGGTGTTTTGCTGATCGTGCGCCCAGGGAGTGCGGATTTTAACATCTACGCGATCTATGCTGTGATGGCCGTTCTTTGCGTCACGATCCGGGATTTGGCCGTGAGGCGGATGTCGGAGGACGTGCCGTCGATGATGGTGGCGTTTATCTCGTCCATCGGAGTGCTGGTGTTTGGAGGCGTCGGAGCCTTGTTCGTCGACTGGCAATCCTTGGACAGTCGCGAATATGCGATGTTGGCGGGCGCGTCGTTTTTCATCCTGGGCGCTTATGTGTTTTCGGTGATGGCCATGCGCGTCGGGGACATCGGGTTTGTCTCGCCGTTTCGGTACACCAGCCTGTTGGTCGCATTGGTTCTTGGTTTGCTGGTGTTTGGCGAATGGCCAGATTTTGTCACGCTTTTGGGGGCAGGGATCGTTGTGGCGACCGGGCTTTTCACGATCTGGCGCGAGCAACGGTTGGGGGTTGAATAGGTCAGGGGGAGCGACCATTTATACGGGACGTGGAGGGCCGTCTTCAGTACGGGCACCCGGGTCGGCTGACCGCCTGTTGACACCCCCCGCGACTCGTCCTATACGCCGCGCTACTTGGACGGTTTTACCCGTCTTTTACAGAACTGAAGTGGTCACGATCCGGGCCGAACCGCCCCGATCCTCTGGAAACCCACCGCAGGCCCCCGAAAATCGGGAGCTTCGCGGTCAGTCGTGTTTTCGTGGACGCACGAAGCACATAGGACGGAAGATGAACCCGGGGGGCGCCCCCCACGAGATAAAAAGAACGGGATACGACGCAATGCCCACGATTCAGCAGCTGATCCGGAAGCCCCGGCAGCCCAAAGTCAAACGCTCGAAGTCGCTGCACATGCAGGGCTGCCCTCAAAAGCGCGGCGTTTGCACACGTGTTTATACAACGACACCAAAGAAGCCGAACTCGGCCATGCGGAAGGTTGCCAAAGTGCGCCTGACCAATGGGTTCGAGGTGATCAGCTATATTCCGGGTGAAAGCCACAACCTTCAGGAACACTCGGTTGTTCTGATCCGTGGTGGCCGTGTGAAAGACCTTCCCGGTGTCCGTTACCACATCCTGCGCGGTGTTTTGGATACCCAAGGCGTCAAAGACCGTAAGCAACGTCGTTCGAAATACGGCGCCAAGCGTCCGAAGTAAGAGGAAGATTAGATGTCTCGTCGTCACGCCGCTGAAAAACGCGAAGTTCTGCCGGACGCCAAGTTTGGCGACCGCGTTCTCACCAAGTTTATGAACAACCTTATGATCGATGGCAAAAAGTCCGCCGCCGAACGTATCGTCTATAACGCGTTTGACCGCGTTGAAGATAAGCTCAAGAAAGCTCCTGTGGAAGTGTTCCATGAAGCGCTAGAGCTGATCAAACCTTCCGTCGAAGTGCGCTCGCGCCGCGTCGGTGGTGCAACCTACCAAGTGCCCGTCGAAGTACGTCCTGAGCGTCGTGAAGCGCTGGCCATTCGCTGGCTGATCAAAGCCGCACGTTCGCGCAACGAAAACACCATGGAAGAACGTCTTGCTGGTGAGTTGATGGACGCTGTGAACTCTCGTGGTTCCGCCGTCAAGAAACGTGAAGACACCCACAAAATGGCCGACGCGAACAAAGCGTTTAGCCATTATCGCTGGTAAGGAGCCTTAGATCATGGCACGCGACTATCCCCTAGAGCGCTACCGGAATTTCGGTATCATCGCGCATATTGACGCCGGTAAAACCACCTGTTCCGAGCGTATCCTGTTTTACACAGGTAAATCCCACAACATTGGCGAAGTGCATGAT
>CAZWDS010000125.1:0-6770 GCA_964632495.1 uncultured Rhodobacterales bacterium
CTTCAGAAACGTGTACCGCTCCATATTGCGTTCGTATTCACGATCCACATTCATCTGGAACGCGCGCGGGTTGCCGAATTCGTCGATCATGACCGAGTGATCGATGACCAGGTCGACGGGGTTCAACGGGTTGATCTTTTCTGCATCGCCACCCAAGGCAACGATCCCGTCGCGCATGGCAGCCAGATCGACAACAGCCGGAACGCCGGTGAAGTCTTGCATCAGAACACGGGCCGGACGATAGGCGATCTCGCGCGGGTTCTTACCGCCCTTGGCGCCCCACTCGGCAAAGGCCTTGATGTCGTCCACGGTGACGGTCTTGCCGTCTTCGAACCTAAGCATGTTTTCCAAGACCACCTTCAAAGCCGCAGGCAGTTTGGCGAAATTGCCCAATCCAGCCGCTTCGGCCGCAGGGATCGAGAAATAATCAACGCTGGTGGATCCAGCCGTCAGGGTTTTGCGGGTGTTTGATGTGTCGTGGCCGACAGTAATTGGCATGATATGGCTCCGCTTGGCTACGCGAGGGGTTCAGTGATTTCCGGCGTGAAATACTCCCCTAAGTCACAAACGTGCAAGAGGGGTTACCACTTTTTTGTATACCATTGTGTACAATTTGACCAGCCTTCCTTTAAAATATGGCAAGACTGTCCTGCGAGACATTGTAACGCAGTCTCGCAAAACCTTGATTGGCACGTCAGTTGAAAGGCCGTTAGGGATGTCTTGGGGAACGCGAAGGACTTGGAATATGATACGATTTACGAGTTTGGTGGCGGCGCTTTGGGTCGCAACAACCGGGGCGGTTTTGGCTCAGCAACCTGTGGTGGTCGAACTTTACACGTCTCAGGGATGCTCGTCCTGCCCGCCAGCTGACCGCGTTTTGGGCGAGTTGGCCGAGCGTGACGACGTGATCGCGCTCGCCTTTCATGTTGATTATTGGGATTATCTTGGCTGGAAAGACGAATTCGCCAATCCGGAACACACCAAACGCCAACGCGCTTATGCGCGGGCTGCCGGAGAACGTACGATCTATACGCCGCAGATGATTATTGGTGGAAAAGATCATGTGATCGGCTCGAAACCCATGAAAATCAACAATCTGCTTCGCAAACACAGCAAAGCGACGGCTCCAGTCAAACTGCGCGTGAAACGCTCTGGTGGCCAGATCACCATCGAGGCGGCGGCCTCAGCGGGTTTGCGTGGCGGCGCGGTTGTGGACATCGTGACCTATCGCCCGAAGTCGACCGTCGATATCCGCCGGGGCGAAAATGCAGGCCGCAAGATCACCTATCATAACGTCGTTCAAAGCTGGTCGCGGATTGGCACCTGGAATGGCAGCGGCACGTATCGCGCAACAGCGCGCGCACCGGAAGGCGTGCCCGTGGTGATCCTTGTGCAATCCCCGAATAACGGCCCTATGCTGGGGGCTGCTCATCTGCGCTGATCCCGGCTTTGGCTGCATCAGATAGCTTCCACCGTTTGTGGATCCAAAACCATTGTTCGGGATGCTTGCGGGCGAACCGTTCTACGACGTCATTATACGTCTGCATCATCGCCTCGGGCGTGGTGTGCGGGATCGGATCCTGAACTTCGATGCGAAACGTAAGCCCGTCTGGCTGGCGAATTCCGAACACCGGCACCAAAAGCGCATCATACTTCAAAGCCCACTCTGCCGACGACAAAGGTGTGTGCGCTGGACGGTCGAAAAATTCCAGTAACGGCGCACGTCGCGAGGCCACATCAGCCACGATGCCGATCACGCCGCCTGACTTTAAAAGCTTGACCAACTTGGTGATACCGCGCGCATCTGTCGGAAACACCGGGTCGGCGATGGTTGAGATCGCTTTTACATAGTGTGCGTTGAACCGCAGGTTGCTCATGGGCCGATAGAGCGCGCCCATGGGAAACCCTTCGCGGCTTAACTTGCCCCGGACGGCATCGTAATTGCCCATATGCGCTGTGACCAAAATGATAGGGCGTCCAGCGGCGCGCGCTTCTTTCAACGCCGCCATGCCCGGCCCATCAATGATCGAGCTTTGCGCCCGTTCCACAAACGCCTCGCCCGAATAAATCTCGATCAGCGTGCGTCCAAAATTATCGGCAACTCCGCGCGCAATGCGGCGTTTTTCGGCCACCGGCACTTCGGGCATTGCGTAGTCCAGATTGTTCAGAATGCGCGTTTTCCAGCCCGCGAAAGGAGCAACGACCGTCACAACGATCCATCCCACCAAGGCCACGCGCAGTGGATACGGCAAGGCCAACGCAAGACCAAGAATCCCACGTGCCAGCGCATTTTGCACCCATCCGCGTCTTCCTGTCGTGCTCGTCGCCATACCCTGCCCTTAGAATGGTCTGTCGCAGGTTAGATGGCCGTCTCAGTCGTTATTTGCAACGAAGAAGATATCGCCATTGGCTTCCAACTCGCGGATCGTGCTGATCACGCGCAACATGGCAGCTTCCAAATCTGCTTCAGCCACATCGCCTTTTTCCTTAGCGTCATCGCGAATGTTTTCAGCCATACGCTTCGAGATATTGTCCAGAATGAAGTCGACGGATTTAACATCTTCGCCCAAGGCAGCGGCCACGATCAGGGTCAGATCATCCTGATCCAGATCACGCTGAATGCGTGGCACATCGCGCGGTGAAATCCGTTCGGCGATGTTGGCGAAGGTGAAGATCGCGGCGCGGACATCATCAGCGAATTCTTTGTCGTCTTCGTCCAATCCGGACAGCACGTCGTCACGCACCGAGGATTGGGTGTAATTCAGTATGTTCCCGACCCGTTTGACCGGCCCATCGTCAAAGGCGGAAACCGGGCGCGATTCCAGTTCTTCGCTGAGCGAAACACCAATCCTGTGAACCACATCGGGGGCCACGTCGCCCGTGCGGGAAATCGCGAAGGTGATGCGACGGCTGCGTTCGCCCGGTAGTTTTCCAAGAATTTCAGCAGCTTTTGTGACGTCCAGCTTCGACAGAATGACCGCCGCCACCTCAACGGATTCAGCTTCCAGATAAGGCAAAAGCCGGTCCGTTTCGACATTGCCGATATCGGTCCAAGGGTTCCCACGATAGCCCGTGGGGTTCATCTGACGAAGCCGCGCGGTTGCCCCGTCGCTGATCACCCCGTCCAGCATGCCCAAAGCGCCGTCCAGACCCGTTGGAAAAGACAGGCCAATTCGCTCAATCTCGTCCGCGAATTCAGTCGCGACGGCCGCCACGGTTTCCTGGTCCACCGGCGTCATACGAGCCAGTTGGACGGCAAGTGCGGTTTGTTTGCCTTCGGACAGTTCCGACAAGGCTGGCACCGCGCCGTATGTCAGTAACAAGCGCACCACGATCGCGGCTTTTTCCCTGGGGTTTAGCTTGGACGCCGCCCCGTCCATCGCAGGCATGTCGCCTGGCAAATCCGCTAAAGTCATATCCATTGGCATCTGCGCCCACCTCTGTTCCCGGTATGTTCTGCACGCCTCTGGTTAATTTTGTGCCAAGAGAACGGGGGGCGGCATGAAAAAAGGCGGCCCCCAAGGACCGCCCTTTCCAAAATAATGCGTGACCGTTTATCCGGTCGGCGTGACGCAGGTGTTGCTTTCTACATCAAGCGATTGGCCTTCGGGGCAGGACATGGTGATCTGCTCTGCGCCATGACCGCTGCATCCCATAGCAAGCGCAAGGGACGGTGCCACGGTCAGAACGAAGGCTGCGAAAAGTACTTTGGTCTTCATGGAAGTCTCCATTTCAACGTTGGTACACGGAAGGTAGCACGCTGATCCCGGGTGCAACCTCACGAATTCGTGAGGTGGGCTAAACAAGCGTAAAACCCCTGACTTTGAAGGCTATTCGACAGTTACTTACCTCACTTCGAAAGCCCGATTTTGCGGACTGAACACCCTTTGTCAGAGTGCATCGATTGGGCATCCCGCGTCTTTTGAGATACAATCCTTGGATCACAAACAGGAGGATATGCATGCAGCATCCATTGCTATGGGAGCGGATCGTTGGCTATGAATTCCCCCGTGGGTTTAACCAGAAGCTTTGCCAACAGCTTGGTTGCCGGGCGGAAATCGGGGCAAAATTACAAGACGAATATCGACGGTTTATCTATCTTGCGATGATTTCGCCGTGTGAAGCGACGCCTTCCGAGCAAGTAGATCGCGTCTGGCATCTTCATCTTACCTATACGCGCGATTACTGGAAAAAGTTCTGCCCTGATGTTCTGCAACGTGAGTTTCATCACGATCCCTGCGACGGACCAGAGAGCCAACCCAGATACGACGCGCAATATGAGACGACTTTGGCGCTCTACCAGCAAGAATTCGAGTCAGATCCGCCTTCCAAATCATGGCCAACACAGGACACCTGGAAATCAGTTCAGACCGGATGGACCATGGCAACGGTCGGCTTTATCCTCGCATTCTTGACGATCTTTTTTGATTGGTCGAACACTGTACCAACTTTTTGGCTGGCATTACCCCTTATGGTTGGAGGGGTCTTCTTTGCCACGTCCAGGGCACCTTATGACAGTCGCACCGGAGGCTCTGGCAGGGGCAGCGAAGGCGGCGGTGGAGGCGGCGCAGGAGGCTGTGGCGGCGGCGGCTGTGGCGGCGGATGACCCCGCTTCTGGCAAGTCGCAGCGCCCTCTGAAAGACATGCGGAAAGCGCGCCAAGAGACGGCAGACCACCATGCAGACCTTCGGCGTTTTCACCGTTAAAGCAACATCACCGCGCTGCCGACGCAGCCCCCCGGCTTTGTGCCCAGTTGGCCGAGGTTTTGATGCCGCCCAAGGGAAACAGGTGCATACGCGTGATGGCGAAGTCCGGATTGGCGGCTTTGTGGGCGGCCAGCGCGGTCACCACGTCGTCGGGCTCGTAAGGTAACAAGAGCTTTGTGACATCAAGGGCCCGTTTTTGCAGGATTTTCAAGGACGGCCCTACCCCGCAGGCAATGGCGAATTTGATCAGGGTTTGCAGCTTGGCGGGGCCTGCAATTCCGATGTGAATGGGCAAATCGACGCCGGCAGATTGCACAGCGTTGGCCCAGTCGATAATCGGTGCGGCCTCGAAGGCGAATTGGGTCACGATAGCCATGTCCGCGTCGGTGCGGCGGCTGAAATCCTGTTTCCATTTCAACGCCTGATTGACGTTGTCCATGCTGCCGTCAGGGTCGATATCCTTGTTGCCCTCGGGATGACCGGCGACATGCAAACGGGTGAAGCCCGCGCGATCAAAGCTTTCAGTTTCAAGCAGTTGCATCGACGAGTGAAAGTCACCATGCGGCTCGGCCACACCACCGGCCAGCAAGAGCGCTTGTGTCACATCCGCCTCACCCTGATAGCGCGCGATCCAATCTACCAGCGTGACCGTGTCCTTGATGATGCGGGCCGGGAAATGGGGCATGACCTGAAAACCGTCGTCGTTCAGACGTTTGGCCGTGGCGACCATGTCTTCGATGGGGGTGCCTTCGATATGGGCGATGTAAACGAGGGTTCCGGCGGGCAAAAGGGCACGAAAGTCGTCAACTTTCTCAGCGGTGCGCGGCATCACCTCGATCGAGTAATCCGTCAGGAAATCCGAGACTTTGGGATCGACGGGCACACGCCCTTCATCCTTTTTGCGAAAGTTCAGCAAAGACATCAGATATTCCCTTATATCATCGGGGCTTAGGCCCATCCGTCGTTGTCGATCAAAGCCTTCAAACGATCCTGATCATACTCGTTTTCAATCCGTTCCGCCTCGGCTCCGGCGATCTCATCCGGGGTGCCTTCGCGGTCACCCGAGGGCACTTTGCGCCACTCGGACAAATACGCATCCGCGTCCTTTGCTCCCACCTTCATCGCAGCGCGGTCGATGGCTTGTTCGAACCGTTCAGACAAAGGCGCTTTGGACCCTCGACGGCCTTTGCCAACGATGACTTGTGCGGGCATGTCCCGCCAATAAACAATGGTAACTTCCGGCATTGAGCCACTCCCTATTCTAGTTTGATACCGGGGGTTTGGGGCGAAACAAGGGTAATTTTCGACATGTTCCTGCAAGCGCGCGACATTCACGGTTTTTGAAGGCAGTTTAACCGTCCTTAAGGTGTACGTTTTTGGGATTTCTGAGTGCGTGACGTTTTGTACAGGGATCTAGGCGGGTGAAAACCGGTTTGTAGATGCGCGCGAACGGTTGAGTTAAGAGACAGTGAAGACGTTCCGGTTTGGCTTGCCAGCGTGTCGTCGCATCTTGGCCAAATGTCAGGAATGCGGGACTAAGCTGCCGTTCTAAGTTGAATGTATCTTAGCGACATTCGTGCTAATGAGTCGCGAGGAAAGCACTCCGGGGATTGTCGACACAGATGCGATACTTGGAAATTAAATCTGGGCCTTGGCCCACCAGTGAAGATTTACCGTTGTGGATACGACTACTCCGCCGGGTGATCCCCTCAGGTAATCCTGACTTAGAGCCATATTACGAAAACGTATTTCGATGGTGGGTTGAGATTAACGAGAAAGGTGAGCCTCTTAGGGAGATTGGTTTCTCAGCGGAAGGCGAAGCGATTGTCCTCGCACCTGTCGCTGATAACGTTGGCATGATGCTTGATGCGTCGGACGACTGGAGCAACAGCGACGAAGATTCAACGGAGGCAACTGAGAACTTTGAAGCGGAATGGCAGGCTTTATGGCCAAGATTTAGGAAGCTAGATCAAAGCGACAAAACCCGAAAACAAAACTGAGTCAGCTTCGGGCTCTCTGCTGCCTTTAGGTCGGTCGCAGAATGTTCACATCACTGGCGCACCA
>CAZWDS010000126.1:0-6685 GCA_964632495.1 uncultured Rhodobacterales bacterium
GTGTGGTCTCACCTCAGCCATCTTCGCAACCCGTTGCAAAGATGGCTGTGAAAGAACTCCTAACCGACTTTAACGAGGCACGTCTTTCTAGGTGACCGCAAAACGTCCCTCAGTCACATGATTGGAAGAGGGGCGAATGTTGGCGAAATGGCGGTCGGACCTGAAGCCCGACCGCCAGCCTGTGCACTATGGTTGCGCCCAAGCAAGCATGTTTCCGATTCCATCTAAGCGTTCGTCATCCGCCACGGTTCGGTCGGGAGACCAGCTTCGATCTGTTCCAAGCCAAGACTCTTCATCGCCTTCCAAAAGTCCAATCAGGACTTCTGCCACAAGAGTGGCCCCCGCAGGGCCAAGACCCTCGGCAGGCTCAAACGAGCCGTTTGCTGCTTCTCGTCCAATCACCTCGGCCTCGGTCAAGAAGTAAAGCCAGAGCGGTGTGCCTGCCGTCAAAGCGCCACCCGTGGCCGTGGCGACCGCCGCGCTGACCGCATCTATTTCAGCTTCGGGGCGTCCTACGGCGCTGGCAAAAGATTCGCCGGACGGCAGAAGGAAGCTTTGACCGCGAAGCAAGTTTCGGGTCGCGAGTGATGTCTCACCGGACGAGATGAACGGTAGATCAAGCAGCGTCGAGGCAAGCTGTGTGTCCATCCTTTGCGCGTTTTCGACCGTACGACCAAGAAGCGTGAAAAAGATTTCATGCATGTCGACCACGGCAGATGGTCCGGGAACAGGCGTGAAACCACCCCCAAGACTTGGACCAAAGAGCGCTAAGGGGGACCCTCCGGTTTGGGTTTGAATGTTTTGCGGAACCATAGAGTGTCCGAAACGGAAGCCGGCGACCGAGAACTCGACCGGGATGAAAAGCGTTTCGGGTTTGTAATATTGCCGACCCTGCGAAAGAACCCGATTGACCACACCTTGCCCGCACATCGCGACAAGGAAGTCGTGCACGACGTTCCACTGATAGTGCCAAGTCGTCTCGCGCCGGGCGCGCTCGTACAGGTCATGTTCCGTCGGAGCGTTTGCCTCGCTGGCGATACGATCGACCATCTTGTTGTGCACCCGGATCATGGCCAAATGAATCTGACTGATGATCCGGTTTTCGTCATTTCTGGGATCTCCGATCAGGGCGACATCCCCAACCCGCGGCACATCCGAGGCCGCTTCAGCGTGCCCGCCTGTATCTGCGCCGGTCACAAGCTTAACCCCTGCGAACGCATCTTGGTTGTGGTAGAAGAACGGGCTTGCCTCTGGGCCACCGCCATAGATGGAATCAAGGTCAAGCGCGGGCGTCCGCACATTTTCGATACTTTGCGCATTGTTGGTCTGCTCAAAGCTTGAACTGACATCGAGTGTAATGTCATGGTCGACGAACTGTCCGAAGAAAACCATGCCGACCGAGACGCTGGTCGTGCGCGCGTTTCCGGTGCCGCCATCCATCGGGCCATCTTTGGCGCCGACCTGTCTAAGCGTGTCGGGATCGCTGTAAAGCGGTGCCAAATCGCTGCATAACCGCCCGAAGCGATCTCCCGGTTGATGGTAATGTCCGACGCGACAATAGGCATCAAGACCGCCAAGCGTATTCAATCCATGGTGGGAAGGCATTTGGGAAACTCCCTATATAAAAATGTATTTTTTAAAAAAAATTCAGAAAATATTTGAAAAATAGTGAGCTCAGTATGGTTCAGGATTTTACATTTTTCAACCAGCGTGACTGCGCGTCGGCGTAAATCGCCGGTCTGCACCGAAGACGCGCTCCCAAAGCGCGCTTGCTTCAACCTCCTGAACCTTGTTCGCAAAGTCGCAGAGGATCAAGCCCGGTATGGAATGAAATCATGCGCGCTGGCAAAGGCGTCAGGCCCGCGTTAATGACGTCCCATGAACCTTGCCGCCCTAAGTTTTCGCGACTTCCGCATCTATTTGATCGGCAATGTTTTCGCGTTGAACGGCTTGTGGATGCAGCGGTTAACGATTGGTTGGCTGGCTTGGGAAATGACTGGCTCTGCCAGTTTCGTCGGTTTGGTTGCTTTCATAAATTTTGCACCCACAATTGTCGTCGGGCCATTCTTCGGTGTGCTGGTTGATCGCATCAGGATAAGGCGCGCTGCGATGATGACGCAGTCGTTTTTGTGCGGTTTGGCGTTGATCCTATTTTTCAGTTTTTCTGCGGGGCTTTTGGGGCCAGCCTTGCTTGCGGTTCTGTCGGGCATGCTTGGGATCGCTGCGGCGGCCCATAATCCGATCCGAATGTCCCTTGCGCCGCGTCTTGTCGACCGTTCAGCGATTGCGTCAGTTATCAGTTTGACGGCCATCAACTTCAATCTGGCGCGCTTGAGCGGCCCTGCTTTGGCTGGCTGGTTGATTTCGTCTTGGGGCGTTGGTGTTTCGCTCTTGCTTCAGGCGATATTCTATTTGCCGTTCATTCTGGCTTTGTCGCTGTTGCAACCGCGTGAACGCATCCGAAACATTACCAAAAACGCGCCGTTCTTTCAGGACATGGCGCGTGGTATTCGTCACGTGCAGCAGACCACTTTGATCCGCCAGGCTTTTCTGATCACTGGTGTAGGGGCGTTCATTTCCCGCGGTGTGCTAGAGATCTTGCCTGTCATTGCCGACGGCAGTTTTGGTCGCGGTGCAACCGGACTTGGTTTGCTGACCGCAGCGGCGGGGTTTGGCGCGTTGATCGCGGGGATTTCTAAGGCCGTTGCACCGGGACAGAAAGGTGGTCGGCTGCCGCGAATTGCCTTAATGTCGGCTGTTCTGGGGATCGCATTGGTCCCCCTCATTGGGGTCTCAAACGCGTGGTCCCTTACGCTGCTTCTTGTCGCCTGTCTTGGTTTTGCGGCGACGATGGCAGGTGTTTCGATGCAAACGGCCATCCAGATCGACTTGGAGGATGAGCTTCGCGGGCGGGTTATGAGCCTCTGGGTCTTGGCCGGAATCGGTTCTGCAGCTTGCGGAGCAGTTTTCATTGGAGTTTTGGCAGATTTCGCGGGTCTTTCATCCGCATTGATTGGGATAGGGAGTCTGGGTTTCTTATTTCTAGCCAACTACGTCCGCCGGATCTGGTAGCCGTAACGCGCGCGGCGATATCTGTCCTGAAGTCTCGAAAATATCCGCCTTTAACAGGGCGTTGATGGATCGATTGCAGTGATCTTACGTCCATGATGAATGGAACGGTCTTGCCTAAAGCGGAAAATCTGTGCTGCTCAACGCGTCAAGCTTTCCGGGCCATTTTTGTCATTCGCAGAAGTGTCAGGAAACCATTGTGTGACGAATAACTAGAAATTCATGTTTTCGCTTCAGGGTCTGCGAAACCCAAATAGTGAGAATCCTTCATGGCTCTTTTTCGTTCTGCTCGTATTGGTCACAAACTGGCCGGCGTTTCCTGTGGCCTCATTGTGATGGCAATCTTCGCAACTTCGGCGATTAGCTTCGTGAATGCGCGCAACACGTTGCTTGAGCAGTCAGAGGCGAAACTGCAAGCGATCATCAGCCTGCAAGCGGAACGTGTTTCTGACTTTTTTTCAAACCTCGATCGGGACCTTACCTTGCGATCGCAGGATTATGTGGTGGCCGAAGCGCTTTCGGCTTTCTCAAGCGCCTTTGCAGAATATACCAACCCATTAGATGAACTTCAGCGCATTTACATCCACGACAACCCGCATCCCAATGGCGAAAAAGACGCTTTGGTGTCGACAGGGACCGGCAGCAGCTATGATCGGACCCATACACAGTACCACCCGTATTTCGACGCTTTGCAAAACGCTGCGGGTTACTATGATGTTTTTCTCTTCGATACAGACGGCAACCTTGTTTACAGCGTCTTTAAAGAGCTTGACTACGCAACAAATCTACTGACCGGCGAATGGGCCGACACGGGTCTCGGGCGCGTTTTTAAGCAAGCCAACGCGACCTCAAAGGATGACCCCACGGTTTTCGACGACTTTGCGCCTTACGGTCCAAGTTACGGGGCTGCGGCGGCCTTCTTTGCGCGACCTGTCTTCAATGGTGTGGGCGAACGGATTGGTGTTTTGGCGTTCCAGGCTCCGATTGATGCGATCAACGACATGATGTCCAGCATCGACGGTGTGTCCGGTGTTCGCGACGCGCTTTTGGTAGGCAGTGACGGTCTTCAAAGAAACGACTCCAAGCACACAGAAGAAGACGACGTGCTTAAGACACGGATTGTCGCAGAGTACATCTCTGATGGCATCGCTGGTGGCTCTGGGTTCTTACAGGGCTCGACTGAGGCTGGGGAAGATCTTTTGATTTCCTATCGTCCGATCGAGCTTTTTGGAGAGAGATGGGTTGTCGTCGCGAATAGTACGACAACCGAATTGGTTAAAAATGTTTCGACTGCCATGTGGAATGCCGCACTTGTGGCGTGTTTGGCAATTTTCGTGGCCATGGTGGTTATGTTGAGATTCTCACGCAGTGTTAGCCAGCCGCTAATTTTTCTATCGAAAGCCCTTGAATCTATCGCAAAAAAGGATTTCGACATAGAAGTTCCCGCGCGGCAACGGGGTGATGAAATTGGTCACATAGCTGCTTCCGTTGAGGCTTTCCGAATCAAGCTAAGGATCGCCGAAGAAAATGCGATTGAGATCGCGGCGAAAAGTACCGCCTTCGAAGTGTCTGGCGCAGCGTTGTTGATCACGGATCGGGACTTCAAGATCCGGCAAGTAAATTCCGCCCTTACCAAGATGATGCGCAATCGAGCAGATGATTTCCGCACCATGATAAAAGACTTTGACCCGGATGACTTGATTGGAAAGAGCATGGACGCTTTTCATGTGGATCCGAGTAAGGCACGTATACGTTTGGCTAACATTGAAAATCTGCCCTTTAAGACGAAAATCGCTATCGGTGAGGCATATGTTGGTCTTCTCGTTGATAGCATTTTGGACGAGTCGGGTGAGTTGATCGGCTACGTGTTGGATTGGAAAGACCAAACCTACCAAATGCAAGATCAGGTCATCATGGACGCAATCGATAATGGTCAAGGCCGCGTCGAACTTTCGCTGGACGGAACTGTAAAAAGCGCCAATCGCACATTTGCGACATGGCTCAACACGGACGCAGCAGATCTGGTCGATGTAGACTTGAAAGGGTCTCTGTGCCGAGAAACCGAAGATCCAGAAAAACAGGACCTCTGGGATGAAGCCAAAGAAGGAAGCGGCGCGTTCGACCGCTTTCAACTGACTTTCCGTGGATCAGACATTACCATCGACGGTTGCCTTGCCCCAATTCCCGATCACAAGAAGAATACGAAAGGCTATCTGCTTCTTGGGACAGACATTACAAAGGAACGAAAAGCGACACTCGCGGCAGAAAATCGCCGCAATGAGATGACTAAAGCGCAAATGGAAGTCGTGGAGGCGCTTCAGTCAAGCTTGGCAAAGCTTTCCCAAGGCGATCTTACAGCCACTGTCGGCAGTGAATTTGCAGAGGACTACGAACAGTTGCGTGGCGACTATAATGAAGCACTTCAAAGTTTGCGAAGTGCGATGGCCGGCGTGCTTGAAGCAACAACCTCTATTCACAGCGATGCCCAAGAGGTGCGCTCGGCTACGGCCGAATTGTCGAAGAGGACAGAAAATCAGGCCGCAACACTCGAAGAGACGTCCGCTGCCCTCACAGAACTCACCGTATCGGTCCAATCAACTTCGGAAGGCGCGGCGAAAGCATCGCAAGTCGTGGGTGACGCACATAAGAATGCGGAGGAAAGCGGAGAGGTCGTGCGTACTGCAGTTGCCGCCATGGAGGAAATCGAAACCTCTTCAAAATCGATTTCAAGCATTATTACTGTTATCGACGACATTGCGTTTCAAACCAATTTGCTGGCGCTCAACGCGGGTGTGGAAGCCGCTCGCGCAGGTGATGCCGGTCGTGGTTTCGCTGTCGTGGCATCGGAAGTGCGCGCGCTTGCACAACGTGCATCTGAGGCTGCGGGAGAAATTTCAGAACTTATCAACTCCTCCGGCCAGCAGGTGCAGAAAGGCGCAACGCTTGTTCAAAAGGCTGGCTCGGCGCTCACGGAAATTATCTCATCTGTTCAAGATATTTCAGTGCATGTTTCGTCAATCGCTAAATCTGCAAAGGAACAATCTGTCGGAATTTCGGAAATAAACGATGCGATAGCCGATTTGGACACAGCAACCCAGCTCAATGCAGCGATGGTTGAAGAGACAACCGCAACCAGCGAGAGCTTAAATGCTCAATCTGAGGTTCTATCTCAGACAACTTCGAATTTCATTACTGACAGCGGTATTGCTAGCGCTGCTTCCACACCTGAGATTGGATTGAAAAGTGCGAGTTGAGGTATTGATTTTGACCTGACTGAGCCCCTAGGTTCCTAGACAGCTTACCGGTTCACATCGCACTGGTTGTTTTCGAAGTCTACGGACGACAGCACACCGTTTCTGATATGTTAGCGTTTCAGAACACTGAGATCCGGTCCAAGGCGAATTAGCCGCCTTGCTTGCGGATCTTTTAGGTTCGGTGACGTGTGCGTTCGCGTTTCAGCAAGGTAAAGAAGCGTTCGGCGACCGCGTTGTTATGACAATATCCACACCTGCTCATTGAATGTTCGATATTGTGGGCGCGTGGAAATGCAGCCCGGTCTCTGCTTGAGCAATGCGCCCCGTGGCCGGCGTGAATCATGACGCGAGGCCTTGGCTTT
>CAZWDS010000127.1:0-6382 GCA_964632495.1 uncultured Rhodobacterales bacterium
GCACTGAACACGGCGAGCGCCGCTGTTGTCAGCAACATCCAGATTGGTCTGCATCTGGATCATATGGTTTCTCCCGACCTTTGGGGCCTCTTACCCCAGGGTTTCGATAAAACTGAAAAAGGTGACCGCTATTCCGCGATCACCTCCCAGCGTTTCGTTTTCGATTTAGGCGCACATTCCTGAATGCGGACAAGATCGCCCACCTTGAATGCGTCCTTCTCATCGTGCGCACGATATTTCTTCGACTTACGCACAGTCTTTTGAAGCAGAGGGTGCTTGAAGCGACGCTCGACCGAAACGGTCACGGTCTGAGCATTGGCATCCGACGTCACAACGCCGTTCAAAATACGCTTGGGCATCGCTTACGCCTCCGCAGCGGCGGCTGCCGCTTTTTCGTTCAGAATGGTTTTCACACGGGCCGCATTGCGGCGCACGATGCGCATACGCGCGGTATTTTCCAGCTGGTTCGTGGCCTGCTGAAAACGGAGGTTGAAGGCCTCTTTCTTAAGATTGGCAAGCTCCTCGCGAAGCTGATCGGGAGTTTTCTCCCGCATTTCATTGGCGTCCATCGCCTGTCTTCCTTTCAACATCACCGGAGGGCCGCTTGCGCGTCACCCAAATTCCGATGGAGATTCGTAGGTGAAGTCCGCCGTTTAAGGTCACTCCCGACCCATTGCAACCCCTTAATTTTCAGAGATCACGGCCATTGTTTACGTTTGATAAACCATAACCCCTCGAAGGCCCGAAAAAGTTGACTGAACAGCCCGAAATCGAGACTTTCGAACTCCCCTAGAGAGAGAAGTGGTATGTTAAAGGTTAAATCAACACTTGCAGCCCTTGTGGTTTCGCTCGCGTCTTTTGCGGGATCACAATCCGTGGCCGCATCCTATGTCTTCGATATCGTTTGGGACGGGTCGGCTTTATCCGAGACGTCTTCGGGTTCGGGCCTGTCCTCCACAGTGCTGAACAAAGGCGACGACTTCACGTTGACCCTGCGCGCAGAAGGCACGGGTTTTTGGACGACGTTAAAGGAAAACAGTCTTTTCCCACTGAACCCCCGGGCCAACGGCTACACCCGTGGCGACAGCACGTATGACATTATGAATGATGGCCAGACGGTTGCTACTGACACAAACGTCAACGAATGGCGCTGCTGTGCGGAACTTGGCACCGCTCGCTGGGAAGGCCTTGCCAATGGCACTGTCTTTGACACGGTGGTTATGAACTACACCTTGAATACAGGTTGGTCGCAAACGCTCTTTTCAAACGGGATGTCGACCAGTTCGTTCTGGCGCACAGATCTGTTCGGAAACGGCACCAACTTTGCGTACACCGAAGCGGCCCCTAGCGAAGTCCCCTTGCCGGCAGGTGGCGTCCTGCTGCTCTCTGGCATGGCCGGTTTCGCAGCACTGCGTCGCCGCAAGGCCCGCACGTAAAGCGGCAAAACACTCAAGGGCCGCGCCATCCGGGCGAGGCCCTTTTTTAAGCGGCACAGAACGCGCAAAAGACTTGAAACGCTGCACATTTGAGCCGACGAAACCCCAAAAAGGGCCAAACTCAAGTCGCAATTTTCGGATAGTGTTAGTCAATGTTTCGTAAAAGGTGAGCCAAATGGAACGGCAATTTACAAGTACCGAAATTCTTCGAACAGAGAACAATGCACTGGCCATTGAACGGGCCATTTCCGCGTTGAAAGACCGGCTGAATGAAGCTCCCGGAATCGTGCTGAACGATGTGCTGGAACGGTGCAATCCCGAAACGCACGACGGCTTGATCGACTGGATTTCGACACGGTCGAACGACGCGCCGCAGCGACGCCTTCCCCGCGAATGGTCACCCAACAAGAACCGTCGTCTGTGGCTTCTTTATGCCGCGGCCGATCTAGAACGCCCCGTAGACCCACCTGGCAAAGTCTACTGAGATACCTCTTGGCGTTTTCCCCCTTCAGCATTCTTGTTTTCTTTGGTTATAGTTTGCCCACTCGGGGGCCAATTCCCCGGTTGAAAGAGGGGTAAAACACCATGTCTATTCTCAAACGCGGCCTCAAGGGTGCGCCCGTAAAACGCTTGCAAGCCAAGCTTGGCATCACCGCTGACGGCGATTTCGGCCCGGGCACGGAACATGCTTTGAAAGAGTACCAGAAGGCCAATGGTTTGGCTGTCGATGGCATCGCGGGACCAGACACCTTTACGGCTATGGGCCTGCACGAACTGGTCTTGTTGCGCAAAGGATCACGCGGGGCCGCCGTGAAGAAGCTGCAAGAAGGTCTAGGCATTGGCGCCGATGGCATTTTTGGCGCTGGCACCGAGGCTGCTGTGAAAGAATATCAGGCCTCGAACGGTCTGGGTGCAGATGGGCTGGCTGGACCAGAAACTCTCGCATTGCTTGACACGTTCGAAGAAATGACGCCCGCCGTAGCCGAAGCCGCCACTGTGCAGCCGGATGAAGAGCACTTTGAAAGCGAGCCCCTGCCTGAGATTTCCGGTGGCGAGATCATTATGGGATCAACCATCCCCGTGCCCGAGAAAAAGTCGGTCTGGGGCAAAATGAAAGGCTGGTTCTCGTAACGCGATTCAGCGGGTTTATCCCTGTTTAGATATCTGAATTCCGGTCAAAATCCGTTCAGTTAAACCATCGAGCACGGCAAGGGCATTTGCCGTGCTCGGCTCTTCGATCTTGGCGACAACGAAAAACGCAATCGTTGCGAACAAAGCCACAACAGGGCGGAGCGCATCGGTCACCGCGATCAGCCAAGCTGTGATCACACAGATCGAAGCAAACGACACCTCGCGCCAATAGGTTTCAAGGAACGTGACGTCCAAATTTCGGCTAACATACAGAAACAAAACGAACGCCATGAACGTCGCAGCAAGGGTTTGGACAATCGTGCGGACCATCCCGGCAGAATAGAGCGGGATCACAAAGGTCGGGTTAATCGCCCCACTTATAGTTGAAGCTGACGCTAATGCGATCGTCCTCGGCCATGTTCATCGGCACCTCATGACGCAACCAGCTTTCCCACATCAGGATATCCCCAACCTTCGGTGTTAAATAGATAAATTGCTGCAACTCTTCCGCCGCATTCTTCTTCCGCGGCGGCGCGGCCATCATCATCGCGTGGCGTGGATCTTCCAGTTTCAAGGCCGACGTACCTTCGGGCATGGCAGCATAGGTGGTGCCGGAAATGACACTGTGCGGGTGGATGTGGGCGGTGTGGATGCCGCCTTCGGGCAGAATATTAATCCATATATCTTCAAGGGTTAGCGGCTTTTCATCCAGATCGAACTCAAGGCTTTCGGCAAAAGTGGCAACATGCTGGTCAAGCTGTTTCTTCACGCTCTCGAAGATCGGAAAACGCCACGGCAGATCGGTTAGGCTGGCATAACTGGTGTACCCAGGGAAGTCGTTGTTTTCACACCATTCCTGCCCCGCGTCATCGTCTTCAGCGATGGACAGACACGACGCTTCCAGTTCGGCCACGTCGATGTCGAGACGGGCTTCGTAGAGACGGGTGACAAAGAGGCTGCGCATTAAGAATTCATCCACGATTGGCCAACGTACGTTCGCTGGTTTGGCCTGTCGTGAAGGTTTGTACAAGGTTTGAGAGAGGCAAATCCTGAATTGCACGCCGAAGCGGTCGCCCAGATTAACCAGAGCTTATACACGCAAACCACACGGCCCATCCCGCGCGTTAATGTATAAGGCACAATTTGGTCAAAAACCGCGCCAACATAAGATGAGCTAATTCGCGAAAATTTCCCATGATATTTAATCAAACGGATCGCTACCTGTTGCTTAGCGAACAAAAAGCGAGTGTCTGCCATGACGATTTCAAACCTTACGCCTTTGGCGAACCTATTCCAACTCTTCGCAGCTGGACTGCTTGCACTGGCCGCTCTTGCCTTGTTCAGCATCACTGTCCTTTCGGCTGTAGGCGTTTTGCCCTGGCTAGAAATTGCCGCCACCTTCGGCGCAGCCCCTGTTCCATGGGCGGGTCAGGCCGCGCAAGTCGGTGTAACGATTTTGCTAATCGTCTTGGCGTCTTTCCTGCCGGCATCTTACCGCGTTGTACGTCTGGAACACTCGCATCGTCGTTTTGAGCTTGATATGGACGATGTCACACGCGCATACCGCGCAGCCCATATGGCTGACCGTGCCGAGGTCTTTGAAATGCAACGTGAATTCGACGCCGTGCGCGAACGCTATCGTTTCTTGAAGAACCAGCATGACTTCGAAGAGATGGACGATTTGTTGCTGACTATGGCCGCGCAGATGAGCGAGCAGTCACGCGAGTTAGCGTCACAGTTCTCGGACAAGAGACTCAAGCGTCTGACCGAGTCGCTTCGGCATCGTCGACAGGAAGTCGACACTCTGTTGGATCACTCGGCTTCGCTTCGCAAGGAAGCCGCAAAACTAAAAGTGATCAGCGACAGCGTCGAGGACGACGACGCACGCGCCATCGCCAACCTGATGGCCGCCGAAGACGACATCACGCCAAAGACCGCTGTTGGCGACGGCGTCCTTCGCTTCCGCAAACATTAAGTTCCCTAGTGTGTGCATCCCGGTCTTTGCCTTTGGGCGGGGCCGGGTGCTGCTTTTGGGCGAACGCATCAGACAATCGCCGTGTAAACCCAACAACACGACAAATCTTCTTACCCCGCGGGTTATCAGACGACTTTATTTAAACCGCAGGCCTGCCTTTCGTTCCTCAAAAATGAGGACAGCAGAATGACGCACCGAGGCGCAGGCGGAAGCGAAGGCGGGACGATGCAGTTCCTGATGGGTGTCGTCATGATGATTGGCGGTGGCTATTTGCTGCTAAGCCGGATCATCGTCAGCCCAAATTGGGGGTTCCGGTCCGCGGTTTATTCGTTCGGTGGCCTCAACGTCACAACGGGCATGATCTTTATCCCCTTCCTGATTGGCGTGGGGATCATGTTCTACAACTCACGCAACTGGCTGGGGTGGCTTTTGACTCTTGGCTCGCTGGTCGCTTTGATCTTTGGCGTCCTGTCCAATCTCAACGTTCATATGCAACGGATGAGCGCGTTCGATCTGATCGTTATTCTGGTGCTTTTCGTCGGCGGCTTGGGGCTTTTACTTCGGTCATTGCGTGGCGTTCGCTGGGAAGCCTTTGATGACAAGTAAGGAGACGACTGGAAAGTTGTGTCCCAAATTGAAAAAGGCGGGGCAAAACCCCGCCTCATGTATTTCTTCAAAAGACTTTAAGCCTTTACCTGACGCCCATGCTCGGCCGCAAAGGCAGCAAGCTGGTCGATGCTGACTTGGCTGTAGGCTTTTGCCGACTTCGGCTTCCATGCAACCGCATTCGGCTTAAGGCGTACCTGACCGACAACACCTGCATTGTCGCGGATCGTGAATTCCTGATACTTTGGCGCAGCGAATGTCTTGGCGCCCTTTGCTGCTGCCTTTGCCTTAGGCTTGGCGACTGCTTTTGCCTTCGCTGCCACTTTCTTCGTCTTAGCTGCTGTTTTTGCCTTAGCCACCGTCTTGGTGGTCTTGGCTGCAGTCTTCGCCTTAGCCGCCGACTTGGTGGTCTTGGCCGCTGTCTTTGCCTTAGCCGCCGACTTGGTGGTTTTGGCTGCTGTTTTCGCCTTAGCTGCGACCTTTGTAGTCTTCGCTGCTGTTTTCGCCTTTGCAGCAGTCTTTGCTTTCACTGCTGTCTTCGCCTTGGCCGTTGTTTTGGCCTTGGCCGTCGTCTTCGCCTTGGCGGCTGTCTTGGTTTTCTTGGCTACCATTGTATCTGCTCCACACTCAATTCAATAACGACAATTGGATTGTTTCCAATTGATCGACTCGGGTTGTTGGGGTGAATTGTGGCGAAGATATTGCAAGAGTGGCGTAAGATTGTGGCAAATAGCCAAGAATGTTGGGGTTTTCAGGAATGGAGCCCGATCATAGCCGCCTCCAAAGCGTAAAGGCTCGATCAGGCCTCGGCATATGAGGACCACAAAAAAAGAGGCGGAGCATTCTGCCCCGCCTCTCTTAAAACTCAACCGGGTGCCGGCCCGCAAGAAATCTTTGATTTCTCGCTACACCGCACTGAGGATTGGTTTTACCAATCCTCGCGAACAATCGTCCGTGTCTTCACCGGCAACTTCATCGCCGCCAGACGCAGAGCCTCGCGAGCGACAGCGTCCGTCACACCATCAATCTCGAACATGATGCGGCCTGGCTTGACCTTGGCCGCCCAACGGTCGACCGAGCCTTTACCTTTACCCATCCGAACTTCGATCGGTTTGGCCGAAATCGGGGTGTCGGGGAAGATGCGGATCCAAACACGGCCTTGACGTTTCATGTGACGCGTCATGGCACGGCGAGCAGCCTCGATCTGGCGGGATGTGACCCGCTCAGGCTCGGT
>CAZWDS010000128.1:0-6164 GCA_964632495.1 uncultured Rhodobacterales bacterium
AACTCCTGACATCTTCGATGTGAACGAAGCGCTCTACCACTGAGCTAATCACCCGCCGGAGACGCTCTTTAGCCAAGCCGATACGTCCTTGCAAGAGGCTTTGGCCCGGCTATCAGGGGATATCGAACCCGGACGGTGCCAGTTCGAAGCCGTCAAAGGAAAAGCCGGGGCTGACCGTGCATCCAACCAACGACCACGTGCCGCCCGTGTCAGCCTCGGCCGATTGCCACGCGTCTTTGGGCACGATGATCTGGGGGCGTGCGCCTGTCTCAAGGTCTGGGCCCAGTTGATGCGCTATGGCTGGCCCGGTTTCGTCCGCGGCAATCCGCAGGGTCAAAGGCCCTCCACGATAGTGGTGCCAGATCTCGGTTGCATCTACGCGGTGCCAGTGGCTCCGTTCGCCGGGTTTTAAGAGGAAATAGATGCAGGTGCCCGATGGGCGTTTGCCGCCTGTTGCCACCCAAGTTTGGCGATACCAACCACCTTCGGGATGCGGTGACAGCTGCAAAAGAGAAATCACGTCATCCGCAGTCACGACGCGATCCTGTCCGCAAGGGCAAGAAAATCTTCCGCCACCCAATCCCAGTCACCGGTCGGTTCAACCTCGCTTGCACCGCCTGCCCCATGTTCCATCGGGCGCGGCACGAACCCCGTGCCAAGCCCGGCATCCTTCGCGGCAGCCAGATCGTCGTTATGGGCGGCAACCATTGTCACAGCAGCAGGGTCTAACCCAAGAGCACGTGCCGAGGCCAGATAGACCCCGGACTGCGGCTTGTAGTCCCGCGCCACATCCGCCCCCACAATCGTATCCCACGGCAATCCTCCGTAACGCGCCAACCGCACCATCAAGGCAACAGACCCGTTCGAACAAGGCGCGATTAACCCGTGACGTTTCAGCGTCGTCAAACCCGGTGCCACATCCGGCCAAGGGTCCAATCGCTCCCAAGTCCGGGTCAGCCAGTCTGGATCGGGCGGCGTCACATTGAACCTGTCGGACACCACATCGAGGTTTTCCCGGTGCAGCACATCCAGCGGCACATAGCCCCGGTCGCCGCTGCGAATACGCGCCATCGCTGGTTGATACTCACCGCGCCACGCATCGGCGAAGGCGAATGCATCGACACCGGGTAAGGCAGCAGCCACATCGCGGGCCACACTGCTGCGCCAATCCACACAGGTCCCGAAGACATCGAAGATGAAGGCGCGTGTGATCATGGACATTTTTGCACTTAAAAGGCTGCCATGGGACGTGTGGTGACCTGCACCGAATTCCCCGCCGGGTCTTTGGCGTTGGAATAGGCATAACCGCCGCCGTCGTGCGGGGGGCCGAATTTGACACCCGCTGCATTGGCTTTTGCACAAAAGGCCGCCACGTCATCCACCCGAAACGTCAGCTTGGTCTGTGCCTGTCCCTGCTTTGCCGACTTCGAGGCAGGATGCAGCAAAAGATGCGCACCGTCGCCATCGGGGATCAATTCGACAATCCGGTCGCCGTCTCGCCGATAGGCGCGATAGCCAAACAGGGTGCCGTAAAAGGCCTCAACCGCGTCGGTGTCCTTGACGTACAAAACAAGATGGCTGAGGCCCGGCACGCTTTTATCCGCGCAGAATCGAGCGGCCCGCATAAATCGCGGTGTCGTCCAGCGCTTCTTCGATGCGGATCAATTGGTTGTACTTTGCCAACCGGTCGGACCGCGCCAAAGAGCCAGTCTTGATCTGCCCACAGTTTGTCGCAACAGCCAGATCGGCAATCGTAGAATCCTCGGTTTCGCCCGAACGGTGCGACATGACGGATGTAAACCGCGCGCGATTGGCCATATCCACGGCCGCCAGCGTTTCTGACAAAGACCCGATCTGGTTCACCTTAACCAACAGCGAGTTCGCCGATTTTTCAGCGATGCCGCGTGCCAGACGTTCGGGGTTGGTCACGAACAGATCGTCGCCGACCAGTTGAACCTTGTCGCCAAGTTCAGCGGTCAGTGCTTTCCAGCCGTCCCAGTCATCCTCATCACACCCGTCCTCAATCGACAGGATCGGATAGTCCGCGCAAAGAGCGGCCAGATAGGCAACGTTTTCGTCCGAGGACAGCGATTTGCCCTCACCAGCCATCTCGTATTTGCCGTTTTTGAAATACTCGGTCGAGGCACAATCAAGCGCCAGCATAATGTCGTCGCCCGGTGTATAGCCCGCCTTTTCGACGGCCTTCAGGATAAAGTCCAAAGCGTCCCGCGTAGATGACAGCCCGGGCGCAAAGCCGCCCTCGTCGCCAATGCCGGTGTTGTGACCTGCGGCGGTCAGCTCTTTCTTCAGGGTATGGAAGATTTCTGAGCCCATGCGGACCGCTTCACGGATGTTGTCCGCAGACACCGGCATGATCATGAATTCCTGAATGTCGATTGGGTTGTCGGCATGTTCGCCGCCGTTGATGATGTTCATCATCGGCACAGGCAAAACCCGCGCCGAGGTGCCACCGACATAGCGATAAAGGGGTTGAGCGGTGAAATCAGCCGCCGCCTTGGCCGTGGCAAGCGACACACCCAGAATGGCATTCGCGCCTAACCGGCCTTTGTTCTCGGTCCCGTCTAGCTCGATCATGGCCGCGTCGATGGCTTCCTGCTCGGTCGCATCCACACCGATCAAAACATCAGCGATTTCGCCATTCACAGCCTCAACCGCTTCCAGCACACCCTTGCCCATATAACGCGATTTGTCTCCGTCGCGCTTTTCGACCGCTTCGTGCGCCCCCGTCGATGCACCTGACGGCACAGCGGCCCGCCCCATGGTGCCATCTTCCAGCGTCACATCAACTTCGACGGTCGGATTGCCCCGGCTGTCGAGGATTTCGCGGGCGTGGATATCAAGAATGGTGCTCATGGACTGGTCCTTATGTCATGTTTCGCGCTTCTATAGCAGGCGGATTTGCCAAGGGAAACGGAGGCACAGCACGAAGTTGCACGCCAAACTTCCCTTTGCAGCCGCAAGTTGTCACCAGACTGTTTCCGAAGTGTCACAACGAAGATCGAGATCCGCCCAATTTCGGACGCAAATAACCCTATGGTTGTCCAAATCGTTAACGCGAAACCCGAGCACTCACTCGGACCGTCGACTCACTCACACACCCCCTATCGGGTTTCACCGATCTGGATAGGGAACACAGTTCAGGGATTGCCAAGCGCGCACACACACACTTGGCAATCCCTGAGTGTTTCAAGCTCCAAGTATTTCATGCGATGGCTTTTGCTGCTTTTGACAGCCGGTATTCACGCCAAAAGGCATAAATGCCTGACCCGACGATCAACGCCGCGCCAACCCATGTCCAAAAGTCCGGGACCTCGTCGAAGATCACATAGGCGATGATCAGGGCGAAAACGATCCGCGAGTACCGGAACGGAGCCACAGCCGAGACTTCGCCAATACGCATAGCCGTCGTCATTGTCCAAAGCGCGAAAGATACGGCGATGACCAATCCGATATAGATCATCCACACTTCAAAGCTGACCGGTTGCCAGCCGCCTTGGAACGCCATCAGGATGACGGCCACAAAGATCATCGGGAACATGGACCATGCGACGGCAAAAGCCGTGGTGATATCGCGTGGCAACCGTCGGCTGGCCAGATCACGGGCCGCAAGGCCGAAGATATAGATCAGCACCCACAACAGGTTCGGATCAAAATCCCCCAATCCGGGGCGCAGGATGATCAGGACACCGACCAACCCAAGCCCCACAGCCGCCCATCGGCGCCACCCGACAGTTTCCCCCAGAAACAACGCGGCCCCCATAACGACAGCCAAAGGCTGCGCCTGCGCCAATGACATAACCGACGACAAAGGCGCCAACCCCAAGGCAAAGACGATCCCGAAGGAGCCTGTGACTTCACCAAAGGTGCGGATCAACAAGGGTTTGGACAAGGCTTGTCGCGTGAATAAAGGCGTGCCCGCGTGCCGCATCATCAAAAGGTAAACGACAAGCGTCAGGACCGAGCTGACCAACACGATCTGCCCGACCTCTTGCGTCTCACTTGCCAGTTTTACAAACGCATCAACAGCCGCAAAGCAGGCCATTCCCGCGATGATCAAAAGGATCGCGCGGCCGTTGTTGGGTTGCTCTGTCATACGGGGCGCGGTGCCCGGTCGGGCTTAGCGCTCGACCGAGACGTCTTGCATCTGATCGGGTTCCCCGATCACCGCACCATTCGGACCTGTGCCCAGTTTGATCTGATCCACCACGTCCATGCCTTCGATGACACGGCCTACAACCGTGTATTGCTCGTTCAGAAAATAGCCTTCCTGAAACATGATGAAGAACTGGCTGTTGGCCGAATTCGGGTTCTGCGCCCGCGCCATACCCACGATGCCCCGATCAAAGGGCACATCGCTGAATTCAGCCGGAATGTCTGGACGCGTTGACGCGCCAGTTCCGGCTCGGCGCATATCGCCGCCCATCTTGCCGAATTCCACATCCCCGGTCTGCGCCATAAAGCCGTCGATCACACGGTGGAAGACGACGCCGTCATACGCCCCCTCTTCCGCCAGTTCGGTGATCTGAGCCACGTGCTTGGGGGCCACGTCCTCAAGCATGTCGATGACGATCCGGCCATTGGCTTGCCCCGTGACGTCGATGATCAGATTCGGGCCGGGGCCGTCTTCCTGAGCGAAGGCAGGTGTGGCGGCCAGCGCCAGCGCAAAGACAAACTTACGCATCAGCGGCCACCTTCATCGAAATCATCCGGTCCGGGTTCATCGGCGGCTCGCCCCGCGCGATGGCATCCACATGATCCATACCTTCGATCACACGACCGTAGACAGTATATTGGCCGTTCAAAAACGCGTTGTCGCTGAAGTTGATAAAGAACTGGCTGTTGGCCGAATCCGGGTTCTGGCTGCGCGCCGCACCCAAAGTGCCCCGATCGTGGGGAATGCTGGAAAACTCGGCCGGCAGATCAGGCAGGCTGGAGCCCCCCGTGCCTGCGCGGCGTATGTTCAGGTCATCGCCATGAACCCCATGTTCGACATCGCCGGTCTGAGCCATGAAACCATCAATCACCCGGTGGAACACAACGCCGTCATAAGCCTTACTGCGGGCCAGTTCCTTCATGCGTTCGGCATGTTTCGGGGCCACGTCAGCCAAAAGTTCGATCACGACCGTGCCGTCTTTCAACTCGATCAAAATGGTGTTTTCGGGGTCTTTGTACTCGGCCATGCGGCTCTCCGTTGTTTTCGTGAGGATCACGTCTGGGGCGGACCCTAATCCGGGTCCCTGCCAAGGGAAACCCCAAGCGCCTGAGATCGGCGATCTTAATCCGAAAACTGGGGTTTCCGGTTGACCTTTGCGTGATCTCGCTTAGTCACAGGGCAACCGATTTGGAGGACGCCCGATGGCCTGGAAAAACCTTGATGACATGGATCTGGACGGCAAAGTGGTGCTGACCCGTGTAGACCTTAACGTGCCTGTCGAAGAGGGACGCGTGAGCGACGCCACACGGATCGAGCGGATCAAACCCACGGTTATGGATATCTTGGCCAAAGGCGGCAAACCCGTCCTTCTGGCCCACTTTGGCCGTCCCAAGGGCGCTGTCGTGCCCGAGATGTCTTTGGCCCAAATCCGCGGCGCGGTGGAACAGGTTTTGGACGTGCCCGTCGCGTTTGGCGAAGATTGCATCGGGGCACCTGCCAAGAAAGCCGTTGCCGCCCTGGAACCCGGCCAGGTTCTCTTGCTGGAAAACACGCGCTTTCACGCAGGCGAAGAAAGCAACGACGCCATGTTCGCGGCGTCTCTGGCCGCTCTTGGCGATGTTTTTGTGAATGACGCATTCTCCGCCGCACACCGCGCCCATGGCTCGACCGAGGCTTTGGCCCGCTTGCGCCCCGCTGCGGCAGGCCGCTTGATGGAGGCCGAGTTAAAGGCGCTGGAAGCCGCATTGTCCGAACCCGATCGACCTGTGGTGGCCGTGGTGGGCGGCGCGAAGGTTTCGACCAAGCTGGACTTGCTGGGCAACCTTGTCCGCAAAGTCGACACGTTGGTAATTGGCGGCGGCATGGCAAACACGTTTCTGGCGGCCCAAGGCATCGACGTCGGCAAGTCTTTGGCCGAACACGACATGACCGATACGGCATCCGAGATCATGGCCAAAGCCCGGGAAGCCGCTTGTGAGATCCTTTTGCC
>CAZWDS010000129.1:0-5911 GCA_964632495.1 uncultured Rhodobacterales bacterium
GATCACCGGCACGCTGCCCCTCGGCGTGACGGCCAAGGACATCACATTGTCCGTGATCGGCGAGACAGGTACGGCGGGTGGTACGGGCTATGTCATCGAATATTGCGGCGAAGCGATCCGTGATTTGTCGATGGAAGGCAGGATGACCGTGTGCAACATGGCCATCGAAGGCGGTGCGCGTGCGGGTTTGATTGCGCCCGATGAAAAGACGTTTGAATACGTGATGGGCCGCCCCCATGCGCCGAAGGGTGCTCAGTGGGAGGCTGCTTTGGCGTGGTGGAAGACGCTTTATTCCGACGATGATGCGGTTTGGGACAAGGTTGTGACAATTCGCGGCGAAGACATCGCGCCTGTCGTCACATGGGGCACCAGCCCGGAAGATGTTTTGCCGATCACTGATGAAGTGCCGGATCCGGCGTCGTTTGAAGGCGGCAAGGTTGAGGCGGCGCAGCGATCGCTGGATTACATGGGTTTGGAACCCGGAACGAAGCTTGCGGACATTAAGATCGATACCGTGTTTATCGGATCCTGCACCAACGGACGGATCGAGGATTTGCGCGCGGCCGCCGAGATCGTAAAGGGCAAAAAGATTGCCGAAGGTTTGCGGGCCATGGTGGTGCCGGGATCGGGATTGGTGCGGGCTCAGGCCGAGGAAGAGGGCCTGGCGGATATCTTTAAAGAGGCCGGATTTGAGTGGCGTCTTGCGGGCTGTTCCATGTGTCTGGCGATGAACCCGGATCAGTTAAGCGAGGGCGAACGCTGCGCGTCGACGTCGAACCGGAACTTCGAAGGACGGCAGGGTTTCAAAGGCCGCACGCATTTGATGAGCCCCGGTATGGCGGCGGCGGCGGCAGTGACCGGTCGTCTGACAGATGTGCGCGACATGATGTAAGCGGCGGCCCCGCCACATAGATATAAGGACTTGAAGTATGGACAAATTCACGACGCTTACCGGGATCGCGGCCCCTATGCCGCTGGTCAACATTGACACCGATATGATCATTCCCAAGCAGTTCCTGAAAACGATCAAGCGGACTGGCCTTGGTGCGAACCTGTTTGACGAGATGCGATTTGATCGCGACGGCAACGAAGTTGAAGACTTTATTCTGAACAAGCCTGCTTACCGCGAAGCTCAGATCCTTGTGGCGGGCGACAATTTTGGATGTGGCTCTTCGCGGGAACACGCGCCTTGGGCGCTGATGGATTTCGGAATCCGCTGTGTGATCTCGACCAGCTTCGCCGACATCTTCTATAACAACTGCTTCAAGAATGGCATTTTGCCGATCCAGCTGTCGCAGGAAGACGTTGACTTGTTGATGGATGACGCCGAGCGCGGCGCGAATGCCGTTGTCACGGTCAATTTGGAAGATCAGACGATCACCGGGCCGGATGGCGGCACCATCTCGTTCGAGGTGGATGCGTTCAAGAAGCACTGTCTGCTGAATGGTTTGGACGATATTGGCCTGACGGTCGAGAATGCAGCCCCCGCTATTGACGCATTTGAAGAAAAAATGGCGACGGATAGACCTTGGGTCTAACCTTCCTTCACACCGCTATATGTTGGGCCATCCTGAGGGGTGGCCCTTTTTTGTTTCGGAATTGATGCAAAGTCGCACCATTCCGACCACGAAATTGCCCGAAAATTCATTCAGTTTTCAGGAGTTATTGCTGTGATGGCTGCAACAAGGCAGAAATGGGGCAAGAATATGGCAGACCCAGAAACAGGTCGGCGTGAGGCAAAAACTGTTTGGATCGGGGCAAACCCCGGCCATCGGTACGAGAGGCAGGTATTGTGATTTCCCGGCTGTTAGGCGCGGCACTTCGTGCATTGTGCGTCATCATATTGATCGCGGCTCCGACGCTGATCCTTCCTGGCACGACGGCCAACGTCAGTCAGGTCGTCACGCTTGTGGCTTTGTTCGGCGCTGGTCTGACCTTCTTTGAATATGCATCGACTTATCCCGGCCTTGTCGAATTTCGCGATGCACCGCCTTTCAACCGCATTCGCTTTGGATCGCTTTTCCTGACCGTCGTCTTGCTGGCGTTTCTGGTCCGGGGCGGGGTCGCGCCGGGTGCGATGACGTCTTTCGTGACCGCTATTGGATCGACCATAGGTCAGGCGATTGATTTCCCGTATTCTCCGGTGCGGTTGGTCGTGCTGATGTTGCCAAGCGACGCACCGACCGAGCATGTGCATTTGGTGCGCAACGCGGCGGGCTTGGCTTATCTGATTTCATTGCTGACGCTGTTTGTCTTCATCGTTCTGCAGAAGTTGCGGAAATGGCCTTTGCAACACGGCAGCTTCAATGTCTGGGTGAACCTGCCCACGTTTGATCCGACCGCTGGCGGCGATGTTGTGGACCGGTTGGAGCGGGACGCGCGGTTTAACATTGCGTTAGGGTTTTTGCTGCCATTCTTGACACCGGCGGTCATCAAGTCGGCCACAGCCCTGTTCGGGGCCGTCTCGCTTGATAGTCCGCAGACTTTGATCTGGACGGTGGCGGCATGGGCATTTCTTCCTGCTTCTCTTTTCATGCGCGGAATCGCCATGGGACGGATCGCGGCGTTGATCACCGAAAAGCGGAAAATGACCAGCGAAGACGAAGGCAATTCGGGGCTTTTGCCGGTCTGATCTTTCTGGCCCTGGGCGTATCGTCCGGGGCATCTGCCGAAACCCTTCGGATCGCGACATACCATACAGAACTTCATCGGGATGGTCCGGGGCTTTTGCTGCGGGACGTTTTGTCGGGCGAGGACGCACAAGTCGAAGCGGTCATCGCGGTGCTGCGGGCGGCGCAAGCGGATGTGATTGTTCTGGGGGGGATCGATTACGATCTGGATGGCGTGGCACTGGGCGTTTTGGCGGATCGTCTGAAACATTATCCTCACCGATTTTCTGCGCCACCCAATCGAGGAATGCCAAGCGGTGCCGATTTAGACGGGGACGGGCGATTTGGTGGGCCCGAGGATTCAATTGGGTTTGCCCAGTTTCGCGGGCAAAAAGGGTTGGCGGTTCTGTCAAAGCTGCCGATTGAGGCGTCTAAGGTGCGCGATTTTTCCAGGCTGGCGTGGCGTGATCTGCCGGGGAGTCTTGCGCCTGCAGATGTTCCTGATGACTTGCCGCTGAGTACAACGGGGCATTGGGACGTGCCGATCCATGTGCCGGGTGGTGGTCTCTTGCACCTGATGATCTGGCACGCGACGCCGCCGATTTTCGATGGGCCCGAGGATGCCAACGGGCGGCGCAATCACGACGAAACGGCGATCTGGCACCGTTATATTGATGGTGTGCTTGGGATGGCCGGGCCACAGCACTTTGTGCTGGCCGGGATGGCCAATCTGGATCCGGTGGATGGGAATGGTCGGGATGGGGCGTTGCTTGCCTTGTTGGCCGATCCGCGTGTGATCGACCCTGAACCGGCCAGTTTGGGTGCCATTGAGGCGGCGCGCGTCGACGGTGGTGTAAACCAGAGGCATCGGGGTGATCCATCGTTGGACACCGCTGATTGGGATGACACACCGAACCGACCGGGCAACTTACGTGTGGATTACGTTTTGCCGTCGTCGAACATGACCGTGCTGGACGCTGGTGTTTTTTGGCCCGCATCAGATGGTCTAATGCGCCGCGAGGTCGAGCTTGCCTCGCGGCACCGGCTGGTTTGGGTGGATGTCCAGATGCCGGATCGCTTGGGCGAGGGCGGTTGAGGGGTCGGTGTCGCGGAACCGGGGAAGAAGGGCTTGCATGTCGGTTGGGTCCAGACTGTGGGGCATGTTCCAAAGGTAGCGCATTTCGATCAGTTTGGACGCCATGGGCCAGAAGGGCTGTGCGATCCACAATGGTGCCCAGTGCATGTTTGACACCCGAAGGGGTTGCCCTGAGACATCGGACAGGACGCTGGCCATTTGGCGCAGGCTGAGGGTGAAGCCAGAGAACAGAACCTCGTGACAAGCACTTAGAGTGTTGCGGCGCTCGGCCAAGGCCACGGCAGCGCGGGCCAGATCGGGTAGGTAGGCCCATGCGTGGGGAATATCTGGGTTGCCGGGCGAGACGATCTTGCTGCGTTGCAGTTTGGCCGTGATGATCTGGTCGAACCAATTGCCTGACGCTTCGGTGTCGATGTAATCGCCGGCGCGCAGGATGATCGTGGGAACGTTGGCTTTCCGGTAAGCGGCTTCCATCTTGTTCCGGATGCGACCCAAAGGGTTTTGCGCCTGCTTGGGCGTGCCCGAGGTCAGCAGTTCCGGCGAACCGGCGCCGTAGCCATAGATATTGCCGGGGATCAGAACAGTTGCGCCGGACGACTTGGCAGCCTTGATCACCTGTTCGGTCATCTTTGGCATGTCGCGGACCCAATCGGTGTAGGGCGGGTTCCAAGCGTTGACGATGACCTCTGCACCGGACGCGGCCTTGGCCAGATCATCGGTTGCGCGATCAAACAGCCGGACTTGCCAGCCTGCATTCCAGAAGGCTTCGGCAGCGTGACGGCCGAAGCGGCCGGATGCGCCAAGGATAAGGACGATTTTGGTCATGGGGAGCCTCGCTTTGCTGTTGGTGCCAATTTCTAGCTATGCGTTGAGATTTTGGAATTGCCCGAATTCGAACTTGTGCTATGCGTTTTTGCATGAGTGCGCTGGAACATCTGGACTGGTCATTGGTGCAAGCCTTTTTGGCCGTGGCGGAAACAGGGTCGCTGTCGGCGGCGGCGCGTCAGTTGCGGCTGACGCAGCCCACGGTGGGGCGGCACATTCAGGCGTTGGAGGCGGATTTGGGTGTGTCGCTGTTTAAACGGCAGGCGCGCGGCATGATGCTGACCGAGCAGGGGGCCAGTTTGCTGAGCCATGCGCAAAGGATGCGGGCAGCGGCTGAGGCGTTGAGCTTGAATGCGGCGGGCGGCGCCGAAGATTTGCGCGGCTCTGTGCGGATCACGGCCAGTGTGTTTTCGTCTCACCACTATTTGCCAAGCATCATTGCCGAGTTGCGCCAGACCCAACCTGAGATTGATATCGAACTGGTGGCGTCTGACGAGACCGAAAACCTGTTGTTTCGGGAGGCGGATATTGCCGTGCGGATGTATCGGCCCACACAGTTGGACATGGTGACGGTTCACATTGGTGATGTGCAATTGGCGTTGTTTGGGTCGAAGGATTATTTGAAAAGGCGGGGGCGGCCGACGCGGCCCGAAGATTATGAAAGCCACGACTTCGTGGGTTATGATCGCAACGATTCCATGGTCCGCGGGTTTCGCGAGGCTGGCATTGACGTGACGCGCGAGTTCTTTCCGGTGCGTTGCGACAATCAGACGGCGGTTTGGGAAATGGTGCGGGCCGGATGTGGGCTGGGCTTTGCACCGCAGTTTGCGGGGCTACAGGACCCACGTCTTGAGATGCTGGATTTGGGCGTGCCGATCCCCAAGCTAGAGGTTTGGCTGACGGCGCACGAAGCCGTGCGGCGCAGTCCCCGGGTTGATCTGGTTTGGAGGTTGTTAGCCAAGCGATTGGTCGAAACCTGTGACGCGCCCGCGCCTTGACGCCATACCTCTGCCGCGTTACGCCGCGCTGGACAATTTCCGGAGAGTTCTGACATGAGCAACCCCTCGCTTCTTATACTGCCCGGCGACGGCATTGGCCCCGAAGTAATGACCGAAGTGCGCAAAGTGATTGATTGGTTCGGTGCCAATCGCGATCTGACCTTCGATGTCAGCGAAGATCTGGTGGGGGGTGCGGCTTATGACGCCCATGGCACGCCTTTGACGGATGCGACGATGGAGAAGGCTCAGGAAGCGGACGCGGTACTTTTAGGCGCTGTTGGTGGCCCCAAGTACGACGATCTAGATTTCAGCGTAAAGCCCGAGCGTGGATTGCTGCGGCTGCGCAAGGAAATGGACCTTTATGCCAACCTGCGCACGGCCCA
>CAZWDS010000130.1:0-2607 GCA_964632495.1 uncultured Rhodobacterales bacterium
AGTCTCGGCTGTTGACGACCATCTGGCATGAAGATGACGAGGCGTTTGAGCTTTGGAAAAAAGTTGGTGTGCCTGAAGATCGGATCATTCGGATCGCGACCTCGGACAACTTTTGGCAGATGGGCCCGACCGGGCCTTGTGGGCCGTGTACCGAGATTTTCTATGACCACGGCGATCACATCTGGGGCGGGCCTCCGGGAAGCCCGGACGAAGATGGCGACCGGTTTATCGAGATCTGGAACATTGTGTTCATGCAGAACGAGCAGTTCGAAGACGGCTCGATGCGCGAACTTGAGATGCAGTCGATCGACACCGGCATGGGGCTGGAACGGATCGGGGCTTTGCTGCAAGGCAAGCACGACAATTACGACACCGACACCATGCGCGCCTTGATGGAGGCCAGCGCCCATGCCACCAGCGCCGATGTGGACGGGCCGACGAATGTGCATCACAGGGTGGTGGCGGATCATTTGCGCTCGACCTCTTTTCTGATTGCTGACGGGGTGATGCCGTCGAACGAAGGGCGCGGCTATGTGTTACGGCGGATCATGCGCCGCGCGATGCGGCATGCCCACATGGCGGGCGCCAAGGATCCTGTGATGCACCGGATGGTGGGGGCTTTGGTTGGCGAGATGGGGCAGGCGTACCCCGAGTTGGGCCAAGCGCAGGCTTTGATTGAACAGACGTTAGAGACGGAAGAGACGCGGTTCTTACAAACGCTGGATCGTGGTTTGAAGCTTCTGGATGAAGAGCTAACGTCATTGCCCGAGGATGCAGAATTGCCGGGTGAGGCGGCGTTTAAGTTGTACGACACTTTCGGGTTTCCGCTGGATTTGACGCAGGATGCTTTGCGCGAGAAAGGCCGGTCGGTGGATGTCTCGGGCTTTGATGCGGCGATGGAGGCGCAGAAGGCCAAGGCGCGGGCGGCGTGGTCGGGGTCCGGTGAGGCAAAGGATGCCACGATTTGGTTCGATATTGCTGAAGCCGAAGATGCGACAGAGTTTCTGGGGTATGACACCGAAACCGCCGAAGGTCAGGTTCTGGCCATTGTGCGTGACGGTGCTGCCGTGGACGCCCTTGAAGAAGGGGACACAGGTTGGGTCGTGACCAACCAGACGCCGTTCTATGGAGAATCCGGCGGTCAGGTTGGTGACCGAGGCATGGTGCGCGGTGTGGGCGAGGCCAAGGACATGGGGCAAGTCACCGACACGCAAAGGTTTGCCGGCGGTCGCATCTTTGGCCATCAAGTGACTGTTGAAAAAGGGAAAATCGCTAAGGGTGATGCGGTGTCCATGAAGGTGGATCACACGCGGCGCTCGGCTATCCGCGCGAACCATTCGGCGACGCATCTTTTGCACGAAGCTTTGCGCGGCGCCCTTGGGGACCATGTGGCGCAGCGGGGCTCGCTCAATGCGCCGGACCGATTGCGGTTTGATTTCAGCCACAATCAGGCTTTGACGCTAGAAGAATTGCGCGGGGTCGAGGCTGAGGTGAATGCCTTCATCCGGCAGAACTCACCTGTGGAAACCCGGATCATGACGCCCGATGATGCGCGCGAGATAGGCGCTCAGGCGTTGTTTGGTGAAAAGTACGGCGATGAGGTGCGTGTGGTCTCGATGGGGCAGGCGGATACCGGCAAGGGCGCGGATGGCGACACGTGGTCGATTGAATTGTGTGGCGGCACTCATGTGACCCGCACGGGCGACATCGGGGTTTTTGTGACGCTTGGCGACAGCGCGTCGTCGTCTGGCGTGCGTCGGATCGAGGCTTTGACCGGGGATGCGGCGTTCCAGTATTTGTCCGATCAGGATCACCGTTTGGCCGAGGTGGCTTTGGCGCTGAAGGCGCAGCCGCAAGAGGTGGGCGAACGTGTAAAGGCCTTGCAATCCGAACGCCGCGCTTTGCAGGACGAGGTTGCTGATTTGCGCCGTCAGCTGGCCATGGGCGGCGGCGGTACGGCGTCCGAGGCCGAAACGGTGAACGGTATGGCGCTTCATGCGCAGGTGTTAAGTGGCGTGACAGGCAAGGATCTGCCGCCTCTGATTGATGAGCATAAAGAACGACTGGGCTCGGGCGCGGTGCTGTTGATCGCGGATACGGGCGGCAAGGCAGCGGTTGCGGCGGGTGTGACCGAGGATTTGACGGGCAGTTTGTCTGCGGTTGAAATGGTACGCGCGGCGGTAGCGGAGCTGGGCGGTAAGGGCGGCGGTGGTCGCGCTGACATGGCCCAGGGCGGCGGCCCAAGTGCTGCGAATGGTGAGGCCGCGATTGCGGCGGTGAAAAAGCTGATGGAGGGTTAGATGCCTGCACTTTGGATTGCTCATGTGGATGTGACGGATGCCGAGGGCTATGGTGAATATATCAAGATCGCTTCAGAGGTGATCCCGGCCCATGGCGGCAAATTCATCGCGCGCGGTGGAAAAGTCGTGAATTTTGAAGGCATTGCGCGAGCGCGTAATGTGGTGGCGAAATTCCCAAGCGTGGAAGCGGCGCAGGCGGCTTACGCCGATCCGCGCTATCAAGAGGCGGTGAAGATCGCCACGGCCAGTTCGACCCGTGAAGTGATGGTGGTTGAGACGGACGAATAGGGACGCAAATCCCGACGCG
>CAZWDS010000130.1:2707-5670 GCA_964632495.1 uncultured Rhodobacterales bacterium
GCGTCCACAACGTCGCCGCTGATTGATTTGGTCAGCCCTGTGAAGTCGCCACTCTCCAGCATCGCTTGACCGGCGTCCCGGATGACACGGTGCGTGGCGCGCGCAAGGGCCGAACCTAATGACAGGCGTGCAGCCCCCATATCGGCGAACTGAGACTTTGGAAGTTTGGCGTAAGGCCCTGCGACCAAAACATTCACCGGTTTGTCGGTTGCAGCGATCACGCGGGCCACGTCCTCTATCGTTGGCGGCATCGGCACATAAAGGCAATCGGCCCCGGCGGCATCGAAGGCTTTGATCCGGCGCAGGGCTTCGTCCATGTCGTAATGTCCGTTCATCACCCCATCGGCGCGGGCGACGAAGACGAAATCACCCGGCAAGGCACGTGCGGCGGCGGCGCCGGCGCGGATACGCTCGACCGCTTCGTCGAAAGGATAGGCGCGGTTGTCGGGCAGGGCGGCGTCCTCAACGGAGATCCCGGCAAGGCCCACTTCGCCGGACAGGCGCACGGTTTCAGCGACATCCTCGGGGGTGTGGCCAAAGCCGTTCTCAAAGTCGCCCGAAATCGGAACAGAGACGGCGGCCACCAGATCGCTGGCATGGGCCAGGGCTTGGTCCCGCGTGACATATCCGCCGTCGGGCAAACCAAGGGTGAAGGCATGGGCGGCGGATGAGGTGCCGATGGCGGCGGCGCCCATGGCCGCTAACATCTTGGCGGATCCAGCGTCCCAGGCATTGGCCAGAATGAACGGATTGCCCTTGGCGTGAAGGTCCCGGAAAGTCATGCGGCGTCCTTTGTCAGAGTTTCATAGAAATCGCAGATCATATGTGCGGCCTGTTCAAGTGCGGCGTCATCCGTTGTCAGAGCAACCCTAATATGTCCCGCTGCCGCTTGCCCAAAGCTCTCGCCCGGCATCACAGCAATCAAGCACGTGTCCAGCAAACGATCGGCGAAATCATCACCCGAAAGCCCCGTCGCCCGCACGTCCAGCATCAGGTACATGGTCGCTGTTGAGGGCACGACAGCCATGCCCCGCGTCGCGAAAATCCCGCCCAAGGCACTGTGGCGACGGCGGAAAGGGGCAGAGATGCTGGCTTCGAACTTGGGGCCTTTGTCTAATGCAAAAACGCCTGCGTCCTGAAGGTAGCCGGGCAGGCCATAGGTCGTGTGGGTCGAAAGTTTGATCGCATGATCAATCGCGTCTTTCGGCCCGACGACCCAGCCGATGCGGCTGCCGGTCATAGCGTGGCTTTTTGACAGCGAGCCCACGACCAGTGTGCGTTCGCCCATCCCCGGCAAAATGCGTGGGCTTAGATGAGTGCCGTCCCAAAGCTGGGTGTCGTAAACCTCGTCCGAGATCAACCACATGTCGCGGTCGGTGACGAAACTGGCGATGTCTGACAGCGTGTCCGCGCCATAGACGACGCCAGTGGGGTTGTTCGGCGAGTTGATCAAAAGAGACCGCGCCGGGTCTGCGAGCTCCAGATCAGAGCGCTTTGGCTGAAAACCAGCATCGGCCTTTGCAGCTACGGCTTGCGCAACAGCGCCGGTGCCGCGGATCGTGCCGGGGTAGGTGGCGTAGTAAGGATCGATGAAAAGAGCCGTGTCGCCGGGATCGCAGACAATGGCATGGGACAGGAACAGGGCCGCCTGACCGCCCGCCGTGATCACCACGTTGTCGCGGCTGGTGCGCACACCGGTGATCCGTTCGGTCCGTTTGGCGACCCTTTCACGTAAAGCATCAGTCCCGGGGATCGAGGCATAGCCGGTGTGGCCCGCCTTTGCGGCTTCATACATCGCGTTCAGGATGGACGGGTCGGTCTTTCGGTCATGATCGCCAATGGTCAGCTCGATCACGGAATGACCCGCGCGGATCAGTTTTTGACTTTTGCGATAGATATCCCATCCGTCCGAGCCACCGCCCGTCAGCGTTTCGATGCGTTTTGAAAATCTGCTCATGGGCTCACTTGGCAAACTGGTGACGCCCAAGTCAAATGAATGTTCTTTAGAGGACCTGTCAGAGCTTTTGATGAATCGCGCGTGCGTTTCAGCGAAAATTCGACCCGATCGACTTTTGTCTTTCCAAAACCGTCGGTTCTGGTGTAAGCCTTTTCCCATGAACCGGAACGCAATCAACATTTGCTGCATTATTACCTGCTGACATCTCGTCGCGCGGGCCGGTCCCTTTTACTTCCATCATGACCAAGCTAGACCCGCGCGGGACAACTTTGCCCGAAGGACGGCTTATGACGGACATCCAGCTTTATAACACGGCGACACGCTCGAAAGAGCGGTTTGAGCCGCTCGATCCCAAAGACGTCAAAATGTACGTCTGCGGGCCGACGGTTTATGACCGTGCGCATATCGGGAACGCGCGGCCTGTGATCGTGTTTGATACGTTGTTTCGGCTTTTGCGGCATGTTTATGGGCCAGAGCATGTGACGTACGTGCGGAATTTCACCGACATCGACGACAAGATCAACGCGCGGGCCGCGCGGGACGGGCGCTCGATCCGCGAAATCACGGATGAGACGACAGGCTGGTATCTGGACGACATGGCGGCGGTTGGCGCTTTGGAGCCGACAGACATGCCGCGTGCCACCGACTGGATCGCCGAGATGATCACAATGGGCGCGGCGCTGATCGAGAAGGGCCACGCTTATGAGGCAGAAGGGCATGTGCTGTTCCGGGTGCGGTCTTACGAAGAATACGGACGGCTTTCAGGACGGTCGGTCGATGACATGATTGCGGGCGCTCGGGTTGAGGTGGCGCCTTTCAAAGAAGACCCGATGGATTTCGTGATCTGGAAGCCGTCGGACTCGGACACACCCGGGTGGGAGTCACCTTGGGGTCGCGGGCGTCCGGGCTGGCATATCGAGTGTTCAGCGATGGCGTTCGGGTTGTTAGGCGGTGAATTCGACATTCACGGCGGCGGCAATGACCTGACGTTCCCCCATCATGAGAA
>CAZWDS010000131.1:0-5616 GCA_964632495.1 uncultured Rhodobacterales bacterium
GGCGTTTTTGTAGTATTCGACGAACACACCGGGCGAGCGATAAAATACCTCGCCGCTCTCGGCGATCTTCAGCTCCACTCCGGGCGACGGCACCCCAACCGTATCCGCACGCACTTCGTGATCAGGTTGCTGGGTGATGAACACCGACGCTTCGGTCTGACCGTAAAGCTGTTTCAGGTTGATGCCCAAGGACCGCCAGAAATCAAAAATCTCCGGCCCAATCGCTTCGCCTGCCGTATAGGCCACGCGCACATTGGTCATGCCGGCCCGGTTGCGCACGGGACCATAGACCAGAACATCGCCGATCCGGTACTTCAGACGATCCCAAGCGCCAACGTCTTCGCCGTCCAGAATGCGCGGGCCTACGTCTTTGGCGAAGGCCATAAAGCGCTTGTAAAGGTTGCGTTTGAAGCGCCCGGCGTCTTCCATCCTGATCGTCAGAATGGTGATCCGTTCCTCGAAATAGCGCGGTGGTGCGAAGAAATACGTCGGCCCGATTTCATGCAGGTTCTCGTACATCGTCGTGGTGCTTTCAGGACAGCACACGCAAAACCCGCACCAATAGGCCTGACCCAGCGAAAAGATGAAGTCCCCGACCCAAGCCATTGGCAAATAAGCCAGAATGCTTTCATCAACGGTCAGTTTATCGAACTCGGCCGAGGCGCGCGAAGTCTCGATAATGTTCCGGTTCGACAGGACCACGCCCTTGGGCCGCCCCGTTGTGCCAGAGGTGTAAAGCATGACGCAGGTGCTGTCTTCGGTCAGAACAGACTGACGCCGTGCAAGCTCGGCTTCATGCTTGGACCGCGCGGCACGCCCCGCCTCCTGCACCTCTTTAAACGGCTTCAAATGCGTATGGTCGTACTTTCGCAAGCCCTTTGGATCGACATAGATCACATCGCCCAAGGCGGGCAGACGGTCCTTGATTTCGATCGTCTTGTCGACCTGTTCCTGATCCTGCACCACCGCAAACCGCGCACCGCAGTGATCCAGCACATAGGCCAGCTCTTCGGCCACGCTGTCCTGATAGACGGGCACCGGCACCGCCCCCACCATCTGAGCGGCCACCATCGTCCAGTAAAACTGTGGACGGTTCCGACCGATGATCGCGACGTAATCTCCTTCATTGACGCCGATCTCCAGAAATCCAAGCGCCAAAGCCTCGATCTCGGCGCCCGCTTCGGCCCAGGTCCAGCTTTGCCAAATGCCGTATTCTTTTTCCCGGTATGCAGGGCGCGCGCCAAAGTCGCGCATGTTCCGCGCCAGAAGTGCCGGTATGGATTGAAGCCCCTGTGACGGCACCAATGATTCCTCCCTTTCGGCCCATGGTCTTTGCCCGGGTCCTGATCGTCAGCGTGCGGCCTTGCCAGACAGAAGTCAACGGGTTTGATGAACGCTCGTTCATATTCCCGTGATGGGCCCCGGACCTAGGAGTCCGCAGCCCGTTCCTCCGCCGCCCGGCGCGCGATATTGCGCTTGCTGACAAGCGACGCCGTGATAACGCCAACCGTCACAATCGCGATGATGATCGTGGACATCGCGTTGATCTCAGGGCTGACCCCAAGACGGACGGACGAGAATATTTTGATCGGCAACGTCGTCGCCGCCGGACCCGCTGTGAAAGACGCAATCACCAGATCATCCAGCGACAGCGTAAAGGCCAGCAACCACCCCGCCGCCACGGCTGGCGCGATGATCGGCAGGGTTACAGCCCTGAAGGCTTGAAACGGCGTGCAGCCCAAATCCAATGCGGCCTCTTCCAACGACCGATCAAAGCTGACCAAGCGCGACGACACCACGACCGACACATAGCACATGGAAAACGTGGTATGGGCCAGCACGATGGTCAGAACGCCTCGGTCCAAGCCAATCGCGATGAACAGCAACAACAGCGACAGGCCCGTGATCACCTCGGGCATCACAAGGGGCGCATAGATCATACCGGAAAATAACGTCCGCCCTTTAAACCGCCCGCGCCGCACCAGCGCGTAAGCCGCCATCGTGCCCAGCACCGTTGCCAGCGTGGACGAAAAGAACCCCACCTTCACCGTCACCCATGCCGCATCCAGAAACGCCTCGTTCTGCAGCAATTCGCCGTACCACTTGGTGGAAAACCCCGCCCAGACCGTGACCAGTTTCGACGCGTTAAAACTGAACACCACCAGAATGATCATCGGGATGTACAAAAACGCGAACCCCAGCGTTAACGAAACGATATTGAACGGCGACAACCGGCTCATCGCCCCGCCTCGCGGTTCAATTGTTCCTGCCTTTGGAACAAGACAATCGGGATGATCAGGATCAGCAAGAGGATGATCGCCACCGCACTGGCCACCGGCCAATCCCGGTTGGAAAAGAACTCTTCCCACAGCACTTTGCCGATCATCAACGTATCCGACCCACCCAACAAGGACGGGATGACAAATTCACCCACAGCCGGGATAAAGACCAGAAAACACCCCGCAATCACACCGGGGCGCGCCAAGGGCAGTGTGACGATCCAGAACGCGGTCAGCCGCGAACAGCCCAAGTCCTCGGCCGCTTCCAACAGCGACGCGTCCATCCGCTCCAGCGAGGCATAGATCGGCAGGATCATGAACGGCAGATAGGTGTAAACGATCCCGATATAGACCGCGATATTGGTGTTCAGGATCAAAAGCGGCTCGGAAATCAGGCCCATGCCCAACAGCAATTGGTTCAAATACCCTTCGTTCGACAGGATCCCCATCCACGCATAGACCCGGATCAAAAAGCTGGTCCAGAACGGCAGGATCACCAACATCATCAAGGTGGGCCGCCACGCAACAGGGGCCCGTGCCATGGCATAGGCAATCGGCAGCCCCACGGCCAAGGTCAACAGCGTCGAAAGACCGGCGATCTTCACACTCGACAGATATGCCTTCCAGTACAGATCATCCTCGGTCAGAAAGACGTAATTCTCAAAATCCAGACCGGCAAAATACGCCTTCACGCCCTGCCAGCCCCCCGCCAGATCCAGCGTTGGTGTGTAGGGTGGAATGGCAATGGCAATGTCCGAGAGCGAGATTTTCAGTACGATCAGAAACGGCACCAAAAACAGCACCAACAGCCACAAATAGGGCAGAGAGGTGAAGACGCGCTTCATGCCCCCAACACCAAACCAGCCGTCTCGGTCCAGGACAACCAGACCTCATCCTCCCAGGTGAAATCCCGGCGCGACAGGCGCGACCGGTTCCCGACCTCGCATTTGATCACCGGACCTTCGGGCAATTCCACATGATAGGTCGACAGGTTTCCCAAATACCCGATGTCCAAGATCTTGCCCTGCACCGCGTTCCTTGCATCGGGCTTTTCACGACTGATGGCGATCTTTTCGGGCCGGATGGCAAAAGTTGCCGCCCGATCCGCTGCAATTCCCGCGCCCGGCTGGCCGACAAAACTGCGCTGACCCTGGCCCCAAGCCAGTTCAGCCGTTTCCCCCACCAAAGTCACCCGCCCTTCGATCAGGTTCACATCGCCAATGAAATCCGCGACGTATGCCGAATTGGGTTGCTCATAGATCCGCTCGGGTGGATCGACCTGCACCAAACGGCCATGGTTCATCACCGCGACGCGGCTGGCCACGGTCATCGCCTCTTCTTGGTCATGGGTCACGATCACAAAGGTCGTGCCGGTGCGTTCCTGAATGTCCATCAATTCGAACTGAGTGTCCTGCCTCAGCTTCTTGTCCAACGCTCCCAAAGGTTCATCCAGCAACAAAAGCTTCGGCGCTTTCGCCAAAGACCGGGCCAAAGCCACCCTCTGCCTTTGGCCGCCCGAGATCTGATGCGGTTTTCGACGTGCCAATGCCTCAAGCTGAGTGAGCTTCAACATCTCTTCGACCCGCGCGGCGATCTTGTCTGTCGCCATGCGCTCGCGTTTCAGCCCAAAGGCGATGTTGTCCCAAACGCTTAAGTGCGGGAACAGCGCATAGCTTTGGAACATCATGTTCACCGGCCGCTTGTTCGGCGCCCCCCCCGCCAAATACGCCCCGCCAAATGTGCTCCGCCCCGCCGTCCCCGCGTGGAACCCGGCCAGCATCCGCATCAAGGTGGTCTTACCGCAGCCCGATGGACCCAAAAGCGCGAAAAACTCTTTCGGGAAGATATCAATCGAGATGTCGTCGATCGCCGTGACGCCGCCAAACCGCTTGGTCAACCCCTCGACCCGGATCAGCGGAGTGGCGGCAGGATCGGCCCATGGGGCAAACTCGACTTCGTTCACCATGCCTTAGCGATCCACCAGCGCAAGACGAAAGCCGATGGTGCAGTAAATCGCGCCCACGACCTTGCCTTGCCAACGCAGAAAGGTCCGATTGGTGCGCAGCCAGTGGCCGACCCAGCCTGACGCCAGCGCAAAGATCACTGTGCTGAGCAATCCCAGAACGATCATCACCGCCCCAAAGATGGCCAATTGTCCGGCAACATTCCCGGCTTCGGGCACCACGAATTGCGGTAAGAAGGCCACAAAGAACAGAGCCGTTTTGGGGTTCAGCACTTCGGCCAGAATGGCCTGCTTAAAAGCTTGGGCTGGCGCGACGCGGAGGCCGCCATCGCCTGATGGAGCTTCGGGGCGGGCCAGGATCGCTTTCAGCCCGAGGTAAATCAGATAGGCCGCGCCCAGATATTTCACGAGGGTGAACAAAGTGGCCGAGGCCAGCACCAAAGCCGACAACCCGATCACCGCGAACACTGTGTGCAGCACATCCCCAAGGGCCACCCCAAAGGCCGTCGCCAACCCGGCCTTTGTGCCCGAAGTCGTGGCACGCGCCACGGTCAGCATGGTCGCAGGCCCCGGGATGAACACGAACCCAAGGACGATCAGCGTATAGGTCAGAAGAATATCCGGTGCGACCATGGCTCCCCCGCAAAGTGAAACGGCCCGGCAAGAAAAACCGGGCCGAGGTTCTTTAGGTTCCGGACTTTATCTTGGTCCACATCCGGGTCACAACCCGCTGCACCTTCGCCGGATAAGGCGTTGTAGTGAAAAGGTTATTCAACGTCGCTTCATCCGGGTAAATCGCCGGATCGCCGATCACGTCTTCCACCAGAAACTCTTGCGACGCCTTGTTGCCGTTGGCGTAGTAGACATAGTTCGACGCCGCCGCCATGTTCTCGGCTTCCAGAATAAAGTTCAGGAAAGTGTGCGCGGCCTCTGGGTTTGGCGCATCCACTGGGATGGCCATTTGGTCAAACCACATCTGCGCACCTTCCTTGGCGGCGTGGTACGCCACCTCGACACCATTGTCGGCCTCGGCTGCGCGATCCCGCGCCTGCAACACATCGCCCGACCATCCGATGGCAACGCAGATGTCCCCATTGGCCAGGCCATTGATGTATTCTGACGAATGGAACTTTTGAACAAACGGGCGCACAGCGGACAGGACAGGCTCGGCCTTGGCGATCACGTCCGGATCATGGCTGTCCGGGTCTTCCCCGATGTAGTTAAGCACCATGGGCACGATCTCGGTCGGCGCATCCAGAAAATGCACACCGCAGTCTGCCAGCTTTTCCATATTCGCCGGATCCAGCACCAAAGATGCACTGTCGATCGGAGCATCTTCGCCTAGGATTTCCCTCACTTTGCCAACGTTCACAC
>CAZWDS010000132.1:0-5605 GCA_964632495.1 uncultured Rhodobacterales bacterium
GACAGGACAAGGCTGATCCAGAGACGTTGCCAGGCATAGGGGCTGTCGAGTTCAGAGGTCTCCATAGGCGTAACGCTAGGGCTGCGGCCTTGGTGGTGCCAGTGAAAATGCGCTTTTGCCGGACGTTTGTTTCGCGGTCAGGTCGGGCCGTGCGTATTTTAAAAGAGATGAAAGGACCATTGGGGGCAAGGAGATTTTCGGTTGTCAGATCGCCAGCCGTGTCGCCTGGGCACCGCGTTCGCGGTAAGGCGTTGTGTTGTACTGAGCGCGGTAGCATTTTGAGAAATGCGAGGGCGAGGCAAAGCCGCAGGCGAGGGCCACGTTGATGACGCTCATGTCGGTTTGCATTAGAAGGTTGCGGGCTTTTTGAAGGCGCAATTCCATGTAGTAGCGTTTGGGTGAGCGGTTCAGATAGCGCCGAAACAGGCGTTCCAACTGGCGCGTGGACATGCCGACCTCTTTGGCAAGGATCGACGGGCTTTGCGGTTCTTCGATGTTGTTTTCCATCATCTGGATGACGCTGGACAGTTTCGGGTGGCGCACGCCAATGCGGGTCGGCACCGAAAGGCGTTGCGTGTCCTGATCGGTGCGGATCGTGGTGTAGATCAGTTGATCGGCCACAGCGCCCGCCAGTTCCTCGCCATGATCTTCGGCAATGAATTTCAGCATCAGGTCGATAGATGCGGTGCCGCCCGCAGTGGTAAAATTTTTGCCATCAATGACGAAAACCGATTTCGTCAAAGTCACCTCTTCGAATTCTTCGATGAAGCTGTCCTGGTTTTCCCAGTGGATCGTGGCTTTCTTTCCATCCAACAGCCCTGCCTTGGCCAAAGAATACCCTGCCGTGCACAATCCCCCCATGGAGACGCCGCGCCGCGCAGTTTTGCGGATCCAGTTTAATATAGGTTTGGTCGTGGCTTGCGCGATATCCATGCCGCCGCACAACACGACGGTATCGCCGCGCATGGCGTCCTCAAGTCCGCCATCAAGTTGAAAAGACGTGCCCGCCGAACAGCTGACCGTCTCGGCGCCTTCGCCGATCACGCGCCAGTCGTACAGGGTTTGTCCGGCCATGCGATTTGCAATGCGCAGGCTTTCAACAGCGCAGGAATAGCAAAGAAGCGTGAAGTTATCGAGCAGCACGAACACAAAACGTCTGGGCGCATCCGGCGCATCGACGTCGATGGTTTGAACCGAGTGATCCGCCATGGAAGTCCCTTGTATTTTGGTCGCGCGGTATCGACCCCAAGGTCACCGAACACCAAAATTCTCTTGGCGACAAGATCTGTCGTAACGGGACTGTGGCTGACTTTCGGCGATTTCGGTTGGTTTGATCGTGATTTCCGCCCTTTAAGCTGTTTGCAACCGGTTCTTCGCGGTTTATAAGCAGCCTTCGCAATCATTTGGCAAGGATAGGACCATGAGCGATTGGCAGAAGGATGGATGGCGTTCAAAATCTCGTGTGCAGATGCCCGATTATTTGGACGAAGGCGCGCTGAACGCGGTTGAGGCGCAGCTTGGGAAGTATCCCCCTTTGGTGTTTGCCGGTGAGGCGCGGTCTTTGCGGGCTCAGCTTGCGGCGGCCTCACGGGGCGAAGCGTTCTTGTTGCAGGGCGGCGATTGCGCCGAGAGCTTTGCCGAATTCAGCGCCGACAACATCCGCGACACCTTCAAGGTGTTGTTGCAGATGGCCATTGTGCTGACCTATGGCGCGAAAGTGCCCGTTGTCAAAGTGGGTCGCATGGCAGGGCAGTTTGCCAAGCCACGGTCTGCGCCGACCGAAACGGTCGATGGCATCGAGCTGCCGTCTTACCGCGGTGATATCATCAACGAATTGGATTTCACGGAAAGTTCGCGTGTGCCAGATCCGTCGAAGATGTTGCAGGCCTATACGCAGGCGGCGGCGACTTTGAACTTGTTGCGGGCGTTCTCGACCGGTGGTTTCGCGGATGTGCAGCACGTGCATTCCTGGACTCTGGGCTTCACAGAGCGTGACGAAGCCGAGAAGTACCGCGATATCGCTAATCGCATTCAAGACACGCTGGACTTCATGGCCGCCGCAGGCATGACCGGCGAAACGGCGCACGAGCTTGGGTCGGTCGATTTCTATACCAGCCACGAAGCCTTGCTTCTTGAATATGAAGAGGCGTTGACGCGGATTGATTCCACGACCGGCAAATGGATTGCAGGGTCGGGCCATATGATCTGGATTGGGGATCGGACCCGTCAGCCCGATGGTGCGCATGTGGAGTTCTGTCGGGGTGTGCAAAACCCGATCGGGTTGAAGTGCGGACCGACAACGACGGCCGAGGATCTGAAGGTTCTTATGTCGAAGTTGAACCCTGACAACGAAGCGGGGCGTCTGACGCTCATTGCACGTTTCGGCGCTGGTACTGTGGGCGAGCACTTGCCGCGTCTGATCAAAGCAGTTCAGGAAGAGGGCGCGAATGTCGTTTGGTCCTGCGATGCGATGCATGGCAATACGATCAAATCGTCTTCCGGGTACAAAACGCGGCCCTTCGATTCGGTGCTGCGCGAAGTGCGCGAGTTCTTCCAGATCCATGCCGTAGAGGGCACGGTGCCGGGTGGCGTGCATTTCGAGATGACCGGTCAGGATGTGACGGAATGCACCGGTGGTGTGCGGGCTGTGTCGGACGAGGATTTGTCGGATCGCTATCACACCGCATGTGACCCACGTTTGAACGCCAGCCAATCGTTGGAACTTGCCTTTTTGGTGGCCGAGGAATTGTCGGCACGCCGTGGGAAGGTGCAAACAGCGGCGGTTGGCTAAAGCGTTTCAGAACACCCAAAGCAAAACGGCGATGTCCAAGACATCGCCGTTTTTTTGTTGAGATCATTCAAATTCAGTCGTTGTCGATGACCAGCCGCAGGTGTCCGCGTTCGGGCAAGGGGGCTTTTGGCGTTTCGACCGAGCGGTTCATCGGGGCCAAAGGCGCCTTGGGCGTTGCTTTCGGGTTCGGCACTTCGTTGGCGGGCGCGTGTTGCGGGCCGGCATATCCCACCAGCGATTGACGCGATTGGCCTAAAATCTCGATCCGGCGCGGAGTGCGGCCGATTTTGCCGTCCATGACAATGCCGCCCAGCACGCGGTCGATCTGTCCTGTATCACTGCGCAAAGGCAGAAGGATCATTTCGCCGGTCATTTTCTCGCGACCAAAGCCGCCTTTCGATTCGATCCGTAAACGCACCATCGAGGGCTCTTCGAAAACAGCAACCAAGGCGTCCGACAGGATTTGCCGGGAATTGGGCAGGAACAGCGCCGAAATCGGCATCTGGCGCAGTTCCAGACCGGTCAAATCGTTGATGTGCGACCCTGCGATTCGGAACCGGGCCAGACCACCTGTGATCCGTTCCAGGATGAAGGCATGGCTTAGGACGCCTTCCAATCCACGGGGATCAATCTCGGCGCGCGACGGCACCAGACGGTTCGAGCGCACCAGATTCCAATATTGTTCGATCTTGTCCAGCGACGGCATCGGGCTAACCGTCTTCTTGCGGATCATCGACAGAATATTGTTGGGTTGTTTTTCATTCGTAGACATCAATCACCTTCCACTCGACCCCGGTAACACACACTCCGGTCGAACCTCTCTTTAACCACCGTCTAAATTCTGCCACAAATCTGCCGCGAGCGCTCTAAATTTCTGAACGGAAGGTTAACGCGATGGATGCACCATCGGACACAGCTTTGAAGTCCATGACGGGTTTCGCTTCTGGCACAGGGGTTTACGAGGATTGGACCTGGACGTCCGAGTTCCGGGCCGTGAACGGTCGGGGCTTGGATTTGCGGTTTCGTCTGCCCGATTGGGTGGAAGGGTTGGAACCTGAAGTGCGTAAATTGTGCCAAGCGCATCTGTTGCGAGGCAATGTGACGGTGGGGTTGAAAATTCAGCGCTCCGGCGAGGCCAGTGCTTTGACGTTGAATGAGGCCGTGTTGACTTCGGTGCTGGACGCTATGGCCGCTATTGATCGTGCGGCGGATGCAACCGGCGTGGCGTTGAAACCGTCGAGTGCCGCAGAAGTGGCACAGATGCGGGGCGTTCTGGATGTCAGCGACGTGCAGCCTGAACAGGACATCCCTGCGCTGCGCAAAGCCATTCTGGCCTCGATGACCGAAACGCTGGCCGAGTTTGACGCCAATCGTACCAGCGAAGGGGCGGCACTTGCCGGGGTTTTAACCGAGCAGATCAACCGGATCGAAGCTTTGACGGCTGAAGCCGCCGCCGCCATTGGCGACCGGGACGTCGCGGCGCGTGAGGCCATGGAACGGGCGTTGCACCGTTTGCTGGATGCAACCGAAGTGCCGGACGAGGCGCGGATGATGCACGAGTTGGCATTGATCGCGGTCAAGCATGATGTGACCGAAGAGTTGGATCGGCTGACCGCCCATGTGGCCGCCGCGCGCGCGCTTTTGGAAGAACCGGGGCAAAAGGGCCGCAAGCTGGATTTCCTGATGCAGGAATTTAACCGCGAGGCGAATACGCTTTGCTCAAAATCTCAATCCGCGCCTTTGACGGCCATCGGGCTTGATCTGAAAGCCGTGATCGATCAGATGCGCGAACAGGTGCAAAACGTAGAATGAAACGTCGCGGACTTCTTATCATCCTGTCGTCGCCTTCGGGCGCAGGAAAATCCACCTTGGCCCGCCGGTTGCGCAAGTGGGATACCGATATTCAGTTTTCGGTCTCGGCCACGACGCGCGCGGCGCGGGACGGCGAGGTGGATGGCGTTGATTACAAGTTCACCTCGGAAGCTGACTTTCGCCACATGGTGCAGGAAGGCGAGATGCTGGAACACGCCCATGTGTTCGGTAATTTCTATGGCTCGCCCATTGGTCCGGTGGAAAAGGCGATCAATTCCGGCGCGGACGTTTTGTTTGACATCGACTGGCAGGGCGCACAGCAGATCGCCAATTCTCCGCTTGCGCCGCACGTTCTGTCGATCTTTCTGTTGCCGCCCTCGATCACCGAATTGCGTCGCCGGTTGGAAAGCCGGGGGCAGGACAGTGCCGAGACAATCGAAAAGCGCATGACCCGGTCGTGGGACGAGATCAGCCACTGGGGGGCCTATGATTACGTGTTGGTCAACGACGATCTGGACGCGACCGAGGCCAAGCTGACGACGATAGTGACCGCCGAAAGGTTGCGGCGCACGCAGCAGCCCGGGTTGTCGGATCACGTGCGCAAGCTGCAGATCGAGTTCGAGGACAACGCATGACTCTTTACGCCTTGGGCGATCGGCGTCCGCAATTTCCCCAAGACGGGAACTATTGGGTGGCACCCGATGCCAACCTTATCGGCGACGTGCGGATGGAAAGCGGCACGTCCGTATGGTTCTGCTCGACCCTGCGCGGCGATAACGAGCCGATTGTGATCGGGCGCGGATCGAATGTGCAGGAAAACTGTGTGCTGCATACGGATCTGGGGTTTCCTCTGACGCTTGGGGTCAACGTGACCATCGGCCATAAAGTGATGCTGCATGGATGCACCGTGGGGAACGGCAGTCTGATCGGCATGGGGGCCACGATCCTGAACGGGGCTGTCATCGGAAAGGATTGCATCATCGGGGCAGGGGCCTTGATCAC
>CAZWDS010000133.1:0-4483 GCA_964632495.1 uncultured Rhodobacterales bacterium
TTGGCGAAACCGCCTTGCCCGATCTGGTGCCCGCCGATCCTTTGCACCGCGCCCGCATGCGCGAGTTGATGTATTACTTCGCCTCGACCTTCCACGTGGCCCACGCCCATATGAGGCGAGGGTATCGGTGGGCAGATCAGGAAAGCTCGTTCAAGGATATGCAGTCCAAAGTGCCGGAAACCATGACGGCGTCTGCGGTCTTTGTGGAAGATCAGATCGAAGGGCCTTACATATTTGGCGAAGCGCTGACCTTGGCCGATCCTTATCTCTATTCCATCACCAATTGGCTGGCTGCCGATGGCGTGGACACCGCCGATTTCCCAAAGCTCATGGCCTTCAAATCCGCGATGGAACAAAGGGCATCGGTGCAAAAAGCGATTGCCGACGGGTACTTTGGATAAAGGTAGACGGGCGGGTTTGAACCCATAGCTGACACATGGGTTGCGACGCGCTGACCGGCGCGGAACGAAGGCGAAGCCGCCGCGCAAAGCATGGCCGTCCCGCGGCCAGGCTTTTTGTAACCCCTCGCTCACCTCAGATGGAAGATGTACTTGGCTGCCATGAAGCGCACCCGTTCGGTCGTTGTAATCGCCTGTCCACGGCCATGCTTTGCGCGGCTCGTGTTGCGACCGCTTTGTCCCGCAAAGCAGACACCCACCCATTCATCAAACCGGAACCGTCGCGTGCTCTGATGCGCTGCCATCCTCCAGCATCCGCACTTCACGCTGTGGGAAGGGGATCGAAATGCCATTCTCGTGGAAGGCATCCCACAAAGCCAGAAACACGTTGCCGCGAATGTTGGTCAGCCCGCCCGTCGGGTCCGTGATCCAGAAGCGCAGAATGTAGTCGACCGAACTGTCGCCAAACCCGGTGATGTGACACACAGGCGGGCGCGAGGTCAGAACCCGGTCCACACTTTTGGCCGCCTCGATGGCCAGACGGCGCACGTCATGGGGGTCGTCGTGATAGGCGGTGCCAAAGTGGATATCCAAACGGACAAAGTCGTTGGAGTGCGACCAGTTCAAGACCTGCCCGGTGATCAGATCTTCGTTGGGGATCAGATACTCGGTCCCATTCCGCGTGGTGATCGAGACGTAGCGCGCGCCAAGCGCATTGATCCAGCCAAAAGTATCTCCGATGGAAATCACGTCGCCGGGTTTGATCGACTTATCGAGCAGGATGATCACGCCTGACACAAGGTTCGACACCACCTTCTGCAAGCCAAACCCAAGGCCCACACCGATGGCACCCGACAGGACCGCAAGACCTGTCAGATCGACGCCGACCATCTTCAGCCCGATGAAAAACGCCGCCCCAAACAGCAAAACCTGCAGCGCCTTGACGGCCAAGACCTGCATCGAAGGCGAGATGTCTTTGTTCGACTTTATGGTTTTCGAAGCCGTCTGCGTCGCCAAACGCGCCAGTGTGAACAAGACGCCGATCACCACGCAGGCCTGAATGATCGTCAAAACCGACAGATGGAAATTGCCAATATCCAGCGCCAGACTGTCCAGCACCTCGGTCACTTCGTCGGTGATACCGGTGTAGTAAAGCACCACGAATATCCATAGCGACCACTTGACCAACAGCCGCAGGGTCGCGTTACGGATCAGGCGGGTCGCAAAACCAACAGCCAAAAGCGCCACACTAATGGCTCCCGCCAGTTCCAGCAGGAATCGGCGCGACGGAAAGGGCGAGATTTCGGCCATGATCCGCGCTGCAATCGAGATGATGATGGCGAAGATAATCAATCCAAAACGCTGGCGGATCAGCACAAAAATGCGCATTTGCCATTTCGGACGGCCCTCTAAGGTGCGAAGCCAATTGGTAAATTTAGGCTCCAGCAGCCGGGTTAGCCCCCAGGCAAACAGGATGCAAAAGATCAAAATGCCCACCTGGTACAGACGGTTGGGCAACAGCAAAAGCCGCCCTTGCGTCATCGCTTGTTCCCAAAGGTCAGTGATCTGTGGGCTAAAGGCGGTTTCCATGGCGTCATCTTGACCCGACCGTGGGGCGCTCTGCAAGCAGATCGCCTTTGATCAACAGGGCGTGAGGGGGGTATCGTGCGGGCTTGGCGGATGGCAAGATGTCTGCGACCTCTGGAGGACCGTCATGAAGCTGACCCGTTTTTTTAGCGTCGCCGCAGTCATTCTTGGCTTTGGTGCGGCCGAGGCCGACCCGTCATTCTGGCGACACGAATGGCCGAACACAGATTTCGAACAGACAACGGTGGAAAACTGGGTCGAGATCCTCTCGGGCGGCCCGCCCAAAGATGGCATCCCGGCGATAGATGATCCCCAATTCATCCGGGTCAGCGAAGAAAGCCAGATCGGCGAACGCGAGCCGGTCATCTCCGTGGAAGTCGATGGCGAAATCCCGCGTGCTTACCCGATCCGCTATCTGACCTGGCACGAGATCGTCAATGACGAGATCGGTGATATTCCCGTCGCGGTCACCTTCTGTCCGTTGTGCAATTCCGGCATGACATTTGATCGCCGCGTGGATGGCAAAGTGCTGAGTTTCGGAGTGTCGGGCAAACTACGCAACTCGGACATGGTGATGTACGACCGCGAAACCGAAAGCTGGTGGCAGCAGGCCATTGGCACCGGCATTGTCGGCGAATTGACCGGTGTGGAACTGGTGCAGTTCCCGTCCTGGATGGAAAGCTGGTCGGAGTTCAAAGAGCGCAACCCGGATGCTTTGGTCATGGCCACACCGCCTTGGCCCCGGTCATATGGCCAGAACCCCTATGTGTCCTACGACAGTTCGACCCGCCCGTTTCTGTATTCCGGCGAAATGCCCCCCCATGACATCCCTGCCCTGGCCCGCGTGGTGCGTGTCGGCGATAAGGCTTGGCCGGTCTTGCGGCTGCGCGAAGAGGGCAGTGTGACCGAGGACGGGCTGACCTTCAGTTGGGCTTCGGGGCAGGCGTCGGCCTTGGATACAAGTGATATCGACGCTGGCAAGGACGTGGGTACGGTGCGGGTGCGGGACGCAGCAGGCAAAGATGTGCCACACGACGTGATGTTCGCCTTTGCGTTTCACGCCTTTTGGCCCGATGGGGACTGGATGTTGGGGGGGTAGCATTTTCCGAGACGGAAAATGCATCGGAAAATGCGTCATTTTCCGGCGCATTTCATAGATGTGGGTATGGTCGGTATCGTGGCGCCATGCGTATTTGAAAAGAGATGAAGGACCTGCAACTGACCTTTTCAATCCAGTGCAGAGACCCCAAACGCGCGTTACTCCTGAAGCGACTTCACCTCAATGTCCCCATCCTGTTGTGATACCATCGCAAGCGCAGCCGCGTGTGATCCGGCGGCGGTGGTGAAGTAGGGGATTTTGTCCATCAGCGCGACGTTCCGAAGAGAGCGCGAATCCTCGATGGCGCGGGTCCCTTCGGTGGTGTTCATCACCAGTGCGACTTCGCCGTCCTTCATCATGTCGACGATGGTGCGCCCGCCCTCGTAAACCTTGTTCACCATCTGGGCTTTGACACCGTTGTCCGACAGGAACTTTGTGGTGCCGCGCGTCGCCAGGATCGACAGACCAAGGCTTTCCAGCATCCGGGCCGTTTGCGCGAACTCTTCGGTTTTGTCAGCTTCGCGTATCGACAGGAAGACAGCGCCGGTGTCTGGCAGCACCGTGCCTGCGCCCAACTGGGCTTTCAGGAACGCCCGATCAAAACTTTTGTCCCAGCCCATGACCTCTCCGGTCGAGCGCATTTCAGGACCCAGCAACGTATCAACGCCGGGGAAGCGGGCGAAAGGCAGGACGGCTTCTTTCACCGAATACCAGGGCGTACGGAAGTCTCTCAGCGCCATCGCCTCACCCTGACCGGCGGCGGCTTTGGGGAAGTTCGACAAGGGCTCACCGGCCATCAGGCGTGCAGCGATGGACGCGATGGCCGAGTTCACCGCTTTGGCGACGAAGGGCACAGTGCGCGAGGCACGCGGGTTCACTTCGATCAGGTACACATCCTCGCCCTTGATGGCGTATTGCACGTTCATCAGCCCAACGACGTTCAGGGCGCGCGCCAATTCCTCGGTCTGGCGGGTCAGTTCGCTCAGAATCGTTTCTGACAAGGTGTGCGGTGGCAGGGAGCAAGCACTGTCGCCCGAGTGCACGCCCGCCTCTTCGATGTGTTCCATAATGCCCGAGACATGGACGTTCTGACCATCGGACAGAGCGTCGACATCGACTTCGGTCGCGCGGTCCAGATAGCTGTCCAACAGAACAGGGCTGTCGCCCGAGACGACCACGGCTTCGTTGATGTAGCGTTCCAATTGGGCCGTATCGCGCACGATCTCCATCGCGCGTCCGCCCAGCACGTAAGACGGACGGATCACCAGCGGGAAGCCGATTACTTCGGCCGCCGCCATGGCTTCTTCGTCGGTGCTGGCGATGGCGTTTTTCGGTTGCTTGAGGCCCAGACGGTTGACAAGGTCTTGAAAACGCTCGCGATCTTCTGCCAGATCAATGG
>CAZWDS010000133.1:4493-5603 GCA_964632495.1 uncultured Rhodobacterales bacterium
GAATCTTCATCCGGGCTTTTTGAGTAATACCAGTCTGCCAGATCATTGGCGTCGGGCGTGGTGACAAGGAGCGGGATGCCTGCGGCCTCCAAGGCATTGGCCAGCTTTAGGGGCGTTTGACCGCCGAACTGAACAATGACGCCGTGCAGTGTGCCGTTGTCTTGTTCGACCCGCAAAATCTCAAGCACATGTTCCAGTGTCAGAGGTTCAAAGTACAGCCGGTCCGAGGTGTCGTAGTCCGTCGACACCGTTTCAGGGTTGCAGTTGACCATGATGGTTTCATAGCCGACGTCCGACAGCGCAAAGCAGGCGTGGCAGCAGCAATAGTCAAACTCGATCCCTTGGCCGATCCGGTTTGGGCCACCGCCAAGGATCACCACCTTTTTGCGATCAGAGGGGCGCGCTTCGCATTCCACATCGCCCATCACGGGGCTTTCGTAGGTGGAATACATGTAAGGCGTCTGCGCTTCGAATTCGGCGGCACAGGTGTCGATCCGTTTGAAAACGGCCGTGACGCCAAGATTGTGACGCGCACGGCGGATGTTGTCTTCGTCGCGCCCCGTTAGTTTGGCGAGACGCGCATCGGTAAAGCCCATCATTTTCAGATGGCGCAAACCGTCTTCCGTGACCGGCAGACCGTTGGCACGGATGTCTTCTTCGGTGTCGATGATCTCGCGAATGCGGGCAAGGAACCATGGGTCAAAGCTGGTGACAGCCTGAATGTCGTCGTCGGACAATCCGTGCCGCATGGCTTGGGCAATCACGCGCAGACGGTCGGGTGTTTGCTTGGCGAGTTCGGCTGCAATCGAGGCTTGGTCGGCGCCGCCGCCCGGAATGTCGATCTCATCAAACCCGGTCAGCCCGGTTTCCATCGACGCCAACGCCTTTTGCATGGACTCGTGGAATGTCCGGCCAATCGCCATGGCTTCGCCGACGGATTTCATCGCTGTGGTGAGGTAAGGTTCAGAGCCGGGGAATTTCTCAAACGCGAACCGCGGGATTTTGGTGACGACATAGTCAATCGAGGGTTCAAACGACGCGGGCGTCACCTTGGTGATGTCGTTGTCCAACTCGTCCAGCGTATAGCCCACAGCAAGCTTGGCGGCGATT
>CAZWDS010000134.1:0-5514 GCA_964632495.1 uncultured Rhodobacterales bacterium
TTTCCGAATGTTGTACGATTTGAGGTTTTCTTCTTCGCCTAGCCATATAATCATTTTGAGAACCAAATAATTAGGAGAAACTCTTTGGACACTCGGGATTTGGAGCGAGCTTGGCTATATCACGATGCAGCGGATCAACTGCTAAACGGAAGGATCCAGTCATTCCTCATTGCGCAGGCGTTTTTGATCGTGGGCTACGCGCAAATTCTTACGGCTTCTTCCTTCTCTGAGCGGCTAGACCTCAAGCTTGTACTCTTGTTGATCTCAATCCTAGCGACCATTTTAACCTTAGTAATGAAGGCGCTGGCATCGCAGTTGTCCCGTGGAATTCGTGTTTTGAAGAGCCAATACCTGCTCCATGAGAAAGATGGTGACCCAGTTTACAAAGAGTACTTTAGCGCAGTGCGCGGTGAAGGAGTTGATGCCACTTTAGACGGTTTTGCACGTGGCTGGACACGAGTAATGCCATTGTGCTTTTTGGTATTCTGGCTGCTTGCCGCCGGCTACGCAGTTTTTGTACTATTTCCTGAAATTGTTGCAATATTTTAGTTGCCTGCTTGACTACGACTAGTTGCGATCAGTGCGTTGTTACAACCAGAATGATGCTGGTTTTCATCAAAGCCGACGCTTGATTGGCCGCTACGAACAGACGCTTAGTCCCGCAAAACAGACCTTCTCAGGACCCGGCGCGGCGAGCCTTTGCCATCATCAACCAGCTTCTTAACCCCACCGAACGCCGCCTTCACATTTCCTCTCAAATCGGGACGGCCGTCTTATCCACCGAACCGGCACCGACGTGATACCGACGCAATACCGACGTGATACCGACGTTGCGTTTTCGCCTTAAGCCTTAACCATGCGTGCGTTAAGACCTCGTGACTTCGTAAATCAATCCTTAACGCGGCCTCCTAGACATGGTTTTACAACCTGCGCCCCTTGCACCCGGCCCGAAATGCGCCACCATCTTCCCAACGGATAAACGGAGCCCACCATGACATCACCGATCGATCTTTATTACTGGCCCACGCCGAACGGCTGGAAAATCACCATCGCGCTTGAGGAAATGGGCCTGCCCTATAACACGCATCTGATCGACATCGGCGCGGGCGCTCAGTTTGAACCGGACTTTTTGAAGATCGCGCCCAACAATCGGATGCCCGCCATTGTCGATCCCGACGGGCCAGACGGTGCGCCGATCTCGATCTTTGAATCAGGGGCCATCCTGCAATACCTCGGGCGCAAGACGGGTCAGTTTTATGGCGAAACCGAACGGGAAAAGATCGCCGTAGACCAATGGCTTATGTGGCAGATGGGCGGCGTTGGCCCAATGGCGGGGCAAGCGCATCACTTCCTGAAATATGCGCCCGCCCGCACCCCGCCCCATGTCTTGCCTTATGCGCAGGATCGGTACCGGAACGAGGTCGCGCGGCTTTACAAAGTGCTGGACGGGCAGCTTGCTGACCATGCTTTCGCGGCGGGCGTGTATTCGCTGGCTGATATGGCGATCTGGCCTTGGGTGCAGAACTGGAAAGGTCAGGAACAATCGCTGGATGATAAGCGAAATCTGGCGCGCTGGCTGGACGAGGTTGGGAACCGTCCGGCTGTGCAACGCGGCAAGGCGGTGGCCGAAGAGATGCGCAATCGGCAGCAAACCCCAGAAGAAAAAGCCCTGGCTGACAAGATGATGTTCGAACAAAAACGTTAACGCCACTCATCCAAAAATCGAATTGAGGTCTGCCATGGGCCCGGCTCAGGGAATGTTAAGACTTTCTTGCCATTCTGCATCGTGATGATGCTGACCAACCAATTCAACCGCCGCCACTCCCCCAACCGCCGTCACACGCGGGTTGAGGCGCTTTTACATGTGGAAGGATGCGTGGAACGTGCGGTCATTCTGGACGTTAGTTTTGAGGGTATGAAAATTTCGGTGCCCGAAACACTTGCCCCCGGCACGGCCGTAACGGTTGAGGTGATGGGCGAAAAGATCCCGGCCATCGTACATTGGAGCAGGACTCGCTTCGCCGGATTGCATATGCTGCAACGGCTTGAGCGTGAGACTTTACTGGCTTTGGAAACGGCGGATGACGATCTGGCTCAGTTTAGATAGAGATCCTAAGATTATCTATTAACATGCTGTTTTAAATTCGAAATTTACCCACCATCAGCCTCATCCGGTTCGATCAAATAGGGCTGAAGCATCATGATCTGGGACCACAGGAACAAGAACATGATGATCGGAAAACCGAAGGTCTCGATCTTGACCCATGCATCCGTGCTCATCGTGCGCCAAACCACTTCATTCGCAACGGCCATGGCGGCAAAGAACAGGGCCAAACGCTTGGTCAACTTCATCCAGCCTTCGTCCTTCATAGGCAGAAACTCGGCCATGACCCACGCCAGATAAGACCGGCCCTGTAACAGGCCAATACCAAGGATGACGGCAAACAATCCGTACACCAGCGTTGTCTTGATCTTGAAGAAGCGTTCGTCGTTCAGCCAGACCGTCAGACCGCCAAAGACCACCACCATGACAACAGTAAAGACCTGCATCCGGCTTAACTTACCGGTCAATTTCCACAGGATCGCCATTGATGCCAGAAGGATTGGAACAAAGACACCCGCCGCCAGAATGAAACCGGAATATTCCGTGCCACCAATCGTATAGGTCTCGTCCCTCATGTAGAGATAGGCGACGAAGAACAGCAAAGGCGGGCCCAACTCAAGGACCTGCTTCACCACCGGATTGATCTTGCGTTCGTCCATGCTTGGCCTCGCTTGCCCGTCTGATATAGGGGCTCACCCGCCCCATTCCACGATTACCGCGCCCAATGCAATAAGCGTGATCAAAACCATGCGCCGAGGCCCCACCTTTTCGCCCAGCATGACCCAGCCCAGAAAGGCTGCGAACACCACGCTGGTTTCCCGCAAAACCGCCGCCTCGCCCACTTTGTCCAACCGCGTGGCCAGCATGATGCCTCCGAAGGAAAAGAACGCCACGACAGCGCCCAATAGCCCCAAACGCACCACAGGCGCCAAAGGGTTGGGCAAGCGCCCCCGATTCCAGATCAGATAGCCGACCGGAAAAGCGATCCCGTCGATCAGGAAGAACCACGCAAGGAAGGTGAACGGGTTTTCCACGGCTCGGATCACAAAAGCGTCCCACGTGGTGTAAAGCGCGACGATCCCGCCCGTCATTAGCGCCAACCCAAGGGCCAAGGGCAACCGCGCGCGATCCAGCGTGATATGGCGCAGATTGTACCCGGCCAGCCCCAGAATACCCGCCATCAACAACGCCACCCCCAACCATTGCAACGGCGCGAAGTGTTCATTGAACAGAATACCCGCCCCAACCACCGTGAAAGCCGGGCTAGAGCCGCGCACGACCGGGTAAACCACCGTATAGGCGCCAACGGTATACGCACTGGCCTGCGCCAGCTTGTAGCCGACGTGGATCACCCATGCGATGGCGAACAAGGACCAAACCTCGGGTTCGGGCCATGGCACCAGAAACAGCGCCATGGGCAAAGCCATCAGCGCGTAAGAGCCGTCAATGAAGGCGCGCGATGTCCAAGGGTCGGTTTTGCCCTTTTGCAAAGCTCCGAAAAAGGCGTGCAGGAAGGCGGCTTGCAGGGCCAGCGCTAGGGCCAGCGTTTTACCTGCTTCGGTGCCTTCGAAAGAAACCAGCCATTCGCCCATAAACTGCGATCAATCGCGCCAGCGGAAACTTAAACCAGCTTCTGCAAGGGCCGTCAGAATAGCCGCCTCACGTGCGTCGCGCCCCACCAGCAAGAGGCCCATCAAAGGGCCCAAAGCCATGTCGCTCCCGTCCGGGATCGTGAACTCTGCGGTACCGCGTGCGTTTGGATAAGCTTGGATCATACGGATGAATTCTGCGCGCGCGGCGGCATCCCCCAGTCCAGCAGGCCAGTCGTCCATCGCTTTCATCATGACATCGCGCTGATCACGCGCCACGGTGAAATTGCTGGCGGCGGCACGGCGGTCAAGATCGAAAAGCGCGGCCAAAGCTTCGCCCACCAACCCCGATTGCCCCGAAATCGAAACCGTCAGACCCGACGCCTTGGCGCCCGCCATCTCAGACATGAAAGCGCCGTTAGAAGACACATCAACATTCGACAATTGCAACGACACGCGGGCTGCATCACCGTCGCGGCGGCGCAATTCCAGATTGGTCAGCTTGAGGGTCCTGGCCGTAGCGTCATGGCTTGCGGACAGGAACGCGGCGAAGGGGCCAAAGTCTGGCACGTCCACGTCGGCCTGTCGGGCCTGCACATCAAAGCCCGTCTCGGTTTCGGTTGCGATCCACTCCAAGCCTGCCAGTTCGTCCAAAGGTGCGGTTTTCGTGCGGCACCAACCATCCCCCGAGACACCCGGCATCACTGTGAAGGCCGAGGCGGCAGGCAGCACGTTCAGCACAGCTTGTCGCGCATTGCGACAGTCTTCGTACGTCATGGCAGCGGTGGTGCTGGTGGAAAGGACCAAAAGAAGCGCGGCAAGTCTCATGCGTCTAAACCTGTCAAAGCGGCGGCAAATTCGCGGGGATCGAAAGGCGCCAGATCGTCGATCTGCTCGCCCACGCCAATCGCGTGGATCGGCAGACCAAACTTGTCGGCCAAGGCCACCAGCACGCCGCCTTTCGCGGTTCCGTCCAGTTTCGTCATCACAAGCCCGGAAACATCTGAGACATCACGGAAAATCTCAACCTGGCTAAGCGCGTTTTGACCCGTCGTGGCATCCAGAACCAACAGCGTGTTGTGCGGCGCGGTTTCGTCTTTCTTGCGAATGACACGCACGATCTTGGCCAGTTCCTCCATCAGATCGGCGCGGTTTTGCAACCGACCAGCCGTGTCGATCATCAACAGATCTGCGCCGTCGGCTTCGGCCTTGGTCATGGCATCGAACGCCAAAGATGCCGGGTCAGAGCCTTCGGGCGCGGTCATCACCGGCACGCCTGCCCGGTCGCCCCAGACCTGAAGTTGTTCGACTGCGGCGGCGCGGAACGTATCACCTGCCGCAATCACAACCGTTTTGCCCGCCGCTTTGAATTGCGAGGCCAGTTTGCCAATCGTCGTTGTCTTGCCCGACCCGTTGACCCCCACCACCAGCACCACTTGCGGACGCTTGGGGAAGATCGGCATGGGTTTGGCGACGGGTTCCATGATGCGGGCCACTTCTGTGGCCATCAGGTTTTTAAGTTCGGACGTCGAGAATTTGCGGCCAAAGCGCCCCTCGGCCATGTTGGCAGACACCCGCATGGCGGTGTCGACACCCATGTCGGAGGTGATCAGCAGTTCTTCAATCTGTTCCAGCATGTCGTCGTCCATCACCCGGCGCACAACGGGGGCAGCGGCCTGTCCGCCACGCCCCAGAAGACGGCCGATCAAACCCGGGCGATCTGTAGATGCGGTGTCCTGCGGGATGTCCCCGGAGGCAGGGGCAACAACAGGCTCAGGCTCAGGCTCAGGCTCAGGCTCAGGCTCAGGCTCAGGCTCAGGC
>CAZWDS010000135.1:0-5366 GCA_964632495.1 uncultured Rhodobacterales bacterium
ACGCTCTTCCCCGTTCGGATAACGCCGAAGCGCATGTTCACCGCGAAAACGCGGGGACAAAGGCCCTTTTTCGTGCGGGTAATTCACTGTGGCCTTCGGGGCAAAGAAGTACTTGAAGCCAAGTTGAAACCCTTTGAAGAAATCCATCAAAAGGAAGTACTTGCCAGCGCGGTTCCAGTCGATTTGGGTCAACGTCTAGCCTCCCACTGCATAGCGGGCATAGGCCCCGCCGAAGAATTCATAGCGTGCCGCGAAGGCGACCCAGACGACCCAGAACAGCGACAGGGGCAGGAAGACTTTCCAACCGATGCGCATCAACTGGTCATAACGGAAGCGGGGCACGATGGCTTTGACCATGGCGAACATAAAGAAGAAGAACGCCATCTTGGCGACCATCCACAACGGGCTGTCGGGGATGAAGGGGATCGGCGACAGCCAGCCACCGAAGAACAACAGGCTGACCAGCGCGCACATCAGGAAGATGGCGATGTATTCGCCTGCCATGAACAACAGGAACGGTGTCGAGGAATATTCCACCTGATAGCCCGCCACCAGCTCCGATTCCGCTTCTGGCAAGTCAAACGGCGGGCGGTTGGTTTCGGCGAGCGCGCTGATGAAGAACAGAAACACCATCGGGAAGTGCGGCAGCCAGTACCACGAGAACAGGCCATAGTTGCCATCCTGCGCCGCGACGATTGCGCCAAAGTTCATCGAGCCTGTGGATAGGATCACCCCGATGATGATCAGACCGATGGAAACCTCATAAGAAATCATCTGCGCGGCAGACCGCAAAGAGCCCAAGAACGGGTACTTCGAGTTCGAGGCCCAGCCGCCCATAATCACGCCGTAGACCTCAAGCGAAGAGACCGCGAAGACATAAAGGATTGCCACGTTCAGATCGGCCAGAACCCATGTGTCATAGAACGGGATCACCGCCCATGCGATCAGCGCCAGAACGAAGGAAATAAGGGGCGCCAGCATGAACACCGTGCGGTCGGCGCCGGACGGAATGATCACCTCTTTCACAATGTATTTAAGCGCATCTGCGACGGTTTGCAGGATGCCCCAGGGGCCCACGACGTTGGGTCCGCGCCGCATCTGGACCGCAGCCCAGATTTTCCGGTCGCCGTAGACCAGAAACAACAGGCTGACCATCACGAAGGCCACAACCAAAAGGACCTGCGCGACCACAATCAAAAGGATGCCCAGGGGTGTGTTCAGAAACTCAGCCATGTGGTCGTCTGTTCCTCTTATCCGGGGCCGGATTTTTCCAGCCCCTTCTAAACCTTGGTTGGCCGTTAGTTAAAGCCCCTAACGCCCTGAATTAACCCTTTTTCCGGCCGCTATTCAGCAGCCAGTTTGCCAGCCCGGCGTTCCCGTGCGTTTGACTGCAACTCGCCCATCAGGGACGAGGCCCTTAAGATTGGGTTGGTCAGGAAGTGCGCCTCGACCGCCTGGCCGAAGTTGCCCGACCCTTCGCCACCCGCTTCCACAGGCTGCCAGTCGTTTTCCGGCACGGTGTCGATGTCTTTCAGATGAGGCACAGCTTCGACCAGCGCTTTGCGCAAAGCGGCCAAGCTGTCGAACGGCAAGGTCGCGTCCATTTCGGCGGACAAGGCGCGCAAAATCGCCCAGTTTTCCTTGGCTTCGCCCGGCGGGAAGCCGGCGCGCATCGCCAATTGAGGCCGCCCTTCGGTGTTGACGAACAGCCCGTTTTCCTCGGTCCAGGCGGCAGCAGGCAGGATAATGTCGGCGCGATGCGCGCCCCTGTCCCCGTGGCTGCCTTGATAAATCACGGTCGGGCCTTCGGGGATGTCGATTTCATCGGCCCCAAGGTTATAGACCGTCGCCGCCCCGTCCAAAGCGCCTTCAACGCCACCGGCATTCACCGCGCCCACGTCCAAGGCACCCACACGGCTGGCCGCCGTGTGCAGCACCAAGAACTTGGAATTGGCTGCATCCGCCGCCTTCATGGCATCGGCCAAAACGCCCTTGCCACCATCCAGCGTCAAAGCGCCCTGCCCCACGATCATCACGCCGGGAACATCACGCTTGTCGCTGTGATCCATGCGGGTTAGCTCGGCCAAAGCTTCACGGCCTGTGCCGAAGTGATGGTAATCATAGGTCAGATCAACCGCTTCACCGATCAACCCAACCTTGGCCCCGCGCGACCAAGCTTTGCGGATGCGGGAATTCAACACCGGACATTCCGCCCGTGGATTGGTGCCGACCAGCATAATCATCTCGGCGTTTTCGATATCTTCAATCGTTGCCGTACCCACATAGGCCGACCGGTTGCCCGCAGGCAATTTCGCGCCATCCGTGCGGCACTCAATCGCGCCATCGTCACCAATCAGCTCTTTCAAGGCATAAACCGCCTCAACCGGGGCCAGATCGCCAACCAGGCCGGCCACTTTGCCCGCTTTCATCGCAGTCGCAGCAGCGCCAAGCGCTTCGGGCCAAGACGCGGCACGCAACTTGCCGTTCTCGCGGATGTAAGGCTTGTCCAACCGCTGACGGCGCAGACCATCCCATGCGTAACGGGATTTGTCCGACAGCCATTCTTCGTTCACACCATCATGGTTGCGCGGCAGTATCCGCATCACTTCACGGCCCTTCGTGTCGACCCGGATGTTCGAGCCGAGGGCGTCCATGACATCAATGCTTTCGGTTTTCGTTAATTCCCAAGGACGCGCTGTGAACGCGTAGGGTTTCGACGTCAAAGCACCCACAGGGCACAGATCGACGATATTGCCCTGCATTTCGCTGTCGAGCGTCTGACCAAGATACGACGTGATCTCGGCATCTTCCCCCCGCCCTGTCTGGCCCAACTCGGGCATACCGGCGACTTCGGTGATGAAGCGCACGCAACGGGTACAAGAGATACAACGCGTCATGGCTGTGCCAACCAAAGGCCCAAGCTCCATGCTGGCATTGGCGCGTTTCGGCTCGCGGTAGCGGCTGAAATCCACCCCGTAAGCCATGGCTTGGTCCTGCAAGTCACATTCGCCACCCTGATCGCAAATCGGGCAATCCAGCGGGTGGTTGATCAGCAGAAACTCCATCACCCCTTCGCGGGCCTTCTTGACCATGGGCGAGTTCGTCTTGACCACCGGCGGCTGACCTTCGGGGCCCGGTCGCAAATCCTTCACCTGCATCGCGCAAGACGCGGCGGGTTTGGGCGGGCCACCAACGACTTCCACCAGACACATCCGGCAGTTCCCGGCAATCGACAGACGTTCGTGATAGCAGAACCGAGGGATTTCAACCCCGGCAATTTCACAGGCCTGAATGATCGTCAGCGCGGGGTCGACTTCGACCTCGGTGTCATCAATGATTAACTTTTTGAGCTCGGACATGGGCAACCGGTTCCTCAAGGATCCGCCGCCCGTTTTAGACGGCGCTACTTGGCCCGCAGAAGACGTCCTGCGGCGCTGCCCTTGGCTATTTCTTCACGGCCCACAGTGCAATAGCCTTCAGGGGATTTTGATGACGCACCGCGCTTGGCCAAGTCCGCCCTGATCCGGGCGCGCAATTTCTTCTTTTCTTCTTTATTATCAACAAACTGGTCAATCTGATCGTCGGAGTATCCGGCGTCGCGGGCAAAACGTTCGATGGATTTTATGTAACTAAACGCGCGCAACATCCGCGCATTGATCTCATCACAGTTCTTACGCAGCTCGTCGGCCAGGCCAACGTTGTAAAAACCGTTAACAACAGTGGGGTTCTGATGCAGCGGCACAAGTGCCAAGGCCGGCGCGGCTGTCGCGATCAAAACGATTGCCAAAAAAGGCGTTTTCATAAGGTCTACTCACTTTTGCAGCACAGGTCCCGCTCCCTGCCTGTCAGAAGATATATAGGCGTTCCAAAGCCATCCGGGCACCAGAAGTGATCCACCAAGCGCAAATTCGCTCTGCAACATTGCAAAATGATCGCAAATCTCTGATTTTACGACGTTTTGGCGAGCTTAAGAGCGTGAGAAGTATTACGGAATTCTTACAGTGCCGACCTAACGCTTGATACAGCGCCCCTGAAAGAGCATATCTTGGCCCTCACGCGAAAAGGCCCAGTCCCCCGTCGCAGGATCCATCACCCAATCCACATCCGAACCACCATAGGTCTCCAGACAATAGCGTGTGGCGGGAAAACGCACGGATTCCCGTGCCGCGTCGACACCAACGCCGCCCGCTTGGGCCGTGACGACAAAATTTCGCGGATCATCGCCGGACCGCAATTGCGCACGATAAGGCAAACCAGCGGCACTGGCCCCGCCATCGCCGAAAATACGGTCGACGCCAAAAAAGCCGCCGCCGCTAAAGACGCTACACCCGGCCAAGGCACTGCAAAGACCGGCAATAAATAGACTGTTCAAAATACGCATTACGTGGTCCCCGACCCTCTTTCCACATCCATAGTCCATGGGATGCAGCATTTGAAGCCCCGCTAGCGCCGCCGATCCCGCAACGGATGAACGCCCCGCGCAGTCTTTCGCAAAAAGGCATAAAGCATCACACCCCCGATCAAGCCCAAGGCCACAATCGCGGCCCAAGACCAGACGGGCACCAATTCCGCCTGTACCGCACGCACCGCACCCCAAATGGGAATGCCAATCACGGCGACGGTGATCAAAGCGCAAAGACCGCTTAAAAAGCCGTCCCAAACCCGAATCATGCGCAGGCCTTGTCTTTCCAGTGATGGGCTTCGGCGATGCCGTCCCATCCAAAGGCACGTTCGGAATTGCCGTGCGCTTTCAGATGCTCTAACCGCTCCAGCGCCTCGTCCAGCGTCGGGCGATGACCGTCTTCGACCCACCACATGACGAAATGCATCTCGCCCATCACCTCGAACCACTCTTGGCGCTTGTCGTAAAACTGCTTGTGCACCGTGTTCCAGACAAAGGCTTCCAGCGTCTCGACACTTTCCCAGACGGTGAGGTTGGTCACAAACTGCGGATCATCGCCAATGAAGGTCTCGGTATTCCCCGTCCCAGGTTCACCCGAACCTTCCATCATCCAAACGAAACCCGGCATCCGCTTGCCCATCCCGTTGATGGTGTCGAGCGCTTTCATGAATTCGGCGACTTTCGGGTCGTCGGTCGGGGCGACAAGACGCCCGATGTTGAGTTCTGCAAGCTGCATGATGGCTCCTTAGACAGCGGAAACTGACGCAGTTTCCGACACGATTTCTGCGTCAGAAATCGCTTTTTACTCCGCCGCAACCGCACTCACTTTACCCGTCCGCTTGGCCTTGATCCGATCCTCGATCTCGTCGCGGAAATGACGGATCAGCCCTTGGATCGGCCAAGCCGCCGCATCACCCAAAGCGCAGATCGTGTGACCTTCGACTTGCTTGGTCACGTCCAGCAG
>CAZWDS010000136.1:0-5100 GCA_964632495.1 uncultured Rhodobacterales bacterium
CGAGATGGCTGAAGATGCCATAGGGAAAGCCGTGGCCCCAAGCGCCCATCAAAAGCGGGCGGAAGATCACCAAAGTGACGTAAGCAAGGATCGCGAAGCTGAAGGCGAAAGGCACGTGATAGCCCATGCCCAGCTTGCGGCAAATCTCAACTTCGCGCAGCGCCCAGCTGACAAAAGCGCCCGTTGCGCAGAACGTGATGATCTGCCAAAGCCCGCCTTCCAACAACGGTGCCGCGGCCAGACCGTAACTTAGGTCGGGCGGCGCGATATTGATGATCCAAGGGTTCCAGGTGCCTTGAACTGCGGCGCCGTAGAAGATCAGTACGGTACCCAATAAGGCGAAAAACGCCGTCATGACCCCGAAAAAGCCCACGTAGAACGGACCAACCCAGAAGTCGAACAAGTCGCCTCCGATCAGTGTTCCCCCGCGAACCCGGTATTTTCTCTCGAAGCTGAGCAACGCCATCTTCTTGTCTCCGCGATTGGCGGCCAGCCCCGAAAGGCCCAGCCCGCCTAATTATCTTTTTGGTTTGCCGCGGGCGACACGAGGCCGCCCGCAGCGATTGAGCGTGAGCTCTTGATCATTCCGTCGCAGCGGCGCGAGACGCAGCAGCATTTTCAAACCAGTTCACACCGTTCGAAAGCACCACCAGGTGAATCATCACCGCCAGCAGGAAGAGGAAGACGCCCTGTGCGACAAACACGCGGCGCGGATCAAAAATGAGCCAAATCTTGTAGAAATGTGCCATGTTTTCAATCCCCTCAGAACCAAGGAGCCCAGAAGTATGTCGCGACGTGTGCGACAAACGCGACGAATGCAAAAAGCGTGAGCCCTTGCATATACACCGAGTGTAACTCCTGAGCTTGCTCGTCGTTTAGACCTGTAAAGGACAGGTCAGTGTCATCAGCCATGTTAATTCCTCCGGAACAATGTACTGACGCCGCGATACCCTCGCGGCGGGGTTCCCGGGGGTTGCCCCCCAGGGGATCTGCCGTCCCGGGGGACGAACAGCTTGGACACTGCTTTCATCGGGCAGTGAATATCATTGGCGTGATCCGATCAGCCTCGGCCCAGGCACGCGCCATGGGACCGCGCACATCCAGCGAGCGCTTGCGTACGACATTGGCCAGCCAGCGTTCGGTGCCGACCGGGATGGCAAGCAGGAAGATCAGCGCGAAATAGATGTTGAATTCCAATCCTCTGCGACGCCCGACGCGCCGTGTGATTGGTGGGTTAGAAGTGATATCAGCCATGGTGGCTCCTTCCCTCACTCAGGTCTTGCCCGGCCCGTCAACGGACGGGTCAAGCGACATAACGGTTTCAATGACAACCCGCTCGTCGCCCTGTTCGATCGCGGCGTGCTCGGCGGCATCGCGCAATGTCTTGGCGGCGGAAATACGGGTCAGAATGGGGTGTGTCGCAACGATACGGTCCAGTGCGGCTTGCGCGTCTGGATCCCAAGGCATGTTGCGGCGCAGTGTTGTCGGTGTTGCGGCGGCATCGTCCATGTCGGAGGCCAGCGGCAGGATGTGGAACAGGGCGTCGAAGAGGCCGTTGCAGACCTCTTGGACCAAGTAGGTCGCGCCCGCATAACCCATCATCGGGGTGCCCGTGTGGCGACGGATGGCGGCGCCCGGAAAGCTGGCGGGAATAAAGGCGGGTGACGGTCCGTGACCGGCTTTCATTTCCGCTAAGTACATCTTTTCATTGATGCTTCCCATGACGATCAGAGGGCGCTTTTGCTGCAGCATCGCGCGGACTTCTTCGTTGTTCGTCTTGGCTCCGGCGGTGCGGGCGACGGCGAAGGCGCAGGGCAATCCAAGATCGCCTTCCAGGAAGTTGCGGATGCCGCGGGCGTAGGTCTCGTTCGCGACGATGGCGAAGCTGGCGGTGGCGAAAAAATCTTGGGTAACCGAGCGCCAGAGATCCCATAAGGGTTTGATCGTGCTGTGCTTTTCGCGTTCGATAAACGGTTCGGGATCAAGGTCCAACAGCTCACCCAGCTTTCGCAGAAACTTGGTGGTGCTTTCCAAACCAATGGGCGCCTGAAGGTAGGGTTTGCCTAGAACTTCGGACAGGCCACGGCCAAATTCCCTGTACATACAGACGTTTACGTCGGCGTTGACGAGGTTGCGCATCTCGGCGAGATGGCTGCCAAGCGGCATCACCATGTTCACGTCGGCACCGATGCCTTCGATCAGGCGACGGATCTCGGCCAGATCGGAGGGCATGTTGAAGGTGCCGTACATCGGGCCAAGGATATTGACGCGTGGTTTTTCACCCTCTAACCGCTTCTTTTCTTTGGGCATTCTGCCCTTAGTCATACCGAACTCGGTGAAGATCCAAGTCATCGCGCGGTCGGCGGCTTCCCATTGGTCTTCGTCGATGGTGCGCGGCAAAAAGCGTTGAATATTCGTGCCTTGAGGCGTGACGCCACCGCCGATCATTTCGGAAATCGAGCCCGTCACAACCACCGCAGGCAAGGCCGGATCCAAGGCACCCCAAGCGCGTTTCATCGCGCCTTCGGTGCCGTCGCGGCCCAGTTCTTCTTCGCCTAAGCCTGTGACAACAATAGGTAATTCGTGAGGAGGCAGCGCATCAGTGTAGTGCAGTACAGATGTGACCGGAAGGTTCTCGCAACCGACCGGACCGTCGATCACAACTTGCAAACCTTTCACAGCGGTGAATGCGTATACCGCGCCCCAATAGCCCCCTGCCCTGTCATGATCCTGAATCAGCATGAGACCCTCTTAAGAAAGAGCGAATCGGCCTTTCGGTATCGCGTCGGTATTACGTCGGTATTACGTCGGTGGATTGAACCGAGGCAGGCGAACATTAACGGTACGCGCGGTGCCGTGATATGTGCGGCGGCCCTCATCAAATCATCTCCGCCGCTTTGGCGGCGCGGGCGGCCTTTTCGATCTTCTTTTGGTTCAGCGCACGGAAGTCGGGGCGCAGATTGGGATCGCCTTCCCAAACACCCGCCGTGTCGCCTGTGCCGACGCCGTCGAAGAAGTCGCGCATTTTGTCCATGCGTTCTTTTCCGGCCATCGCCGCTTTCACGACTTCCACCAAAGACCCGGCACCGGCGGGGCCCATCAGGGGGCGCGCAGAAATCAGGTTGGTGAAGTAAAGCGCGGGCACGCCCAGCTCTTTCGCTTTTTGCACGACCGGCGTTGTGCCGATGGACAGGTTCGGGCGGATTGCTTCCATGGCGGCGCAATCGTCTTCCAGCGAGGCGCGGAATTTGACCTTGGCGCCCGTGGCTTCCAGCCAGTCTGCGTCTGCCGTGTTCCAAGGTGTCTTCGGGCAAGCGGTTCCGACGTAAGGCACATTCGCGCCACCTTCGATCAGGAGACGCGCAACCAAGAGTTCGCTGCCTTCGTATCCCGACACGGTGATCGTGCCTTCGATCTGCGCTTCGGCCAATGCGCCTTTGATGGCAGGCAGGAAGGCGTTTTGCGAGGCGGCAACTTGATCCTTCGACAAGCCGAAGGCGTCACCGATGTTTGCCAACCAAGCGGCGGTGCCATCATGGCCAACGGGGGCCGAACCGATGATCGGGCGACCGGCGGCTTCGAATTCGCGGACCGATGCGGTGTAGAACGGGTGGATCGCGGCCACTGCACCACAGTCAAGCGCGGCGTAAAGTTCGCGCCATTCACGGCAAGGCACGGTTGGTCCTGCGGCCAAGCCCATGGGGGCCAGCATTGCGCCGATCATCACCGGATCGGCCGGGAACATCTCGCCCAGAAGCGAAACGGTTGGCAGATCGGATGTACCACTTGCGGGGCGGGCGACGGGGCCCGCTTCGATTTCTTCGCGGGCGAATTTCAGCATCGCACCAGCCAGAACGTCTTTCGCTTCGGCATGGGTTGGGATGCCAAAGCCGGGCACGTCGATGCCGATGATGCGGACACCGTTGATTTCATCCGGCAACAGGCGCAGCGGCACGCCGCTGGCGGTTGGAACGCAAAGGTTGGTGACGACAATGGCGTCGTAGCGATCCGGATCAGCCAGTTCGTGGACAGAGTCGCGGATGTCTTCGAACAGCTTGCCGGTGACCAGCGATTCCGAGTTGAACGGCACGTAGCCGACCGAACGGCGGGCCCCGTAGAAGTGTGACACGAAGGTCAGGCCGTAGACGCAGCAAGCCGAGCCCGACAGCACGGTGGCCACGCGGCGCATGCGCAATCCAACACGCAAGGATCCGAAAGCCGGGCACATCGACTGCGGTTTGTCGTGCGGGCCTTGCGGATAATCAGCGGCGTATTTGTCCAGCAGTTCGGATTGGCCTGCCTGACGTGCGGCCTCTTCCATGGTGGATCCAGAGTGGCAGCCAAGCCCGGGATCGCCCTGCAATTCGGGCGTTTCGGCGTTGGCCTCGCCCTTGATGACCTCGACCTCGGCGGCGGCGTCGTATGTGACTTCGTCGCTCACTGGAGCCTCATGGACGGAAAGTGAGTGGGTCGCGGAAGGTTGGTCTTGGGAAGCCTTGATGGCTTGGCCTTGACCGCTTCTTCCCGGCAGGATTCTTCCACATCATTCAGCAGCTTGGCCAGCTGACGGTCGGTTGGTTCAGACCTCATCGTAGATGACCTCCAGGCTTTCTTTCGGCTTGGAGTTCTTGCCGCGCATGTCGATGTCGGTTGCGGGTTCCAGCACGACGCCCGCGCCGGTGTCGGAGCCGTCGAAGAGTTCAAGCAGTTCGTCCTGGTTCAAAGCGGTCGGGCGCAAGGGCGGCGCTTCGGCCACGTTCAGGCCGAGCTCCTTGAACAGCCCGCCCCATTGCGAAGCATCGGTGCCAACGATCTGGTAGTTGGCCGATTTCTTGCGCAGGTCGTCGTCTTGCGGGATCGAGGCAAGGACGGGAATTTCGACGGATTCGGCAAAGGCTTGCGCCTCGCCCGAGCCGTCGTCTTTGTTGATGACCAGACCAGCGACACCGACATTACCGCCCAGCTTGCGGAAGTATTCGACTGCCGAGCAAACGTTGTTGGCCACGTAAAGGGATTGCAGGTCGTTCGAGGCGACAAGGATCACTTTCTGCGCCATGTCACGCGCAATGGGCAAGCCGAAGCCGCCGCAGACCACGTCGC
>CAZWDS010000137.1:0-5098 GCA_964632495.1 uncultured Rhodobacterales bacterium
TGCAAAAGATGGGCGGCATGGAAGGCATCATGGGGATGATGCCCGGCATGGGTAAGATGAAAGCCCAGATCGAAAAATCCGGCTTCGACGAAAAGGTCTTCAACCAGCAACTTGCGCTGATCAACTCGATGACGAAACGCGAACGCGCCAACCCCGCCTTGCTGCAAGCCAGTCGCAAGAAACGCATTGCCAAGGGTGCAGGCATGGAAGTGTCTGATCTGAACAAGCTTTTGAAAATGCACCGCCAGATGTCGGACATGATGAAGAAGGTCGGCAAGATGGGCAAAAAGGGCATGATGCGCCAGTTGGGCGGCATGTTCGGCGGCAAGGGCGGGATGCCCGGTGGTGGCATGCCCTCTCAGGCCGAGATTGACGCGGCTCAGGCTCAGATGGGTCAGATGCCGGGTGGCGGTTTGCCCGGACTTGGCGGCGGTGCATTGCCGCCCGGGCTTTCGGGGTTCGGGAAGAAGAAGTGACACCGCATCTCGCCGATACCCCGGTCCTTCAGACCAAGCGACTGACGTTGCGCGCCCTTGCCCCTCAGGATGTGGCGGTGTTTTCGGCGTTCTATGCGACGGACCGGGCCCAGTTTGTCGGTGGACCGATGAATGACCGGCAGGCATGGAACTTTTTCGGAACCGAGATTGGTTGGCAAGAAGTCGTCAGCTATATCGCCCCTGAAAACCACCGCTCGATTGCCTTGGCCGAACGGTTGGGCGCTGCCTTGGATAAGAACGCGCCACAGCCGAAGCCAGAAAAACCTTGCCTTGTGTACCGCCATCCGAAGCCGGGGGTGGCCGCATGAGCCTTGTTGAATTTCGCATCCCCGAACTGACCACGCCGCGCCTGAAGATGCGGTTGGCCAAGTTGGATGACTTGCCCGCTTTGACAGCGTTTCGCGCGTCGAACCGCAGCCTTGGCGTGGGTGGACCGTTCAAGCCTGAAACCGGATTTACTTATCTGGAACAACTGGTTGGCCAATGGCACCTCAGGGGATATGGCCGCTGGATCGTGACCGAAAAAGACAGCGACACAGCGATTGGTCTGGTCGGTATCTATCACCCCGACGACTGGCCCGAGGCCGAGATTGGCTGGACAATGTTCGAGGGCGGCGAAGGCAAGGGCTATGCTCAGGAAGCCGCTGAAGCGACCCGCGATTTCGCTTTCGATCGTTTGGGCTGGATCCGCATTATCAGTTCGATCCTGCCCGACAACACCCGTTCGATCCGCTTGGCCGAACGCATGGGGGCGACGCATTCCGGCAAAAGCTTCACCCACCCCGAGATCGGAACACTTGATATCTGGGAACACGCGGCACCGGAGGGCAAAGCATGATCGCACGTCATGAAATGCCCACCGAAGGTGCTGCCATGCTGGTCTCTCAAAGTTTCCGCGCTGGCGTGCCTGTGCTGACGTCTGATCGTGTGACACTGCGTGCGCCTCGGCTCGAAGATTTCGACAGCTATGCGCAAATCGTCTGCACGGACCGGGGCATTTACGTTGATGGGCCCTATTCACGCGAAGATGGCTGGTTTGATTTTCTGTCGTTGTCATCCGGTTGGATGTTGCATGGCCATGGAGGGTGGGCCGTTGAAGAAACCGCCACCGGTAAGCTGGCGGGTTTTGTCTGCCTTGGTCTAGAGCCGGGTGACCGGGAGATTGAGCTTGGCTATTTGTTTTTGGAATGGGCCGAAGGCAAAGGCTTTGCCTTTGAGGCGGCGACCAAGGCCCGCGACTATGCCTGGGACAAATTGAAACTGAAAACACTGGTCAGCTATGTTGACCGACGCAATGTCCGTTCGATTGTTTTGACCAAGCGGCTTGGCGGCTTTGACGATACGCCAACCGACTTCCCGGCAGGGTCGATCATGTTTCGTCACCTTCCACCGGAGGCGCGCGCATGACACTGACAATTGCACCGACGCAATACCGACGTAATACCGACGTAATACCGACGTTCGAAAAGGGGCCCAAATGACCGACGCCGTGACCCGTGCCGCCGCCCTTTTGGCAGGCCATCGTGACAGTATCGACCGGCTGGATGCGGTGCTTGTCTACACACTGGCCGAACGCTTTTCCCACACGCAGGCCGTGGGCAAATTGAAGGCCGAACACGATTTACCGGCCTCCGACAAAAGTCGTGAGGCCACCCAGATTGCCCGGCTGGAACAGCTGGCCAAAGACGCCGATCTCGATCCCGAGTTCGCCAAGAAATTCCTGAACTTCATCATTCAGGAAGTCATCCAACATCACAAGAAACATCAGAAATAACCTAGAAGGAACAAAGACATGGCTATGAAAATTCGCCTCGCGCGTGGTGGTTCGAAGAAGCGTCCATTTTACCGGATCGTAGCATCGGACAGCCGTATGCCGCGCGATGGTCGCTTTATCGAAAAGCTGGGCACCTATAACCCGCTTTTGCCGAAGGACTCCGAAGAGCGCGTGAAGATGGACGTCGAGCGGGTCAAATACTGGCTGGATCAAGGTGCCAAGCCAACCGACCGTGTGGCTCGTTTCCTCGAAGCTGCTGGAACGCTTGAGAAAACCGAGCGGAACAACCCTGAAAAGGCCAAGCCGGGCAAGAAAGCGCAAGAGCGTCAGGAAGAGAAAGCCGCTGCTGAAGCCGAAGCTAAGGAGGCCGCAAAAGCCGAGGCCGAAGCGCCTGCTGACGAGGCTCCTGTAGAAGAAGCGCCCGCCGAAGAAGCACCGGCCGAGGAAGCACCCGCAGAAGACGCGGCTGCCGACGAAGCAAAGGCAGAGTAATCTGCCGTTACGCGGATGATCCCCGGCTTTGGCCTGATCCGACGTTTCGTGTCCCTCGCCTTGATCGCTGCGGCGTTCTGGGCGGGGCTTCACGTGTCTCGGGTGTCGTACAAGGACGGATGTGTCGAAGCGGGTGGAACATTGCGTTCGGATGGATTGTGTCGGGGTTTGCCGTGAGTATGCGACATGAGTGCCCGAAATGACTGACCGTGTGTGCGTTGGCGCCATCGCCGGGTCTTTCGGCGTGAAGGGTGAGGTGCGGCTGAAAAGCTTTTGCGCCGACCCCGAAGCGATCGCTACCTATGGCCCGGTGTCGAACGAAGCCGGAACCCAAAGCTGGGACATCAAACTGACACGTCCGGTCAAGGGCGGGTTTGCGGCGCGTTTAAGCGGATTGCATCAGAAGGAAGCCGCGGATGCGCTGAAGGGCACACGGCTTTATGCCCCACGCGACGCCCTGCCCAGCCTGCCGGATGATGAATATTATCATGCCGATTTGATGGGACTGTCCGTTATGGACGCAGGCGGGGCGCAATTGGGACGTGTGAAGTCCGTTTTGAACCATGGCGCCGGGGATCTGCTGGAAGTTGCGGTGAAGGGTGAGCAACAGCCCGTTTTGCTGCCATTTACCTTGGCGAATGTTCCGACAGTGGACCTAAAGGCCGGGCTTATCGTGGTTGATCCGCCCGAAGGTCTTTTTGGTGATTCCAAGCCCGAACAGACGTAAGCGGCGCAATCCTTGTCTTTCGAACCCATGCCCACCAAATCCTGTGCATGTGTCGAAAGTTGCATCTACAGGCAGTTTGCATGGGTTTCCGTCATATTTTCGGTGGTGCGCAAGGCACCCAAAACTGCCCTTACGGCCCTCTTTTCTTTCGCTTTCTGGCGTTCTAAGCTTCCCGACAGGACACCCAAGTCCAACAGGGAGTGTAAAAATGAAAAAACTACTTATGGCATCTGCTGCGACCGCGCTTGTTGCGGGATCGGCTTATGCAGACGGACATTCAGAAGTCAAAATCGGAATCATCCTGGGCTATACTGGCCCGATTGAATCGCTTGTGGCCAATATGGGCCCGGCAGCCGAGATGGCGATGGCCGAAGTGACAGAAAGCGGAGCCCTTCTGGGTGGCGCGAAAGTGACCCCGGTGATTGGCGATTCGACCTGTGTTGACGCTGCTGCTGCGACGGCTGCTGCCGAACGTCAGATCACCTCGGACGGCATCAAGGGCCTTGTCGGCGCGGATTGTTCGGGCGTGACAGGTGCGATCCTGCAAAACGTTGCTGTACCAAACGGCATCGTGATGGTTTCGCCTTCGGCCACTTCGCCGGGTCTGTCTCACGCGAACAATGAAGACGAAGGTCTGTTCTTCCGCACAGCCCCATCGGATGCGCGTCAGGGCGTTGTGATGACCGAAGTTCTGATGGACCTCGACATCAAAGAAGTCGCTGTGACCTACACGAACAACGACTACGGCAAAGGTTTGGCTGATGCCTTCCAAGCGGCTTACGAAGCAGCTGGCGGCAAAGTCACGATCAACGCAGCCCACGAAGACGGCAAAGCCGACTATTCGGCTGAAGTTGGTGCGCTGGCCTCGGCTGGTGGCGAACGTCTGGTTGTCGCAGGTTACGTGGACCAAGGCGGTTCGGGCATCGTGCGTTCAGCTCTGGATTCCGGCGCGTTTGATACGTTCCACTTCCCAGATGGCATGATCGGCACACAGCTGGTCGAAAACTTTGGCGCTGAAATCAACGGCTCGTCCGGTCAGCACCCGTCGCCTTCGGAAGAACTGGCCGCTGGCTTCACCGCTTTGGTGGACGGCAAGTTTGAAGCCACCTCGCCTTTCGCACCGGAAAGCTATGATGCAGCTGCGCTGATCATGCTGGCCATGCAGGCCGCAGGGTCGGTTGAACCCGGTGACTACAAAGCCAAGATCATGGATGTCGCAAACGCACCCGGCGAAAAGATCAACGCGGGTGAACTCGCCAAAGGTCTTCAGATCCTCGCCGACGGTGGTGAGATCGACTACGTCGGCGCCTCTGACGTCGAGCTGATTGGACCCGGTGAAGCCGCAGGCAACTACCGCGTCGTCGGCTTTGAAGACGGCAAGGAAATGACCGCAGGTCGCAAGTAACGACCAATGAAAAGCAATCGGCCCGGGTTTCGCCCGGGCCGATTTGCAATAGGGGGCGGGCCATGATCGTCGTTGAGGATCTGCACAAACACTTCGGTGGCTTTCATGCCGTCGATGGATCAACGCTGAAAATCGAACCAGGTTCGATCACCGGCCTGATCGGTCCGAACGGGGCGGGCAAGACGTCGCTGATCGATGCCATC
>CAZWDS010000138.1:0-4782 GCA_964632495.1 uncultured Rhodobacterales bacterium
ACACGGTGATGACGTCGCTGGTCAATATCAACTCGCCTTTGACCTTTGACGCGACGATGATGGGCGCGCTTGAGGTCTATGCAAAGGCGAATCAAGCGTCGATCATTTCGCCGTTCATCGTGGGCGGGGCCATGTCGCCGGTGTCGGTGGCCGGGACTTTGACACAGGCAACGGCGGAAGTGATGGCTGGTGTTGCCTATAGTCAGCTTGTGAACCCGGGGTCACCCGTTATTGCGGGCACCTTCGTGACGTCGATTGATATGAACTCAGGCGCGCCGACGTTTGGGACGCCGGAAGCGGCTCAGGTCACGCTTGGGATGGGTCAGATTGCCCGGCGTTTGGGGCTGCCGTACCGGTCGGCGGGGTCGTTTTGCGGCTCGAAACTGCCCGATGCACAGGCGGCCTATGAGACAGCGAACAGTCTGAACATGGGGTTGTTGTCGGGTGTGAATTTCATGCTGCACGCAGCCGGCTGGCTGGAAGGCGGGTTGGTGGCGAGTTTCGAGAAATTCGTCATGGACGCCGATCAACTGGGCACGTTGCACAAACTGGCAGCAGGCGTGGATATGTCGGAAAACGGCCAGGCCATGGATGCGATCCGCGAGGTTGGCCCCGGTGGCCATTATCTGGGCTGTGCGCATACGCAAGAGAACTTCAAAAGCGCCTTCTGGCGCAGCGATCTGTTGGATTACAAGCCGTTCGAAACCTGGGCCGAAGAGGGCGAGCGGGACACCGAAGGTTTGGCGACGGCCCGCGTGGCCACGATGCTTAGTCAGTACGAAGCCCCCGCATTGGACCCCGCCATTCGTGAGGCTTTGGACGGTTTTGTGGCCCAGAAGAAAGCCGCAGCGCCCAAAGCCTTTGGCTAAACCCTAGGCCGCGCGGGGCAAACGCTGAGCGGCCAGACGCGATTCTTCGATCAGGGCGATCAACAGTTCGATATGGCGCGCCACCGAGTAGGCGGCGGACCCTTCGCGGCGGATTTGATCCAGTGCCAGTTCGCGTTCAACCAGTGCTTCAAAAGCCAAGCCGGGTTTGGGCGGCACCTCTCCTGCGTACAACCGGCGCAGGCATCTGTCGCGGTTGTAATCCTGAATGCCCAATCGTGCAGCGCGCACCAAAAGGCGGGGGCGCCGAAGCGAGTTCATCAGGCTTATCGGGTCGGTCATACGTTTGCTCCTGGTCAATGTGTGTTCAGAGTTTATGCAACCTATGAGTGTGTTGCCTTCGCAGGTGATTGACAGTACGGGCGTATTTTCCTTTATTTACAATGTTCGTTAATCATCAGCGGGCACACGCTGTGTTAACGTTCCGGTAACCATTACTATCACAGGTTGTTTTCAATCTGAGTATCGTGGGTGAAAATACGAGGCGGCTGGATGTCCATTGACACATATCCGAACGGTCAAAAAACGGTGCCCCACTGGGTGCCTGAAACGGCGTTGACGTATTTGGAACATGTCGAAGCCGGGCGTTCAATCCGGTCGCTGGCGCGCGAAGCAGGGTGTCATGCGTCGACTATCTTAAGGATGGTGCGTCGCTATGAAACGCGCCGGGACGACCCGTTGGTCGATCTGGCATTAAGACGGTTGGGTGAGGTGCGTGATGTCACTCAATCGATGGATTTGAATTCTAGGGGAACTCTATCAGTGTCGATGCATGAGGCGATAAAACAAAACGATATTCCAGACGATGTTCAGTTAAAGGTGGTGGCGCAACGGATCTTGCGTCGCTTGAACGAGCAAGGCGCGGTGATGGCGATCGCGGCGGATATGGACAAGGGCGTGGTGGCCCGTGACACACCGGACGGGCGCACGTTGAAGACGGCGGTGATTGACCGCCCTTACGCCGAAGCGATGGCATTGAAGGACTGGATTGCGGTGGCCAGCGAAGGCCGGATTACGCGCTACAAAATCACCTCGGCGGGGCGGATGGCGTTGAAGCGGATGCTGGCTGAAGAAGAGGCGTTGCGCGTTGGCATGGGTGAGGGCGCTGACCCTTATTCCGAGCAGCACCGGGACTGGGCCGAGCGCAATGTTTCGACCGACAAAAACAAACGGCGTGGCATTCGATACAACGCGTCCGAAAGCCCTCTGTCTGCATTGGCCCGGCGCAAGGATCGCGATGGTCAGCCGTTTCTAAGCCCGGATCTTGTGGCCGCGGGCGAACGGCTGCGCGAGGATTTCGAATTGTCGCAGATGGGGCCGCGGATCACGCAGAACTGGGAACGGTTTCTGGCCGGTGGGGCGCGGGGTGATTTTTCGGGCGGCGGGGAAAGCGGCGGATCCGAGCGTGCGCGCAAACGTGTCACATCCGCTTTGTCGGATTTGGGTCCGGGTTTGGGTGACGTGGTTTTGCGATGCTGCTGCTTTTTGGAAGGGATGGAATCTGTCGAGCAAAAGATGGGCTGGTCCGCGCGGTCGGGCAAGATTGTATTGCGCATTGCGCTGACCCGTTTGAAGTCACATTACGACGAAGAAAACGGCAATTGGTCGCCGCTTATCGGGTGAGTTTTGGCGCTGCATCTTGATCCCCTCGCTTTGGCTTCACATATGTAAAGCATATTAACTTTAGCGAGGGGATACCCATGACACATGAAAAAACCGCATCCGGATCTGATGACAAACGCACTTGGTTTGAAGAAATCGAAGTGGCTGGCGAAGAGCTTTTGGGCCGCGTAAAGCAATTGGCAGCGGACAACCGGGTCAAACGAATTCGCGTTGTTGAACCCGATGGTGACATCGCCCTTGAAATTCCTTTGACATATGGCGCAATCGCCGGTGGCGCGGTGGTTTTGGCGGCTCCGGTTCTGGCTGTTCTGGGCACTTTGGGGGCCTTTGCAGCGCGTTTGAAAATCGAAATCGTGCACGAAGAGGCGCGTGACGAAAAGGAAGATACGGGCGCAGAAAACGCGGCCTGATCCGTTCCAGCGAAAAAGCCTTAGTGAAGCGAAACGCAATTCTTTCCCCCTGATCCAATTGCTCGCCGCCTGTTACGCCTGACCCAGTGAGACATTTCAGTCTCGGTTAAAGTTGAATTGGAGGGCGACAAATGGCGCAGAAGATGGTGGCGGAGTGTCTTGGGACATTCATATTGGTATTTTTCGGTTGTGGATCAGCCGTGTTCATGGGGGCCGAAATCGGAATGCTGGGCATTTCATTGGCCTTTGGTTTGTCCATCGTGGCCGCAGCGTATTCCATCGGACCTGTTTCGGGCGCGCATCTGAACCCGGCTGTGTCTTTGGGTATGTTGGTGACGGGTCGGATGGAGATGCCCGAGTTCATCCGCTACGCAGCGGCTCAGGTTTTGGGCGCGTGTTTGGCCGCCTTCTGTATTTACGTGATCGCCAATGGCACCGCGTCCTACAGCTTGGCTGAAAACGGTTTGGGCCAAAACGGTTATGGAGCTGGGTACTTGGGCGAGTACGGATTTATGTCCGCCTTTATGTTCGAGACCTTGGCGACCTTCTTGTTCGTGACTGTGATCTTGTGTGCCACGCGTGACGTGGGCGGTGCAGGCGCATTTGCAGGCTTGGCCATCGGTTTGACACTGGCTGCGATCCACTTGGTGGGCATCAACATCACCGGCGTTTCGGTGAACCCCGCCCGTTCGATCGGACCTGCATTGTTTGCCGGAGCAGCGGCCCTTGCCGATCTGTGGCTGTTTATCGTCGCGCCGCTTTTGGGTGCCGTCCTAGCCGGGTTGCTTGAGCAATCGGGCCTCACGGGGGCGGAGAAAAAGGCCTAAAAAGCCGCGATGTATGGAAGCCCGGCCCCGTGTGTGGGGGCTGGGCTTCTGTTTTTTTGAAGTGACGTTCAGTCGACGCCCGGGTTCAGTTTGGCCAGTTCGATCTTAAGATCGCCAAAGCCGGTGAACCGGTATTCAAAGTCCAACCCCAGTCGTTTTGCACAATCTTTGGCTTTGGCCAGAAGGGCGGCGTCTTCGGTTTGGGCCTGATAGACCAGTTTCTCATAGTGTCCGAAATAGCTGTCACGAAGCTCGGGGTGACGATCCAGCCCTAAGGGTTTCCAGACAAAAGCGTCGAATTGGCGGACCAGAAAGTCGGTCAGGTAGAAAGACGTGAATTCATCGTCGATCTTTGACATGAAATCATCCGTGCCCTGAAAGAACGCATAGCAGTGGGGCCCGGGCATCATCTCGATCCCCAACTCTTTGGCCGCATTTTCCAACTGACCCCCGGTGCCGCAATCGGCATAGACCAGAAAGATGCGGTCATAGCCTTTGGCTTTGGCCACCGTGTCGCGCACGGCGGGCACGATCTTTTCGGGGTGGTTGTGATAGATCGCGGGCAGGCATTGCAGGTCGATGTGATCGAAATCGCGGGTCAGGGCGACGATCTCGCGGGCCAAGGCACCACAGGCAAGGATCAGAATGCGACCAGACCCCGAGGCGGACAGCCCCGTGGTGGTCAACGTGTCATCGTCGGGAAGTATGGTCATGGCCCAAGCCTAACCCGTAGAGGCGAGGTTGGGCTAGCCCGCTGCCATCTGGTTGTGTTTGCGCGCCATGTATTCCTTGGCCGTTTCCACCGCTACAGCGGCATCCCGGCAATAGGCGTCAGCACCAATGGCTTTCGAGAATTCTTCGTTCAAAGGCGCACCACCCACAAGCACGACATAGTCGTCGCGGATGCCCATTTCGACCATCGTGTCGATCACGACCTTCATGTAGGGCATCGTCGTGGTCAAAAGGGCGGACATGCCAAGAATGTCGGCTTCTTCTTTCTTGATCGCTTCGATGTAGTCTTCGACCGGGTTGTTG
>CAZWDS010000139.1:0-4480 GCA_964632495.1 uncultured Rhodobacterales bacterium
TGGCAACATCGTTGTCTCGCGTCGCGCCATCCTCGAAGAGAGCCGCGCCGAACAGCGCGCCGAGGTGATTGCAAACATCACCGAAGGCGATGCCGTCGATGGTGTGGTGAAGAACATCACCGAATACGGCGCATTCGTCGATCTTGGTGGTGTGGACGGCCTGTTGCACGTCACCGACATGGCATGGCGTCGTGTGAACCATCCGTCGGAAATCGTGTCGATCGGCGAAACGGTGAAGGTTCAGATCGTCAAGATCAACAAGGAAACGCACCGTATTTCCTTGGGCATGAAGCAGCTTCAGGAAGATCCATGGGACGCGGTCGAGCGGACTTATCCGTTGGATTCAGTCCACATGGGCCGGGTCACCAACATCACCGACTACGGTGCGTTTGTTGAGCTGGAAGCCGGCGTTGAAGGTCTGGTGCACGTGTCTGAAATGTCCTGGACAAAGAAGAACGTTCACCCCGGCAAGATCGTCTCGACCTCGCAGGAAGTCGAAGTCATGGTTCTGGAAATCGACTCGTCTAAACGGCGCGTGTCACTTGGTCTGAAACAGACCATGCGCAACCCATGGGAAGTCTTTGCCGAGCAGTTTCCCGTCGGCACCAACGTCGAAGGCGAGGTCAAGAACATCACCGAATTCGGTCTGTTCGTCGGCCTCGACAACGACATCGACGGAATGGTCCACCTGTCGGATATCTCTTGGGATCAACGTGGCGAAGAGGCCATCCAGGATTTCCGCAAGGGCGACGAAGTCAAAGCGGTTGTCACCGAAGTCGACGTCGAAAAAGAGCGAATTTCGCTTTCGATCAAGGCTTTGGACGACAGCTTCTCGGACGTGGTTGACGGCGTAAAACGCGGTTCGATTGTGACCGTGGTCGTGACGTCCATCGAAGATGGCGGGATCGAAGTGGAATACGAAGGCATGAAGTCCTTCATCCGCCGTTCGGACCTGTCGCGCGATCGCGGTGAGCAACGCCCTGACCGTTTCTCGGTCGGCGACAAGGTTGACGTGCGCGTCACAAACGTCGACGGCAAGACACGCCGTTTGGGTCTGTCCATCAAGGCGCGCGAGATTGCAGAAGAGAAAGAGGCCGTCGAACAATTCGGCTCCTCGGACTCGGGCGCATCCTTGGGCGATATTCTTGGCGCGGCGTTGAAAAAAGACGACGAGTAAACGCGTCACCAGACAATTGAAAGGCGCCGTCCTGATTGGGTGGCGCCTTTTTTCATGGCCACACGAACCTAATCGAGCGCCAGCACCGCATACTTTTTAGGTGAGGGGCCAGCCCCTCACACTCCCCGGCATACTTTTACCAAGAAGAAGCGCAGATTTTATTCAAATTGTCCCTCCTCTTGCCCAAAATACTTCGGGGGAGGCGCTCGAAACGAGCGACGGGGGCAGCGCCCCTTCTTCAGAAAATTGTGCTCCACTCGGAAACCCTTTGTTTCACAATGATTTATCGCGTTTCTGCGCACAAAGAGGTTAAGCTTCACCATTGGTAAGTGTTGGGGGCTTAACGATGACCGCAAGACGCAAAGATACCGCCGAGCGTATTTTGGTGGCTGCAAGGTCGATTGTCCGTGCCGAAGGGCCGGATCAGTTGACGTTTGATGCCGTTGCGAGTGCCGTTGGTATTTCAAAGCAAGCGGTTTTGTATTGGTTTCCGAATAAGGCTCGCTTGATCGAAGCCCTTGTGCGTCCCGCTCTGGAAAGTGAAAGCGCCGCCGGTCGGTCTGCGATTGGCTCGCAAGTTTCGGCTGGGGACGCAATCCGGGCCTATATTTCGGCGCTTGCGGTCTTCCATTCCTCGGACCTTGAACGGTTCCGTCTGATGTATGTCACGCCGCAAATCGGCCAGCGCCCCGGACGCAACGGCACGATGCTAACCACGCTTGGTCGCATCCACCCGTCCACAACCGAGATGTATGATGCCTTAGCCGACAAGTTGGTTGCAGGAGGTCGCTATGATCGGGTGATCGACGCCCGCCGCGCCGCTGCTGCAATTCACACGGCCCTTTTGGGGCTGATCCTGCGGATGGCTATGGCGGATGCCTTGAATGCGCCGACCCGCACGCGGAATGACGCCTTGATCGATGCGCTTGTCAACGTCATGGCACCAAAGGCCGCCTGACCCGGTAGACACCCATGGCCAGTTCGGTATGACTGCGCCCATGGTGATGTCGCGCCCAACAACTTTACACCCATGACGCCGGCGTCTGTGGATAGATTGCGCGCCATGGCCAAGGCCGATGGCCTCCGCATTCAGCCTGTCGAACTGGAGGGGCGCACCTATTGGATCAAACGGCCCGAGCGTTTGTCGCTTCGGATGCGGCTTCAAAAGGGTGATGCCAAAGACGCCTTCGCGGCCGAGGTCGCCGCTCACACCGCCTATGCAAGCCGGGATTTGCCCGTGGCCGACGTGATCGCTTCCACCGACACTTACCTAATCACGGCGGATAGCGGTACGTCACTCAAGCGCCTTTTGCGCAACGAAAACACAGCCTTCGCCGAGGCCTTGGCCGCCGCAGGGCGCGCTTTGGCGACCCTTCACCGCGCAGGCGTCAACCATGGTCGCCCCAGCCTGAAGGACATCTGCTGGGACGGCACGCGTATCGCCTTTGTCGATCTGGAACGGGCAGGGCGCGAGGTAAATGCAGCGCGTGCGCAAGCCACCGATCTGATGATCCTGATCTTTTCAACCGCCGTCGAAACCCATGGCGATGCAGAGGCCATGCAATCCGCCCGCGACGCCTATCTGTCGGTCGGCGAAGCCTCGGTATGGCAGGCCGCCCAATCCCGAGCCCGCCTCTATGCCCCCCTCGGATGGCTGGCGTGGCCCGTGGCGAAGGTGCTGCGGGGCAACCGAGAGTATGCCGCCGTTGCGCCGTTCTTTCGGTTTATGCGGGGGTAGCGAATCATGTGTTTCATTCAAGCGAATGGAATTTTGTAAGCGGAAAAACAACTGCAAAATCCGTATTGCGCATTCGATCGCCATTCTTAAGATTGGCAGGATGTCTGCCTGTTTACCACTCCCAGAGAAGCCGATCTAACGGATGCGCCGATCTAAGCGTCAGGGTCGAGACCGTCTCTCTAACCGCGGCATTCTCTCGCGGTTAGAGCGGATTGAACGTGGGCTGGATCGGGATGAGGATCTTTCGCAATCGCCCTTCAAAAATTGGTTTGCTCGGTTCGAGACCTACTGGCTTACCCGGTTCATGATTGGGCTGGGCGCGTGGCTTTTCGTTTTGACGATCATAACGTTTGTTCTGGAGTGGCGGAGTTTTCAGGCCACTGAAATCGACCGTCAGCGTGACCGCGAGGTGCAAAGACTCGCTCGGGTGGCACAGGCATGGGATGTTTTGCTTCGGCCGGCATCCGGAAATATCGGGAAGGGGAATGCATTCAACTTGCTTCTGGCCGATGGTGAAGGCATGCAATTGGCAGATTTTTCTTGCGAATCCGTCGGTCTTTGGGTCGACGGTACATGCAAGCACCCTGCGGTGTTCGCTGATGTCGATTTGACGAAAACAATGCTCGTGGATGAGCCATTTGTGACAGCGGGAAGTCGGCTCACATCAATATCATTCGCACAGAACATGGTTAGAGACTTGAAGGCCGGTGCATTAAGACTTGGCGATACATTTCAAGATGTCAGTGCGTTTGGTTGGAATGTCCAGGAAATGCGCAGTAATATCCACGACGTTCCAGAAAACCAACGTTTGTTCGGCAAATTTAAGTGCACCAGTTGTGTTGTCCACGCAGGAGAGATTAGCTGGGAGCTTTTCACGCGGTTTGGTAGTTCAAGCGTTGGTGGTGTCACAGTGATCGTTCCTGCTGATCTGGAACCTGATCGGGAAGACCTGTTCTATCTAGCGACAGTTCTGGATAACCCCGTTCGAATTGTTAAGGCGAATGATGAGCCCGGAAACCTACCCGGCTTCGTTACGGCATATTTCGCAGATGAGGCCGCAGCCACTGACGCGCTTATTTGGCCAATCTATGAAGGTATTGAGTACTGCGCAAACGAAAGCGACTATGCAACGCTGGAGGCGGCTGGCCGACTAAAGGACAACATCAAATTTGAGAACTCACGGTTGCCGGGCTACCGTTGTAAATTTGATTTTTCTGAAGTGGAGCCGCTTCTTCGTGAGCGATTGGCCGATTGGGACATTGCTTATCGCGGCGGCACGCTCCACTTGGCCTCAAAGCCTGAGTGGCTTCGCGAGTAATTTTTGGATGTGGCACTCTTGTCCTTCCCCTCGACAAACCCCCAGAATCCAACCATATCCTCACCATGACCGACCTAGCCCATATCCGCAATTTCTCGATCGTCGCGCACATCGACCATGGGAAATCCACGCTCGCTGACCGTTTGATCCAAGGCACCGGCACCGTGGCTGACCGGGACATGCAGGAACAGCTGCTCGACAGCATGGATATCGAGCGCGAGCGCGGCATCACCATCAAGGCCAACAC
>CAZWDS010000140.1:0-4336 GCA_964632495.1 uncultured Rhodobacterales bacterium
ATCCCAACACAGTCCGCGCTGTGAAAGTGACGGGGGCCGAAGTGAAAGACTGGCTGGAACGTTCGGCGGGCATGTTCAATCAGGTCAAGGCAGGCACCACGGATGGGTCGCTTTTGAACCCCGATTTTCCCAGCTACAATTTCGATGTCATCGACGGGGTCAGCTATCAGATTGACCTGTCGCAACCTTCGAAATTTGGACCGAAAGGCGAGCTTGAGAACCCTGACGCCAGCCGGATCATCAACCTGACCTACGACGGTGCACCGGTCACAGATGACATGGAATTTGTCATCGCCACCAACAACTATCGCGCCTCCGGCGGCGGGTCTTTCCCCGGTGCGGATGGATCCACGGTGATCTTCGAAGCGCCCGACACCAACCGCGACGTCATCGTCCGCTACATAGTCGAGCAGGGCACCATTCAGCCTTCCGCCGACGCCAACTGGACGTTCGCCCCAATGCCGGGCACCGAGGTTCTGTTTGAAACAGGTCCGAAAGCCGCGGATTATGTGGATGACGTCAAAGGCGCCGATATTGCGCCTGCAGGCGACGGGGCCGATGGGTTTGCCTTGTTCAAACTGAAGCTCTGAGTCTCGCCTTGCCTGCGGCAAGTCGATCCGCGCCGCCCTGACGGTCGGCGCGGATTCGCGTATTTACTAAAGAGATGAATAAAGGACGCAAAAAAGGCTTTCTTCCCGTTAAAAATACCTCGGGGGAGCGCGTGAAACAGTACATCCGGGATAAGGTGAGAGGCTGGACAACGACCCAAGCGGGGCTCGTTACGGCTGCTTCCTTCCGGACCTGACCGGGTTGGCGAGGTGCCTGCCCGCGCCAACCTCTCGCAACGGGATATAGGCCCGAAGACCCTGAAATGCAAGCCATCACGCGCTGAACGAAACGAAGACGACCGACGCAAGGAATCCCAACAAGAGCAATACAGCAAGGCCAAGCGGCAACGCCCCAAGACGGCGGACGCCGCTGCCTTTTGCCCATGCCCGAGAGACACCAAAGCACGCCAGCGCAAACAGCCCAGCCACACCTTGCCAGCCAAGGAATGTGCCAAAAACGCCTGCGGTGGCCGAGAGATCCGTTGCGGTTCTGGCCGCGATTCCTGCTTCGACAAAGCTATAGACAAAGGCGATCAGCCAACAGGTGGCCAAAACTGTCAAAAGAAGCAGGGGGTCTGGCTTGTGCGGGCCGTTCATGCCGCCCCCGATGCGGCCCAGTTTTTCTGGTCTTCGGTCTCAACGGCGCAGGGTCGGACGCTGCGCAACCGGGCGAGTGCTGCGTCCACATCCTCGCCCGCTTCGACCATCAGGCGCAAAAGCGCCATGCCGGATCGTCCGCATCCGCCATAGCAATGTGCCAGCACGCGACCACCGTCTTTCAGCACTTTCGCGGCTTGTTCTGACGTCGCCTGCCACTGCGCCTGAACATCAGCCGGAGGCGCACCCATGTCAGGAACCGGCAAGTGGTGCCATGCGACACCCGCCGCTTGCAGGTCGTCTCCAAAGGTTTCCGCATCCGCGTATTGCAGTTCGATCTCTTGCGTCATGGTCAGCACAAGGTTCGGGTTCCAGCGTAGAAGTGTGGTCAGATCGCTTTGGTAAAAACCGGTCCGGCCCGGCATGGCCGAAATGCCAAGCCAGCCATTGCCCAAAGGCAATTCTGCGATTGGATAATCAACCAAGGCGGGCCTCCGTCACATGATCAGGGTGCCTTTCGGCCCAATCGGACAGAAAATCCGCCATGTCTGGATCCCCGGCGAATGCGATGTCTGATTTCCGCAGTGCCCCCGTGGCGTCCAATGCCAAACGTGCGCAGGCGATGTGATCGCGGTCAGGTTTAGGCGGTGCATTTTCCGCGCCATGGATGATCGTCGACATCAAATCACCTCCGTATCCGTTAATGTGATTCAAGCGGGGCCCCAACGTCAAAAGATATTCCATGATGTCAGAACGGCCTTCCCAACCCGCAATCTGCAACGGCGTCAGCCCTTGTGGATCGACATGATCAAAAGGCAGGCCGACGGCAACCAAGGCCTTGGTGCGCTCTAGTCCGCCGGGCAGATGCACTTGGCTTCGGATCATGTCGCGGGTTTCTTTTGGCAAACGATCCGGGTCTATGGGTGGACCGATCCGCCCGGCGACAGCTTCGGATATGGCTTTTTCCTCAACGGTCAAATCCGTGTTGCAGCCACGATCGGCCATGGCTTTGGCCGCCGCCTTGTTGCCGTACATGCAAGCCAGAGCATAGGCAGTATGCCCCCATTCCACGGCGTCCGGATTGCCACCAGCCTGCAACAATCGCTCGACTATCTCGCCCGAACACAACCGCCGCGCGGCCTGATGCAAAGCCGGGATAACAAACGGGGCCTCGCCTTTGTCTTTTGGCCAATGGACGCCTTCGTTCGGATCCGCACCGCCTTCCAACAACGCCTCGACCCGTTCCAGATCATTAAAATCCAGCGCACGTGGCAAAGCATTCGTGCGTTCCGGCTTGGCTCCATATTGTAGCAACAGCCGCAAGGCCGGAGCCCCGATGTCGCAACCATGGTACAGCGATTCACCGTCGTTTGGATCAGCGCCGTGGTCCAGCAACCACTCGGTCAACCGCAGGTTCAACGCATGCCCGACAGCCCCATAAAGTGCCGACAGCGGCATCCCGGGCATCTGCTCATAAGCGACATTCACATCCGCCCCAGCTTCGACCAATATATCAGCGACCGCCAGCATGTCGTCTTCCGATCCGCCATGCTGCCACCAGCGCGAAAACGTCAGATGCAACAGCGGAACCCGTGGCCCCAGAACAGGCATAGCGACGGCGTCAGGGTTAGCCTCCAAGGCTTGCTGCACACCCTTCACATCATAAAGTGCACACATAATCCCAAGACTATCCTTCCCGAGACCAGGCGCATCATCCAGCAATCGACGCACCCGCCATCCCTGACCATGGAACAGCGCCATCTTCAGACGCTCACGTTTTTCGGCACGTTCCAAACCAGTCGTTTCAACGGCAAACTTCAGCTTCGGCCAACTGTCGAACCCCGATTCCCGCGCCAAGACATGCAACGCGTCCGAGTGTTTAAACACCTCCGGCACAGCACCAGTTACCGCCTTAACGCGCGCGTGCTCGTGGCCCGCAGCAACGGCCTTTTTCAAGGCCTTCGCATCCCGGCGCAATTGTTCCATGGAAATATGCATCGGGCTTCTCCTTTCGGGCCCGGCAGTCCGCTGGTTCGGGCATGAGAAACTCCGACATCTGTCGAATAGTCTATCAGGGGTTCCGATCTCGGATTTCCGCGGACTTGGGTGCCGCCCCATACGGCGTGATAACCTTAGCGCAAATCAGCAATGCCCGGCAACAGTGGACGCGCCTAGGCGTTCCGACTAGCCTTCTTCGCATGTCAGACAAAAGCAAAAGCGACGAACGCTCAGAACAGCGCACCCGCTGGGCCGAGGATCGCACCATGATGGCCAGCGAGCGCACGTTTAGCTCATGGATGGGCACCGGGTTGGGGGCGATCGGGGTTGCCATCGGTCTGAAGGCCGTCTTTGGGGAGTTCGAACCCACCTGGGCCGCCAAGCTTGTGGCAACGATCTTTCTGGTCACTGCCATCCTGATTTTCTGGGCTGCCTGCCGTCAGGCGCATCGCACTCAGGAACGCCTGAACAGCCACGACACCGAAACGCAACACCGTCACAGTTATACCACGCTGGCCTCTGTCATGACGATTGCCGCTGTTGCGACAGGTGCGATCCTCTGGGCGCTTTGACCGGGAGGCATAGACCTCTTGCAACACGCAGCCTAAGTTGCGGGTGGCGAATCCTACGAAAGACACCATGACCGAAGCTCCTCAGCAAAACTACCAAGTCTTGGCCCGGAAATACCGACCCGAGATCTTTGCCGATCTGGTCGGGCAAGAGGCCATGGTGCGCACGCTGAAGAACGCATTTGAAGCAGACCGCATCGCGCAGGCTTTTGTGATGACGGGCATTCGCGGAACCGGCAAAACCACAACGGCGCGGATCATCGCCAAAGGCATGAACTGCATTGGCCCTGACGGAACGGGTGGGCCAACGACCGAACCCTGCGGAGTGTGCGAACCTTGTATGGCCATCACTGAAGGGCGCCATGTGGATGTGATGGAAATGGACGCCGCCTCGCGCACCGGGGTGGGCGACATTCGCGAAATCATCGATTCCGTGCACTATCGGGCGGCCAGCGCGCGCTACAAAATCTACATCATCGACGAAGTGCATATGCTTTCGACCAGTGCGTTCAATGCGCTCTTGAAAACGCTGGAAGAACCGCCCGCCCACGTCAAATTCATCTT
>CAZWDS010000141.1:0-2384 GCA_964632495.1 uncultured Rhodobacterales bacterium
CCAGAACTTCGCGGATTTTGCCGAAATATTTGCGGTAACGTTTCTGGCCAAGATATGACGTTGCCATGGGTTACGGATCTCCGTTTCAATCTTAGGTACAAGGATGGTTGGGCGCCGCCTTGGACCAGATTTGGATTGCTCTGCTTCCATACTAGGAAGGTCTCCCACGACCCTCCGCCCGAAACAGAAGACAACCCCGTCAAAGCCGGACATCTCCGGCTTTGAGAGGGTAGTCAGCGATGTATTTGTTTTGTCGAGGCGCCCGTACTTCGAATCAAGATGAGGGTAGTTAACAACCATAAGCGCAGCTTTCAACCGTATCCGGCCAAAAACAACGGGAGTCGCCTTACAGAAAGGGGTGAGACACCCACTTTCAATGTCCGGGCAAGCTTTGCACAACAACTGATACAATTTCCAGAGTTTTACGCGGAAGATCGGGAATTGTGACTTTTGGCGACAGAAGGCACCCTTCACCCGACGTTTTTCGCTATCTGGATGGCCCAACAGTAATCTTGGTGAAGGGCGGGTTAGTGTCCTTTTGGGCCGATGCTGCGCGGTCCATGAATGTCCGCTGTTGCGAAACAGTCAAAAACCTTCAACAACTGCTTGAGTTTTGAACGGGGTTTTTGGCGGCCGGAAATAGACCGTTTCTCAGCGGTGCCAAAAAGGAGGGTTTTAGATAGTGAGCGGTGCCTTAAGTGTCCTCTTCCTTACGCCACCAAGGCCTCCGGATTACTGATGCAATACCTGAACGAACCCCCCCAGCAATTTGCGTCGCAGCGTTCCCGACGGGTGCAATAGTTCTAGAAATCGAAAAGCCCATTTCTTCTGAAAATACTTTTTCAACACGTTCAATTGCCATTTCTTCACGCTCATCTATACGGCCATCAGCCTCCATAACTTCACGAAGAAAAGATTTGATGTCTGCAAGCATCACGTTGGCCTTGCAGTCGGGGTTGTCACGGGCAAAGGCCCCAAGTGTCGCGGCGGCTGTCTTAATATCGTAACTGTCTAGCTTCTGGCTGATAAATTCGAGCCCACTATCAACGAATTGGTCCGAGTATCCCCAACTCCGCACAAAATAGTGCCTAATTGTATCGATTTCACTCTCATGAACATGCCCGTCGACGGCAGCAACTTTCATCGCCAGCGGGGCCATCAGGTCGAACAATCCCAAGCCCAGAACGTCTACTGGGGTATTTATGAAAGTGGGTATTACGGTCGTCTTACTGCCATCGTCTTTCAGGTAACGTGTAATTCCCAGCCAAGCACCGCCGGATAGGACACTGGCCGCGATGACCCAACCAATCGGTGTGACTGCGGTTGCCGTTCCTATACCTATTGAAGCTAGCAGGCTGGGGGCCACGAAGAATTTCTGTGCAACGAGTGCTGAGCTAGCCACCTGCGCGCCCGTGGCGGCTACACCTGCCACATCCCAAGCTTCAAAGACAGATTTCTTGACGCGCGTCGATGTATAGGCGTCTTCTCCAATGCCCAGCTTGGCTTTGAACCTGAGGTCATCTTCAACAACATCTTTGACGCCCTCAAACCAAGTTTTGCTCATATTACACCTTCGGTTTCAAAGTTTCGAAAGGGACAAGTGAGGATCTGATGCGGCGTTCGAGGGCCATGTTACCCAAGTCTTGCATGGCACCCGCTGCAAAGCCAAAGGCAATGGCAAGTGCCCCGATAAACGGGCCAACAAGAAATCCGATGATTGGCACAGAGGCCACCAAGTAGCCAAAGACTGCTCCAAATATCGTGCCTGTGGTGGCCATAGGGAAATCCGCAAGTATACTCGTGACAATGTCAAGAATCTTCCGGCCAATCCTGAGGACCATTGATCCCACCTTGATTGTGGTTTTGGCGATTGTGAAAAGAACAGATTTTGCATCGGCCGAAATAGCCAGCGCATCTATCCGTTTCTTCAAAGCGTCCTCGGATAAATCAAAAGTTAGAAGGTCGCGAATTTCGTCTTCAGATTCAGCAGCACATTCCATTTGAATGGTCTTGCCAGTTTCTGGGTCTAGTGCTTCGACAATCACTAACATTTCCACTTCTTACGTTGGAGAGCAGCATGGACATTAAAAGCTAGAGCCACAATCCTAAGGGCTGTTTTACTTAAGATCTCCATCATCGGCAGAAACGACCGTTTTGCAAGGGTTCACAAAGGCGGATATTAGGAGACTTGCGGCGATTGTCTGAAAAGTCCCGCAATCCCGACATCCACCAATCATGAGCCCAGAAACGAAAAAGGCCGGGCAAAACACCCGGCCTTTCCGCAACAATCGCAAAAGCGATTACTTAAGTTCGACTTCCGCGCCAGCTGCTTCCAGCTTGCCTTTGATCTCTTCAGCTTCCGCCTTAGGCGCGCCTTCTTTGAC
>CAZWDS010000141.1:2394-4151 GCA_964632495.1 uncultured Rhodobacterales bacterium
GGCTTCGACCAGATCCTTGGCTTCTTTCAGGCCAAGACCAGTGATCGCACGTACTTCTTTGATCACGTTGATCTTGGAGGCACCCGCCGACTTCAGGATGACGTCAAACTCGTCTTTTTCCTCAGCAGCCGCACCGCCAGCATCGCCAGCAGGACCAGCCATCATCACAGCGCCGCCAGCAGCGGGCTCGATGCCGTACTCATCCTTCAGGATGGTTTTCAGTTCTTGTGCTTCGAGAAGGGTCAGACCCACGATCTCTTCAGCCAGTTTCTTCAGATCAGCCATTATACTGTTCCTAATTTAAGTTGTGTTCCAACGCGGGCCAAGCCTGCGCAGGTCATAAGATCACGCGTCCGCGCGCTCCTCGATTGTCGAAAGAATGCTTGCAACGTTCGAAGCAGGTGCACCAACAGCGCCAGCGATGTTCGAAGCAGGGGCCCCAATAGCGCCAACGATCGAAGCAATAAGCTCCTCACGCGACGGCATATCAGCCACAGCTTTCACACCAGCAACATCAAGGGCCGTCTCACCCATAGCACCGCCAAGGATCTGCAACTTCGCATTATCCTTAGAGTACTTCTGCATCACCCGCGCCGCAGCGGTAGGATCCTCAGAATAGGCAAAAACGGTCATGCCCGAGAGCAGCTCAGAAAGCGACTCATTAGGCTTCCCCTGAAGGGCGATTTTGGCGAGCCTGTTCTTGGCAACACGCACAGACCCGTCTTCCGCACGCATACGCGCCCGAAGGTCCTGCATTTCGGCAACCGTAAGACCTGCGTAATGGGCAACGACCACAACGCCAGAGCTTTCAAAGATCTGGCCAAGTTCCTCGACCAATTTCTCTTTCTGGGCTCTATCCACAGTTTCACTCCAATAATGAAGGGGCGAACCCCTCCGGCTCAGTTAGAGGCATATGCCCCACGAGTCCTTACGGGTCCGTCGTGAACAGCGCCTTGATGGGGTCACCCCCGGCGAATTCCTATGGTTCCCATCTCAGGCAGGATTTACGAGGCGAACCTCACCCACCGTCTCGGACGAAATGCCCCGCGTTGAGGCGGGACTTGGGGCGTATAGGGGGTTTTGGGGCGGTTGGGAAGGGGGTTTGTTGAGCGGGGGCAGATAGTCTTACCCTACAGTTGGCCCAATTTAGAAACTCCTGACTTCCGCACTGGTTGACTGTTGTTTGTCCAAAACTCATCTTCGGAAAAGCTCAATATATTCGTTGAAAACAAACAGCCTGTTTCTACGTTGGCCTGTGATTTCGAGAAGAACTCCGTGCGCTACCATGTCAGCGATCAGAGCATTGGCTGTGTTAGTTGTTGCGCCAATAATCTTAGCCGCATTGTTCACATCTACAACTGGCCGAGCATAAAGGTGCCGCATAAGCGCTTGAGCGTTGTCTTGACGACGCGAACTAAAGCGGGGCAGCACATCGCGTTCGATCCGTTCTTTGATTGTAAGGATACTACGAAAGACATCCGCAGAGGCCCTCGCGGTTTCCTCGACGCCATGAAAGAAGAAAATCAACCACTCGCGCATATGGTTGCCTTGCCGTACAGCCATAAGGTGATCCACATATGAGGTTTTATTGCGCTCAAAGTAGTCAGACAAGTACAGTGCTGGCTTCACCAGCAAGCTCTCTGACGCAAGGTAGAGAGAAATCATCAGACGTCCTAAGCGTCCGTTGCCGTCCAGAAAGGGGTGGATTGTTTCGAACTGATAGTGTCCGATAGCGATGCGTACCAATGGATGCACAA
>CAZWDS010000142.1:0-4118 GCA_964632495.1 uncultured Rhodobacterales bacterium
CCCCCGGACCCGACAGGCGCGCTGGCCGCAGAAATTGCGCCGGATGCAGATCCTTTGGTTGTCATGGAGGCGCGGCTTTGCATCGAACCCGCGCTTGCCGAACTTTGCGCCTTACGCGCGACCGGAGAGGACGTGCTGCGCCTGCGCCAACTTGCGCAACGCGCGTCTCAGCCCATTGATGCCGATACCGCCGAGCTGTGGGACGGCGCGTTGCACCGCGCCATTGCGCGGATCGCCGGCAACCGCGTCATGCTGACGGCCTTTGCGCTGCTTGACGAAGTGCGTATGGGCGCAGACTGGCAAAAACAACGCCACCGGGCGCGCTCGCCTGAGACGAAGGCGCTTTATGATCGTCAACACAACCTGATCATTGACGCCATCCAAGCGCGCGATGGTGCGGGCGCGTTTCAAGAGATGCGTACCCATCTTCAGGCCTTGTCTGACAACTTGCGTACGTCGATGGAAGAGGCAGACGCATGAGCGGAGGTCGGGCGCCTGTGTTGGAGGTCGACGACCTCGAAATTCAAGTGGCTGGCGGTTCGGAGCCGATTGTCGACAACATCTCATTTTCGCTCCGTCCCGGCGAGACGCTGTGCATTGTTGGCGAATCCGGGTGCGGCAAAAGCCTGACCGCGCTGGCGCTTATGGGGCTGCTTGCGACACCGCCGCTGAAACGCACCGGTGGCACGGCCGTATTTCAGGGCGAGGACTTGTTCGCGATGCCACGCAATCGTTTGCGCCAGGTGCGCGGCGGGCGGATGGCGATGATTGTTCAGGAACCCATGTCGTCGCTTAATCCAGCACTTAGAATTGGCGAGCAGATCGCCGAGGCGGTGCGCGCGCATCAAGGCGTTGGCGCGGATGCGGCCCGTGCCCGCGCTGTCGAGATGTTGGAGCGGGTACGTATTCCTGCCGCTGAAAAGCGGCTGAATGAATTCCCGCACCAATTGTCTGGCGGCATGCGCCAGCGGGTGATGATCGCCATGGCCCTTGCCAATGATCCGTCGCTTTTGATCGCCGACGAACCCACCACCGCGCTGGACGTCACGATACAAGCACAGATCCTCGACTTGATGTCGACGCTGTCGAAAGAAAGCGATGCGGCCCTGATTATGATCACGCACGATCTGGGCGTCGTAGCCGAAATGGCGGACAAGGTTGCCGTCATGTATGCGGGCCGGATCGTCGAGGCGGGCAGTGCCGCGCAGATATTCGACGACCCGCAACATCCCTATACGCTTGGCTTGATAAGCTCGATGCCTGCGCTTGACGGGTCGCGGAATCGGCTTGAGACCATCCCGGGCAGCGTGCCCAGCCCCTTGGATATGCCAGCGGGGTGCAGATTTGCCGCCCGTTGCGCCTTTGCCGTGCCAGATTGCGCAACAGCCCCTGTCCCGACAGAGGTTTCTTCTGGACACAAAGTGTCATGCTGGCGCGCCCCGCTTGAGGGCGCGGCAACCCCGGAAAAGGTGCGCAGCGCATGAGCCGCCCGGTCGTCCTTGAAGCGCGTGACCTGAAAAAGCACTTTGTCACCAAGAAACCGCTTTTCGGGGACCCGACAGTCGTGCGTGCGGTCGACGGAATTAACCTTTCCATTTCGCAAGGCGAAACCTTTGCGATTGTCGGCGAATCCGGGTGCGGAAAATCGACGCTGGCGCGGCTTCTTGTCCGCCTGATCGAACCGAGCGACGGTGAGGTCACGTATAATGGCACCGTCATCGGCGATCTATCCGACAAAGCGCTACGCGCCTTGCGCGCCGAACTTCAGTTCATCTTTCAGGACCCGTTTTCGTCTTTGAACCCGCGCATGACCGTGGGCGCGCTGATTGAAGAACCTCTGCGCACCCATGGGCTTGGCACAAGCGACGAACGCCGCGTCGCGGTGGCACGAATTCTGACCCGTGTCGGACTGCGCCCGGAACATACCGACAGATACCCCCACGAATTTTCCGGTGGGCAACGTCAGCGCATCGGCATCGCCCGCGCGTTGGTGACGGGCCCCAAGCTGGTGATCGGGGATGAACCCGTCAGTGCGCTTGACGTTTCGATCCAGGCGCAAGTGATCAATATCCTTGAAGATCTGAAGGATGAATTCGGTCTGACCTTGATTATAATCGCCCACGATCTGGCAGTGATCCGGCACATGGCGGACCGTGTTGGCGTAATGTATCTGGGTCAGATCGTCGAAGTTGGTTCAGCGGACGCCCATCCTTACACCGAAGCGCTTTTAGCGGCGATCCCGATCCCGGCTGTTGGTGCCCGCAAAGCGCATGTGGCCGTCGAAGGCGATCCGCCCGATCCGATTGCGCCGCCGTCGGGCTGTCGTTTCCACACACGCTGCCCCTATGCAAAAGCCAAGTGCCAAGCAGAAGAGCCGGACCTGCGCGACATCGGCGATGGCCGCATGGTCGCGTGCCACTTCACCGGCGACCTTGCCCTAAAGGGCATTCAATCCGGCATCGCAGACCGTTCGCCTGCGGCTGCCAGGCGTTTCGACATCTACGGCGCCGCACGCGCCGCCACTGCGCCATCATCAGAAACAAAATCAACCACCTAGAAGGAAGATATCATGCAAATAGGAAAAGTACTGACCGCCGCTGCGCTTTTCGCGATGAGCACCAGTCTTGTACAGGCTCAGAATCTAAAGATCGGGCTGCAGGACGATCCCGACATTCTTGACCCGGACCAATCCCGCACCTTTGTTGGTCGCATTGTCTATGCGTCCCTGTGCGACAAGCTTGTCGACATCACACCCGATCTTGAAATTGTGCCCGCCTTGGCAACTGGCTGGGACTGGAACGCCGACGGCACCGAACTGACCATGACGCTGCGCGACGATGTCGTATTCCACGACGGCACCCCGTTCAACGCCGAAGCCGTCGCCGCCAACCTCGACCGGTCAAAGAACCTTGAAACCTCGCGGCGCAAGTCCGAAGTGCGGTCTATCGAAAGTTGGGACGTCGTGGACGACACTACGATCAAAATGACCCTGTCGGCCCCGGATGCGACGTTGATCGCGCAATTTGCCGACCGGTCTGGCATGATGCTGTCGCCCACTGCCTTTGAAGCCGCTGGCGAGGATTTCGGTTCAGCCCCGGTCTGCGCCGGCCCTTTCAAATTTGTCGAGCGTGTTCAGCAAGACCGTATCGTTCTTGAGAAATTCGCAGATTATTACCGCGCGGACGAAATCAATTTTGACAGCGTGACCTTCCTGCCGATCGCAGACACAACGGTGCGGCTTGCAAACCTGCGCGCTGGCGATCTGGACATGCTGGAACGACTGGCCGCCACCGATGTGGCCTCTGTTGAAGGCGATAGCGGTCTTCAGCTGGAACGTGCGACGTCGCTTGGCTATCAGGGCATTACCGCCAATATTGCAAATGGGGACCGCGCCAACAATCCATTGGGTCAATCTGCCCTTGTGCGTCAAGCCTTGTCGCTCTCAGTCGACCGGGACGCATTGAACCAAGTGGTATTTGAAGGGGCGTTTGCACCCGGTAACCAGGCGTTCTCGCCCGCTTCCCCTTGGTACAATGCCGATTTCCCTGTTCCCACACGTGACGTTGACGCCGCCAAAGCCCTGCTGGCCGAAGCCGGTTTCGCCGATGGCGTGACAATCGAAGTTCAGGTTCCCAACAACCCTGTCCAAACCCAAGTGATGCAGGTCGTCCAAGCGATGGCCGCTGAGGCCGGGATCACCATCGAACTGGCCGCCAAGGAATTCGCGACACTTCTGGCCGATCAGTCGGCGGGTGAATTCACGGCAAGCCAAATCGGCTGGTCCGGGCGGGTCGACCCCGATGGAAACATTCATCAGTTCATGACCAGCGAAGGTGGCCTTAATGACGCGAACTATGTCAACGCAGATGTTGATACCTTTCTGAACGAAGCGCGCCTTTCAACCGATCCTGCGGTGCGCAAGGAAAGCTATGGCGCTGCCGTCGCGCTTCTGCAGGAAGAGATGCCAATTGTTTACCTGTACCACCCGGTTTGGATTTGGGCATTGGACGACAGCCTGTCCGGCTTTCAGGCCTATCCTGATGGCATGATCCGCCTGCACGGCGTCAGCCAGAACTGATTGGCGCTTTGGCCCGGCCTTTTGGCCGGGCCGCATTTGG
>CAZWDS010000143.1:0-4075 GCA_964632495.1 uncultured Rhodobacterales bacterium
CGAAGGCTTCGAACTTTCGATCTCGCGCCCCCAAGTCCTGACCCGCGATATCGACGGCGCCCGTCACGAACCTGTCGAAGAAGTCACCATCGACGTGGATGACGAATACTCCGGCGCCGTGATCGAGAAAATCACCGGCCCCCGCAAAGGCGATCTGGCCGAAATGCGCGCCGCAGGTGCTGGCAAAACGCGCATCGTCGCCCATGTGCCCTCGCGCGGGCTTATCGGGTATCACGGCGAATTCCTGACCGACACACGCGGCACCGGCGTCTTGAACCGCGTGTTCCACGATTGGCAACCTTGGCGCGGTTCGATCCCGGGTCGTCGCGCTGGCGTTCTGATCTCGATGGAAGCCGGAAAATCCGTGCCCTTCGCCCTGTTCAATCTGGAAGATCGCGGCAAGATGTTCATCGGTGCCCAAGAAGATGTCTATGGCGGCATGATCATCGGCGAACATTCCCGCGAAAATGATCTGGAAGTGAACCCGCTGAAAGGCAAGAAACTGACCAACGTGCGCGCATCCGGCACCGACGAAGCCGTGCGCCTCACCACGCCTGTGCGTTTGACACTGGAACAGGCCATCGCCTATATCAACGATGACGAATTGGTCGAGGTCACACCAAACGCCATCCGTTTGCGCAAACGCTATCTCGACCCGCACGAACGCAAACGCCAATCCCGCGCGGCAGACTAAGAGGCAAACATGACCAACTGGATCGACGCCTGTTCCACCAGCGACATCGAAGAAGAAGACGTCATCCGCTTCGACCATGGCGACCGCACCTTCGCGATCTATAAATCGATGGACGGCCAGTTTTTCTGCACAGACGGCCTTTGCACCCATGAAAAGGTGCATCTCGCCGACGGTCTGGTCATGGACGACACCATCGAATGCCCCAAGCATAACGGCCGCTTCAACTACCAAACCGGAGCCGCTCTGCGCGCCCCCGCCTGCGACGCGCTTGCGACATATCCAACCAAGGTCGAAGATGGACGGGTCTGGATCGAACTCCAGCAATAACTCCACCCAAAGCAGCAATATCCTGTTGCCATTAAAAAAAAGAGGCGCGCCGACCCGGCCCGCCTCCTCACTCTTGGCTGCATGTGTTTACGCAAGCGCCGCGATGTTCTTCAGTCCAAGCTCATAGGTCTTTCCCAGCATCCGATCCATGAAAAGGCCAAAGATGCGGAACACCGGGTTAAAGCCCATGTCCGATGTCACGGTCCAAGTCACGCGGGCCCCCTTGGATGTCGACTGCGCCTCGATGGTCTGAACAGGTTTGCCCATGGCACCAAGATCAATCAGATGTGTCACGCGGGTGGCGGTTATGTCGGTGACCGTCTGCGTGCCTTTGCCTTCTTTACCCTCAAACCGGAAACCAGAACCGACGCCCGAAACGGGGCCAAATGGGGTGATCTTCAAGTCGGGATCCGTGGTGCAGTATGGGTTAAAAGTCTGAAAACCGTCTGTGCTGGCCACACGGGCGATCACGTCTTCAGCGCTCATATCAACATCTGCCTGCCGGGTGACGATGACTTTGCGGGGCAGTAACAGCGCGATCAAAGCGATGGCGGCAACGATGGCGAGGATTGTGTAAACGATGGTCATGGGTCTGGTCCTTTTGAGCTTCAGGATACGAAGTGTTTTCCGTCCCTTCTGCCCACACGACGGATGACACCGCCGCCAATCGACACGTCACGACTTTTTTTTCTTCAGATCTGAGATTTTTTGTTCAAGCCACCGCTGGGACGGACGATCTGTGCAAAGCGAAATCGCTTTGCCATACGCCTTTGCAGCTTCTGCTGTCCGCCCCAACTGCGCCAGACAATGCGCCCGCACGGCCTGAAACGGTTGATAGCTTTCAAGCCCATCATAGTCGATCAGCTCTAACATCTTCATCCCCTCGGACGGCCCCGCATCCTCGGCAACCACTGCGGCCCGACTAACCGCCGCCCCAATTGAGGGATAAGTCTGAAGAAGCCCCTGATAGAGCTGCGAAAGTGCACGCCAATCCGTTTGCCCCGTAACAGATCGGGCCGCATGAACAGATTGAATCGCGGCCTCCAGCTGGAAACGCCCGGGCATGCTTTGGGGCGCACGCTTCAGCGAGGCTAGGGTCAAAACGCTGACAGAATGTTCGATCAGATGGGTGTCCCAAAGCGCGACATTCTGCTCAGGCACCGGCACCAGAACACCATCGTCGATGCGCGCATCGCGCCGCGCTTCGATGAAACCAATCAGCGCCGTCAGGCCCAAAGCCTCTGCGTTGTCGGGGGCCAGTTCCGCAAGGATATTGGCCAAGAAAAACGCCTCGTGGCTGATATCGCCGTCCCCCTCCAGCCAGTCCACAGCATAAGCGCCATAGACCGCCTCTAAAACCGCACCCATCCGGTCTGGATAAGCCTCTGGTTCGGGGATAACAAAGGGAATGCCTGCGCTTTTGATCTTCTTTTTGGCGCGCACCAACCGCTGCGCCATGGCCGTCGGAGACACAAGGAACGCCTTGGCGACCTGCTCTGCTTCCAACCCCAGAACCGTTTGAAGCATCAAAGGCGTGCGGATCGCTTCGTCGATGGCTGGATGCGCGCAGACAAAGAGCAGCTTCAGCCGCTCATCCAGTTGCGCCTCTTCAGGTTCAATCGCTTGTGCGTCAGCCATATCATTTGCCTTATCGGTTATGACCAGACGGGCATCGCGTCGCGCCTGATCGGTGCGTCTGTTCTTGGCGACTGTCAAAAGCCAAGCCTCGGGTTTGTCGGGAATGCCGCGCGTCGGCCAGGTTTTCAAAGCCGCCACAAAAGCGTCAGCCAGCGCGTCTTCAGCCGAGATAATGTCACCAGACCGGCTTGCCAGCATCGCGACCAGCTTGCCGTAGGCGGCACGGGCGACATCTTCCGCCCGCGCCTGTGCATTGCTTTCGCTCACACGCTGCCCATCGCAGACGATCTGATTTCGACCTTGCCATAATGCACGGCAGGACACTTCTCTGCCCATTTCAGCGCCTCGTCCAGATTCTCGACATTGATGGCAAAGAACCCACCCAGCGTTTCCTTGGTCTCGGCAAAGGGTCCGTCCTGAACCCGCTTTTCGCCGCCCGCAAGCGTGATGGTCGTCGCGGTTTCAGCCGGGTGCAGCCAGTCGGTGTCGATAAAGACGCCGGCTTCCTGCAAAGCACCGATGTATTCGCCAAAGGCTTGCTTGGATGCCGCCCAATCCTCTTCGCTCATGTGAGCCGCCATTGAAGGATCCGAGTACAGAAGAAATGTGTAACGCATTGGTTTAGTTCCTTTGTTAGTTTTTAGATTAGGCCGCAACATCAGCGACATTGGCAAGGCCAAGTTCAAAATTCGCGCCAGTCATGCCATTGGGCGCAGCCTCGATCACGGCCGAGCGTTCAATCGTGACCTGCGCGGCAGGGCTTGTGTGGCAACCGCCAGCACGGCCAGTGCGCAACCGCCAAAGGGCGCGATGTTCTTGAAGGTCATAGGTCTGTCCTCTCGTGTGACTTGAGAAGGGCGTTCTTGCCACTTCACCCCCACGACGGATAAGCCTCCCCCCAATCGACAAAGACACAAAAGTTTTTCGATTTTTTCGCATGGTACATGCAACATGCAGCCCAACTGTTACGCAGCGACGAAGCGTCAATCGACGAAATCATCGATAGCTGCGGCTTTCAAAACACAGGCTATTTCTACAGGCTCTTTCGGCGCCAATACGACACAACCCCGCGCGCGTTTCGGTTCCGTTACCTTCGCGATCCATTCCAATCGAATGCCAACAACCATTGATCGCTGCATTAGAAATAATCATCGCCGCAAAGGCGGGCTTCAAACTGCCATTCACAGTTCTTTAACCAACCTTAACACCCAAGGCCCCTATCAGGCTCCCATCGCCCGATACCGATCCAATCCACCGACGCAATACCGACGTAATACCGACGCGATACCGACGTTGCGATTTTGGCGCCGACGCCTTGTTTTCCTGCATTAACCTCTGACAGTCGCGCATACCGTCCCCTGGCAACGCCCCACCAGTTAACTTTTCAAAGACCCCAAAACCAAAAAAGGCCGTGTC
>CAZWDS010000144.1:0-4033 GCA_964632495.1 uncultured Rhodobacterales bacterium
GCTTCACGCCTTGGGGCGGCAAAAGATCGACAAACGGATCGGGGTCGGGCGGAACGGCGGCGTGGACCGCATCCAGAACTTGTTCGTATTGGTGCGGGCCTGTCACCGCCAGAACCCGGGGGTGTGCGCCGGTGATGTACTCGGGCTCGGCCCCCAGACAGCCTGTCACGATCACCCGCCCATTTTCGTCCAGCGCCTCGCCAATGGCCTCAAGACTTTCGGCCTTGGCGCTGTCCAGAAATCCGCAAGTGTTCACGATGACGGCATCTGCGCCGCCGTATTCGGGGCTGATCGCATAGCCTTCGGCGCGAAGGCGCGTCAGGATCCGTTCACTGTCCACCAGAGCCTTCGGACAGCCAAGCGAGACCATCCCGATGGTCGGTTGATCGTCACGTCGGTTATCACGTCGATTGTCTGGCACTTTGGCCGAAGCCAAATCGGGGCGAAGATTGGGTGGATTGCTCATGACCGGCTTGATACTGGCAACGATCGGCAGAGGCCAGCCATGGCATGAGCAGACCGGCCACACCTTACATTTCGTCGGTTGCCTCGGTCGCGGCTTGCGCTTTGCGGCGCGCCAAAAGGGCCAGATTGTGGTCCCGCCCATCCAGAATGGCATAGGTATTCGTTACGATCTTCCACTTGCCGTCCAGATGTTTGATGATCGAATATCCAGCATAGGGTTTGCGAAACAGCACTCCGCCCGGCTGCATCAATCGCGAAACATGCGTCGTGCCCACTGTTTCCTCATCGATAAATTCGGCAGAGACCACGGTACGGACAAGATCGCTGATATTATTGTCAATGTAGTAGGACCGCACGCTTTCAAAGACCGATTGAACGTCGGCTTTGGAGCGCAGCAAGATTTCGCCCTCCAGGGTTTCCATCACCTGAGGAATGTCAAAACACGTGAAGAAATCTTCGAAATCGCCACTTTGCAAGCTCTTACCGGTGCGAAAGAGCAAGTCCTCAGCAATATCCACCGCCAAACCATGATCTGGCATGAAAGAGCTCCCTTAAGAGAGGGTCGTCCGTGAGCGACCGGCGAAAATTGCCTGCCTGTTGTCATTTGAGGGCGTGATGATCCCTCACGACGATAGAAAATAGATTCTGCTGAAATTGCAACAAAAGTTGTGATCGTCGTGTAAAAAACAGGCTGGCTGTGGGTGCGGACGGCGCGGTTCGCGGCTTCCTTGATCTTAGACCGGGGCTAGCGACGACGGTCGCGTCGGTTCGACATCGGCTGAAACGCCACGCCCACGTGAGCTTCGCAATAAGGTTTGCCTTGTTGAACACCTAAGCCGCAGAACCAGAAATCCTCGGTCGCGGGGTCACCGATGGGCCATTTGCATGTCCGCTCGGTCAGTTCCATCAGCGTGATCTTCTTGGCACCCTTTTCGACCTCGCGCACCGTGGCCAAAGCCTCGGGGCTGATCTCGTTCGCAGAGGGTTGCGGCGGCAACGGCTGACCCGCAGGCACGATCGGCTTTCTAGGCGTGACCGTGACCTCAACCACTTTATCTTCCGGCTTGGTCGCTTTCTTTGCTTTGGCCGGCGCGGCCTTGGCGGCCTTCTTTTCAGGCGCAGGTGCCGAAGCGCCGGCCCGGTTGGACAGACCCAGACGATGAACTTTGCCGATCACCGCATTCCGGGTGACACCACCCAGTTCTTTGGCGATCTGGCTGGCCGATTGACCCTCGGACCACATTTTCTTCAGTGTCTCTACGCGTTCATCCGTCCACGACATCACGGTCTACCTTTGCTGCAAGCCCTTATTCTAATCACCCAGTCCGGCGATACAAGGGACCAGGTCGCACGATGTACCTCAAACACAACAGAAATACCACGCCAATTTCAGGATTTTCATTGCAATTATGCCCGTTGCGCAGGGGTGTGAAAGGCGCGGTCCAAAACGCAATCGCAAAAAAACAGGCTATCTTTTCGCGGCAACTTCCCCTAAAGCGCAGGCGATGACGTGTTTTGTGATCCTTACACTCCGACGCCGACGCTAACTTTCAGCGTTCGCTCACCCACGTCCACAATTCCGCAATTCGTTGACTTGGCCAGCCACTGCTGGCACCTCTGAGCCTTGTCCAAAGGAAGATACCCATGATTTCGTCTGTTCTGCCCACCTATGCGCGCGCGCCTCTAAACTTCGTCAAAGGCGAAGGCTCTTGGTTGATCACCAAGGATGGCCGCCGCTATCTTGACATGGGCTCGGGCATTGCGGTCACGCTTTTGGGGCATGCGAACCCGGTTTTGAATGCCGCCCTCACGGATCAGGCCGACAAGCTTTGGCATGTGTCGAACCTCTATGAAATTCCGGGGCAACAGGAACTGGCCGACCGGCTGGTCGAAGCCACCTTTGCCGACACTGTCTTTTTCACCAATTCCGGGACCGAGGCCGCCGAACTGGCGATCAAAATGGCCCGGAAATACTGGTACGAAAAAGGCGAAGAAGACCGGATCGAGATCATCGCTTTCGAAGGCTGCTTTCATGGCCGCTCGACGGCTGCCATCGCGGCCTCGGGCGCCGAAAAGATGGTCAAAGGCTTTGGCCCCATGCCCGAAGGTTTCACGCAATTGCCGTTCGGTGATCACGACGCTTTGCGCGCTGCCGTAACCGATAAAACCGCCGCGATCATCGTCGAGCCCGTGCAAGGCGAAGGCGGCATCCTGCCACTGCCAGACGCCTGCCTGAAAGGTCTGCGCGATCTTTGCGACGAGACCGGCACGCTTTTGATCGCCGATGAGGTGCAATGCGGTATGGGCCGGACCGGCAAGCTGTTCGCCCACGAATGGGCGGGCATCGCGCCTGACATCATGATGGTCGCCAAAGGCATCGGCGGGGGCTTTCCCTTGGGCGCGGTGCTCGCCACAGAAGATGCAGCCAGCGGTATGGTCGTCGGCACTCATGGCTCTACCTATGGCGGCAACCCTCTGGCCTGTGCGGTTGGCAATGCAGTGATGAAAACCGTCGCCAATGATGCTTTTTTGGCGGACGTGAACCGCAAAGCCGGTGCGCTTCGCCAGAAACTTGAAGGGCTGATCGCTGAACACCCGGACGTCTTCGAAAACGTGCGGGGCGCTGGCTTGATGCTGGGGATAAAGTGCAAGGTGGCCAATACGGATATGGTAAAGGCGGGCTATGACGCAGGGGTCATCACTGTGCCTGCCGCCGACAACGTTATCCGCCTTTTGCCGGCACTCACCATCACCGACGACGACATCGCCGAAGCTCTCACCCGCCTTGACGCCGCGGCCCGCGCGCTGAAATCGTCCTGAAATTCATCTCTTTTCAAATACGCAATATCCCGCCCGCAAAGGCAGCGCTGACATGAAACACTTTCTTGATATCCACAAAACCGACCCGGATGATCTACGGGCGATCCTGACCCAGGCTCAGTCCACCAAGGATGCGCGTAATGGCTTGCTCAAAGGCACGCTTGACCAGGATCAACCACTGGCTGGCCACATGGTGGCGCTGATCTTTGAAAAGCCCTCGACCCGCACGCGGGTGTCCTTTGATGTGGGCGTGCGCCAGATGGGTGGACAATCTTTGGTTCTGACCGGCAGTGAAATGCAACTAGGCCACGGCGAAACCATCGCCGACACGGCAGCGGTTTTGTCGCGCTATGTCGATCTGATCATGATCCGCACCTTCGAAGAAGAAGCTCTTTTGGAACTGGCCGAACATGCCACAGTGCCGGTGATCAATGGTCTCACCAACCGTTCGCACCCCTGCCAGATCATGGCCGATCTCATGACCTACGAAGAGCATCGCGGGCCCATTGCAGGCAAGAAGGTGACGTGGTGTGGCGATGGCAACAACGTTTTTTCAAGCTTTGCGCATGCCGCCGGACAATTCGGGTTTGATCTGACCTTTTCCGGCCCCGAGACACTGAACCCGGACGCCGCTGTCATGGATTATGCTCGCAGAAAAGGCGTGACGGTCAAGATCGAGCGCGATCCTGATGCGGCAGTGGCTGGCGCGGACCTTGTCGTGACGGACACCTGGGTGTCGATGCATGAC
>CAZWDS010000145.1:0-3951 GCA_964632495.1 uncultured Rhodobacterales bacterium
CATGGCCTGCTGCGGCAATATCACCCGTCGCCCAAACGTGATCCAGACGCCGCCCCTTGTCCGCCCCGTCCCAATCCGGCGACCGATAAGACCACCAGCTGTACAAACGCCCATCTGGAACATCGGCCCGCGTCACATCAACCCAGCCTCCTGCGTCCTGCACGGCGCTCAAATGCTCAACCTCTATCGGCGTGTGGCTGACCACCTTCAAAAGCTTCTTGTGATCCCAGACATCATCCTCGCGCGGCGCGATGTTCAGATCCCCCACAAGGATGGATTTCGTTGGTTTGTCAGCGTGATAGACGTCCCGCATCTCGGTCAGGAAATCCAGCTTCTGACCAAACTTCTCGTTCACTTCGCGGTCAGGCTTGTCCCCACCCGCCGGCACATAAAAGTTGTGGATCGTCACGCCGTTTTCCAGCCGCCCCGCCACATGCCGCGCATGCCCCATACTGGCCCAATCCCGATCACCAGCGTCCTCAATCGGCAGCTTCGAGAAGATCGCCACGCCGTTGTACCCTTTCTGCCCCCGCGCAACCATGTGACTGTATCCAAGCGCCTGAAACACCTCGACCGGGATCTTGTCGACGGGTGATTTGCATTCTTGCAGGCACAACACATCCGGCGCTTCTTCGGTCATCAACTTCGACACAAGCCCCGCGCGCAGACGCACCGAATTGATGTTCCATGTGGCAAGCGTAAAAGTCATTCAATTCTCCGGAGTTACAGGGGCCGGGCCAACGACGGACAGTGCAATATCAAGCGTCATGTAGAACTCAGAAGGCGCCTCGATCTGAGGGATATGCCCCACATCCTCCATCCAGAACAAGGGCACATCCCCAATCGCATCCTGCAATTGAACCGCCTGATCCGGCGGCGTCACCGTGTCTTCCCGCCCCCAGATCAAAGCCATCGGCACACTTAGTCCAGCATAGCTTTCAAGCTTCGAACTTGTCGCCCCACGCGGCGGCACCAACAGCGTTGGCAGCCAACGCGCAATCGTGTCTGTGGTGCCCTGTCGCGTGAAAGGATACTCGATGGCAGCAACCTGCGCGTCTGTTATCATGTCTTCGCGGTGTACAAAACGACCAAGTAAAGGACGGGTCAGATACGGGTTTGTGACCGAATTTGCCACAACGATTTCACGCACCACGTCCGACCCAAGCGGCGGCGGCACGTTCTGCCCCGTACCGTCCTTTCCCAAGGCCAAAGCGCCAGCAATAATAACAGCCCCTTCAAAAGATTGAGGTTCCGCGAGCAAAGCCTCGGCGGCAGCCCCCGCTCCAAAGGAATGCGCCACTAAAATAGGCCGAACACCCCGCGCTTCAGCAAAAGCCAAAATCCGCAACGCCTGAGCCTGTCGGCTGTAATCCGTGAAGTTATCCCGATCCGACAAACCCATCGGCGGCAGATCAAGGGCAATAGCGCGATATCCGTGCGCTGCCAGCTCCTCCATCGTATCTACCCACAAACCAGCCCATCCAACCGAGCCATGGATCAGCAACACAGGCACCCCATCTACGGGGCCCATCTCGATGGCATGAAGACGACCATGGGCCGTTTCCACAAAGCCACCGCCATCGGGCACAAGATCGGCCGCGGTGAAACGCTCACGCTGATCAGCGGCCAAGCGAAACCCGCCGATGGCCACGGCCAACAGTGCAAACACCCAGAAAATAGTTCGAAACAAAGCCCGCAGCATCAAACAGTCCGTACCCTTTCAGGCACTCTACGATGCAGCCATTCGCCCCACAAGCATCACCCCAAATCCACTCTCAAATCAGCCGTCACAACCGGTCTTCTTCTCGTCAAAAATACCTTGGGGGAGCGCGCAAAGCGTGCGGGGGCAAAGCCCCCAACCGCGGCGGCCAAAGGCCGGCGCAAAATCAGATCATTCAGCCGCGATCTTGATGACAGGCTCCATACCATCCAACTCGGCATCCGACAGATGGCACTTGATCTCGTGACCTTCGGCCAGCCTTCGCATAGGTGGCACTTCGCGTTCGCACAGCCCACCTTCGACGCGATCTTTCCAACCACACCGGGTCTGGAACGGACACCCGGGCGGCGGGTTCATGGCCGAAGGAATATCGCCTTCCAAAACGATGTGCTTTTTCTTGATGCTGGTATCCGCAATCGGCACAGCTGACAAAAGCGCTTCGGTATAAGGGTGATAGGGCGGCGAAAAGACATCGTCGGTGCTGCCAATTTCGACCACATGGCCCAGATACATCACCATCACGCGATCCGCCAAATAGCGCACAATCGACAAGTCGTGGCTGATGAACAAAAGCGTCGTCTTCTCGTTCCGCTGAATTTCCATCAACAGATCGGTCACCGCCGCCTGCACCGACACATCCAAGGCCGAAACAGGTTCGTCCGCAATCACGATGCGGGCACCACCTGCAAAGGCCCGCGCAATCCCGACCCGTTGTTTTTGTCCGCCCGACAATTGACGCGGCATTCGATCACCAAATTCACGCGGCAGCTTCACCAGATCCAAAAGTTCTAACATCCGGTTGCGCCGGTCGTCCTCGTTTTCGCCAATGCCGAAAATCTCAAGCGCCCGGATGATCTGCCGCCCCACGGTCATCGAAGGGTTTAGCGTGTCGAAGGGGTTTTGAAACACCATCTGCACGCTCGACACTGTCTTGGTGTCGCGCGCCTCAATGGGAGTGTCCTGGATTTCAGCGTTGTCCAAAAGGATCTTGCCCTCGGTCGCAGTTTCCAAGCCCATCAGCACCTTGGCGAAGGTGGATTTGCCACAACCACTTTCGCCCACGATCGCCAGAGTTTCGCTTTCGCGTGCCTCAAACGACAGGGTTTCGTTGGCTTTCACCACCTTTTTGCTCGCCCCACCAAACAGGGCATTGGCCGAGACCTCGTAGTATTTTTTCAGGTTGTCCATCTTCAGAACGACCTGACCCGGCTCGGCCTTCTCGGTGACCTGACCCGCCGCAAGGGGCGCATCCCAGTCGATTTCCTGGAACTTCACACAGCGCGAGCCGTGGCGATCATTCCCAGGAACGGCGGCCATCTTGATGTCGCCAGCATCGCACCGACCGGCCTCGAAGTAATCGCAGCGCGGCCCAAAGTTGCATCCCTGCGGGCGCTCGTGCGGCAAGGGAAAGTTGCCCGGGATTGCGACCAACGGATGCGCGTTCTTGTCCGCACCCGGCAATGGGATCGAACGGAACAGCGCCTGTGTATAAGGGTGCTGCATTTCATCAAAGACATCTTCGATGGAGCCGGTTTCCACGGCCTCGCCCGAATACATCACGCAAATCCGGTCACATGTTTCCAGAACCAGCCCCAAGTTGTGGCTGATGAACAGCATTGAAGTGCCGTACTTTTTGCCAAGGTCCTTCACCAGTTCTACGACGGCGGCTTCGACGGTCACGTCCAGCGCGGTGGTTGGTTCGTCGAGGATCAACAAGGACGGGTTGGCCATCAGCGCCATGGCGATGACGATCCGCTGCTGCTGACCACCCGACAATTGGTGCGGATAGCTGTCGAGCATGCGCTTCGGGTCGGGCAGTTTCACGTCGGTCACGACCTCAAGCGCCCTCTGGTAAGCGACCTTCTCATCCACGCCTTCGTGGATCATCGGTACTTCCATTAATTGTTTGCCGATCTTCATCGCCGGGTTCAAAGACGCCATGGGTTCCTGATAGATCATCGCGATTTCCGAACCGCGGATGTCGCGCAGCTCTTCCTGACTCATCTCGTTCAAGTTGCGACCCTTGAATTTGATCGAGCCGCCCACGATCCGGCCATTGACGCCCAAATCCTGCATGACGCCCAAAGCCACGGTGGACTTACCGCAGCCGGATTCGCCGACCAACCCCATGGCTTCGCCCGGTTGGACGGTACAAGAGAAATCCATTACCGCCGGGATTTCGCGCAGCCTTGTGAAGAAACTGATCGAAAGCTGGTCAATCTCGAGGATCG
>CAZWDS010000146.1:0-3935 GCA_964632495.1 uncultured Rhodobacterales bacterium
AGCGGCCATCCGGCTGCCTGAGGGCCACTGGGATGGCTGGAAGCCTGCTCAGCGGGACTTTGCTGCCATTGGATTTCTCAAAGTGGATGTCGGCTTTGGTGACACACAAAGAAATCAACTGGTCTCTCTTTTTGAGTATTTACTTGGCGGAGCCGGTCATTCAGTGCAAAGAAGAGGCTATGCCAATTATGGCTTTGATCCGAGGTAGCTTAGTAGCAAAGCACCGGGCTTCTGACCCGGGGAGCGCGGGTGCAAGTCCCGCCCTCGGACCCAACAGAGATACGAATGGCTGAACAACCGGGCGAGAAATACGCGTTTCTTAATCTTGCAAAAGCCCTTAGCGCTGGAAGCAGCAAGAAAATCCAACAATGGCGCGATGTTCTTGCCGCAATGAAGGCAGGCGACCTCACTGTCGGCAGTCGCACACCTGTTTCAGGTATGCCGAAATGGGCGACGCCCGAGGTGGTTCGAGGTGGGTTTGCGACTACAGCTTACGCCGCCGGTGGAAAACTCAGACCACACGAAACTGCCATGTTGGAAGAGTTGGGTCTTTCAACATCCGACATCTCACGCGCACGCCTTGCGCTCAACAATTGGCACCTGACCGACGAGGGCCTCAAAAAACTTCATCAGCAAGCAATGTCAGGCGAGTTTGCAGCCCAGACGCCCGAAGAAACGGCGCTGCTTACGGTCTGTCTTTTGTTGGAGCATGATCCCGAAGCTGCGGAGATGATCTTAGCTGAGATCACCCCTTTCTTTGATCGCTTGAGATTCTACCCTGCGCCCGGCGTAGCACGAAAAACGGACGGGGCGTTTGTTCGTAGCGTCCAAGACATTCGAGACCAACTCAGCGGTAAGGTTCCGCGAAAACAGATTATCGTCCAACACAACACCCTTACGCGATGGATTCCTCTTTACGACCGCCTGATCGATCTGCTCGCGGACCACGGATCAGATGGGTGGGAAATGCGCTCAGATGATTGGTGTGCCGATTACGAACAGGCACTCAACGCACCAACCGCGCAACGCTGGAAAAAGCAGACCGGACAGTTCCAAAGGGCTCGGCGCGCACTGCTCGCACTGAAGACTGGTGGCGATCTCAAAGACAATGTGCAGACAATCATTGAGCGGCACCGGTCAAAGTATGGTGCAGCGGAAGAACGGCGCACGTTCCGCCAAAATCAAGCAGAGCAGGACGTAAAAGTTTGGCATGATGCTGTCGCAAATATCGTGGCAGCGCGCCTAAGCAAATTAACGCTCGATGTAGGCATTGCTGATCCAAGTAGCGTCGCCGGTCCCATTGGATCGGACGAAGAAGTCGTCGGTGGTCCATCCGGTGCCCAGCTTCCGCGAAGTTTCGAACGTGGCATTCAATCGGCTAAGATGGCGTCGATCGACGAGCTTATTCAAGGCGGGCAGATCGGAGCACCTGAGGTGCTGGCCAAGGTTTTACCGCAGATCACTTCGAGCATTTATGCATCGAACCTTCCGACGGACGCCGAAACTGAAGTTTGCCGCGCCCTTTACCGTGCGTTCAGCAACCGGCGATCCCTCCTCCTGTTGAATTTGGAGTCGCAGGTGAGGCTTGAGGAATTGCCGTGGGCACAGGCTCTTTTGCGGCGTCGGAAAGGCGGGCACGACGCAGTTGAAATCGCTTGCCAAGCGCTGACAGAGCTTGTGCGCTTGTCTTTGACCCATTTCCCTCACGTGATCTTTCCCAATCCCCTGATTCAGGAGTTTTCGACGTTAGCAAAACTCGCAGAATTAGATATTCCGTTCACCAATGAGATAGCGGCTGACATCTTCATGGGGGCTTTCTCCAAGCAATTCGAGCGGGCGGCGGAGGTTGGATTGTCCTACTACGCGGGAAGTCTCTACGCGCGCTACTTCGACCTACCAGATCAACAAGACCCCATGCGGCTTGCCGAAACCTGCGCTCAACGTGCTCGCTTGAGGAACACACGCAACTGGTCGGTTGCATCGAATGGGATGATCCTCGAACAACAACAAATCATCACGACACACAATCTGGCGCAGGTTCTGTCAGCACTTGATCTGAGCGACCTCAGATTTGACGAAATGGCGTTTCGATGCATCGAATGGATTTGCTGGCGCCAACAGACGCCGCTGACCGATTGGCGCGCTAAGTTGCAGATGACAAAGAACACCGCTTATGCGTGGCGGCAGATGATTGCGTTCTTGTCCGAGTTGTCCCCGGCGGAACAGAGTGCCGCATTCGAGCGCATCAAAAATATATCAGGCAATCAATCGATGGAGTATCAAGTGCGCTTCGCGCCTGCTTTGGCCGGCTTGGAGCGGTCCATTTCCGGCGAAACACCGTCGCCGGACGAGGTGTTTTTGGGATGGGTTCAGGGAACGCACCCCTTCGCGCCATGATCGCGAACACCGTTTCTGTTAGGCGCCGTGCTGGCAAAAAAGCTGACATTCATGCATTCCGCAGCATCGGTCAACATGGGCTCAAACCGGACACTCAGCCAACGGCAAACTTAGGCCGCACGATACTGGACGCAGACACCCAATGCCAGAAAGCCCCCGTTGTCTGTTAACGCTTTTTCAATCCCATCGTTCGCACAGACGTACAAAACGGAAAATCCCCTTCCCAAAACAAGTACAAAAGTGAACTTTCCAGATCCGAACGCCGGAATGAACAAAACCCAACCCGGCCGCGCGTTAACCCAGCTTCCACACAAACCCGCTGTGGCCAAATTCCGGGTACCTGTCCCGCACAATCGGGTCATGCCCCGGCACCACACGTGAAGGATCGCCTGCAAGTTCCTGAATTTGCTTGAAACCCAGCATCATCTCAGCCCGGTCCGCCACAATGGGGAACAGCTTGCCCGCCTCAAAGTTCTCGTAATAATGCGCCGCGTCAGACGCAAGACATACAGGACCACCTGCGGTCATCACACGGACCGCCTGTAACCCTCTGGAATGCCCGCCAATTTTGTGAACCGTAACCCCCGGCGCAACTTCGGCATCGCCCGCCTGAAACACCACGCGACCGGAATACACATGCCGCACCATGTCACACACATGTTCGGCGGTGAACGGGGCTTTCAACTCGGGGTCACACATGCAAGGCCCCGTTGCGAAGGACATTTCTGTCTCTTGCAGGTGAAACTGCGCCTTCGGATACCGGTTCAATCCGCCCGCATGGTCATAGTGCAAATGGCTGATGATAACCGTGTCCAGTTCCTCGGCCGAGATATCCAGTGCGTCCAAAGCTTTGGCAGGGTCCCGCAGGATCGGCCGCCCGCGCGACGCCGCCTCTTCGGCCTCATACCCCGTGTCGACCAATATCCGTTTGTTTTCATTTACCAAAAGCCAAGTAAAATAATCCATCCCATGGGGGGCGGCCGGATGATCATCGCCCATAAAACTATCTGCCCGCGTGCGTTCATTCCGCTCGGCGTATTTGATCCCAAAGATTTCCCAAACGTCGGACATATCGCATTCCCCCTTCGCCCCATTGGATCGCGGTGCCCTTGAAAAGCAAGCCTTTTCGCCGGTATGGCGCGTCGAAAATCCAAGAATTAGGATGGGTCCGGCAAAGAAACCGCGCCTTGCCTGCTGGATCGCAGCATCCCAAAGAAAAAGTCTGAGCATCGGCAACGGGCCATTTCTGAGCGGACGATTCGGTTATTTCACATTGAGAAACGGCCCAGATCTCCCTTTTCGCCAAAGTTTGGTGCGCACATCAGGTTTCGCGCCGCAACCAATATACCCTGTTGTTTTAAATCGGCTTTTTCGGCTTACCCCAAGGTGAAACATCGCTGAAACACACGAAATAATGTTGCGAGCGGCAGCCATTTTCCGCAAACTTGTTTCACAATCGCCTTATCGGGCTAAAGTAACTTCAATAACAATGACTAAGGGAGAACTATAATGCTTACTTTCAAAACCCTCGTATCGAG
>CAZWDS010000147.1:0-3838 GCA_964632495.1 uncultured Rhodobacterales bacterium
ATGAAGTTCTGTGTGAAATCGGCGAATTCCATCAAAGGCGACATACGACAGACAAGGAACACGCCCGCCGTCACCATGGTGGCCGCATGGATCAGGGCCGACACAGGCGTCGGGCCTTCCATCGCGTCGGGCAACCAAGTGTGCAGGATGAACTGCGCCGATTTGCCCATGGCCCCAATGAACAGCAGCATGCAGATCACTTCGATGGCAGGCCATGTGGTGCCCAAGAAGCTGATCTCGGCCGTGGCCAGTTCGGGTGCTGCGGCGAAGATGTCGCTGAAATTGATGCTGTCGACCATCAGGAAGATGGCGAAGATGCCCAAGGCAAACCCGAAATCGCCCACACGGTTGACCACAAAGGCCTTGATCGCAGCGGCATTGGCGCTTGGTTTCCTGAAATAGAACCCGATCAGCAGGTATGAGGCGAGGCCCACACCCTCCCAACCAAAGAACATTTGCACAAGGTTGTCGGCGGTCACCAGCATCAGCATCGCGAAGGTGAAGAACGACAGATACGCGAAGAAACGCGGACGATAGCTTTCCTTTTCGTCGTCGAAATTGTCGTCGTGGGCCATGTAGCCAAAGGAATAGAGGTGCACGAGCGCCGAAACCGTCGTGATCACCACCAGCATGATCGCCGTCAGACGATCCATCCGGATGGCCCAATCCGTAGCCAGACTGCCGCTTTCAATCCAGCGTAGAATCTGAATTTGCTGCATCTCGCCATCAAAGCTGAGGAAAACAATCCAGCTTAGGACGGCGGCGATGAACAAGCAGAACGTGGCCACCCATTGCGCCACATATTCGCCCATGATCCGCCAACCGAACCCGCAAAGAAGCGCGCCAAGGAGGGGGGCAAAGAGGATGATGGTTTCCATGGGTACTCTAGCCCTTCATCACGTTGACGTCTTCGACGTCGATGGTGCCGCGGTTGCGGAAGAAACAGACAAGGATCGCAAGACCGATGGCAGCCTCGGCGGCGGCGACGGTCAGAACGAACAAGGTAAAGACTTGGCCCGTCAGGTCGCCCAAGTACGCCGAGAAGGCGACAAGATTGATGTTCACCGAAAGCAGCATCAGTTCGATCGACATCAACAGGATGATGATGTTCTTCCGATTGAGGAAAATGCCGAAGATGCCAATCACGAACAGCGTCGCCGCCACGATGAGGTAATGTTCAAGTCCGATCATTCTGTCGCCTCGTAAGGTGTCTTTAAGCCGCGAAGCTCGGGGTATGCCGCCGCACAGGCGCAGGGTTCGTCCGTCAGGATGGCAATCTCGATGTCGCGGCCCTTGGTCTTTAAAGCGGTCGCCAAACGCTCAAAGCTGAACAACTGAGGGGCCGAGGCCATTTCGGTGTTGATCACCGACTGAACGGCCTTGGTGCGATCAAAGGGGGCACGGGTGCTCATCCGTTCTTCGCGCGCGCGGGTCTTCAAATGCTGACCGCTTTCGCAATCCGCGATGTAGAAATCGTTGTACACGCCCTCTTGGCTCCACCATTCGATCCAACCCACACGGCCTGCGCCAAAATCCTGATGCGCCGTCTCGCCGCCGTGGCTGACGTGGGTGGTGCGATTGCACTCGGCCAAAGTCAGCGCGTGGACAGGCGCGGCCACGGCCAATGCGGCCAAGGTATGAACGGCCAAATGCGTCAAAGACCCTGCCCCGGTTTCACGTCTTTCAACTCCATCGCCTTGGCCGGATCGCGATACATCTGAGCCAGCACATCCTGACGCTTGACGTAATCGCGGTGGCGCAGGGTCAGGACAATCGCTCCCACCATGGCAACCAGCAGGATCAGGCCAGAGAGTTGGAACAAAAGGAAATACTTGTCGTAAAGGATCAGACCAAGGGCTTGGGTGTTATGCTCGCCGCCGCCCGCGATCGCATCCGGCTTATCCGCAAGCGTCACGCCTTCCGCCGTTTCCCAAACCCCAAAGGCCATGGCCAGTTGCATCAAGATCACCACGCCGATCAGCAGGGCCAAGGGCATGTATCGCGCCATTTCGGCCTTCAGTTCCGCGAAATCCACGTCCAGCATCATCACCACGAACAAGAACAGCACCGCGACGGCGCCCACGTAAACGATAATCAGCAGCATCGCGACGAATTCTGCGCCCAAAAGCACAAACAACCCAGCCGCTGACAGGAACGACAGGATCAGCCACAGGACCGAATGCACCGGGTTCCGGCTGATCACCGTGAACAGGCCACCCGCCACGCAAGTGATCGCGAAGAGGTAAAAGGCGAAAACAAGAGCCGTCATTCTGTATCCTCCGCACCGGGCTGAGGCTCGATCACCTCGCCGGCCAGTTCCATCGCTTTGCTCATCGCAGGCACGCCGCCAAAGACACCCATCAGGCCAATCGCCTCGGCGATTTCCTGAGCTGTTGCGCCCATTTCCAGCAAATGTCGCACGGTCACGCGTATCTGAGCCTCGGCCTGCGCGCCCAGCATGGTCAGCGCACCAAGGGTCAAAAGAAGCTTGGTCTTGGCGTCCAGCCCCTCAGGGTTGAAGGGCTTGCCCAAGACAGTTTCCATCATGTCCTTGGGCATGGTCGGCCAAAGCGCTTCGAAACCGTTTGGCGTAAAATTGGTCAGCGCCGGGTTCAGCGACTTGGCCCATTCCTGGCTCATTGCCATCATGGCTTCGAAAGGGTTTTGATCGGTCATTCGCCTAGCGCTCCGATCCGTTTGGCCAGTTCGGTCATGCCGGCGCGCATTTCTTTGCGCACGATCTGTAACTCGTTGGAAAGCTGCTCGACGGCCGCCAAAAGTTCGGCCTGATCCGCGCCACTTTGCACGGTCTCTTGGCTTGCCGATGCTTCAGCAGGCGCACCACCTGCGGGCGCTGCCGCAACGCCCGACAAACGTGCCTGCAAATCCGCGATCGCCGCGGCCCATTTCGCATGCTCGTCGGCACCCGCTTCTGTCCATTGGGTGTTCAGTTCCGATCCGCCGGTGACAGCGGCCAAAACCTCTTCCGTCGTGGGCAACAGGGCTTCGGCGTCGCTTGGGTTGGCCTCGGGCGCCCCCGCGAAAGCCTCGGTGCCCGCCGCTGATCCACGTCCCAAAGCAAAGGCCACCGCTTCCACCGCGGCCACAGCCCGCGACGCCACATCAGCGCGAAGGCCCGCGGTCTTGAAGTCGCCCAAAGCCACTTCCATTGTGCTTTGCGCAACAAAAATGCCCATCTCACGATAAGCCGCCGCCCATTCCTTGGCGTCGTCGTTGTCAAAGCTATCTGGGCCCCAGGTTGCCATCAGCGGTACGGTGCGTCCATTTCAAGGTTACGGGCAATCTCGGCTTCCCAGCGTTCGCCGTTTTCCAACAACTTTTCCTTGTCGTAAAACAACTCTTCGCGGGTCTCGGTCGAGAATTCAAAGTTCGGGCCTTCAACAATCGCATCCACCGGGCAGGCCTCTTGGCAGAACCCGCAATAGATGCACTTGGTCATGTCGATGTCATAGCGCGTGGTGCGGCGCGAGCCGTCTTCGCGCGGTTCAGCATCAATATGAATCGCCTGCGCCGGACAAATCGCTTCACAAAGCTTACAAGCGATGCAGCGTTCCTCGCCGTTGGGATAGCGGCGCAGCGCATGTTCTCCGCGAAAGCGAGGCGACAGCGCGCCCTTCTCAAACGGATAATTGATCGTCGCCTTAGGCTTGAAGAAATAACGCATACCGATTTTGAAACCGGAGAAGAAATCCGCCATCAGAAAATAGCGTGCAGCTTTGTCTAACGGGATACCCATTCAGCTTGCCTCCGATGGTAGGACGGCTTCGATTTTTTCTGGCTCTGCAACAGGCTCCGGCGTTGGCGCAGGTCCGTAACC
>CAZWDS010000148.1:0-3797 GCA_964632495.1 uncultured Rhodobacterales bacterium
CAAAGGCACGTTCGGGATGTGCGCCTCGACCCATTGGATCGCGTCCGCCGTTGGCATGAAGTTACTGGAACAAGGCGGTTCGGCCTTTGATGCCGCTGCGGGTATGGGGTTCGTGCTGCACGTGGTTGAACCACACCTGAACGGCCCATTGGGCGATATGCCAGCGCTGATCCGGCTTGCGGGCGAAGATGCGCCACGCGTCATTTGCGGACAAGGCACAGCCCCCGCCGGTGCCACCATCGCGCACTACCGGTCCGAAGGGCTTGACCTGATACCAGGGTCCGGTTTGTTGGCCACCGTTATCCCCGGCGCGTTTGATGCCTGGATGCTGATGCTGGCCGACCATGGCCGTTTGTCGCTGCGCGATATTCTTGAACCGGCCATTCACTATGCGCGCCACGGTCATCCCGTCCTGCCGCGAGTTTCAGCAACCATCGCCGACTTAGGTGACTTTTTCCGTGACGAATGGCCGACATCCTATGAAACTTGGCTTCCGGGTGGGGCTGCTCCTCAGGCTGACAGTCTGTTCTGCAATCCCGTGCTTGCCGATACATGGGAACGGCTGCTGACCGAGGCCGAGACCGTGCAGGGCCGCGCCAAACAAATCGCAGCCGCCCGGCGCATCTTCCAACAAGGGTTCATCGCCGAGGCCATCGATACGTGGATGGCAGACGCGTGTGTGATGGACGCCGCAGGTGCGCGCCGCAAAGGCGTGTTGACAGGTCAGGATATGGCAACGTGGGAAGCGTCTTATGAGGCCCCGCTGAGCGTCGATTATCAGGGCTGGAACATCTGGAAAGGTGGGCTTTGGACCCAAGGTCCGACGTTGTTACAGTCTTTGCGCATGCTTGAGGGCAGCGATGTGGCATCGATGGATTTGAACGGCGCGGATTTCATTCATCAGATCATTGAGACGATGAAATTGGCATTCGCGGATCGAGAAGCCTACTACGGGGATCCAACCCATACCGATCTGCCGGTCGACACGCTGTTGTCGCGCGACTATGCAAAAAGCCGCCGTGCCTTGATTGACGAGATGGCCTCGCACGATCAACGCCCCGGTCGGATTGAAGGCCATGAGGGCTGGGCAGACGCCGCGATTGCACGTGCCGGGATTGACCATTCCGCCGGGCCGGGCGTCGGCGCGGGAGAGCCCACAATGGCGCATCTGACCGAGCGCAAGGGCGATACCGTCCATATCGATGTGATCGACAAATGGGGCAACTCAGTTTCCGCGACGCCTTCGGGCGGCTGGCTGCAATCTTCGCCGGTGGTGCCCGGTCTTGGCATGCCGCTGAATTCGCGCGCACAGATGTTCTGGCTTGACGAAGGGCTGCCCACCTCGCTGGCTCCGGGACGTCGCCCACGCACAACGCTCTCGCCCTCCATGGCGCAAGGCCCCGATGGCACGCAATATGCTTTCGGCACACCGGGGGGTGACCAGCAGGACCAGTGGCAATTGATCCTGTTGCTTCGGCTGGTCCACGGCGGTCTGAACCTTCAGGAAGGCATCGACTCGCCGCTGTTTCATACCGGCCATTTCCAGGCGTCTTTCTACCCGCGCGGCGCCCGCCCGGGACATCTGATGTTGGAACCCGCCCTTGGTGAGGGTGTAATCAACGATCTGCGCGGTCGCGGCCACGATGTTGAAGTCGCCGAACCCTGGACAGTCGGACGCCTGACCGCTGCATCGCGTTCGACCGACGGTATTCTGAAAGCAGGCGCAACCCCGCGCCTGATGCAAGCCTATGCAGTGGGACGCTAAAGAATGACCTATTCAATCGTTGCCCGTGATCCTGCCACCGGCCAACTTGGCATCGCCGCCGCATCGCGCTTCTTTGCCGTTGGATCCCTCGTGCCGCATATCCGGGGCGAGATCTGCGCGGTCGCAGCCCAAGCCTTCGTCAATCCGCTTTGGGGGCTTGAAGCCGCTGAACGGATGGCAAAGGGGGAAACTGCGCCTGATGTCCTTGCCGATCTGGTGTCACGCGATGGCGGACAGGCCCAGCGTCAGGCCCATTTGATTGACAAGGATGGCCGGCAGGCGGCGCATACAGGTGCAGACTGCATCGACTGGTGCGGACACGTGATGGGTGATGGTGTATCGGTGGCGGGCAACATGTTGGTCGGAGAAAAGGTCATCACCGAAACGCTGGCGGCCTATACCGCGCATGCGGAACTGCCCTTTGCCGAACGACTTATGACAGCGATGGAAGCCGGAGAAGCAGCAGGCGGCGACAAGCGCGGCAAGCAATCAGCGGCGCTGCGCATTCACCGAACAGAGGATTTCCCTTGGATAGATCTGCGCACCGATGATCACCCGGATCCTTTGCCGGAACTCAGGCGTCTCTATGACGTGGCACAAGAACGATACCTGCATATCGCGGAAGTGATGCCCACCAGCGCCAACTTTTCCGGCCTCACCGACCGAGCCCCGCTAGATGCCGCGATTGCAGATGAAGAAGAAAGGCGCAAGCGTGACGGGCGCCAGAGCAAATCCTTCGCAACATCACTTTAGATAGACGCAAGAGGCAACCCAAAACGCGGATCGCAACCCCCACCGATCGGCCGTGAACGGCGTTGGCGGCAAGATCGGCTCTGTTCCCGCTCCAGACGACCAAACACCCAGAGTCCCATATCCGGTTCGCGCTAGCTCACGTCAGACTCCGCGCACTGGTCCGTTTCCTTTAACGCATCTTAGTTCGAAATCAGCGCGGGCACGTCTTGGCACTGGTGCAGCACCCGAACAATCAAAATGCTACAGTCATTTGTCATATAGATGATCAGGTGCTTTTCAGAATGGTGCATGCGAACGGGTGGGCGAAAATCACGCCTTCCGGCCGCTATGTGAACCAAGAAAGTATCTAGGAAACTAGGGGCTATTCAATACCTTCTATTGTAACAGATTGTAACAGAACAGCTCTAATTCTGCAGGTGCCCAAACAGTTTTCCTTATTCTAGACATGTTTCGCAAGAATGAATTCACCTTGTACGGATTTCGAACTGAAAACTAAGCTGGACGATATATTGAGGAATACAGGAATGACCCTAACAAAAAAATTTAGGACCATCAGCACGGCAGCTTTTGTCATGACAATTTCATGTACAACAGCGATTATAGCCCAAGAAGTCGACCTAAAACGGAAGAACGGGGAATTAGAAATTTCCGGTCGGCTGGTGAATGTCACTGAGGAATATTTCACTATTGAGACATCTATTGGATTGGTCAATGTCATTCGATCAGACATGGATTGTTTTGGTCCTGGATGCCCGAAAGAACAAACAGAGAGCGTTGCTATTGGATTTGACCAAACTCTGACAACAGACGTTTTCTTTTTCGGATCTGACCTTATTGGCGATCAAGTCGTACCTCTTTTGCTGAGCGGATATGCCAACGCTGAAGACGCGATTCTTGAGGCCGAAACCGTCGCCCCTACGGGTGTTTATCAAGGCAAAGTTATTGGCGAAGGAGGTTTCGGTGTAGAAGGAGATTCTTTTACAATCGTTCCTTCTACGTCTGCGGATGCGTTCGCAAATCTGATGGGTGGCTTTGCGGATATTGGCATGTCAGCGCGGCGGATCCTGCCTCGTGAAGCTCAATTGCTTCGCGCCGATGGCAGCAGCAGTATGGTGGACCCCAGGAACGAACACTTCCTTGCAGTGGACAGCGTTGTCATCATCACCAACCCGGAAAACCCGATCCAACGGATTGAAATTGACGACTTCAGATCAATTCTGACGGGCGAAATCAATAACTGGAGCCAGCTCGGAGGTGAAGATGCGCCCATCAACGTCGT
>CAZWDS010000149.1:0-229 GCA_964632495.1 uncultured Rhodobacterales bacterium
GTACTGGATGCCGGGATCGGCGCAGGCCCATGCAGCGTGGCCCACCTGTTCCCACAGATCGCGGGCTTTGATGGTCTTGCCCACCTTGCCGTCTTTCCGGTTGATCAGGTCCCAATCCGCATCGTCCTTGACGGCCTGCAAGAAGGCATCCGTGACCCGGATCGAGTTGTTTGAGTTCTGCCCGGAAACGCTTGAATAGGCTTCGGAATCCCAATCTGTGTCATAGGTC
>CAZWDS010000149.1:239-3769 GCA_964632495.1 uncultured Rhodobacterales bacterium
GTAGCCTTGCTTTGCGTAATCCAGCACGCGCTTCACATAGGTTTCGGGGATCGCCGATTTCTTGGCGGACCGGATCGCCTCTTTCAGGCCTGGGTTTTGGGAAGGGTCAAAGGCAGCCTCTTCTTCCCCATCCCATGATTTGATCGCCGCGAAGATGCCGTTAAGCTCGCGCTCGTGCATCTTCGAGCCGGCGACGATCGACGCGACTTTCTGCTCCTCGATGACCTTCCAGTTGATGAAGTCCTCGATGTCAGGGTGATCAGCGTCAACAATCACCATCTTGGCTGCTCGACGGGTTGTCCCGCCTGATTTGATCGCTCCGGCCGCGCGATCGCCGATCTTCAGGAAACCCATCAGACCGGAAGACTTGCCACCGCCAGACAGGCTTTCGCCCTCGCCGCGCAAGTGTGAGAAATTCGTGCCCGTGCCACTGCCGTACTTGAAGAGGCGCGCTTCGCGAACCCAAAGGTCCATGATGCCGCCGTCATTCACCAGATCGTCCGCACAGGACTGGATGAAACAGGCGTGTGGCTGGGGGTGCTCATAGGCGCTGTCGGACTTGGTCAGCTTGCCTGTCTTATAATCTACATAGTGGTGGCCCTGAGACGGTCCGTCGATGCCATAGGCCCAGTGCAGACCGGTGTTAAACCACTGGGGCGAGTTCGGGGCGGCACGCTGTGTCGCCAGCATATAGCGCATCTCGTCGAAGTAGGCTTCGGCATCGGCTTCGGTGGTAAAGTAGCCACCTTTCCAGCCCCAATAGCACCAGGCACCTGCCAGACGGTCAAAGACCTGAGACGCCGCGGTTTCACCGCCAAAGCGCTCATCCTCAGGCAACTCGGCCAAGGCTTTTTCATCGGGAACAGAGCGCCACAGGAACGACGGAACGCCCTTCTCGCGAACTTTCTTCATACGCGCCGGCACACCTGCTTTGCGGAAGTATTTCTGAGCAATGACGTCAGACGCAACCTGACTCCAGTCCGACGGCACTGAGACGTCGTCCAGTTTGAACACAACCGTTCCATCCGGATTGCGGATCTCTGACGATGTCGTGGTGAAGTCGATAGATGCGTAAGCGTCTTTTCCTGCCTCGGTAAAGATGCGATCGATTTTCATTTGCCCCAAGTCCTGTTTTTTTTCGACCAACCCCGTTTTTTTGATCCGGGTGCCGATCCAATTGCTTTAATATGCCCCTATGCGCAGGGGCGATTTACGACAGGACAACAGACAACAGACTGCCATCCCCGCACATTGCTGCGCGAGTGAGCATCCTAGTTCCCCTCAAAAGGACCGTAGGTGTCTGGGTTAGCGTCCCCACCAGTCACCACAACATGTTGTGGCCTCCTGACCGGCTCGCACAACCTGCTGCAATTGTAACGGATTCGTCAACAACGATTTTGAAGAATATTTGGTTGACGGGCCGCCGACTTGATGCACCCGAATCTTGAGCGATCGCTCCACCAATCTTAGCGCACGGAAACCCCCGTCCGGGATCAATACCTTAGCCCGGTTTCTTCGATCATTGCACGAGGTTCGCGGGCTTAAAATCGAAACAAGATGTTGTGCCAGAAATGTCTTGGATGCCACAGTTGGTGGGCGGGGAGCGCCGCGATAGGTGGTGACCTCTTGGGGGCTGCGCACCACATATAGGGATCAGGAGGTCAACATGGGCCGCCAATCAGGCTTGGCAAAGTCACCTGTTGGTCAGGCGTATTGAATTTGTAAACAATGCTCCACGGCTCATCCATCGTGAAATCAGACTTCGATAATTCTTCGGCCGGCCGATCCGCATAAACCTCGTTGTACACCTTGCGGACAAGCTCGTTGGCCCCGATGCTGAGATCCTGAACATAGTGGGTCGTCGCCAACACGCGGTCGAGGTTATAGCCGCAGTTGTGCCGATAGCTGGCCAGCGTTTCGAAGACATAGAAATCCGGCAGCCAATACCCCATGCCGCCCGTATAAAGATAGATATAGGGTGTCTTGTCCTGACCCTGCTGGTCCCAATGGGCTTTCAAGTCTACGGCGTCTTGTTCCAAGATCGCCATAAAGGCCCCGTACTCCCTTGGTGTCGTGCGACGGTATTCGGGCCAAATCTTCCCCAATGATCCGAAACTATTGACCGCGAAAATGTTCATGCCGGTTGTATGCACAAAGCTGCCCACGGTGATTTGCAAAGCGGCTTGGGCGGCCAAAAGCACCCAAAGCGGGCGACCCAGATGGCGCACACCGGCGGCGATCAGCATCGCGGCGACGATCAGAACCGGCATGAAGAACCTAAAGCTGAACATCATATGCACGCCCGCCGAAGTATAGGCGTAATAGGCAAAGGCCATCGCGGAAATCGCCGCGCCGCGCCCGATGATCCGCGACAAAGCCCCCTCGCCCGGTTGGCGTGCGATCACGGCCACCAAGGCCCAGACCGCAGCGCCACTGACCAACAAGGCGTTCACCAGAACCGCAACATTGTCCATGGGTTGCGTCGCCTGAGCCGACAGCTTGATATAGGCCGAGGTGGGTAGGATGTCGCCGTAGTAAAGATACGAAAACACCAGCCAACCGCCAGCAATCAAGCCAGAAATCACGGCGCCGACCCAAAGGGCCGGACGCCGCCACATCACCAAGGCCACGGCAAGCATGGGCGGCAATGTGATGATGATGGAATCAAAACGTGTCAGGAACGCTAACCCTGACAAAGCTCCGACAGTCAGGATATCCACGCTCGTCGCCGCGTCACGCCGCGCGACGCGGAACAGGACGGCGGCAAAGAGGGTCAGCAAAGCGCTTAGGATCGGAGTTTCCAATCCCCCGCCCGACCACAGCGCCAGAAACGGCGACGCCAGCCCCAGAAGACTGACCACCGCAACTTCGCGCCCTGTCGGACGATAGATCAAAACGGCCAATCCCCACCCCAAGACAGGCAGAAGCGAGCCTAAGATGCGATAAAGGGAAACCGGATTTTCAAAGACCGCAGCGATGCCTGTCAGAACCAAGGCATGCAAAGGCGATGTCAGCGCCGTGACGTATTCGCCGACGTTATATACCAACCCGTGGCCCCGAATGACGTTTTCCGCGTAGCGACCCACAATATAGGCGTCATCCGCCACGAACGGACGGTAGAGAAACGACAAAACCCCGTAAAAGGCGATCGCTGCGAAAGCGATCAACGTGACATAGGTGCGATTCAAGACGTTTTGGGCCCAATTGTTGACGAAAATTGTCTAATGCCTGCTTAAACAGAACATTGGGCTAAATTCAGCAAGAAATAAGGAAGGAAGATGATGGTCGGGGCGGAGAGATTCGAACTCCCGACCCTCTGTTCCCAAAACAGATGCGCTACCAGGCTGCGCTACGCCCCGACGAAGGACCTCTTAGCCGGTTATAGAATGGGGTGCAAATCCGAAGATGGGTAAAAGTGAAAAAGTTTTGGATCGCACAGTGCAGGGCCACAAATGCCGGAGTGCTGAATGGCAGGTTTGAGTCCTTGTCGGACATTTTTGACTAACCGTGCTTGGTACACATCGGTCCAA
>CAZWDS010000150.1:0-3722 GCA_964632495.1 uncultured Rhodobacterales bacterium
AGGTAAAGCGCAGGGGTTGATAGGAGGCCGGGGTCAACTGGCCGTCGAGCGTCGTCATCATCGCACCTGCCAGACCGCAGACAGCCGAGCCGAGAATGAAGATTTGCAGGTGGCGGGCGGTGACGTCTTTGCCCATGGCTTCGGCAGACACTTCGTTGTCGCGGATGGCGCGCATCATGCGACCCCAAGGCGAGGAAAGTGCTGCTTGAGCGAGCCAAAGGAGGATCAGAAGAACCGTAAGGAACAGACCGGTGTAGGCCAGTTTGACAGTGATGGACGAGGCCGTGACGGGATCAAAACCATAGCTGGTCGCCCGCTCGACGAAGCTTTCGGAGCGTTGGAGGTCAATCTCGTAAGGCACCGGTCGGGGCACGCCGATCACGTTTTTCACACCGCGCGACAGCCAATCTTCGTTCTTCATGACCGCGATGATGATTTCCGAAATGCCAAGCGTGGCGATGGCCAGATAATCGGAGCGCAGGCCAAGAGCGGTCTTGCCCACGATCCAAGCGGCCCCTGCGGCCAGAACTGCGCCCACGGGCCAGCCGAAGATGACCGGCAGACCAAGACCGCCAAGGTAGCCTTCGGTGGCGGGGTTCACCGCCTCGATGGCTTTGACGGCAGGATCGAACAGGGCGCGGAAAATGTAGAAGCCCGCGACCAGAACGACAATCATGGCCAGGACGCGCATCATGCCAGGCGACATGCGTTTCCAAAGAATGGCCGCTCCGAAGATGGTGCCAATGCCGACGATAAGCGCAAAGATCACGCGCAGGCCGCCTGCTGCCCAAGCGTCGTTGATCGGGGGCATCGAAACGATGACAGCACCAAGGCCACCCAAGGCGACAAAGCCCATGACCCCGATATTGAACAGGCCCGCATAGCCCCATTGCATGTTCACGCCCAAGGCCATGATGGCCGAGATCAGCCCCATGTTGAGGATGCCCAAAGCCACGTTCCAGCTTTGCATGATGCCCGTGGCAAAGATCAGGCCAAAGACGATGAAGAACAAAAAGATGTCGCGCGGTGTCAGGGTCATAGCGCTTTCCCCCGGAAAAGGCCGGTCGGTCGGAAGATCAGGACGATAATCAGGATCGCGAAACTGACCGCGAATTTATAGTCGGTGGACAGAAGCTGGACGAGGCCGTCAGGCTCCCATGCCGGGATGACGTAGCCTGCAACTTTCTTGAAGGCATAGGTGATAAGGACTTCGGAAAAGGCAATCACGAAACCGCCTGCGATGGCACCGATCGGGTTGCCAAGGCCGCCGACGATGGCAGCGGCGAAGATCGGCAGAAGCAGTTGGAAGTAAGTGAAAGGTTTGAAGCTTTTATCAAGGCCGTAAAGCGTGCCAGCCACGGTGGCGAGGGCCGCAACGATGATCCAGGTGATCATGACCACACGCTCGGGGTTGATGCCCGACAAAAGCGCGAGGTCTTCGTTGTCTGAAAATGCGCGCATGGATTTGCCAGTGCGTGTCTTGTTTAGGAACCAGAACAACAACGCGACGACAATGATGGCGACGACCACGGTCAAAAGCGCTGTGGATTTGATGGCGAGGCCTTCTTGCAGACCGGTCATTTCCTTGAAGTCGCGTGCTGTGATCAGGAACCGCGCGCCATCGGCAAAGCGTTGATCATCGACGCCGATGATGAAGCGGACAAGGCCGTTCATCACGAACATCACACCCATTGAAACGATCACAAGGATGACAGGAGCCGCCTTTTGGGCGCGGTAGAATTTATAGACCATCTTGTCCGTCGCCAACACCAGAAGGGCTGTGCAAGCAATGCCCGCAGGCAGGGCCAGAAGGGCTGTGGGCAGGGGGCCAAGTGAGACACCCATGGATTGCAACCACCAAGTGAACAGGATGGTGGACATGGCTCCAAACGCCATCGTGTCGCCATGGGCGAAGTTCGAGAACCTAAGGATGCCGTAGATCAGCGTGACCCCAAGCGCCCCAAGCGCCAATTGGCTGCCGTAGGCGACGGCGGGCACGATCACGAAGTTGGCCAGCGCCACAAGGGCGTTCAGTAGGTCCATCGCTGTCTCACTTTGAAGATGTTGTGCGGGCACGCCTGTGGCGTGACACGTTTGGTTTTGCGCCGGGCTTTGCCCGTCGCGATGCCTCCGGCGGGCGTATTTAGCAAGAGATGAAGGACCATGCGGTTCATTTGGGCAACCACCTGTCCAAGTGTTTGTCCACGCCATGGCAGGTGCCGAACTGGGTTTCCGAGACTGTGGTCATGGCCATATCGCGGGATTTGGGTTTGGTCGTGGGTTTGGCGCGGAGCGCGGACTCCGGGCGCAGTTTCACATCGAGGCTGGCTTGCGCGCTGTCCTCGTGTGCGAAACGACAGGTTATGTCCTTGTTCGTGCCCAATGGTATTGTTCCCATCATTATCGTCAGCAAAGCTTCGACCAGAATTGGCCACCCTCCGGATCAAACTTGACCATGCGCGTGGCGTTCTGACGCCGCGTCCGTTTTCACCAACACCCCGGGCTTTGCCCAAGAATCAATCACGGGGTTTCACCCCCCAAGAAACGAACGGCGCACCTCTGGATCCTCAAGCAGCGCTTTGCCGGTATCGGTGAAGGCGTTTCGCCCCTGCACCAGCACATAGCCTTTGTCTGCGATCTCCAGCGCTTGCCGTGCGTTCTGTTCCACCATCAGGATCGAAATGCCCGTGCGGGCGACCTCGATGATCCTGTCGAAAAGTTCGTCCATGACGATGGGACTGACCCCTGCCGTCGGTTCATCCAGCATCAAGACCTTGGGCTGCGTCATCAGCGCGCGGCCCACGGCCACCTGTTGGCGCTGCCCGCCTGAGAGTTCGCCTGCCGCTTGGCGGCGTTTGTCTTTCAGGATTGGGAATAGGGTGTAAACCTGCTCCATCGTGCGCGTGATGTCGTCGCGGCGCAGGAAGGCGCCCATTTCCAGGTTCTCCTCGACGGTCATCGAGGTGAAGATGTTCGAAGTTTGCGGCACGAAGGCCATGCCTTCGGCGACCCGATCTTGCGGTGTAAGATTGGTGATATCCTTGCCTGCCAGCCGGACCGAGCCTTCGCGCAGGTTCAGCATTCCAAAGACGGCCTTCATCGCGGTCGATTTGCCAGCGCCATTAGGACCGACGATCACGGCGATTTCGCCTTCGTTCACCGCGATGGTGCAGGAATGCAGGATATCCGCGCCACGCCCATAGCCACCCGTCATCGCGTCGCCGATCAGATAGGCGTCGGCGTTGTGTTCGCTGTGACCGGTGCCGGGGGCCGCTTTCATGGTGCCGGTCGATTTCGGATTGGCAATCGAGGCGTCCTTGTTGCCGCGGTCGTCCTGATAAGGGTTGCTCACGCCCCAGCCTCCGCTTTCGCCTTGTTCTTCAAACCGGTGCCCAAGTACGCCTCGATCACCGCTTCGTTGGCTTTGATCTCGTCAAGCGTGCCTTCGGCCAGCACCTTGCCCTCGGCCATGCAGATGACGGGATCGCAAAGGCGACCGATAAAATCCATGTCGTGTTCGATGACGACGAAGGTATAGCCGCGTTCTTTGTTCAGGCGGATGATTGCGTCGCCGATGGTGTTAAGAAGGGTGCGGTTCACGCCAGCACCAACTTCGTCCAGAAATACGATGCGGGCATCGACCATCATGGTGCGACCCAGTTCCAGCAGCTTTTTCTGACCACCCGACAAGTTGCCCGCCTTTTCTTCGGTCAGGTGCGAGA
>CAZWDS010000151.1:0-3536 GCA_964632495.1 uncultured Rhodobacterales bacterium
ACCTGTTGGAAGACCTTTGCCAAGTGATGGGCGATGCCTCGATCTGTGGTCTGGGGCAGGCGGCGCCCAATCCGATCCGGCTGGTGATGAAGCATTTCGGAGATGAGATTTGAAGCAACTCCTGATCGCACTTGGGCTTTTGCTGGCCGCACCGCTTCAGGCGGCCGAATACATGTATTGCTATGTCGGGGAAGCGCCCGAGGATGCCAAGGTAAGCACGGCTTCACCTCCACCGATGGAAGCGTTTTCAGAGTTTCTGGGCGTGGCAGTCATCCGCCATGCTTGCGGCGTAGATACGATGATCGACCGTCAGTTGATGCAGCGCGAACTGGAAACAGCGGAATGTTCCGAGAGTTCTGAGATTGCGCTTTATGCCGGTGAATTGTTGTCGACGCCGCCCGAGGCATTAGCCGAAATCTATGCCAAGCAATTGAAAATGAATGCGGATGGGTTTGCGGCCTTTTGTGGCTCACTTTCGTCCTGCGAACCTGACGCAGACACCGCCTATGCGCCCGCCTGTTTCGAGGCGCTGAAAAAAGCCGTGGGAGGCTGACATGAAAGATGTCTTAGAGACCACCGTCACCTTTTCGCTGAACGGCGAGGACGTCACCGTGCCCGAAGGCACCACGATTTGGGAGGCCGCCAACGGACGCGGCTTGGTGATCCCGCATCTGTGTCACAAGCCCGCAACCGGCTACACACCCGACGGCAACTGCCGGGCCTGCATGGTCGAAGTGGAAGGCGAGCGCACCCTGATCGCGTCGTGTATCCGGCCTGTGGCGGATGGCATGGTTGTAAAGACCGATACGGAACGCGCTGAAAAGTCTCGGAAATTGGTGGTCGAGCTTTTGGCCGCGGATCAACCCGAAAAGGCTCATGATGTCTCGTCCCACTTCTGGGACATGGTCGAAGCGAATGGCGTTGAAGGCAGCCGCTTTCCCGCCGTGGAACAGGCCCGTGTGCCCCTTCTGGACGACAGCCATGTTGCGATGAAGGTGAATTTGGACGCCTGCATTCACTGCAATCTGTGTGTCCGCGCCTGTCGCGACGTGCAGGTGAACGACGTGATCGGCATGTCAGGGCGTGGCCGCGATGCGCAGATCACCTTCGATCAAGGCGATGACATGGGCGCGTCCTCTTGCGTGGCTTGCGGCGAATGCGTGCAGGCCTGTCCGACGGGCGCGTTGTTGCCCGCGACGGTTGAGGGCGACACCAAGGATTATGACCGCGAGGTCAAATCGGTTTGCCCTTATTGCGGCGTCGGCTGTCAGTTGTCGTTCAAGGTGAAGGACGACAAAATCCTCTACGTGGATGGCATCGAAGGCCCCGCCAACGAAAGCCGTCTTTGCGTCAAAGGCCGGTTCGGCTTTGACTATGTGAACCACCCGCACCGTCTGACCAAGCCTTTGATCCGACGCGACGACGCGCCCGCCAAGGGCCTGAACGTCGACCCCGGAAACATCGGCACCCATTTCCGCGAAGCGACCTGGGACGAGGCGTTGGACTTTGCCGCAGGCGGGATGAAAGGCCGGGGTGCCGAGATCGCGGGCTTTGGCTCGGCCAAATGTTCGAACGAAGAAGCCTATTTGTTTCAAAAGCTTATCCGCCAGGGCTTTGGCCACAACAACGTCGATCACTGTACGCGGCTGTGTCACGCATCCTCGGTCGCCGCCTTGATGGAAAACGTGGGATCAGGCGCTGTGACGGCGACTTTCAACGAGATTGAAAATGCCGACGTCGCCATCGTGATCGGCGCGAACCCGACGGAAAACCACCCCGTTGCCGCGACCTATTTCAAGCAATTCTCCAAACGCGGCGGCAAGCTGATCGTGATGGATCCGCGCGGCCAAGGGCTGAAACGTCACGCCTCGCACATGTTGCAGTTCAAGCCCGGTGCGGATGTGTCGATGCTGAACGCGATTATGCATGTGATCGTGGAAGAAGAGCTTTACGACCAGCAATACATCGACGCCTACACCGAAAACTGGGATGCCATGCGCGAACATCTGAAGGGCTTTCCGCCCGAAAAGATGGCGCAGATTTGCGGCATCGAAGCGGACGTTTTGCGCGATGTGGCCCGCGTTTTTGCAGGTGCGAAAGCCGGGATGATCTTCTGGGGCATGGGCATTTCCCAGCACATTCACGGCACCGACAATTCGCGCTGCCTGATCTCTCTCGCCCTGATGACAGGGCAGGTGGGGCGGCCCGGCGCTGGCCTGCATCCGTTGCGCGGACAGAACAATGTGCAGGGCGCATCTGATGCCGGTCTGATCCCGATGTTCCTGCCAGATTACCAATCGGTGACGGATGATGGCGTGCGTTCTGCCTTTACAGACGTCTGGGGCACCGAAGATTTCTCGTCCGAAAAAGGTTTGACCGTCGTCGAAATCATGGACGCGATCCACGCGGGCAACATCAAGGGCATGTATGTTATGGGCGAGAATCCAGCCATGTCCGATCCCGACGCCAGCCATGCACGCGATGCTTTGGCCAAGCTGGATCATTTGGTGGTGCAGGACATCTTCCTGACCGAAACCGCGAATTATGCCGACGTGATCCTGCCGTCCTCGGCCTGGGCGGAAAAAACCGGAACTGTAACGAACACCAACCGTCAGGTCCAAATGGGCCGCCCCGTGATGTCGCCACCCGGTGAGGCGCGCGAAGATTGGTGGATCGAAGTCGAGCTTGCCAAACGTCTTGGGCTGGACTGGACCTATACGCACCCGCGCGAGGTGTTTGCCGAGATGAAGATGAACATGGGAAGCCTCGATAACATCACTTGGGATCGGTTGGAAAACGACAGCGCGGTGACCTATCCGTCCTTGTCGCCCGAAGACCCCGGCCAGCCCATTGTCTTTGGTGATGGTTTCCCACGCCCCGATGGTCGCGCGCGATTTACGCCCGCAAATGTCATTCCACCCGATGAAGTTCCGGACGCCGAATACCCTTTTGTGATGATTACGGGGCGCCAATTGGAACACTGGCACACCGGGTCGATGACGCGGCGTGCGACTGTGCTGGACGGTTTGGAACCCGAAGCGAACTGCTCGTTGCATCCAAAGACGTTGCGCGAACTGGGTGTGGCGCCGGGCGAGTATGTGCAACTGACAACGCGGCGCGGATCCATTTCGATCATGGCGCGCGCAGACCGGGCGGTGGCGGAAAACAACGTCTTCGTGCCCTTCGCTTATGTCGAAGCTGCGGCCAACATCCTGACCAATCCGTCGCTCGATCCTTATGGTAAAATCCCCGAGTTTAAATTCTCGGCTGTTCGCGTTGAAAAAGCCGAAGCGGTTGCCGCAGAATAGAAAAACATTAAGCCCGGGGATGACGTGTCTTATCCACGTTTCGGTTAGGCTGAAATAAAAATGAGATAGCTCATGTAGATACCGTCGAAAACGTCTCTTTATTCGCCGCTTTTAACTCGCTGAGACTTTGCACTTCGCTTATAGTTTTCGCATCACTTACATTCTGGAAACACACCCATGTCAGACATAGAAATCGCCCGCGCCGCCAAGAAAAGACCGATCCAGGAG
>CAZWDS010000152.1:0-3529 GCA_964632495.1 uncultured Rhodobacterales bacterium
AGGTCGAACATCCTGTGACCGAAGGCATCTTCGGCGTCGATCTGGTGCGCGAACAGATCCGTGTCGCCGCCGGTCAGCCCATGTCCTTTGGACAAGACGACCTAAAGATCAACGGCCACGCCATCGAAATCCGGATCAACGCCGAGAAATTACCGGATTTCTCGCCCTCTCCGGGTCGCATCACGCAATATCACGTCCCCGGCGGTCTGGGCGTACGGATGGATTCGGCAATCTACGACGGCTATTCCATTCCGCCTTACTACGATTCCCTGATAGGCAAACTGATCGTCCACGGTCGCGACCGACCCGAAGCGCTGGCCCGCCTGTCTCGCGCGCTGTCGGAACTGATCGTCGACGGCGTCGACACAACCGTGCCGCTCTTTGATGCGCTTTTGCAGGAAAAAGACGTGTTGACCGGGGATTACAACATTCACTGGCTGGAAAAGTGGCTGGACGAAAACGTCGCCTGACGCCCCTCAATCTCTTTCCTCTTGCTAAAAATACTTTCAGGGAGGTCCGGAGGGGTGAAACCTCTCCGGCCGATCGACGGGCAAACGGCCCGGCGAAAATAAAAGACTCTGTGGCCCTATCCGTTAAACTCACCCCATGAGTGATCGCAGCCTCACACCAGACCTCCTGATCGCGGCCTATGCAGCCGGCGTTTTCCCCATGGCCGAAACCCGGGACGATCCCGAAGTCTTCTGGGTCGATCCCCGCGAACGAGGCATCCTGCCGCTGGATGCGTTTCACATCTCGAAATCTCTCGCAAAACGCATGCACAGCAAGCGGTACTCGGCCAGCCTGAATGTAAGCTTCGAAGACATCCTTGATGGCTGCGCCGACCGCGACGAAACATGGATCAACAACACGATCCGGCGTTTGATGAGTGACCTTCACGCCCTTGGTCACGCGCATGCCTTTGGCATTTGGCGCGACGACCTCCTGATCGGCGGCATGTACGGTCTGGCCATTGGCGGCGCGTTCTTCGGCGAAAGCATGTTTTCGCGCGAAACGGACGGATCGAAAATGGCTCTGGCCTGGGCGGTGGATCACTTGAAACGCTGTGGTTTCACCTTGTTCGATACCCAGTTCACAACACCGCACCTGATCTCGCTTGGCGCCATTGAAATACCGCGCGCCCAATATCATGCGCAACTCACGGTGGCCCTTGAGGACTTGGCCGACATAAAAAGGTTCAGCTTAGAGCCCGACCCTCAGGCCGTGGTGCAGCGGATCACCCAAACGTCGTAGCGGGGATGATCCAGCGCGTTCAGCGCCGGGCTTGAGGCCGACATCCAGCCGTCAAACAGCACCGTTTCACGCCCGGGATCGCGGATCGTGAGCCATGCATAGCCTTCACCGGTTGGGTTATCTTCGGGATAGCGACACTCGCCCAGTGTCACTTCGATCCGGCCCACTCTGGCGGTTTCGCCGGTTGCCAGATCAAGCTCGGTCACATCGCCCGATACTTTATCAAGCCCGCGCAGCATCACGCCGTTTGCCTTTTCCGCCTGCACCTGATCAGCGGGCACGTCCGGCACCAAAACAGTCGAGCCATCAATGGGCGACGTAATCGTGCTGTCTTGGGCGACCGCGGGGGCCGCCAACAGCGATAGGATCAAAAGAGTGCGGATCATTCTTCGCCGCCCGAGACGAATTTCAGCAGCAGTTCAATGATCGAGACCGAGCTTTGCGTGTCCTCGATCTCGCTGCCGGGTTCCAGATTGAACACCGATCCACCCGGTAAAAGCTCGACAAAACTGCCGCCCAACAAGCCCTCGGACGAAATCAAGATGGCGGTGTCGTCTGGAAGGGCCACGTCATTTTCAACGCTTAGCACCGTTTCGGCGCGGAATGTCGTCGGGTCCAATTCCATATCAAGGATTGACCCAACTTTCACGCCCGCGATGCGCACATCTGTGCCCACACCGATCCCTTCGGCGGATCGGAAAGACGCGGAATAGGTCGACATACCCGAAGGCGACAGCCCGACGCCGCCCACTTGCGCGACGTAGAACAAGAATCCGGCCGCTACGGCCAAAACGCCGGCGCCGGTCAAAACTTCGGTGGTGTTCTCGGCCATCAGGCTTACTCCGGTGCCCAAGCCTCGTAATCCGAGCGCGCGACAGGATCAGCGCGCCGGATCGAGCCTGCAGGCGCATAAGCCTCGGGCGTGCCGGTCAGGTTTTCCTGATGCGGTTTTTCCCAGTCCTTGTGCGCCAGCGGTTTTTCCGTGGGCGGTTCATCAAAGGTGTAATGCAGCCAGCCGTGCCAATCCGGATCCACACGTGACGCTTCCGCCTCGCCATTAAAGATCACCCAGCGACGGCCTTCTTTGGATTGATAAAACACGTTGCCTTGATTGTCTTCGCCCACCTTTTCGCCGTAGCGCCAAGTGTGAAACTGCGTGCCCCACGTCTGGCTGTTCCACCAGGTGACCGCGCGAAGAAGAGTGTTGAGAATGCCCATTTTTGGACCTTTCTGCCTGTTTGATTGGGGTATGGCGTATGTGGCGTGGGAAATCCAGTAGACCTGTTCAAATTGGCGGAAATTGACGCGTTGAAGGGCACAAATTCAGTCGCCATATCGAATGCGCGCGGCGATGCGATGCCGTGGGGCATAAATCCATACCGTTTCACCCACCCCGTCGCGGTCGTAAAACGAACCGGGCGTGGTCAATGCGCTTTCTAGGCGCGCCTGTGTGTCTTCGGAATAATACGTGCGGCAGAAATCCACCGCGTCACGCGTTGTCTCTCCAAGCGGTGCCGCAGGTGTCGGTTTCCACTCGATTTGCCAGCTCTCTGGAGGGTCTGGTGGAAGGTCAGGCGAAATCTCGGCGATCGCGTAGGAACAATCCCAACCTTCTGCCCCAAGGCGATGCCAACGTCGGGAGGCGAGCACTTTGCCAATCTCTAACTGGCCTTCGAAATACTGGGCCGTGTACTTAGGGTTCACGAAAACTGCGTTATAAGCATATACCCCTAGAATAGCGAAAAGCGGCAAAGCGATAAGCCCCGCCGCTCCGTAAGCAATCCAACGCATAGGGGATTAACCCGCGCTGGCAGGCTCTTTCTGGGTATCTGCGTGGATCATCAATGGCTTGGCTTCGGCAGAAACCGATTCCTCGTTGACCACGACTTCTTCCACGCTTTCCAGACCCGGCAGATCGAACATCGTATCCAGCAGGATATTCTCCATGATCGAACGCAGGCCGCGCGCGCCGGTTTTCCGCTCGATCGCTTTGCGGGCAATGGCGGACAGTGCGTCTTCGGTGAAGGTCAGTTGCGCGTCTTCAAGTTCGAACAGACGCTGGTATTGCTTGACCAGTGCGTTTTTGGGTTCCGTCAGAATAGTGACCAGCGCGTCTTCATCCAGATCGGTCAGCGTGGCGATCACAGGCAAACGGCCCACGAATTCGGGGATCAGGCCGAATTTCAGCAGATCCTCAGGCTCGAGTTCCTGAAACCCTTCGCCGACCCCACGGTCTTCGTCGTTCTTCACATCGGCACCAAAGCCGATGGCCGAGCCC
>CAZWDS010000153.1:0-1525 GCA_964632495.1 uncultured Rhodobacterales bacterium
GCGATCGAACATATCGCGGCGATGCTGGATTTGGCCTATATCCGGGTGCTTGAGGTTGCCACGTTCTATTTCATGTTCCAACTGCAACCCGTTGGGTCTGTTGCGAATATTCAAATCTGCGGCACGACGTCCTGCATGATTTGCGGGGCCGAGGATTTGGTGGCGGTCTGTAAGGAAAAGATCGCGCCCAAGGCGCATATGTTGTCGGATGATGGCAAGTTCAGCTGGGAAGAGGTGGAATGCCTTGGGGCCTGCGCCAATGCGCCGATGGCTCAGATCGGCAAGGATTACTACGAGGATCTGACCGCCGCGCGTTTGGGCGAGATCATCGACGAACTGGCGGCGGGAAAAGTGCCGGTGCCGGGGCCTCAGAACGGGCGCTATGCGGCCGAGCCTTTGGCGGGGCTGACCAGCCTGAAAGACTTTGAAAGCGGGCGTCCCCAGTACAACGCAAGTGCGCAGCGTGCGGTGGATTTCAACGACACCATCAAGCGCATTGACGGCACGGAAGAGCCGTTGACCACGCCTTGGCTGGGGCAGGGCACGGCGCCTGTGCGGCCTGCGCCCACACCTGTCGCACCGGTCAAGTTTGCCGATCCCACGCCTGCGCCGGTGGCAGAAAAACCCGTGGAAAAGCCCGCCGAGCCCGCTCCGGTTGTCGAAACGGCACCTGTGACCGCCGCCCCCCAAGCGGCGAAAACCGCAGAAACCGCACCGGCCTTTGCAGGCGAGGCGACCCGGCCCGAGGGCCTGAGCGCTGCGCGTGAAGGGGGGCCGGATGATCTGAAAAGGATCAAAGGGGTGGGGCCAAAGTTAGAGCTTCTTTTGCACAGTCTTGGGTTCTATCACTTCGATCAGGTTGCCAATTGGGGCGCGTCCGAAGTGGCTTGGGTTGATGACAATCTGGCGGGCTTCAAGGGCCGCGTGTCGCGCGACAATTGGGTCGAACAGGCCCGGCTGTTGGCACAAGGCGGCGAGACCGCGTTTTCCAAGAAAGTGGACGAGGGCGACGTCTACTAGACAGCTGGAAGGGGGAATGCGTTATTTTTTTCCCCCTTTAGGCAGATCCTGTTATCAGGTTAAGCTGAGAAAAGGTTTAACGTGAGGAAAGTGGATATGTCCCATAACGACTCTGGCAAAATCACGACGGCGCTGGTTCTTGGCGCGGTGATATTTGTGGTTGCCTTCGCCATGTTGCTGGTTCTTGGGGATTACCGCTTTTTTGCGGCCGTCTTCTTGGCCGCTCTTTTGGCGTTTTTGACCACGATTGTTCTGTATTTGGGCTTTGGCATGGGGGAAACCCGGCCACATGGCGCCGCCGAGGGCCATGAAAAGCCTGCATCTGCCAATACTGGCGCGACTGCGGCGGCGGCAACCGGAGCAGTGGCTGCTGCGACTGCCGCGGGTGCTGCGGCGTCAGGCACTGGTGCAGCAGATGCTGGTGCAGCAGACGCTGAAGCCGCGCGTAAGGCAGCAGACGCTGAAGCCGCGCGTAAGGCAGCAGACGCTGAAGCCGCGCGTAAGG
>CAZWDS010000153.1:1625-3411 GCA_964632495.1 uncultured Rhodobacterales bacterium
GCGCGTGCCAGAGACGCTGAAGCCGCACGTGCCAGAGAGGCTGAAGCCGCACGTGCCAGAGAAGCGGAAGCGGCCCGTGCAAGCGAAGCTGAAGCCGCGCGTGCCAGAGAGGCTGAAGCCGCGCGTGCCAGAGAGGCTGAAGCCGCGCGTGCCAGAGAGGCCGAGGCAGAGGCCGCACGCAAAGCCTCTGAAGCGCAAGCTGCGGCCGCATCAGGCTCGGCTGGTCAGGGTGAAGATTACGATGGCGATGGTGTGCGCGAAGGCATCAACGAAGGCACACGGCCCGCCGGATTGGACGGCCCGCGCGGCGGCAAGGCCGATGATCTTAAGATGATCAAAGGCATTGGACCTAAAATGGAAAAGCTGTGTAATTCCTTGGGTTTCTGGCATTTTGATCAGGTTGCATCCTGGAGTTCGGACGAAGTGGCTTGGGTGGATGCCAATCTGGAAGGTTTCAAAGGCCGTGTGACCCGCGATACTTGGGTGGAACAGGCGCGTCTTCTGGCCGCTGGCGGGGAAACAGAGTTTTCCAAGCGGGTAGAGGGCGGCGACGTCTACTAAGGCGTTTGACGCTTAAACATCTGTTAATCAAAAGGGGCGAGACAGCGATGTCTCGTCCCTTTTTCACGAAAGAGCGTTGCGTGAAGGGGCCGAGTGACGGTAGTTTATGCTTAACAGAACTCATGTGGGCCCGCATATGACACATCAACCCGACCCAAACACGGACCGTGCTTTGTCACGACAGGCCCGTCTTGTCTCGATTGTAATTGCCGTCACAATGATCCTTTGGATGGCCGCGCAATGGATGGGTGGCAAGATTGGGTTACCGGAACATTACGTTTTTCTGTTCGATCTTTTCGCACTTGCGGGTTTCCTCTGGGCGCTAATCGTGACATGGCAAATCTGGCGAAAACGCCGCGAGATGAACTAGGTTTCTCGTCAGTCAGATACGGTTTCAGAGGACAGGTGCCATGCTTGAAGACAAGGATCGCATTTTCACCAATATCTACGGGATGCACGACCGCACCCTTCAGGGTGCAAAGGCGCGTGGGCATTGGGATGGGACTGCCGGGCTGATCCAGAAGGGTCGGGACTGGATTGTCGAGCAGGCCAAAGCGTCAGGTTTGCGTGGCCGTGGTGGTGCGGGTTTCCCCACCGGTCTGAAGTGGAGCTTTATGCCCAAGGAAAGCGATGGTCGCCCGTCGTATCTGGTGGTCAACGCTGACGAAAGCGAACCGGGCACCTGCAAAGACCGCGAGATTATGCGCCACGATCCGCACACGCTGATCGAAGGGTGTCTGATTGCGTCTTTCGCGATGAACGCCAACGCGTGTTATATCTACATTCGCGGCGAATACATTCGCGAACGTGAGGCTTTGCAGGCTGCGATCGACGAATGCTATGACGCGGGGCTTTTGGGTAAGAATGCCGCTGGCTCGGGTTGGGATTTCGATCTTTATCTGCACCACGGGGCAGGCGCTTACATCTGTGGTGAGGAAACCGCATTGCTGGAAAGCCTTGAGGGGCGCAAGGGTATGCCGCGGATGAAACCTCCGTTCCCGGCGGGGGCTGGCCTCTATGGGTGCCCGACCACGGTGAACAATGTCGAATCCATTGCTGTTGTGCCCACGATCCTGCGGCGCGGTCCGGAATGGTTCGCGGGCTTTGGCCGCCCGAACAACACGGGCACCAAGTTGTTTGCGATCTCGGGCCATGTGAATAACCCTTGCGTGGTTGAAGAGGCCATGTCGATTTCCTTTGAGGAACTGATTGACCGTCACTGCGG
>CAZWDS010000154.1:0-3311 GCA_964632495.1 uncultured Rhodobacterales bacterium
CCCCCCCCCCCCCCCCCCCCCCCCCCCCCCCCCCCCCCCCCCCCCGTCGCGACGCCGACAGGCGGCGCAAAACCTCACCCCATAGCTTTGTCCAAGACACCTTCGAACCGCGCGACACTGGCGTCCACGTCAAGCAACTTGTCCAAACCGAACAGGCCAAGGCGGAAACTCTTATAGTCATCCCCTTCCCCCACCATCAAAGGCACACCTGCCGCAATCTGAGCGCCCTCGGCGGCAAAGGCACGCCCTGACTGCACCTCTGAATTGTCGGTATAACTGACCACAACACCCGGCGCCGCAAAGCCCTCGGCCGCAACAGATCGGATGCCGCGCTTTGCCAAAACCGCACGCACCTTGTTGCCCTGTTCCCACTGAGCCTCGGCCAGACGCGCGAACCCCAGGCCCTTGGTTTCGACCATCACATCGCGGAAGTCGCGCAAAGCATCTGTGGGCATGGTCGCGTGATACGCATGACCGCCGTTCTCATAGGCCTCCATGATCGTCAGCCATTTGCCCAGATCGACCGCGAAGCTGGACGATTGCCGCGCCTTCACGCGCGCCAGCGCTGCGTCGGACATCATGACTAAACCCGTCGAAGGTGCCGCCGACCAGCCCTTTTGCGGGGCCGAGATCAACACATCGACACCAACGTCTTTCATGTCCACCCAAACACAGCCCGAGGCAATGCAATCCAGAACGAACAATCCGCCCACCTCATGCACAGCCTCTGACACGGCACGCAGATAGTCATCCGGCAGGATCATGCCCGCCGAGGTTTCCACGTGGGGCGCAAAGACGACCGACGGCTTGGCCTCATGAATGCGCGCGACCACCTCGTCAATTGGGGCTGGCGCGAAAGGGGCCAGCGGATCGTTTCCGGTGCGCCGCGCCATCATCACGATCTCTTCGGCGGGCAGATCACCAGCTTCGAAAATCTGGCTCCAGCGGTACGAGAAAAAGCCGTTCCGAATAACCATCACGGTTTCGTCTTCGGCCAGTTGGCGTGCGACCGCCTCCATGGCATAAGTTCCGCCACCCGGCACCAAGGCCACGCCCTCCGCGTTATAAACCTCGCGCAACAACCCCGAGATATCCCGCATCACGTTCTGGAATGCGCCAGACATGTGGTTGAGCGACCGGTCGGTGAACACCACCGAAAATTCCAGCAATCCGTCGGGGTCGATATCATTGCGCAGCGCAGCCATGGGAGCCTCCAAAGTCGATTTTCCCACCCTTAGCCCCGGAAAGACAAAGTGCCCAGACCCCGCGTCGAAACTTCGCGGGTTTTTCTGCCGCGCTTGAGGGGGGCTTATCGCTTCCGGGCGACGACAAACCGGCTTGGCGTCGACGGCGGATAAAGCCCGGTCTCTACAATCTCAAATCCTGCCGCTTCGATCATCTGGTCCAACTCCTCGACCCCCAGCATCCGCACGAAAGGCGCACGTCCGAAAAGCTGCATGGCTTTGATGAGGGGTTTGAAATACCACTTGCCCGCCAACGCTGGTGTTTTCGAGATAAACAAGCCGCCTGTCGGCAAAGCATCCCGGATCATTCCGAACGCGCCTTCCAGATCTGGCACCAGATGCAACAGGTTAAAGGCCAGTACCGTGTCAAAGGTCTCGCCCGCATAATCCCCGGGATTTACCCCGGCGACGCGGAATTCCACAGCCGCGCCCGGATGATTTGTCAGCTTGCCCTTTGCGATCTCGATCATCCCTGACGAAATGTCCGTGGCAACATATGGCCCGGTGTCCTCGACCAGCAACAATGCGGTTGATCCGGTGCCACAACCCAGTTCTAAAACAGAGTGATCAGGATTCAGATAGGTGCGAACCCGTGCAAGCGATTGCTGATACGCATCCGGGTTTGAGATTTTGCTTTTGGCGTATTTGGGTGCGATGCGATCCCAGAAAGCGGCGTCGGTCATGGGGTTTCTCCTTGTCATGGGGGTGGTATTGCACATACGCTGACGCAGAGAAATTCGTCATTTTCGTCTTTCAGGCATACAAATTTGCATGAACTGGCAAGCGATCACATTTGACTGGAACCAGGTCCGCGCCTTTCTGGCCACCATAGAAGAGGGTTCTCTTTCGGCGGCAGCGCGGGCTTTGAACCTGACGCAGCCGACCCTTGGTCGCCAAGTTGCCGCTTTGGAAGAAGACCTTGGCGTCACGCTGTTTGAACGCTCGGGCCGTCAACTGTTACCTACGCCCGTCGCCATGGAACTGGCCGAGCATGTCCGCGCCATGGGGGAAGCCGCGACAAAGCTGTCCCTTGCCGCCTCGGGGCAGTCGCTTTCGATTGAAGGCGTGGTCAAAGTCTCGGCCACCGAAATGTTCGCGATCCATGTCTTGCCCGGCTTAGTGGCGGATCTTCACAAAACGCACCCCGGATTGGTCGTCGAAATCATCGCCACCAACGAACTGAGCGACCTGCGCCGCCGCGAAGCAGATATTGCCATCCGCAATGCAGACCCGTCCGATCCCGATATGATCGCACGCCGGATCATGGACGAAAGCGGTGGCCTGTTTGCCACCCCAGATTTGATAGCGCGGTGCGGCCCCTTCAATGATCTGACCGATCTGGCCGACACGCCTTTCATTGGTTTTGGCTCGGACGACACAATGCTCAGCACGCTTCAACAAAGGGGCGTTCCCATAACGAAAGCAAACATCGTCGCACGATCAGAAAACCATCTGGCCCACTGGGAACTGGCAAAAACCGGGCTTGGGATCGGATTGAATGCTTGGGACATGGGGGCACGTTCACCCGACATGCAGCATATTTTGCAACACGAATTGCACTTCGAGTTCCCGGTCTGGCTGGTGGCCCCGCGCGAATTGAAGACCAGCGCACGGGTTCGGGTGGTTTTTGACGCTTTGGTCGCCCATCTTGGTCAACAAAAAGCCCGCAAAACCGTCTGAGTTTCGCGGTCCAGCAATGCTTAGAATCGCAATTTGCGTTGCATCCGGCCCAAGTTTCGCTAGAAGCGCGGAAGCTTGATAACACACTCGATTGGAGGGGACGGCCCAATGCGCGTTTACTATGACCGCGACTGCGATATTAACCTGATCAAAGACAAGAAGGTGGCCATCCTTGGCTATGGCTCTCAGGGACACGCGCATGCGCTGAACCTGCGCGACAGCGGCGCCAAGAACCTTTGTGTGGCCCTGCGAGAAGGCTCGGCCTCGGCGAAGAAAGCCGAAGGCGAAGGACTGCAAGTCATGGGTATCGCGGAAGCCGCCGCATGGTGTGACCTGATGATGTTCACCATGCCGGACGAATTGCAGGCCGAGCCGTACAAGAAATAC
>CAZWDS010000155.1:0-2280 GCA_964632495.1 uncultured Rhodobacterales bacterium
GTGCAGCACTTCCAACAGTTTACGCACATCCTCGAAATGCAGGCCGGTGGTGGGCTCATCTAGAATATAAAGCGTGCGGCCCGTCGCGCGTTTCGACAGTTCCTTTGACAGCTTCACCCGCTGCGCCTCGCCGCCCGACAAGGTCGTCGCCTGTTGGCCGACCTTGATATAGCCAAGCCCCACGCGCATCAAAGCGTCCATCTTTTCGCGGATCGTCGGCACGGCTTTGAAGAACTCTTGTGCGTCTTCCACCGTCATATCCAAGACGTCGGCGATGGATTTGCCTTTGAAGCGGATTTCCAAGGTCTCGCGATTGTAGCGCGCGCCTTTGCAGAAAGTGCATTTCGATCTTGATGACGCCGTCGCCCTGACAGGCTTCGCAGCGCCCGCCTTTGACGTTGAAGCTGAACCGCCCGGGCTTATACCCGCGCGCTTTGGATTCCGGCAGGCCCGAGAACCAGTCGCGGATCGGCGTGAAAGCCCCTGTGTAAGTCGCAGGGTTCGACCGGGGCGTGCGCCCGATGGGGCGTTGGTCGATGTCGATGACTTTGTCGAGGTGCTCAAGACCCTTGATCGTTTCGCAAGGTGCTGGCGTTTGGCGTGCCCCGTTCAGCGCCATCGAGGCGGTTTTGAACAAGGTCTCAATCGTCAGGGTCGACTTGCCGCCGCCGGACACACCCGTCACGCAGACAAATTTGCCAAGCGGGAAATCGGCGGTGACGTCTTTCAGGTTGTTGCCCGTGGCCTTCACCACCTGAACCGACTTGCCCTTCTTGCCCGCACGCCGTTCGGTTGGCACGGCAATCTCGCGCCGACCGGACAAGTAATCGCCCGTGACGCTTTTCTTGTTCTTGATGATCTGGGCCGTGGTGCCTTTGGCTACCACTTCGCCGCCATGCACGCCTGCGCCGGGGCCGATGTCGAAAACGTAGTCGGCTTCGCGGATCGCCTCTTCATCGTGTTCGACGACGATCACCGTGTTGCCCTGATCGCGCAGGTTCTTCAGCGTTTGCAACAGCCGTCCATTGTCGCGTTGGTGCAGCCCGATCGAGGGTTCGTCCAGCACATAAAGCACACCCGTCAGGCCAGACCCGATTTGCGAGGCCAACCGGATACGTTGCGATTCACCGCCCGACAGCGTGCCAGCATTTCGGGCCAACGTCAGGTACTCAAGCCCGACATTGTTCAGGAATCCAAGGCGCTCGCGGATTTCCTTCAGGATCGCCTTGGCGATTTCGTTCTTCTGTTTGGTCAGCTTTTTGGGCGCGGATTCCACCCAGGCCAAGGCCTCGCGGATCGACATTTGCACCACTTGGCCCGCATGTAATCCGCCGATCTTCACGGCCAAGGCTTCGGGACGCAAACGGAAGCCTTCGCAAGTCCCGCAGGGGCGGTTGTTTTGGTAGCGCTCAAATTCCTCGCGGATCCAGTTGGAATCCGTTTCGCGGTAGCGCCGTTCCATGTTTGGAATGACGCCTTCGAACGCGCGCGTCACCTCGTAAACGCGGCCCCCTTCATCGTACCGGAATTTGATCTCTTCCTTGCCCGAGCCATAAAGGAACACCTGCTGCACATGGGCATCCAGATCCTTCCACTTGGTGCCAGCGTTGAATTCGTAGTGTTTGGCGATGGCCTCAATCGTCTGTTTGAAATAGGGGCTTTTGCCTTTGCGCCACGGGGCCAAGGCGCCATCATAGATTTTCAGGTTCTGATCCGGCACGACAAGCCGTTCGTCAAAGAACAATTCCACGCCCAGACCGTCGCAATCCGGGCAGGCACCAAACGGCGCGTTAAAGCTGAACAGGCGGGGTTCGATTTCGGGGATGGTGAAACCCGAGACCGGACAGGCGAAATTCTCGGAAAACGTCAGTCGCTCGGGGTCGCCCTTTTTGGGGGCCGTCTCAAGGCGGAACTTCTTGTCCAGCTTTGGCGGATCGTCCAATTCGTGGAAGGCCCCATCGACCTTCACACGCTGGAAACCCTGTTTTCGAAGTTCCAGAAATTCTTTCCGATACTCGCCCTTGCGGTCACGCACGATGGGGGCCAGCAGATAGGCGCGGGTCCCCTGATCCAAGGTCATCACACGGTCGACCATGTCCTGGACTTGTTGGGCTTCGATCGGCAGGCCGGTTTCCGGGCTGAACGGCGTTCCAGCCCGGGCGAACAGCAGACGCATATAGTCGTAAATCTCGGTCACCGTGCCGCCGGTCGAGCGCGGGTTTTTCGAGGTGGTCTTTTGTTCGATGGAAATCGCAGGAGACAGGCCCGTGATATGATCAA
>CAZWDS010000155.1:2290-3298 GCA_964632495.1 uncultured Rhodobacterales bacterium
CAGCGATTCCACATAGCGGCGCTGACCTTCGGCATAGATCGTGTCGAAGGCCAGTGATGACTTGCCCGAGCCGGAAAGCCCGGTGATCACCACCAGTTGGTTGCGCGGAATATCCACGTCGATGTTTTTGAGGTTATGTTCGCGCGCGCCGCGCACCTCGATGTTTTTCTGCTCGGCCATGGGGTCCTCTCGGGGTCTTTGAGGGAGATAGCGGAGATGCCGCGGAACTCAATGGGGTTAACAGAACATTAAGGGAACATTTGAGGAAGGTCACGAGAATTCCGAGACTTTCTTGTGGATAACTTTTGAGGGCGGGCCTGTTGGGCGGTTTGCTTAATAGCGCTTGCGGCGGGACCGGCACAAAAGCATCGCAATACCAACGTTCAACATCGGCGCGAACACCACAAAGGCCCGTAACAGAATGTCGGGCACGCGGTCCACCTCAAGATACGCCAGCGCCAGCGTCCAAGGCATCCCAATGAAGACCAGATAAGCCCCCGAAATCTCGTCGGACTGAACGCTTGCCGTCTCGTGCGTACTGACCAACGCGACGCAAAGCGCCGCGATATACGCAAGCATGTATACGACAATGACAAACCGACAAAATCGGGACATCAGATATGAATGACCCTGTCAAAAGCGTCCAAAACGCTTTCGTGCATCATTTCGGACAGTGTCGGATGTGGGAAGACGGTTTCCATCAGGTCTTCTTCGGTGGTTTCCAACTGGCGGCCAACGACGTAGCCCTGGATCAGCTCGGTCACTTCCGCGCCGATCATGTGAGCGCCCAGCAACTCGCCGGTCTTTTCGTCGAAGATGGTTTTCACCAACCCTTCAGGTTCGCCCAAAGCAATGGCCTTGCCGTTGCCCATGAAGGGGAAGCGGCCGACTTTGACCTTGTAGCCCTTCTCTTTCGCCTGCGCCTCGGTATAGCCGACGCTTGCGACCTGCGGATGGCAATAGGTGCAGCCCGCGATGCTTTCTGGTTTGACCGGATGGACCTTGTTC
>CAZWDS010000156.1:0-3195 GCA_964632495.1 uncultured Rhodobacterales bacterium
ACTTCGTCGCGCGTGCGGTACTTGGCCGGATCCGACATCGAGTGGCCGCGATAGCGATAGGTCATCACTTCCAGAATGTAGGGGCCTTTGCCTGCACGGCAGTGTTTGGTGGCGCGGTTCCCGGCCTCGCGCACGGCGAGCACGTCCATTCCATCCACTTCTTCGCCCTTGATGCCGTAAGCAGCCCCCCGTTCCCAAAGCGACGGCGACTTTGTCGCGCGCTGAACGCTTGTGCCCATGGCGTATTGGTTGTTCTCGATGACAAAGATCACCGGTAATTCCCAAAGCTGCGCCATGTTATAAGTCTCGTAGACCTGACCCTGGTTGGCCGCACCGTCGCCGAAGTAGGTGAAAGTGACGTTGTCATTGCCTTTGTACTTGTCTGAAAACGCCAGACCGGCGCCCAATGGCACGTTCGCCCCCACGATGCCGTGGCCGCCGTAGAAATCCTTCTCTTTCGAGAACATGTGCATCGAGCCGCCTTTACCACGGGAATACCCGCCCTCACGGCCCGTCAGCTCGGCCATCACGCCCTTGGGGTCCATGCCACACGCCAGCATATGGCCGTGATCGCGGTAAGTGGTGATGCGCTTGTCGCCTTCCTTGGTGTCCGCCTCAAGGCCGACAACAACAGCTTCTTGCCCGATATAGAGGTGACAGAACCCTCCAATCAAACCCATGCCATACAGTTGCCCCGCTTTTTCTTCAAAGCGGCGGATCAACAGCATGTCCTTATAAAAGGCGAGAAGGTCTTCTTTCGAAGCGGTCAGCTTCTTCTTGGTGGTGGTGCGTTTCGCAGCCATCGGCGTCTTCCTCCCAAGGGTCGCATAGATAGTTCAACGTTAAACAATCTTCTATCGCATGGGATTTCAAATTGCACGTGCCAATCGGACGCAGCGTCATCAGACCCGCCATGCGTCTGGTGCAAGTCTTTCTTTCATGCGACTTCAAACCTTTCGACAGGTTTTCAGACCGCCAAGCCTTGATTCAGGTCAAGTTGGGACGAAAAACACCACTTGGATGAGAGGTGGTGTGTCTGTCGGAGCGGCGCCCAGGATTTAGTTCAGAACAATCTCGTCCGACCGGATCAAGCCCAGAACGTCGCGCGCCTGGCTGTCCAGAAGATCAAGGTCAAGATAATCGTCAGACAAACGCCGTGTCTTGTTCTCAAGTGCCACGACTTCCTTGGTCAGACGATCCCGTTCGGTTTGCAACGTGACCACTTCGGCTTCGATCTGCACGCGGCGGAACAGGCCAAAGTCGCCTTGAACGCTGGCAAACATGAAATAAACGCCCAGAGAAAACATGAGCGCGAAATAAGCGAAAACGCCAAGACCCGGTCTTTGCATGGTTTTTGTACTGCCCCTTCGTCGCTCTCTTTGGAGCGTTTAGGCGACATTTACATGAATGCGGGCCCTGCGCAAAGGATATCTGCAGGGATTGGCAGCCCTTTGCCGACATCTCGGATCTGAGAAATAGGGCGCCTGCGGCGCACGCGATTTTTTTTGAAAAGAGGGGAGACCCCCTCAAACTCCCCCGTGCGTATTTTTAAAGAGATGAAAGCAGGACAGTGCAGGCTTTCCTCTTGCTTAAAATACTTTGGGGGAGGCTCCGAAGGAGACGGGGGCAAAGCCCCCAAGCTGCGGCGGTCTGGCGAAAGATTGTCCCGCCAGACCAGATGCTTTAGGTAATCGACGCCTGATAGATGCTGTCGATGGTGTCGGCGATCATTCCATTGAAGGCGTCGTCGGATTGTGCGTCGTTCAAACCTTCGGTCAGCGCGCGGCTGAAGCTGGCGATCATGCCGGTGTTCTCGGTCAGCATGCGGTTCGCATCTTCGCGCGAATAGCCGCCCGACAATGCGACAACACGCATGCAGTTTTTATGTGCAATACAATCGGCATAGAAATTGGCTTGTGACGGCAAAGACAGCTTCAGCATCACTTCCTGATCCATCGCATCCAGATTGGCCATCAATTCATCACGCAACATGGCTTCGGCTTCGGCCTTGTCGGCAATGGTGATATTCACTTCCGGTTCCAGAATCGGCATCAAGCCGTGGCCCAGAATTTGACGGCCAATCTCGAACTGTTGCGCCACATTGGCCTTGATGCCAGTGGCATTGGCGCTTTGGATGACCGAGCGCATTTTGGTGCCAAAGACCCCAAGCGATTTTGCGCGCGCCAGCAATCCATCCAGATCGCCCATGTCTTTCAGCATCTGCACGCCGTCAGCTTCGGCCTCAAGGCCCTTGTCGCATTTCAGGAACGGGACAACGCCACGGTCTTCCCAAAGATAGGCCGCCGAAGGCTTGCCTTCGAATGCGCGGTCCATGGTCATCTCAAACAAGATTGCACCGACCACTTTTTCGCCGGTGAAGGCGGGGGCTTTGACGATCCGGGCCCGCATGGCGTGGATCAGATCGAACATCTCGGCTTCTGAACTATACCGGTCCTCTTCAACACCGTAGAGTTTCAGAGCTTTCGGCGTCGAGCCTCCGGATTGATCCAGCGCTGCGACAAAGCCTTTACCCGACCGCATCTGGTCGGCTTGTTTACCATCGGACATTCGTACCCTCGTTCAAAATGACAGTTGGCTTTCTCTTAGGCGAACGCGCACTCCTGTCAATTTTGGTAACGCTAACATTCAGAAATTCCACCAAGATTGATCCAATGCGGCCACAGTCATGGCCTCATGCGTTCACTGTCTTCTGCCGGTTGAAAATAGACTGGACGCGCGCCCTCATCCTCGCGGCGTGCAAGGCCCGGTGCAAACCCTGTCCTAAGCTATCGACCTAGGATTGATCCAGCGCAGCCACACCGGGTAATGTCTTGCCTTCCATCCACTCCAGAAACGCGCCGCCTGCGGTCGAGATATAGGTAAAATCGTCCCCGTGTCCCGACGCGTTGATGGCAGCCACTGTATCGCCCCCGCCTGCGACCGACACCAACGTGCCCGCGTTTGTTTCGGCGGCGATGGTGTCGAGCATTGCGAATGTGCCAGTTTGGAAGGGCGACAGTTCAAACACTCCCAAAGGCCCGTTCATAATCAGCGTCTTCGCGCCCCGGATTGCATCATTGATCCGCTCGACCGACTTGGGACCCGCATCGAAAATCATACTGTCGGCCGGGCAAGCGGTGGCATCGAGGGTTTCGTGGGGGGCGTCTGCTTTGAATTCCTTGGCCACAACAATGT
>CAZWDS010000157.1:0-3181 GCA_964632495.1 uncultured Rhodobacterales bacterium
GCCCCTTCGCGCTTTCGTCGTCTTATACCGAGGTATATTGGGTATATGATTAGGATTGCGGCGATGATCATGCAGGTGAGCGAGATGGGGCGTTCGAAGAAGGTCATGACGTCGCCTCGCGATGAGATGAGGGATTGGCGCAGGCTGCGTTCTGCCAGCGGGCCGAGGACGATGGCGAGGACGGCGGGGGCGACGGGGTAGTTCAGTTTGCGCATGAGATAGCCGCCCATGCCGAGGATCAACATCAGCCAGACGTCGAACATCCGGTCGGTCGTGGCAAAGACGCCGACGACGCAGAGGATGAAGATGATCGGGGTCAGGATGGTGAAGGGCATCGCAAGGACGCGCACGAAGATCGGGATCATGGCAAGGTTCAACAGAACCGTGACGAAGTTGGCCACATACATCGATCCGATCAGGCCCCAGACAAAGTCGGGCTCGTTTGCGAACAACAAGGGTCCGGGGCGCAGGCCCCAGATGATCATGCCGCCCAGAAGGATCGCGGTGGTGGGCGAGCCGGGGATGCCAAGGGTGATCATCGGCAACATCGATCCCGTCGAAGCCGCATTGTTGGCCGCTTCCGGTGCCGCCACGCCCGAGACATTGCCCTTGCCAAAGCTGTCGGGGTCCTTTGAGAACGTCTTGGCCAACCCGTAAGACATCAGGGATGCGGGGGTCGCACCGGCTGCAGGCAGGGTGCCGACGAAGAAGCCCAGAACCGAACCCAGCGATGTGGTCGGCAGGTATTCCTTGATGTGTCCAAGGTTCTCTTTGAACCGGTTCCAGGTCATCTTGACGGCCTGGATCTCGACCTTCCCGCGGGAGTTCTCAAGCGTCCAGAGCATCTCGCCGATGCCATAGATGCCGATGGCCAGCACCAAAAACCCGATGCCGCGTTGCAGTTCGACCATGTCAAAGAAGATCAGCCGGGGCTGGCCCGAGATGATGTCAAAGCCGACCGCCGCCATCACAAGACCCAGCAGGATCGACACAATGGTCTTCGGAATGTCGTCACCGCCAAGGCCGATGAAGGTGGCAAAGGCCAGGATCATCAGGGCGAACTCTTCTTGGGGGCCGAACTTCAAAGCGAAGATCGCGAGAGGTGGCGCGAAGAGCGTGAACAGCACCACGGATATGGTGCCACCAATGAACGACGCCACGGCGGCGGCCATCAGCGCCTGATCTGCCTTGCCCTTCTGCGCCATCGGTCGGCCATCGAACACGGTCGCCACGGCGGTGGACGCCCCCGGAATGCCAAGGGTGATCGACGAGATCGCACCGCCATACATCGCGCCATAGTAAAGCGCGGCCAGAAAGATGATCGCCGCTGTGGGCGGCACCAGAAAGGTGACGGGCAGCAGGATCGCCACGCCGTTCACGGACCCCAGGCCCGGCATTGCGCCGATGAACAGACCGGCCATGCAGCCCGCAAGGATCATGAAAAAGTTCAAAGGTTCAAAGGCCTGCAACAGCCCGGCACTTAACAGCGTCAGCACGTCACCCATGGCGGGACCCTCCGTTCAGGCGGCTTACAAAAAGGCTGGTCACATCAAGTACTCCCAGCGGTAATTGTCGATCCAGAGAAAGCCTTCTTCGAACATCGGCCAGCCTTTGGGCAGGTACTTCGACAGCTGCCATTCAAAGAGGAAATAGATGAAGACGACCGATCCCAGCGACATGGCCAGGGTCAGGCCCCAGGCGTGTTTGCCGACGACGCGCATGTAGAACGCCATGAAGACCGCGATGGCAATGTAGGTTCCGACGATGCCGATCAGGATCAGCATGACGGTGAGGGCGACGAAAGAGGTGACCACCAGTTCGAAGCTGGCCGGGTCAATGTAAGGCGCGCGGCTTTGGCTTTCTGGCGTCTGGTGGCGGAGCGCGCGGATCAGCGTCCAAAAGGCAGCCCCCGCCATGGCAAGGCTTAACCAGAACGGCCACATGCCCGCCCCGGGGCCCCGGCCTTCGACCCAGCCGATCCGAAGCCCGTCGGCATAGACCGTCCACATCAAGGAAAGCGACAACAGGCAAAGGCCCGCTGCCATGCAAAGCTCGGCTGTCCGTGTTGTCATGTTGATTTTACCCTACTTCCAAAAGGGGGATGCCCCTTTGACCCTGCCTGGTGTGTCGGCCCCGGAAATCCGGGACCGATCAATATCTTAAGCGGCGCTTTACTCGCCGGTGATGGCATCCGCGCCGACCTGTTCGATCAGGGCTTTATGCGCCACGACCTGGTTTGCGTGGAACTCACCCAGGTCCGCGCCCGCCAGCATCTCGTCACAGGTCAGACCGTCCGAAACGCAGAACTCCTGCCACTCGGGGCTGTCGAACAGTTCCTGAAACAGGCCGGTGTAGAACTCGACCGCCTCGGGTGACATGCCCGGAGGTCCGTTGACCGAACGCTGCATGTAGTACTCGATGTCGATGTCCAACTCCTTGGCCGTGGGCACATCCGGGAAGGCCGCCATGCGCTCGCCGGTGAACTGAACCAAGGGCTTCGAGTTGCCGGCCTCATAGAACGCCATCTGTTCGGCGGGGTTGTTCACGGTTGAATCGATCTGCTTGCCGACCAGGTTCTTGGCCACGGTGCCACCGCCCGGGAAGGGGATATAGGTGACCTCGTAATCAAAGGCCGCTTCCATCATCGCCGTCAGAACCGAGTCTTCCTGACCCGAGCCCGTACCGCCCACTTTCCAGTCCAGACCCGCACCCTTCACGGCCGCGATATAGCTGTCCAGATCGGTGATGTCGTCGCGATCCGAGTGGACCCACAACAAAAACGTATCCATCGCCATCAGGCCAATCGGCGTAAACTGCGTGACATCAACGCCAAGATCCTCCTGAATGATCGGCGTGGTGTAAAAGCTGTTCAGCGTCATCATAACCGTGTGGTCATCGCCCGCTTTGTCCTGCAGATAACGCAGCGCTTCCGCGCCCGAACCACCCGGCTTGTTGATCGGAATGAACGGTCTGGACGACAGCCCCTTTTGTTCGATCAGACCTTGCAGCAAACGCGCAATCTGATCCGCACCACCACCGGTGCCCGCCATGATAATAAACTCAACAGGCTTACGAGGCTCCCAATCCGCCGCAACCGCAGGGGCCGCAACCGATAGCGCCAAAGCACTCGATACGAGGGTTTTGAAAGTAAGCATTATAGTTCTCCCTTAGTCATTGTTAT
>CAZWDS010000158.1:0-2787 GCA_964632495.1 uncultured Rhodobacterales bacterium
TCACCGCACTGCCCGTCTCCACCTGCGTCCACATCACCTTGGACCGCTTGCCCCGGCAATCGGCGCGCTTGGTGACAAAGTTGTAAATCCCGCCCTTGCCGTTTTCATCGCCCGGATACCAGTTCTGCACCGTCGAATACTTGATCTCGGCATCGTCCAGCAGCACCAGTTCCACCACAGCCGCATGAAGCTGCGAGGTGTCACGCTGAGGCGCCGTGCAACCTTCAAGGTAGGACACATACGCCTCTTTGTCGCAAATGATCAGAGTGCGTTCAAACTGACCCGTATTCTCGGCATTGATCCGGAAATATGTGCTCAGCTCCATCGGACAGCGCACACCGGGTGGCACGTAAACGAAGGACCCATCCGAAAAGACCGCCGAATTCAGCGTGGCATAGAAGTTGTCCGACTGCGGCACGACCGAACCGAGGTATTTCTTCACCAACTCGGGATGCTCTTTCACGGCCTCGGAAATCGAGCAGAAAATCACACCGGCCTTCGCCAGTTCAGCCTGAAACGTCGTGCCAACGGACACACTGTCAAACACAGCATCCACAGCAACCTTTCGGCCTTCGGCGGGCGCATTGTCAGCCCCTTCAACCCCTGCCAAAATCATCTGTTCTTTCAGCGGGATACCCAGCTTTGCATAGGTCTCCAGCAACTTCGGGTCCACCTCATCCAAGGACTTCGGCTTTTCCTGCATCGATTTCGGCTTGGCATAGTAATACTGATCTTGAAAGTCGATCTCGGGATAATCGACCATGGCCCAATCAGGCTCTTTCATCTGCAACCAGCGCTTATATGCCTCAAGACGCCATTCCAGCATCCACTCTGGCTCTTCGTTCTTCTCCGAGATCAGCCGCACAATATCTTCGGTCAGCCCTTTTGGGGCATATTCCATTTCGATGTCGGTTTCCCAGCCGTGTTTGTACGTGCCCGAGAGCGAGCGCACAGCATCAACCGTTTCCTGATCGACACCGTCTTTGACGTCCGTATTCGTATCCAAAGCTGCCATCTCCATTCCCCCAGTTTCACGCCGCACGCTGGCGTCTTTTCTTCCGTTCGGCGCTCCAGGCATTCACAAAGCCCATCACGTCCGCTTCTGTTGTCGTTGGCCCCAAAGAGACCCGCAAAGCGCATTCCGCCGTCTCTGCATCCAAACCCATGGCGCTCAGCACCCGAGGCACCTTAACCTTGCCCGATGAACAGGCCGACCCCGCAGACACCGCGTACCCCGCCAAATCCATCTGCATAACCTGCGTTTCGCCCTTCCAACCGGGTGTGACGAAACATGTGGTGTTCGGCAGGCGTTCAAACTCATACCCGACAAAAATAATCTCTTTTTCGGTGGCGGCCAGAGTCTTTTCTAGAATATTTCTAAGTTTCGCAACCCGGTCCCATGTTCCGGCGTTCAAATCGGCCAAAGCGGCCTCGGCCGCCGCGCCAAATCCAGCGATCCCGGCGGCGTTTTCCGTGCCCGAACGACGACCCAATTCTTGTCCGCCGCCTAAGAGAAGCGCTTCGAAATCAAGGCCTTCGCGCACGATCAACGCGCCCACACCTTTCGGGCCGCCAATCTTGTGGGCCGACAGGATGGCAAAATCCGCGCCCGACCAGTGAAAACTGAACGGCACACGGCCAACCGCCTGCACCACGTCCAGCAGCAGTTGTTTGCAGGGCGTTTCACCGGACATCCAGCCCGTTTCGCCCTTTTCCGGCGGCGGCGTCAGGACGCCGGTTTCGGAATTGGCGTACCCCATAGCCAGAACGTTTGTGTCTTCAGGCTTGGTGCCATGGGCCCAAAGGCAATCGTGGGCCGTCTCATCCACCACCACGCCGCAGCCCTTGGGCATATGCCTAAGAACCGACGCCGCTTCGGTCGCCCCCGAGGTAAAAACCACCTCAGACGGTTTGCAGCCCACCAATTCAGCCACCTGTCCCCGCGCCCGCTCGACAATCCCGCGCAGTTTGCGCCCTTCGGCATGCACAGACGACGGATTCCCCGTCAGCTCCCAAGCGGCGACCATGGCGTCACAGGCTTCCGCCCGCAAAGGGGCCGAGGCGTTCCAATCCAGATAGACCCGGCTCATAGCGCTGGCCTTTGGGGCAAGCAGAAAATGCGCATTTTCTGCCACGATTTCTGCGCAGAAATCGTCTTCATCCTTCGTCCACCACTTCGAACAAGGCTGGCACCGCCGGACAGGGGGCCAATTCGTTTGAAATCACGTCGGACAGGCGTGTCTGATGCAAAAACACATAGACATGGGCCGACAGGCCTTCCCACAATCGGTTCGTCAAACTCTGCGCGCGCGATCCCGAAACCGCCCCCGAAGCGCCCGCCCCGGTGTGCATCGCATCCACGGTTTCATCCACCGCGCCCAGAATTTCACTGACCCGAATGTCCGACGCCGACCGCGCAAGCCGATATCCGCCGCCCGGCCCCCGCACGCTTTCCACCAGCCCCGCCCGGCGCAATTTTACGAACAATTGCTCAAGATAAGGCAGCGAAATGTCCTGTCGCTTGGAGATTTCGCCCAAAGACAACAGCGCGCCATCCTTCGACATCGCAAGATCAGCCAGCGCAACCATCGCATATCGACCTTTCGTGCTCAGTTTCATCCGTCAGGCCCCGCCTTAAATCATTGACCTTTTCTTACCAGCAGCTTACCTCCCCCGAATGTCCATCGGGAGGGTGGCGCCGATTTAGAACGTTTCTAAAGATGCTGACTGAAATCGTCAACTATTGCCGAACAGCCAGCCACGGAGAAAAGGTGAAGACGACGACAT
>CAZWDS010000159.1:0-2337 GCA_964632495.1 uncultured Rhodobacterales bacterium
CGATATAGCTGTGACCGGTGACCCAGCCCACATCGGCCGTGCACCAGAACACATCGCCGTCGTGATAGTCGAAGGTGTATTCATGGGTCATGGCGGCATAGACCAGATAGCCGCCCGTGGTGTGCACAACACCTTTCGGCTGACCGGTTGAGCCCGAGGTGTAAAGGATGAACAGCGGGTCTTCGGCGTTCATTTCTTCTGCCGGGCAGTCGTCGGACTTGGCTTCTTCAATTTCGTCCAGCCAGAAATCCAAGCCTTCGCGCCACGCCACTTGCTGACCGGTGCGCCGCACCACAAGGCATTTCACCTCGTCCACGTCATGCAACAGCGCCTTGTTGACGTTGTCTTTCAGGTTGGTGACACGGCCACCGCGCGGAGCACCATCTGCCGTGACCACGACTTTGGCGTTACAGCCGTTGACGCGCGCACCCAAAGCATCTGCCGAGAACCCTGCGAAAACGATGGAATGGATCGCACCGATCCGTGCGCAGGCCAACATGGCATAGGCCGCTTCGGGGATCATGGGCATGTACAGGATCACCCGGTCGCCTTTGCCAACGCCAAGCGCTTTCAGACCATTGGCGAATTTGCAGACCTCGGAATGGAGGTCCTTGTAGGTAATGTGCTTGGCGTCTTCGTCCGGACTGTCAGGTTCCCAAATGATCGCCGTCTGATCGCCGCGGGTTTCCAGATGGCGGTCGATGCAATTGGCCGCGACGTTCAGCGTGCCATCTTCGAACCAGCGGATATCAATGTTACCGGGGGTGAAAGAGGTGTTCTTGACGGTGGAGTAGGGCTTGATCCAATCCAGCCGCTTGCCATGCTCGCCCCAGAACGCTGCAGGGTCCGAGACCGACGCTTCGTACATCGCCTCGTAAGTCGCCTTGTCGGCGTGGCTCTCGGCTGCCATTTTGGCGTCCGGCCAATACATTCCATCACGCTGGTCCAGCATGTTCCATCCTCCCTCTTCTTTCCGTGTCGTCGTGCCGTCTGTCAGATGGCAAGATATCTTGCCCGAAGCGCTTCGTCTTCCAACACTTTCTGAGCACTGTCGTCATAGACAACTTGGCCTGTGTCCAAGATCACTGCGCGATCCGCCAACTTCAAAGCCGCCACTGCGTTCTGTTCCACGATGATCGTGGTGATGCCCTGGTCGCGGATGATGTTCAGCGTTTTTGCGATTTCCTGCACGATCACCGGGGCCAGCCCTTCGTAGGGTTCGTCCAACAACAAGACTTTGATGTCGCGCGCCAAAGCGCGGGCAATGGCCAACATCTGCTGTTCGCCGCCCGACAGGGTCGAGCCGTCCTGGCTGCGCCGTTCCTTCAGTCGCGGGAACAATTCATAGACGCGTTCCAATGACCAGCCAACCGGCGGTGCAATCTGGGCCAGCTTCAGGTTTTCTTCCACCGTCAGGCCCTGAATGATGCGCCGGTCCTCGGGCACCAGCGCCATGCCGGCCTGTGCGGCTTCATAGCTTTTCATCTTGTGCAGGGGCTGGTGGTCCAGCCAGACTTCGCCGTGACGAATGTCGGGGTTGTCCATCCGTGCGATGGCGCGCAGCGTCGAGGTTTTGCCTGCGCCGTTCCGACCGAGCAGAGCCAGAATTTCGCCTTCGTGGACGTTAAAGCTGACGTCCTGAACGATGTAGCTTTCGCCGTAGTACGCTTCGATGTTCCAAACACTTAAGTAAGCCGGCGCGGTCGCCGCGTTGTTCTGGCGTTTGTCGAAGGGTTTGTCGTCTAGCATGGTCTTCTCCTCCCAAGGCGGAAAATGCACATTTTCCGTCACGATTTTTGCGCAAAAATCGCGCCCTTAGTTCTGGCTCTCGCCCAGGTATGCTTCTTGCACCTTGGGGTTGCCTTTGATGTTGTCCGGCGTGTCTTCGACCAGTGGTGTGCCTTGGGCCAGAACAGTGATCCGTTCGGCCAGACTGAACACCACGTGCATGTCGTGTTCGATGATCGCCATGGTGATGTCGCGCTTTTCGTTGATCTCTTTCAACAGATCGATCGTGTTGTTGGTGTCGGCCCGTGCCATTCCGGCGGTCGGTTCGTCAAGCAGCAACAACCGCGGTTCCTGCACCAGACACATCGCCATTTCCAGACGCCGTTTGTCACCGCGCGACATGGACGCCGAATGCATGTCCTTCTTGTCGGCCATGTTGACCTCTTCCAGCATATGCATGGCTTTGTCGATCAGCTCTTTCTCGTGAGAAAAGCTTTCATAAGCATGCATCCGGAAGGCGCCGTCGCGTTTGGCAAAGCAGGGGATCAGCATGTTTTCCAGCACCGTCAGATCACCGAAAATTTCTGGTGTCTGAAAGACGCGGCTGAT
>CAZWDS010000159.1:2381-2768 GCA_964632495.1 uncultured Rhodobacterales bacterium
GTTCAGCAGGGTCGACTTGCCCGCCCCGTTGGGGCCGATGATCGCGTGGACCGAGTTCTCGGCCACCGAGAGATTGACGTCGCCCAAGGCCTGAAGGCCACCGAAGCGTTTGTTGACGCCTTTGACTTCAAGGATACCCATAATCTTGTCTCCTTATTCGGCTGGTGTGCCGGGGGCGGCATCTGGGGTGGTCTCTTTTTTCTTGCGACCGAACAGCCGGGCGATGCGTTGACCGCCTTCGACCAGTCCACCGGGCAGGAAGATCACCACCAGCATAAACACGATACCAAGCGTCAGGTGCCAGCCTTTGCCGATGAACGGGTAGATCATCGAAACGATGATGTCTTCCAATCCATCCGGCATGAAGGCGAACCACTGGTGCAGAAT
>CAZWDS010000160.1:0-2739 GCA_964632495.1 uncultured Rhodobacterales bacterium
CCTGCATCTTGATCGGGTTGCGCAGGTCGGGCTTGTCGGTGCCGTACCAAAGGGCCGCATCGCGGTAGCTGATCTGCTCCCACACAGTGTCGACCTTGCGGCCGCCGCCAAATTCTTCGAATACGCCTTGGATGACGGGCTGGATCACATCAAACACGTCCTGCTGTTCCACAAAGGACATCTCAAGGTCGAGTTGGTAGAAGTCCGTTGGCGAACGATCTGCGCGAGGGTCTTCGTCGCGGAAACAGGGCGCGATCTGGAAATACTTGTCGAAGCCCGAGACCATGAGCAGTTGTTTGAACTGCTGAGGCGCTTGCGGCAGAGCATAGAATTTACCGGGGTGCAGGCGCGAGGGCACAAGGAAATCGCGGGCCCCTTCGGGCGACGAGGCCGTGATGATCGGCGTCTGATGTTCGCGAAACCCCTGATCCCACATGCGGCGACGGATCGACGACACGACGTCGGAACGAAGCGTCATGTTCTGCTGCATCGCCTCACGCCGCAGATCAAGGAAGCGATACTTCAGGCGGGTTTCTTCGGGGTATTCCTGATCGCCAAAGACGATCAGCGGCAGCTCTTCGGACGCGCCAAGGACTTCCATGTCGCGGATAAAGACCTCGACTTCGCCGGTCGGGATTTTCGCGTTCACAAGGTCCGCATCGCGCGCTTTGACGTTGCCGTCGATACGGATGCACCATTCCGAGCGCACCTTTTCCACCTCGGAAAACACCGGGCTGTCGGGATCGCAGAGCACCTGCGTGATGCCATAGTGATCGCGCAAATCGACAAACAGCACACCGCCGTGATCGCGGATCCGGTGCACCCACCCCGACAGGCGGACAGTATCGCCCACGTGGCTTGCGTTGAGATCGGCGCATGTGTGACTGCGAAAAGCGTGCATAGCTTGGGTCCTTGTCATTCAATGCGTCGATACACATGCGTGCCGCCAAGAAGTCAAGCGGATCACGGTTTTCATGGGGAAAACTGTCGGAAAAACGTGGATTTCCCCCGGCCCTTTGATCGGGCGTTGGATCGCTGGATTTTGCGGGCCTGACTTGTCGCTTTTTTGCATCTTCCGCCCGAAGCTTGCGTCATTCTTCCGCCCCAATCCGATTTTACACCCAATCCCCATAAAGAGCAGGCAAACAAGACACATGCGGATCGAAACGCTTTCACAGGCGGTAATTCTGACGTTGACGGCGCTCGCGATGATTTTCTTCGTGGGCTTTCCGATTTCGTCCGATTTTCGCGCGGTCTGGCTGGCGGGTGAGTTTTTCGGCGACGGGATGGACCCATCCCGCATCTACGCCGGGTCCGAAGCTTTGTTCACTATGGAGCCGCCCCGCGCATGGATCGACCAGACCTTGGACGCAGGGATGGAGATCGGTGTTTATCCCTTCATTTATCCGCCGCTTTGGGCATGGGTGTCGGCCCAGTTGGTGCCTTTGACGACATTTGCCCAAGCGGTGCCGGTGGTCACGGTTTTGAACCTTTTGATGCTGTTGGCGATGCCGCTTTTGGCGCGGCGCATTCTGGGGCCAACGATGTCGGGCACATTATATGCGCTGTTGCTGTTCCCGCTTTACGCCTTCACCTTCCCGTTCCTTTTGCCGTTGGAAGAAAACCAACCGCAGATTTTGGTCAGTTTTCTGCTGCTGTTCGCGATTGAACGGACGCGGAACGGTGGTGCCATTTGGGGTGGGGCCATCCTTGCCCTTGCGGCTTCGATCAAGCTTTACCCTGCTCTTTTCGCTTTGTTCTGGTTGTTTGGCGGCGAGCGCCGTGCGCTGGCGAGTTTTGTGATTTTTGGCGGCGGCTTGGGTTTGACGTCGATTGCCATTGCGGGCTGGCCCATGCATGCGGCCTTTTTGGCCGAAGTCAGTGCGATTTCCAAAAGCGCGCTTTACTCATCCGCCAGCTATTCGATTGATCCCTTTATCGCCAAGTTCGGCTTTGCCAACGAGTTGACCATTGTGACAACCGCAGAAACCGGCGGCGACGCCAAGTGGAAGGTGGTTGAGAAGACCACTTTGTGGCGTGTTGTAAATGGCGTCGCGTTCTTTGGTGTGCTGGCCGGGCTTTGTAGGCTGTCGGCGCGGGGGGGGCTGAACAATGCGTTCTTCTGGCCGGCTGCGTTTTTGCTGATCGGCCTCGTATCGCCGCTGACCTGGATTTACCACCTGATCCCGGCCTTCGTGTTCCTGCCTGCCCTGCTTACCCGCTACCGGGTGTTGCCCGTGCTTTGTCTTTACGCCTTGTTTGTCGTGCTTTTGCGGACGGCTTCGATGTTTGGACAGTTCGGCATGATCATTAGTTTGCCCGGCACCCACGAGCTGGTTTTCGCGGCTTTGATCCTTTTGGCGGGCGTTTATCTCTTTGTTGCGACCGCACCGTCGGATCCGCCCTTGCGCACAGGTTCGCAATCCCTATAACGCAGGACAATTTGCGCGATAGGGGAGCTGCCGATGCCCAAGAGAACCGACATCAAGTCGATCATGATTATCGGAGCGGGGCCTATTGTGATCGGACAAGCCTGCGAGTTCGACTACTCTGGCGCTCAGGCCTGTAAGGCGCTGCGCGAGGAAGGGTACCGGGTTGTTCTGGTCAACTCGAACCCCGCCACCATCATGACCGACCCCGGATTGGCCGATGCCACTTATATCGAGCCGATCACCCCCGAAGTTGTGGCCAAGATCATCGAAAAAGAACGCCCCGACGCGCTGTTACCCACTATGGGCG
>CAZWDS010000161.1:0-2178 GCA_964632495.1 uncultured Rhodobacterales bacterium
GATACCGACGTTGCGTTTTTGGCCCTTGCGCCTTGTTTTCCTGCATTAACCTCTGTCGCAAAAGGAACCGCCCTTTTAGCAACGTCCCCGAACTTAACCCTTTCGCGCAAAAAAAAGACCCCGCCTCGAAGGGCGGGGTCAGGTGCCGGCCTATGGGCGGCCACAGGCTCGGGCGGTAAGCTCAAAATCACACGAGAATTCGAAACTCAGTTCATTTCGGATCTTATTTGCTGGCGAAACACATCAATAGAAACCTTTTTTCCATCGACTTTCGTATGCCAATACGTCCACCCGTTGCAGCTTGGCGCACCTTCCAATGCTGCTCCGACCTGATGGATCGACCCTTTGATATCATCGGCCACAAGCGTTCCGTCTGCGCGGACTTTTGCGGCCTTCCCTCTTGGACTGACCAGCGTTTCGCCTGGCCTTAACATACCCCGTTCGACCAACTGGCCGAACGGCACACGGGGCTCTGCGCGCTTCGAGGTCGACACCTCCAACGCGGCTTTATCAAATTTCCGAACCTTGGAAAGACGGCGCTCTGCCACCTCGCGGTAAGCTGCCTCACGCTCGATCCCGATATAGGATCGACCCAGCATCTTGGCGACCGAACCCGTTGTTCCGGTTCCGAAAAAGGGATCAAGCACAACATCGCCCGGATTGGTCGTGCCCAGAATAATGCGGTGCAACAAGGCTTGCGGTTTCTGCGTCGGATGCGCCTTGTCGCCGTTCTGATCTTTCAGACGTTCATGCCCGGTGCAGATCGGGATCACCCAATCGCTGCGCATCTGAACGCCTTCGTTCATCGCCTTCAGCGCTTCATAGTTGAACGTGTATTTCGCGCCCTCACCTTTGGACGCCCAGATCAACGTCTCATGGGCATTGGTCAAACGCTTGCCACGAAAGTTCGGCATCGGGTTCGACTTCCGCCAGACCACATCGTTCAAGATCCAGAAGCCCTGGTTCTGCAATTCTGAACCCAGCCGAAACACGTTGTGATAAGAGCCAATCACCCAGATCGCGCCGTTCGGTTTCAGAATGCGACGGGCCGCCGCTAACCAATCCTTGGTGAACCGGTCGTAGACTTTAAGACTATCAAACTGATCCCAGGCATCATCCACCGCATCGACTTTGGAATTGTCAGGCCGATGCAATTCGCCCTTCAGCTGCAAATTATACGGAGGATCAGCAAAAATCAGATCAACAGACGCCTCCGGCAAGCTTTGCATCACCTCGATGCAATCGCCGTCCAAAATCGTATCAAGCGGAAGCTTTCCCGCCGATTTGCGCGTCTTTGTGGTCATCGCTGCCTCGTCCCATGGGCCGTTCTCGACCCGTCCTTCGTTGACCCCAACATGAGTCAGAGGCGATTCGCCGTCAATTTCTTTTTTGAATCAATGGGTTAATAAATTCTCTTGTCACAACATGTTGTGGACAGGTTTGAAGGAACGCCGATGATGTGGTGTCACACCCAAGGCCGTTAACGCCTCGCGATGCGCCTTCGTCGGATAGCCTGCGTTCTTTTCCCAACCATAACCCGGGAACTGTTGCGCCAAATCCACCATGATCCGATCGCGCGTCACTTTGGCGATGATCGAAGCCGCCGCGATCGAAAGGCTCCGCCCATCCCCTTTCACCAAAGCGGTCGCCGGACAGATCAATCCCTTGGGGATCATATTGCCGTCGATCAACGCATGATCCACCGCGCTTGTCAGTCCTGCGACCGCCCGCTCCATCGCCAGATGCGAGGCATAGAGGATGTTCAGATCATCAATCTCTGCCACCGAAGCGATCCCGACACCCACGTCCGCCATCTGCATGATGTCATCAAACAACCGCTCCCGCGCGCGCAGACCCAGCTTTTTAGAATCGTCCAATCCTTCAGGAAACCGGTCCCGATCCAACACAGCCGCCGCCGCAACGACAGGTCCAGCCAATGGCCCTCGCCCAGCCTCATCAACTCCGGCAACAACGCGGTTCCCGCTTGCCACGCAAATGTCTTCCTCAGCAAAATCCGGCATCACCAACCCCAACCCAAACTGGTCCTTCATCTCTTAATAAATACGCTGGGGAGGTCTGGAGGGGCAACGCCCCACCACCGGATCGACGCGCGTCAGCGCGGCGAAACCAAAACCCAAAAGCCAAAAAAAGCGGCGGCCCGGAACAGAACCGCCGCAA
>CAZWDS010000162.1:0-2169 GCA_964632495.1 uncultured Rhodobacterales bacterium
TCAGATCCATCTGATCTACTCCTATGCTGCCTTGGGTTTGTCCCAAGAGATGTTTCGCGCCTCAGAGCTCTGGGTTACGTGTCGGGCCGGTCATGCCGCCCACCAGAGTTTCAGGTCAACTTTTCTTTACGTCCGCGAACGCGAACTTGCGCCGTATAAGAGTAGAAACGCGCCAAAGCAAGGAAAAATGTACGTAAAACGCCTGTTTGGGCCAACCAAAGCTTCACCTGCCCGCCGCTGAATTCGTGGCAATGTTATTTGCTGCTTGGATATGTCACCATGCCTTTTGAAGACCGCGCCAACCTGCCAACGGCAGTCCTTGATGTCTTGCCAAACCCTGTTCTCGTGAAAGGCGCAGACTTGCGATACGTCTGGGTCAACTCCGCGTTCGAAACCTTGTTCAACGTCAAACGCGCAGATCTGATTGGTGAACTTGATGTCGATGTTTTCAAAGACCGTCAGGCCGTCGCATGCAACAGTGGCGACCTTAGGGTTCTGGAAAACGGTGAGATCGACAATGCCTATGAAACGGTCTACCGCCATGGGACGGAACCGCGCGTTACCATCACCCGCAAAATCCGTCTGACAGACGGTGACGATAGTTTTCTGGTCGGCGTCATGCATGATGTGACCGAAGTGACAGAAGCAAATGCAGCCGTTGAGGCCAGCACAGCCCTGCTGGAACAACAGTCCGAGCAGCTGAAAGGCATGGCCTACACTGATCCCTTGACAGGTGTGATGACTCGACGCCGTTTGGCCGAAACCGCCCCTTTGGTTTTTCAGACTCATCGAAACCTAGGCAGTGTTGTCGTTTGCGATCTGGATTTCTTTAACAAGATCAACGACTCATTTGGTCACGATGCCGGCGACAGCGCCCTCAATCACTTTGTTTTCATCGCTCAGGCAGCATTGCGCGATGGTGACCTTCTGGCTCGGACTGGGGGCGAGGAATTTGCGATCCTTTTACCTAGTGCAGACACGACTGACAGCTTTGAGATTGCTGAACGCATTCGCAAAACCCTCGAGAAAAATCCGCTGCATTATCAGGAAAACGCTATCGATATGACTGTCAGCACGGGGCTAACCCAAATCGATGGTGGAGAATTTGATTTGGATTGGCTGCTCAGCGCTGCAGACAAATGTCTCTATAGAGCCAAGGATGAAGGACGAAACCGGGTTGCTCTGGCCGCCTAAGGCGTCTTCTTCTCCGCCTTCGCCCAAAGATCAGGGCGCCTTTCACGCGTCAGCCGCTCGGCCTCGGCCCGGCGCCAACGGTCCACGGCACCGTGGTCACCCGACGTCAAAACGCTTGGTATATCCCGGTCTTCCCATGTGGCAGGCTTGGTATACTGCGGGTGCTCTAAAAGCCCTGTGGAAAAACTTTCCTCTTCCAGAGAAGCCGCGTTGCCAACGACACCCGGCAACAACCGTACCGTGGCATCAATCACCGCCTGCGCCGCAATCTCGCCCCCAGTCATCACGAAATCACCAACCGACACCTCTTCGATGTCGAAATGGTCGATCACGCGCTGGTCCAAGCCTTCGAACCGCCCGGCGATCAAGGTCAGACCCGGTTCTGCCGCAAACCGCTCTGCCATAGCCTGATCAAAAGGACGCCCCCGCGGGGACAGAAAGACCAAAGGATGTTTGGCTGCGCCATGGGCAAACCGGATCGCCTTGGCCATAACGTCGGCGCGCAGCACCATCCCTGCCCCGCCACCGGCCGGTGTGTCATCCACATTGCGGTGCTTGCCTTCTCCGAAAGTGCGCAAATCCACAGTTTCCAACCGCCAAAGCCCTTCCGTCAAAGCTTTGCCGGTCAAAGACGCCCCCAGCACACCGGGAAAGACTTCGGGAAACAGAGTGATCACTTTCGCAAGCCATGCCCCTTCAACCGCAGTTGCCTCGGCCATCAAGTCTCGCGGGGCAAGCGTGGCCTGAATGCTAAGGCGGCCATGGGATTTGGACGGTGGTTTACTCATGCTGCGGCGTATAAACCGCCGCGGCACGCCAAACAATCACCCTTCTTCTCGTTAAAAATACCTTGGGGGGTCCGGGGGGCAAAGCCCCCCCGGCCAGGCGACCCCCCCCCCCCGGGCGCACAACACCAACACTTATGGTTTGCCAGACCCGCCAAACCGGCTGCCGACACCCGCCCCACCCCCGCCC
>CAZWDS010000163.1:0-2140 GCA_964632495.1 uncultured Rhodobacterales bacterium
GCCTCGACGGATTTGCGCCGGTGACGATCTTTGACGCAAAGATCGTTTCGGAAACAGACGCGGTTTCCGCGCCTGTGAACCCGGCGTGGGGCGCGAAGTCCGCGTCAAACCCCGCGCGCCCGGTCGATCCATGCGCCGCGTGCTGATCCTCGCTCTCAGCCTTTTGGTCGTGGCCATCGGGTTCTCGATCTTCGTCGACCGCCGCGCCGATTTGCGCGAAGCCGAGATCGAAGCGCGGTTTCCCCCCGAAGGTCAGATAGTCAACGTCGACGGCAAAGACGTACATGTGATCGTCAAAGGCGAAGGCCCCGATCTGGTGCTGATCCACGGGGCTGGTGGCAATGCCCGCGATTTCAGCTTCCGCCTGATGGACAAGCTGACCGACCGCTACCGCGTTTTCGCTGTTGACCGCCCCGGATTGGGATGGAGCGAGGCGATCTCTTACGGCGCTTCCCCCTTGCAACAAGCCCGCCACTTGGCAGAAGCCACGCGCGCCCTTGGCGCTGACACTCCAATTGTCTTGGGCCATTCCTTTGGGGGCAGTGTTGCCATGGGCTGGGCCTTGGCCGAACCCGCCTCGGCAATCGTGATCCTCTCAGGGGCCACGATGCCTTGGCCGGGCGAACTTCGCCGCTACTACCGCGTCTTCGGCTCGAAACTTGGCGGCACACTGGGCGGCCCGCTGGTTTCGGCTTTTGTCACTGATCAGCAGGTCCAAGCCTCGGTCGAAGGCGTCTTCGCGCCTGCCCCCGTGCCCGACGGCTATATCACCCAAGCCGCCATTCCCTTGGCACTCAGGGCCGAGACATTTGCCGAAAGTGCGCGTCAGGTGAACACCCTCAGACCCCACATCGTCGAACAGTCGAAACGCTACGGCGACGTCGCGATCCCGGTCGAGATCCTCCACGGGACTGCCGACACCACCGTCTATGCCGAAATCCACGCCTTCCCCCTGTCCAAGGCAGTTCAGGACGGCACGGTCACCCTGATCGAAGGCGTCGGCCACGCCCCGCACCATGTCGAACCAGACACAGTGGTCGATGCAATCGACCGGGCCGCAATGCGTGCCGGATTGCGCTAAGGCCGCATCGCGCCTACATATTCTTAAAAGTAAAGGCGCATAACATGACCCTTCCCTTCGACGGCGCGATCACGCGCTTTCATGAAGAAGAGGCCCCAAAGGCCATCCGCAAAGCCATCGATAAGGCTGGCAAACGTGACATCCTGTCCGAGGATTACCCCTATTCCGACGAGATGGAAAAGGACGCCTACGAAGAAGACATCGAGGCGTTGCAACTGGAACTGGTCAAACTTCAGTCCGACGTGAAAGAAACCGGAAAACGGGTTGTGGTGGTCTTTGAAGGCCGGGACGCAGCGGGAAAAGGCGGCACAATCAAACGGTTCCGCGAGAACCTTAACCCCCGTGTGGCGCGTGTTGTGGCGCTGTCGAAACCGTCGGACGTGGAAGCCGGGCAATGGTATTTCCAACGCTATATCAACCAGCTTCCCACCGAAGGCGAAATCGTTCTGTTCGACCGCTCGTGGTACAATCGCGCGGTCGTCGAACATGTCTTTGGCTTTTGCAAGCCCGAAGAACGCCAGCACTTCTTCCGCCAAGTTCCCGCCTTCGAGCAAATGCTGATCGACGAAGGCATCATCCTGAAAAAGCTCTGGCTGAACGTGGGCCGCGCCGAACAACTGCGCCGGTTCCTGAAACGTGAAGCTGACCCGCTAAAGCAATGGAAACTCAGCTGGATCGACGTTGAGGGGCTGAAGAAATGGGATGAATACACCCAAGCCATCGGCGAAACCTTCGAGGCAACTCACACCGATCACGCGCCCTGGACCATCCTGCGCACCGACGACAAAAAACGCGCTCGCCTTGCCGCCATCCGTGCGGTTTTGGCCGATGTAGACTATAAGGGCAAAGGCAAGATCAAGGCGGCTGACGCGAAAATCTGTGGCGGGCCGGACATCTGGAATGCCTAAACGCGGCTACCATCACGGCAACCTCCGCCAAGCGCTGGTCGATGCGGCGCTAGAGCTGATCGAGCAGAAGGGCCCGACCGGGTTCACCCTGTCCGAAGCGGCCAAACAGGCCGGTGTGACCCCCGCCGCCGTCTATCGCCATTTCGAAGGC
>CAZWDS010000164.1:0-2081 GCA_964632495.1 uncultured Rhodobacterales bacterium
GTATTACGATCCGATGATCGCCAAGCTTTGCACGTGGGCACCTGATCGGTTGAGCGCGATTGAAGAGATGCGGCAAGCTTTGGATGCTTTCGAGTTGGAAGGCATCGGTCACAATATTCCGTTCCTGTCGGCCGTGATGGATCATAAGAAATTCATCGACGGGGCCATGACCACGGCTTTCATCGAAGAAGAATACCCCGATGGTTTTGAAGGTGTTGCCTTGTCCGGCGATACGTTGCGTCGGTTGGCGGCTGCAACGGCTGCGATGAATCGGGTCGCGGAAATTCGGCGCACGCGCATATCAGGGCGGATGGGCAACCATACGCGCCATGTGGGCAGTGAATGGGTGGTGACGTTGCAGGGGGTATCGATCCCAGTGACCATCGAAGCAGACCCTGAAGGCGCAAATCTGCGCTTTGAAGATGGGGTCGAGCATCGGGTGGAAAGTACATGGACGCCGGGTCAGCCTTTGGCGCGTGTGACCGTCGGGTCTCAGCTGTTGATCCTGAAGGTCGAGAGCCACGCGCATGGTTTCCGTATTCGGTATCGCGGTGCGGACTTGAACGTCACGCTACGAACCCCAAGCCAGGCCAAACTTGCAGCACGTATGCCCGAGAAGACGCCGCCCGATACGTCAAAAATGCTACTGTGCCCAATGCCGGGTCTCATCGTGAAGGTCGATGTGGCCGAAGGTGACGAGGTTCAGGATGGCCAGGCCCTTTGCACGGTCGAAGCGATGAAAATGGAAAATATTCTGCGCGCCGAGAAGCGGGGCGTGATCAAGAAGATCAACGCCGCAGCCGGTGACAGCCTTGCGGTGGATGATGTGATTATGGAGTTCGAATGATGCAAGCCAAGATCCGACATGGATTTTGCAACGATGTCCGATACGGACAAGGCCCCTTGCGTCAGGGCAAAGGCTCGCTGGTCAGCGCGTCGCGAATTTCTTGCTGGCGCATCGGCATTTTGTCGATTTGGCGGGACAGTTCGCGCACGTTCCAAGGCACCGGTTTGCGTAGTTTTACGCCACCATCTTTGCCGATCAGAACCAACATGAAGCCGCGCGGTCGCAGCTTTTGGCGCAGCTCGGAGCGTGCTTCGGGGTCGGTGTCGGTGATGACGATGACATCGCGCAGGATCAATTCGTCCTTTCGGGCCTCCAACAGATCCATCTGGCGTTTAAAGGCCGGGTCTTCCGGCGAATCTGCAAGCACGACAATGGGGCGCGCCTGCCACTTCAGTTCAGCCAAATTGACAGAGCCCGCTTCAAAGACTGTGTCCGGCGCGTTCTGCCAGCGATCGATCAATGATGCATCTTCATCAGTACCGTCTGTGGCAAACGCCGCAGATGCTCCAAGCATCATCATAAAAAATAGGGCAATGGGGCGTGTCATTCCGTCTCCTTCTCCTTTGAATATATGTCGTAATCCGGAAAATCGAAGTGTTTTGACGCGATTTGCCGAAATGAGGGCTTGAGATGAGCGATTGGAAGTCACTGGCCGAGAAAGAACTACGTGGGCGTGCCTTGTCGGAAATCGACTGGGAAACGTTGGAAGGTATCCGTGTAAAGCCGCTTTATACCGGTGAAGACATTGAAAACCTTGATCATTTGGGCGGAACGCCCGGCTACTCTCCGTTCACGCGGGGTGTGAAGGCGACGATGTATGCGGGCCGTCCTTGGACCATTCGTCAATACGCAGGTTTTTCGACCGCTGAGGAATCTAATGCGTTTTACAGACGCAATCTGGCCGCGGGTCAGCAAGGTGTGTCGGTGGCCTTCGATCTGGCGACGCATCGGGGCTATGACAGTGATCATCCGCGCGTGGTGGGCGATGTTGGCAAGGCCGGTGTGGCGATTGACAGTGTCGAGGATATGAAAATCCTGTTTGACGGCATTCCACTGGATCAGGTCAGCGTGTCGATGACGATGAATGGTGCGGTGATCCCGATTTTGGCGTCTTTTATCGTGGCGGGCGAAGAACAGGGGCATGACAAGGCGCTTTTGTCAGGGACCATCCAGAATGACATTCTGAAAGAATTCATGGTGCGGAACACCTATGTTTATCCGCCCGAACCTTCCA
>CAZWDS010000165.1:0-2068 GCA_964632495.1 uncultured Rhodobacterales bacterium
TCGCGCTGGAACTTTGATGTGGCCGATACGGACATCCTGTTGCAGCACTTCAAGTACGCCGAAGCCGAATGCGAGCGGATACTTTCAGCGGATGAGGTTGACCCCAAGACGGGCAAACGCATCGTCATGGCGCATCCGGCGTATGATCAATGCATCAAGGCCAGTCATGTGTTTAACCTGCTGGATGCGCGCGGCGTGATCTCGGTCACCGAACGGCAGGCCTATATTGGCCGTGTCCGGGCGCTGGCCAAAGCATGTGCGGATGCGTTCGTGACCACAGAAGCGGCAGGTGCAGCGTGAGCGGGAAACTTTTGGCCATCTTCCTGCTTCTGGTCGCCGTCGTCGGCGGTGGCGGCATGTATTATTTGCAGGTTTACGGGTTCTATACCGAAGTGCAGGCCACGGGTGAGGGCGATGTGCAATTGACCAACCTGAATACCGGCGCACCTGAACCAGTGCTTTACGAGGATTTTCAAGCGATTGACGCGGAAAGTTCACCCTTGCGGTATCGCGCCTGTTTCACCACCACGATCAGTCAGGCGCTGTTGACCGAGACGTTCGAGCTTTATGACGATGCTGTGCCGACCGTCGCTCCGGCGTGGTTTGATTGTTTTGATGCGGATGCCATTGGGGCCGGGCTGGAAGAAGAGCGTTTTATGGCGTTCCTTGGCACGGCGAACATCACCTATGGCTTTGACCGGGTGGTGGCGATTGGCGAGGACGGTCAAGGCTTTGTTTGGCACCAGATGAATATTTGTGGCGAGAAGGCCTTTGACGGCGATCCTTTGCCCGAAGGCTGTCCGCCGCGCCCGGAGGTCAGCGAATGACTTTTAGAGAAGCCGATTTCTGCACAGAAATCGTGACGGAAAATGCGCATTTTCCGCTTTCCCAACGACAGGACCACGCCCATGCCTGATCTTTTGATCGAGCTTTTTTCCGAAGAAATCCCGGCCCGGATGCAAAAGCGCGCCGCCGAGGATCTGAAACGTCTGGTGACCGACGGTCTGGTTGAGGCGGGTTTGACCTATGCAGGCGCGGCTGCGTTTTCCACGCCGCGTCGATTGGCTTTGGCGGTAGAGGGGCTTTTGGCGGAAAGCCCGGCCACGCGGGAAGAACGCAAAGGTCCGCGGGTGGATGCGCCCGAGAAGGCTTTGGAAGGTTTTTTGCGCTCGACCGGGTTGACGAAAGACCAGTTAGAGGCGCGCGACGACAAGAAAGGTCAAGTTTGGTTTGCGGTGATCGCGCGGGAGGGGCGTGCGGCGGAAGAAATCGTGGCCGAGGTTTTGGAACATGCCGTGCGCAATTTTCCATGGCCGAAGTCCATGAGATGGGGATCGGGCAGTCTGAAATGGGTGCGACCTTTGCATTCGATCCTTTGTGTTTTGAGCGATGAAGCGGGGGCGTCGGTGGTTGATCTGGAGATCGACGGGATCAAAGCGGGCGATGCGACCGAGGGGCATCGGTTTATGGCCCCGGGCGCGATCCGGGTGTCGGGGTTCAATGATTATGAGGCCAAGTTGAAGACGGCCCATGTTGTCTTGTCTGCCGAAGAACGGGCGGATGCGATTTGGCATGACGCGACGCAGATGGCCTTTGCGCAAGGTCTTGAGGTTGTTGAAGATCAAGGGCTTTTGGCCGAGGTTTCCGGGCTGGTCGAATGGCCGGTCGTTTTGATGGGCGCGATTGGTGCGGATTTTCTGGAGTTGCCGGCAGAGGTTTTGCAGACCTCGATGAAGGAACATCAGAAGTTTTTCTCGGTGAAGAACAAGGCGGGCCGGATCACGCATTTTGTGACCGTTGCGAACCGGGAAACAGAGGACAATGGTGCGACGATTCTGGCGGGGAACGAGAAGGTTCTGTCGGCGCGTCTGGCGGATGCCAAGTTCTTTTGGGAGAATGACTTGCGGGTGGCCAAGACGGACATCACCACCTGGACCGATGCGCTGGCCGATGTGACGTTTCACGGGCAACTTGGGTCTCAGGCAGAGCGGATCAAACGCATCGCCGATCTGGCCGAAGAGATTGCGCCCTTGGTGGGAGCTGACAAGGACGAGGCCCGGACGGCGGC
>CAZWDS010000166.1:0-1937 GCA_964632495.1 uncultured Rhodobacterales bacterium
CGATATGCAGGATTTGTCCATCGAAAGGACCAAACCGCCCACATATCTCTTCAGTAACCAGCGATTTCAAAGAGCGTAGAGACAAAAGTGACTGGATGCGCCCTAACTTATTTGGCGCGCCCCGCCTCATCTATCTCTATTTTTGTACTTGCGTCTCGTTTCCCGAAGGCCCGTCTGGCGCCCCGTTGGAGCATCTCTGCGCCGCCGGTGAAGGGGTATCTACGGAGAGTGACCGGAACCTGCAAGTGCTTTTTTTCACAAATATGACATTTTTTTGGATGGCCTAAGAATGCGAACAAAATATAGGGGTTTTGGACGGAGTGACCGCCATAGAGGCACTTCGAAAACGCGCATAATTTATCCACAGGCAGGCAATCGTCGCGAAAGCGAGACTCAGCGACTCGAATCCGGGCTTAACCAACGAGTGAGAGCCAGCGCAATCGCCAGTCCGGGCAACAGGCAAGCGAAGGCAATTGGAAGCGATGTGGCCTCGGACACGAAGCCGATCAGCGGTGGCCCGACCAGGAAAGCGCCCATGGCGACCGTTGCCATGATCGCGATGTTGGAGGCTTCGTATTGATCATCAAGGGCTGCGATGGCCGAGACGCCCAGTGGATAAGCTGACGACACGCCGAAGCCGACCAAGGCGAAACCGACGTAAGCGCACCAAAGCGGTAAGGGCACAACCAGTAGCAACACCCCAAAGGTTGCGCAGGTCGTCGTGATCCGTGCTTGCAGCACCGCGCCCAGCCGGGTTTTCAGGATGTCGCCAATGAACCGCCCACCTGCAAGGAACGTCGAGAAGATCGTCACCGCGATCCCTGCCCTTGCATCAGGACTGCCCAGACGTTCGGACAGATAGACAGCAGCCCAGTCGGCCATAACGCCTTCGGTGAGGGTCACAAGGAACATGAAGACGGCCACGGCGAGCAAGGCGCGGGGCAAATCGGCGATCTTGCGTTTGGGTGGCGCGGTTTCGGTTTCGTCGTCGCCAAGTTGCGGCATATGCCTTGCGCCCCAGATACCAACGAGTGCCGCGAAAGCGGCCAGCGTCATCAAACCCAACCACGGCATGCCGATCATCACCGACAAATAGGCCGACCCAACAGCCAGCCCCAAAGCCCAGAACCCGTGGCATCGGTTCATGATGGTCAGCTTTTCCCGCTTTTCCAAACGACCCGCATAGACGTTGATGGCCACCTCAAGAAAGCCGATGCCGACACCCAAGAAAAAAAGCGCCACAAACAAAGCCGCTCCGTTCCAGGCCACAAGGACCAAAAGGACCGCCATGGATTGGAACGGGAAGAACGCGATGAAGAAGCGGCGCGGGCCATAGCGGGGCAACAATCGCCCGGCCACTTGTAAGCTGGGGATCAAAGCGATCGGCGCCCCCATAAGCGCGAAGGCCAACTCGCCTTTGGACAGCCCAAGGTTTTCCTTCACCAGTGGAATCAAGGCCAACCAGCCCCCGATCACCAAGGGCTGCAGAAAGAACATCGCCATGATCAGATAGGTGGCGCGCGTGGAGGTCAGCTTGTTCATTTGGCCGACACTAGCGAAGGTCGATGGATAGGGAAGTCACTTAATGTACGGGATGTTTCAGGCCTTGGCCGGTGTCCGCCGTTCGAACCGTGGCAAACGCAGTGCCAGCAAGACCAGCGCTGTGCCCATATAGAGCAGTGGTTCGATCTGGAAACCGCGGGCCAGCATGATGTAGTGCAACGCGCCCAGCAGAACGGCGGGATACATCAGCCAGTGCAAGCGTCGCCACTTTTTCGGTCCCAATTTGCGAAGCGAAAGATTGTTAGACGTGACGACCATGGGGATCATGATCAGGAAGGACGCCATGCCAACGGTGATATAGGGGCGCTTCACAATGTCGGCCCAGATCTGATCAAGGAACTGCACATCCAGCACCAGCCAAACTAACAAGTGCA
>CAZWDS010000167.1:0-1845 GCA_964632495.1 uncultured Rhodobacterales bacterium
CCCATGTTGCCCATCTCGTATTCGGTGCCGGTGTTCCACGAGGCGTCGATGGCATCGACTTCGTAGGATACTTTGTTCATTTCGACCGAGTAGCGCACATCGTCAAACAGGAAGAATTCGGCTTCCGGTCCGAAGTAAGACACATCACCGATGCCGGACGACTTTAGGTAGGCTTCGGCTTTTTCGGCAGTGCCGCGCGGATCGCGATCATAGGCTTCGCCGGTGTCTGGTTCGACCACCGAGCAATGCACGGCCATGGTCTTTTCGGCAAAGAACGGGTCCATATACATCGAGCTGGTGTCGGGCATCAGCTTCATGTCGGATTCGTCAATCGACTTCCAGCCTGCGATGGACGACCCATCGAACATAAAGCCTTCGTCGAGGAAATCTTCGTCCACTTGATCGGACATAACCGTCACGTGCTGCAGTTTGCCGCGTGGGTCGGTGAACCGGATGTCGACGTATTCGACGTCTTCATCTTTGATTGTTTTCAAGACATCACTTTTGCTCATGAGTCTGACCTTTTCTTCCTAGTGTTCGCGTTGATTGGGTTCAAAGAGCGTCCGAACCGGATTCACCGGTACGGATGCGGATGGCCTGGCTGACGTCGCTGACAAAGATCTTGCCGTCGCCGATCTTGTCGGTTTTGGCGGCGGCCACGATGGCTTCAATGGCAGCGTCCACCTGATCCGAGGGCAGGACGACCTCGATCTTCACCTTGGGAAGGAAATCCACGACATATTCTGCACCGCGGTACAGTTCGGTGTGGCCTTTCTGGCGGCCAAAACCTTTGACCTCAAGCACCGAGAGACCCTGAACTCCGATCTCTTGCAGCGCTTCTTTCACCTCATCAAGTTTGAACGGCTTGATGATCGCCTCTACTTTCTTCATGACTTCCACTCCCTTGGCGTCTGGGGTCTGAGACCATGGGCGATGCGAGGTCACAATTGACGGGCCGTTGGTCGGCGCATGAATCCACAGTGCAGATCTAATTATGCCTAAATAATAGGCATATTGCACTCAGAAGTGGCGAAAGTGAATCAGATCACGCAGCCGGGCCAGGCTTCGTTGAAAAGCGCGATAGAGTTGTCGACGATCTTAACGAACGCCTCGTTGTCGCTGGACGCGACCGCCACAACAGGCTTCATGCGCCATCCGGGCTGCCAATCAAGCCGGACCACGGCTCGCATGTGGGATGACCCGCTGGATTTGCGATAGTCGAAGGATCGAACGGTGAACACGCCCGAGCAAGTCCGATCCAGCCCAGCGTTCAGCCGGTCTTGCAGCAACAACGCAAGATTTGGATAGGCGGGCGGCGGCAGTTCTTTCAACGGCCGTTCGCGTTTCTTCTTTTGCTGCGCGAATGCAGCCGTCGGCGCCAGTGTGCCAGCGATCAGAAGTCCGGTTGTTGCGCGACGTGTGAATGTCTTCATGCCGTCAGTTTGAACCATCCCGCGTATGCTGTCCACGGTTGCGCGTGTCGCGGCAATTGCTCACAAATAGGGCATGACAGAGTTACTGACCGCCGCGCAGATGCGCGCCATCGAGCAAGCCGCGATCGACAGCGGCGACGTGACCGGCCTTGAACTGATGGAGCGCGCGGGGCGCGGTGTGGTGGAGGCCATTTTTGAGGAATGGCCGGAGTTGAAGGCGACCTCGCACCGGGCGGTTGTTCTGTGCGGGCCGGGCAACAATGGCGGCGACGGGTTTGTCGTGGCGCGGTTGTTGAAGGACTGGGGCTGGGAGGTTGAGGTGTTTCTGTATGGGGATGCTGAGACGCTGCCGCCGGATGCGCGGGTGAATTATGAGCGTTGGGGGGAGATTGGCGAGGTTGCGACTTTAGTC
>CAZWDS010000168.1:0-1759 GCA_964632495.1 uncultured Rhodobacterales bacterium
GTTGTGTAGTCGCGGGCGGCATAAAAGTGTAAGCGGTGTGCTTCTCCCACACTTACGGCCTGGCGCTTGATCTGCGATTCATAAGCTTCTTTGATTTGAAGGGAGTTTCTGTATGGGAGCTACAAGCGAGTTTCTGGCAAAGTTGCCGCGTCGGGCGGATGGTAAGCGTAATTGGCCGCCAGAGTTGAAGGCACGGATTGTTGCTGAGACTTTGATTGAAGGCGAGACGGTCAACGCGGTTGCCCAGCGGTATGAGCTGATCCCCAGCACAGTGTCTGATTGGCGGCGGATGGCGCGACAGGGTAAGTTGGTGCTGCCCAATTTGGATGGCATGGATTTTGTACCTGTTGAGATTGAGGCCGCTACACCGGTGGTGCAGTCCTTGCCAGCCACTCCCTCCGGCACGCTTGATGTGATCAAACACGATGTCATTGTCCGGCTTGATGCTGCGACGCCCGCGGCGCGGATCGCTGAGATCGCACGGGCTTTGGCAACGTGATCATGCCATCCCACACTGTTCGGATTTTTGTGGCCAGCGATCCGGTGGACTTCCGCAAAGGCCATGACGGGTTGGCTGCCTTGGTGCAGAGCCACTTGCGGCAGAAGCCTTTTGACGGCTCTGTCTATGTGTTCCGTGCCAAGCGGGCGGATCGGCTGAAGTTGATCTATTGGGACGGGAGCGGGCTGGTGATGGCGTATAAGAGGCTTGAGGATAACAGCTTCAGATGGCCTGCGATCAAGAACGGGGTGATGCGCTTGGAACCGGCCCAGTTTGAAGCGTTGTTCGCTGGTCTGGATTGGCGGCGCGTGCGACCTTTGGAGGTGGCGGCCCCTTCTGCGGCGGAGTGACTCACCAAGGCGTTTGTGCGGGTCATTATGCCCTTGTTTTGTTATAGAAACAGGCATGACTGCCCCTGATGAATTGCCCAATGACATTGCCGAATTGAAGGCGATTATCCGTGCGCAGCAGGATCAGAACGCGCGGTTAGAGGCTTTGGTTACCTCTTTTAAGAAGGCGCTCTTCGGGGCCAAATCCGAGAAGATTGACCCGGCCCAATATGAGCTGGAACTCGAAGACATCGAGACGGCCATTGCGCAGGTGGAAGCCGAGATTGACGCCGACGAACGCACAGTGCCCGTGCGGCCACCAAAGCCACGCCAAACCAATCGTGGATCATTGCCCAAACATCTGGAACGGGTTGAAGTGGTCATTGAACCCGAGCGCTCCTGCGCCTGCGGAACCGAGCGCCATGCCATCGGTGAGGATGTCAGTGAACGGCTGGATATCATTCCTGCCCAGTTCCAAGTGATTGTCACCCGTCGCCCAAAATACGCCTGCAGGTCCTGCGAAGGCGGGATCGTACAGGCCCCGGCACCCGCCCACATCATCGCAGGCGGCATGCCGACCGAGGCCACACTGGCGCATGTGCTCGTGTCCAAATACGCAGATCATCTGCCCCTTTACCGACAGGCCCAAATTTACAGCCGCCAGGGCATTGATCTGGACAGATCGACGCTGGCTGCCTGGGTCGGAAAATCGGCGTTCGAATTGACCCCAGTTTATGATGCCCTGATAGCTGACCTGAAGCGCTCAACTAAGCTCTTCATGGACGAAACACCCGCGCCAGTCCTGGCCCCCGGACGGAAAAAGACCAAAACCGGATACTTTTGGGCGCTGGCCCGCGACGACAGGCCATGGAGCGGCGATGACCCACCCGGTGTCGCCTTTACCTATGCGCCCGGTCGGTCTGGCCAGCAT
>CAZWDS010000169.1:0-1662 GCA_964632495.1 uncultured Rhodobacterales bacterium
ACCCAGCAGTTGCTGAACCGGGGTGCCCGTCTGCCCGAGCTGATGAAACAGCCGCAGTACGCACCTTTGTCAAACGCCGAGATCGTCGTGACGATTTTCGCAGGCACCAACGGTTACTTGGACAATCTGGACCTCGGCGACGTGGCCCGGTTTGAAAAAGAGCTGCTGACCCACATGCACGCGAAACATTCGGACGTGATCGACTGGATCACTAACGAAGATCCGAAGATCAAAGGCGAGGCAGCCGACCGCCTGAAAGCTGCGGTCGACGATTTCGCCAAGGACTTTGCATAAGCACTTACCCGAAAGGATAGGGTAGATGCCCAACCTCACGCACCTCAAAACAAGCATCGACTCGGTCAAACCGACCCGGAAGATCACACAGGCGATGCAAATGGTCGCCGCTGCCAAACTCCGCCGTGCGGAAGAAGCAGCGGGCGCCGCGCGTCCCTACGCGGAACAGTTCAACGCCGTCATGGCCGGTCTTGCCGGTTCTGTTGGCGAAGACGGGCCGAAATTGCTGGCAGGCACCGGATCGGATCAAACCCACCTTCTGGTGGTGATGACGTCCGAACGTGGCCTTTGTGGCGGTTTCAACACCAACATCGTCAAGCTGGCCAAGGCCCGTGTTGATGCACTGTTGCAGGCTGGCAAGACGGTGAAAATCCTGACGGTCGGCAAAAAGGGTCGTGAACAGCTGAAGCGTCAGTACGAAAGCCATCTTGTGGGCCATGTGGACCTGTCCGAGGTGAAAAACCTTGGTTATGCCAACGCTCAGGACATTGCGTCTGATGTGTTGGCCCGTTTTGATGGTGGCGAGTTTGACATCGCGACCGTGTTCTACTCGCAGTTCGAAAGCGTGATCAGCCAGATCCCGACCGAATTGCAGGTGATCCCCGCCAAGTTCGAAGCCGCCGAAGAAGGTGGCACCGTGTTCGACTATGAGCCCGGTGAAGACGAAATTCTGCAGGAACTGCTGCCCCGCAGCGTGGCCACGCAGATTTTCTCGGGCCTGTTGGAAAACGGCGCGTCCGAGCAAGGCGCGCGGATGTCCGCAATGGACAACGCAACCCGTAACGCGGGCGACATGATCGACAAGCTGACGATCCAGTTCAACCGAACCCGTCAAGCCGTCATCACGAACGAGCTTATCGAAATTATTTCGGGCGCAGAGGCGCTCTAAAAAGACCGGAGACGATAAATGGCAAACGCAAAAGGCAAGTTGACCCAGGTCATCGGTGCTGTTGTCGACGTTCAGTTCGACGACCACCTGCCCGAAATTTTGAACGCGCTGGAAACAGACAACAACGGCAATCGCCTTGTTTTGGAAGTGGCTCAGCACCTTGGTGAAAACACGGTGCGCTGCATCGCTATGGACGCTTCCGAGGGTCTGGTCCGCGGTCAGGAAGTGACCGACCTTGGCGCACCGATCTCGATGCCTGTGGGCAACGCCACTTTGGGCCGCATCCTGAACGTTGTGGGCGAGCCTGTGGACGAAAAAGGCGAGGTCAACTCGACGGAACGCCGCGCAATCCATGGTGACGCACCAAAGTTCGACGAACAATCGACCGAAACCGAAATCCTGACCACAGGCATCAAGGTTATCGACCTTCTGGCCCCTTACACCAAGGGCGGAAAAATCGGCCTCTTCGGTGGTGCGGG